>JBMONC010000072.1:19760-62303 GCA_049324875.1 Bacillota bacterium
GTGGCATTGGCGGCTCACCTCCGCTATCTCCATCTTATGATAAGGTCATTAACAAACCCAAGACCATGAAGGCCTAGCGCCCGCCGGAGGGATGGAGGATCTGCGGGTAGACCCACCTGATTGTGAAATAAGGCACAAACCCTAGCGCTCTAGACCAAAGGACACGACGGGTGGCGAAGGACCGGCGCTCGCGGCGCCGGTCCACTGCTTATGGATGACAACTCATCCCGGACCTGGCGCCCGCTTTGGCCACCGCCGCTACTTCCGCCGCACGCCCACAGGCGTCCGGACCACGTAGTGGGTGTGCAGCAGGTGGTGCGACCGCTCGCCCCCCGGTTCGCCCAGGTACTCGGCATAGAGCGCCTGAACGGCAGGGTTCTCGTGGGAGCGCCGGACCGCCATCCGCTGATCGATGGAGTAGAGCGCCTGAATCCGGGCCTTGCGTGCCTGCTCCAGCCCCTCCGGGCCGCTGGCGGGAATCGGCTGTCCGCCGCCGCCGATGCAGCCGCCGGGGCAGCCCATCACCTCGACGAAGTGGTACTGGCGGGCTCCGGTGCTGATCTGCTCCACCAGCCAGCCGGCGGCCGCCAGGCCGTTGGCCACCGCCACCTTCAGCTCCAGTCCGCCCACGGTGACCGTCGCCTCCCGCACCCCGCCCACGGCCCCCCGGACCTCCTGGAACTCCAGCCGGGGGAGATCGCCCTCGGGCTGCAGCCAGGCAGCAGCTGTGCGCAGGGCGGCCTCCATCACGCCGCCGGTGGCGGCAAAGATCGTGCCGGCGCCGGTGCCGATGCCCAGCGGGTTATCGAAGGCCTCCTCGGGCAGATGGGGCAGGTCGATGCCCGCCTGCCTGAACATGCGGCCCAGCTCGCGGGTGGTCAGCACGTAGTCCACATCCTGGTAGCCGGAGGCGTTCATCTCGGGCCGGTTGGCCTCGAACTTCTTCGCCGTGCAGGGCATGATCGAGACCACCACGATATCCTTCGGGTCGATCCCTTCCTTCTCGGCGTAGTAGGTCTTGGCCATGGCCCCGAACATCTGCTGGGGTGACTTGCAGGAGGAGATGTTGGGGAGCACGTTCGGGAAGAAGTGCTCGGCGTACTTGACCCAGCCCGGCGAGCAGGAGGTGATCAGGGGCAGGGGACCGCCCTCCTGAATCCGGTGGACCAGCTCGGTCGCCTCTTCCATGATCGTCAGGTCGGCGGCGAAGACCGTGTCAAAGACCCGGTCGAAGCCGAGGCTGCGCAGGCCGGCCACCATCTGGCCGGTGGAGACGGTCCCCGGCGCCACCCCGAAGGTCTCGGCGATGGAGACCCGGATCGCGGGAGCCGTCTGGACCACCACATGCTTCTGCGGGTTCAGGAGCGCCTTCCAGACCTTGTCGGTGTCGTCGTGCTCGGTCAACGCCCCCGTCGGACAGACCAGGGTGCACTGCCCGCACAACGCGCAGGCCGCATCGTTGATGGAGGCCTCGAAGAAGGGGGTCACCTTGGCATGGAAGCCCCGCTCTGCCAGCGAGATCGCCGAGACGCCCTGCACCTCGCGGCAGACCGCCACGCAGCGCAGGCAGAGGACGCACTTGGAGCCGTCGATGGTGAGGGAGGGGGAGTCGTAGTCCTGGCGGGCCGGATGTCGGTCGCCCTGGACCTCCAGCCCCGCCACACCCAGCATCTGCGACAGGTGGAGCAGCTCGCAGTTATCCACCCGCACACAGGTCGGGCAGGCGATGTTGTGATCGGAGAGGATCAGCTCCAGCACCATCTTGCGGGCATCACGGACCACCTGGCTGTTGGTGGTCACCTCCATGCCCTCCTCACAGGGCAGGGTGCAGGAGGTCTGCAGCCCCCGGGCCCCCTTCACCTCTACCAGGCACATCCGGCAGGCCCCGATCTGGTTGATCTCCTTGAGGTAGCAGAGGGTCGGGATCTTGATCCCGTGCTTCTTGGCGGCCTCCAGCACCGTCGTGCCGGGCTCCACCGAGACGGGGCGCCGGTCGATTGTCAGGTTGATCATAGCGTGGGTCACCCCCCTAGTGAACGACGGCGTTAAACTTGCAGACCTCTGCGCAGGCGCCGCACTTGATGCAGCTGGCGGTGTCGATGGTGAAGGGCTTGCGCACCTCGCCGCTGATAGCGTCCACCGGGCAGTTCCGGGCGCAGACGGCGCAGCCCTTGCACTTTTCGACGTCGATCCTGAACTCGGTCAGCGACGGGCAGCGGCCGGCGGGACAGTGCTTCTCCCGAACATGGGCCACGTACTCCTCCCGGAAGAACTTCAGGGTGGAGAGGACCGGGTTCGGGGCGGTCTGCCCCAGGCCGCAGAGCGAGGTGGTCTTGATCCCGTGGGCCAGCCGCTCCAGCTCATCCAGGTCCTCCATCCGGCCCTGTCCGGCTACGATCCGGTCCAGGATCTCCAGCATCCGCTTGGTGCCGATCCGGCAGGGCGGGCACTTGCCGCAGGACTCCTCCTGGGTGAACTCCAGGTAGAAGCGGGCCACGTCCACCATGCAGGTGGACTCATCCATCACGATCAGGCCGCCGGAGCCCATCATGGAGCCGATGGCGGTCAGAGAGTCGAAGTCCATGGGGGTGTCCAGCAGCTCGGCGGGGATGCAGCCGCCCGACGGACCGCCGGTCTGGGCCGCCTTGAACGGCTTGCCTTTGGGAATGCCACCGCCCATGCCGTAGACGATCTCCCGGAGCGTGGTGCCCATGGGCACCTCCACCAGGCCGGTGTTCATGATGTTGCCGGCGACGGCAAAGACCTTGGTGCCCGGCGAGGTGGGCGTGCCCATCGAGGCGTACCACTGCCCGCCGTTCAGGATGATGTCGGGGATGTTGGCGTAGGTCTCGACGTTGTTGTTCAGCGTCGGCTTTCCCCAGAGCCCCTTGACCGCCGGGAAGGGCGGCCGGGGCCGGGGCGTGCCCCGCTGGCCTTCAATCGAAGCGATCAGCGCCGTCTCCTCGCCACAGACGAAGGCGCCGGCGCCGAGGCGGATGTCCACATCGAAGCTGAAGCCGGTGCCCAGGATGTTCCTCCCGAGCAGGCCGTACTCCCGCGCCTCACGGATGGCGATGATCAGCCGCTCCACCGCCACCGGGTACTCCGCCCGGACGTAGATGTAGCCCTGCCGGGCGCCCACGGCGTAGCCCGCGATCGCCATCGCCTCCAGGATCACGTGGGGGTCGCCCTCCAGGACCGAGCGGTCCATGAAGGCGCCCGGGTCGCCCTCGTCGGCGTTGCAGAGGACGTACTTGACATCGCCCGGGACCGCCCGGGCCAGCTCCCACTTGCGGCCCGTGGGGAAGCCGCCGCCGCCCCGGCCCCGCAGGCCGGACTTCTTGACCTCGTCCACCACCTGCTCAGGGGTCATCTCCAGCAGCGCCTTGGCCAGGCCGAACCAGCGGCCGGCAGCGATCGCCTCCCGGATATCCTCCGGATCGATCAGGCCGCAGTTCTTCAGGGCGATGCGCTGCTGTCCCCGGTAGAAGGGCTGGTCCATCATTTGCTGGATCCGGCTCTTCTCCTTCGGGTTCGGGGCGTAGAGCAGCCGCTGTACCGGCGTGCCGCCGATGATATGCTGGGTGATGATCTCGGGAGCATCCTTCGGCTGGACCTCGCAGTAGAAGGTCTGGCCCGGGTTGGCCACGACCACCGGGCCCATGCGGCAGAAGCCGAAGCAGCCGACCTGCTTCACCTGCACCCGCTCGCTCAGCCCTACCTGGGCGATGCTCTCCTGCAGCGCCTGCATGGTGCGGGCCGACTTGCCGGCCTTGCACCCGGTACCGCCGCAGACCAGCAGGTGGACCTGCTCCGCCTCGTTGAGCGGAACCGCTGCGGCCTGCCGCAGGGCGATGGCGGCAGCGCCCTGGGCCCGGATCACCTCCAGGTCAGCCAGGGACTGAATGGGGGTCGTCATCGGCATCATCGGGCTTCACTCCCCACCGCGACCGTCTCCGCCTCTTGCGTCGGCTCAACGCCGGCCTCCTGGCGGATGGCGGCCAGCAGCTTACGGGTCTCCCCTTCCGTCAACTTGCCGTGGACCTCGCCGGCGACGGTGATCACGGGGGCGAGGCCGCAGGCGCCGATGCAGCGGCAGACCTCCAGCGAGAAGAGACCGTCCTCGGTCACCTGGCCGGGCTTGATCTTCAGCTCCGACTCCAGCAGCGACAGGATCCGATCGGCACCCCGCACGTAGCAGGCGGTGCCCATGCAGACGCTGATCGGGTACTTCCCGACCGGCTCGGTCGAGAAGTAGTTGTAGAAGGTGACCACGCCGTAGACCTCGCTGGGCGGAATCTCCAGCGCCCGTGCGACATGGCTCTGCACCTCTTCGGGCAGGAAGCCGAAGAGCTGTTGGGCCCGGTGCAATACGGCGATCAGCGAACCCTGAGTCCCCCGGGTCCTCTCGATAAAGGCGTCGAGTTCGGTGAAGCGGGGGTCATCTGCGGCGATCCCGCGGCAGCAACAGGCTGTCATGTTCGACACCACCCCTTGTGAAAGAAGGAACAAGATCTGGTCTGATCTTATAGTAAGCCCCTTTACAAAGCTAGGCGACGAAAGGTCAAAGTCGACTCTAAACTTGTGACCATTTTCACAAGAACAGCTAGTCCATAAGGTCTAGTCCGGCGGGCTTCAAGATCCCTCTATCTTTTTTTCGGGACTCGATCTAGAATGTGTTCAATATGAACAAGCGTAAACTCTCAGGAATGACGGCGGGCGCCGTTCTGGTGGCGGTTTCCGCCCTTGGATTTTCCACGAACCCGATCTTCGGCAAGCTTGGCTATCAGGCGGGGGCGACGCCGGTCACCCTCCTGGCGACCCGGTTCGTGCTGGCAGCGCTCAGCCTCTGGCTCTACCTGCTCTGGCGGCGCCAGACCGGCGGGGTCCCCGTGCTGAAGCGCGCCCAACTGATCGTCCTCGGCAGCATGGGCATGGCGATGGTCTCCATGCTCTACTTCTCGGCGCTCCCCTACATCGACGCGGGGCTGGCCACCGGCATCTTCTACCTGCACCCGGCCATGATCGCCCTGGTCGGCCTCTTCCGGGGCGAGCGGCTGGGCCGGATGGGGCTGGCCGGCCTGCTCCTGACCGGCGCGGGCACCTGGCTGCTCCTCGGCACGGGCACCGGCGCCGGCGGCTTCACCCTGCAGGGGCTGCTGATGATCACCGGCGCCGCAGCGCTCTACGCCGCCTACATCATCATGGGGGAGCGCTGGACGCAGGGGGTCTCCCCCATTGTCTCCAGTGCACATGTCACCCTGGGGGCGGCCGTGGTCTACCTCAGCATCGCCCCGCTAACCGGCCAGAGCCTGCCCCCGCCGGGGGCGATCGCCTACGGCGCCGCACTGGCGCTCACCTCCACGGTGCTCGCCCTGATCACCCTCTTTGCCGGCCTGCCGAAGGTGGGGCCGACCCGTGCGGCGATCATCAGCACCCTGGAGCCGGTCTTCACCGTGATCCTGGCGGCCATCCTGCTGGGGGAGCGGCTCAGCTGGCTGCAGCAGGCGGGCATCGTCATGGTGGTGATCGGGGCCATCACCGTGCAGATGCGGGACCGCCCGACCGCAGCGGTGCCGGAGATGTGAGAAGAGCCGTCCCGATGCCGGGCAGGCTCTCGGGCTTCCGACAAAAAGGCCTCCTGCTGTCCGACCGGCGGATGCAGGAGGCCCTATCTTTTTCCTCTACGACCAACCATTCAGGGCCCTGCCGAAACTCATTCGGCGCTCTCCCTCCCCACTCGGTCCAGCAGAAAGACGGAGAGCATGCTGAGGGCAATGATGAAGAGCGAAGGGACTGCCGCCTGATGGATCTGCTCGTCACTGGCGTACTGGTACGCCTTCGTGGCCAGGGTGTTGAAGTTGAACGGCCGGAGCAGCAGCGCCAGCGGCAACTCCTTCACGATCTCGACGAAGGTGAGAATCGCCCCGCTGAAGAGAGCCCCCTTGATCAGCGGCAGGTCGACCCGGAAGAAGCTCCTGGTAATGCCATGACCGAGCATACGGGAGACCTCCAGATACCGGGTGCCGATCTTCTCGAACCCAGCCTCCACGGCGTGGTAGCCCGTGGCCATAAACCGCACGACATAGGCGACAAGCAGCATCGCCAGCGAGAGGCTCAGGACCAGGGGGGCGTCGCCCATCCCCATGCGGGCATAGAAGGGCGCCAGCAGGCGGTCGGCCCAGAGGAAGATGACCAGTACGCCCACCGCCACAATCGCCCCGGGAACGGAATAGCCGGCGGTGATCAGGCGGGCAAGGGCCTGCGTGGACCGGCTGGCCATGGTCCGGTTGACGTTGGCCACCACCACCGACAGGACCAGGATGATCGCGGTGGCCAGCAGGGCGAGCTGCAGGCTGCGAGCCGTCAACTCCCAGAACGCCGGGGTCAGCACGTCGCCGTACGTCCAGGTCGCCCAGACCACCAGCTGGAGGATCGGGATGAGAAAGGACCAGGCGAAGACCAGCCCGCAGAACAGAGAGGCAGCGACCGCACCGGCTCCCCTCAGTTTGCGGGGCACCAGGGGCCTCGACCTGCTGGTGGTGGCGCTGAACTGCCGGCCCTGCCGGAAGAGGTGCTCCAGGATAAAGAGGCCCACGATGACGACCATTAACCAGGCGGCCAGCCGGACCGCCGAGTCGATGTCGTACATGCCGAACCAGGTCCTGAAGATCGCCGTGGAGATGGTTTGAATACCGTAGTAGTTGGCGACGCCGTAATCCCCCAGGACCTCAAAGGCCACGAGCGAGACACCGCCGATGATGGCTGGGCGGGACATGGGCAGGGCGATCCGAAAGAAGATGGCAGCCGGCGAGCGCCCGAGCAGGAGCCCATTCTCCACGTAGGAGCCGCTCTGGTTCTCGAGGAACGACTTGGTAATGATATAGACATAGGGGAATAGAAACAGCGTAAAGATGAACACCGCCCCCGGCATTGACATGATGCCGAAGTACCGCGGGTCGGGTGTGACCCCCAGGGAGCGGAGGGCCGTCTGGACGACGCCGGTGTAGCTGAACATGGTGCTGTAGGTGTACGCCGCAATGTAGGGCGGAATCGTCAGCGGGAGCATCAGGCCCCAGCGAAAAAAGCCGCGCAGGGGAAAGTCGTAAGCGGCGATCAGCCAGGCCAGCGGCACTGCCAGGAGCACGGTGAAGAGCGAGGTGAACAGGACCAGTACCGAAGTCTCGACCAGGTAACTCCGGAGCAGGTACTCCTGAATGTGTTGCCAGTTTTCGTTGGGCGCCTGAAACAGCGAGATCAAAATGGGCAACAGGGGCAGCAGTACTACCGCTGCCCCAATCAGGCTTACCAGGAGCCATCCGTTGGTGTGCTTCCGAATGTCCCGGATCAGAGTTGCCCATGCCGTCACTACTTCCAGCCCGCCTTGTCCATCAGCTGAAGCGCCAGCTTGTTGTACTCGCCCAGCTTGGCAAAGTCAATCTGCTGCGCCTTGAACTTGCCCCAGGAGGCGAGCAACTCAGGCCACTGCGCCTTCGGGTTGACCGGGTACTCGTAGTTCTCCTTCGACATCAGCTCCTGGGCCTGCTGGCTGGTCAGGAACTCGATCAGCTTGACAGCCGCCTCGGGGTTCTTGCTGTGCTTGGTGAGGCCCACGCCGCTGATGTTGATGTGGGTACCGGTGGTCTGCTGGTTCGGGAAGAAGACCCCAACCGCCTTGCCGACCTTGGCCTCCTCGGCATCCTTGGCGTTGACCATCTGACCGACATAGTAGGTGTTCATGATCGCCACATCGCCCACACCGGCCACGATGGCCTTCGCCTGGTCACGATCGCCACCCTCGGGCTTGCGGGCCAGGTTGGCGGCGATACCCTTCGCCCACTCAGCCGTGGCCTGCTCGCCGTTCAGGGCGATCAGCGAGGCGACCAGCGACTGGTTGTAGAGGTTGGTGGAGGAGCGGACCAGCAGCTTGCCCCGCCACTTCTCGCTGGCCAGGTCCTCATAGGTAGAGAGCTGGTCGGGCTGCACCCGGTCCTTGGCGTAGACGATCACCCGGGCACGGGTGGAGAGGCCGATCCAGTGGTTATCCTTGTCGCGCAGGTGCTGCGGGACATTCTGATCCACGGTGGCCGACTTCACGGGCTGCAGCACGCCCGCCTCCTTGGCGGTGTTCAGCACGCCGCCGTCGACCGTGATGAAGAGGTCGGCCGGGGTGGACTGACCCTCGCGCTTCAGGCGCTCGATCAACTCCGGAGCCGAGCCCTTGACCACATTCACCTTGATGCCGGTCTTCTTGGTAAAGTCCGCATAAAGAACATCGTCGACAGCGTAATGCCGAGCGGTGTAGATATTGACAACCTGTTCCTTCGCCGGCTCCGGAGCGGCGGGCTTCTGCTCGGCAGCGGGCTTCTGCTCAGCGGGAGCGGGAGTCGAAGCGGAGCCACAGCCGGCGAGAATGCCAGCGGCCACCATGAGGGACAGAACCGAGGAGAGAAGTCGACGGGGGGTTTTCATGAGGATCGATCGCCTCCGGTTGAGAATGAGTATCACTCGCAAGTGGAAATTACCATGTCCGGGTGCCCCCTGTCAACCGTTATGGGGGGATTCGGATAAAGAATCGGGTTGGGGCCTTACCGGCACGTCCTTCAGCCCTAGTCCTTTATAGTCGGAAGTGCTGGATCGAAGGCCTATAGCAAGGCCAAAACAGGACCCTCCCCGCTGCCGGAGAGGGGCTGCTCTTATCCGATCCCCGCCTGCAGCTCGACTGCCACATGCAGGTTGATGAGTCCGTGCTTGGTGGCCAGCGGCATCACGTAGCGCTGAACCCCCAGGGTGGAGATCTTGGAGCGGGAGCCGATCATGATCGTGGGCGGGGTGATATCGGCCTCCAGTTGAAGCTTCTCCAGCTCGATGCAGGCGCCGCCTGCGATCAGGTTGCCCATCTCCGCCAGGGCAGAGAGGCCCATCTCCGTCAGCTCATCCTGGGGCTCACCCACCATCGTGGCCGCCATGGAGCGGGCGGTACTCAGGCTCATCCCCACCAGCACCATGCCCCGCAGGGATCCCACCATGGAGAGGTAGACGGTTACCTCGTCGGTCACATGCTCAGACGGGTCCACGTGCAGGCCGGTCCGCTTAACCTGCGATTGAACCTCCTTGGAGACGCTGTTGGAGGCAGCGGACAGGAAGGCATTCAGTATCTCTGCTTTCATTTAGTGAACCTCCGTTCGGGAGTAGGACTTACTTCCACATGACAAGGGGAGAGTCCTCTTCCGTCGGAGCCGGCCCACCGACCGCCCGCTCAGCTGAGCCGGGCCACCTCGGCGTGGCGGAAGCAGGTCACCGGGTGGTCATTCACCATCCCCACCGCCTGCATGAAGGCGTAGCAGATGGTGGAGCCCACGAACTTGAAGCCCCGCCGCTTCAGGTCGCGGCTCATCGCATCCGACTCGGGGGTGGTGGCGGGGACCTCCTTCAGGGAGGCCCACCGGTTCTGCCGGGGGGCGCCCCCCACGAACCGCCAGATGTAGGCGTCGAAGCTGCCGAACTCGGTCTGCACCTGGAGGAAGGCCCGGGCGTTCCCGATGGCAGCCTCCACCTTGCTCCGGTTCCGGATGATCCCCGGGTCGGCCAGCAGTTCCTCCACTCGCTTGGCGTCGAAGGCCGCCACCGCCGCCGGGTCGAAGCCGGCAAAGGCGCGGCGGTACCCCTCGCGCCGGTGCAGGATAGTCTGCCAGCTCAGGCCTGCCTGGGCCCCTTCGAGGATCAGGAACTCGAACAGGGTCCGGTCGTCATGCACAGGCACGCCCCATTCGGTGTCATGGTAGCGGGCATAGCGTTCATCATGGGAGCCAAAGCAGCGGTCCACGGTCATCGCTCCTTCCCGGGGGCTTTGCCGTGGGCTTTCTGCCTTTGGGTCGCGTTCCCCTGCTGCATCGGCGTTGGGCTGGAATGGAACAATTGGCCCCTGCCCCTCGTCAAATATCGTCGGGGCCATTTGGGGGAGGGGTTTGATACCACGATGCGCGCTTTTTACGCCTTTGTCACACAAGGGTTCCGCCAGCAGGCCGCCTACAAGGTGGAGGGCTGGCTCGGGATCGTGTCGAGCCTGATCTGGTTCATCCTCTATGCCGGGATCTGGACAGCGCTGCTCCGGGGCGATGCGGAGGCCCTGCAGCGCCAGATGAGCTACGTGATCGCCGCCCGGTTCCTCTCGGAACTTTACTTCCTCCCCACCTGGGAGGTCAGCGCCAAGTTCCGCATGGGCGATGTGGGCCTGGAGCTGATCAAGCCCGTCGCCCTTCCGCTGCGGGTTCTGGGGGACTTCCTGGGCCGCTCCTTCTTCCGCCTTCTTCGCTCTCTGCCGATCTATCTGCTCATGTGGGTGCTGTTCCAACTGCCGGTCCCCTCGGCCGAGACACTGCTGCTCTTCGTGGCCAGCGGCCTCCTGGGCTGGGTGATCACCGCCACCTTCCAGCTCGCCCTCAGCCTGATCGCCCTCTGGACCGTTCAGTTCGACGAGGCGGAGCAGCTCTGGGGAATCGCCAGCTCCCTCTTCTCCGGCGCCTTCATCCCGCTGTACTACCTGCCCGACTGGATCGCCCCGATAGCCCGGCTCCTGCCCTTTGCCGGCACCTTCTTCACCCCTTCGGCCATCCTGGCGGGAACCCTCGCCGGCGCCGCCCTCTGGCAGGCCATCGCCCTGCAGCTGGTCTGGGCCGCCGGCGGCTGCGCCGTACTGTACGGCATGTGGTATGCCGGTCAGCACAAGCTGACCATGCAGGGAGGTTAAGCCGATGAGCAGTCTGAGCCACAACCTCTCCAGCTATCTCCGCATGTCCCTCGCCCAGGCCCGCTCCCAGATGCAGTACCGGATCAACTTCGTGGCCAGCATCATCTCCATGGTCCTGACCTATGGGGGCCAGTTCATCGCGCTTTACTGGCTGACGGAGCGGTTTCATACGATCGATGGCTGGAGGCTCGAGGAGATCGTCCTCCTCTACGCCCTGGCGATCCTGGCCTGGGGGTTCGCCGTCTCCTTCTTCTTCAGCCTGCACGGCTTCGAGGACCAGATCCGGCAGGGGAGCTTCGACCGGGCGCTGCTGCGGCCCATCAACCCGCTGCTCACCGTGCTGGGGAGCCAGTCCCCCGTGGCCGGGGCCGGTCAGTTCGTCTTTTCCATTGCGGCTTTTCTCTTCGCTGTCCAGGCCACCGGCATCCGGCTCACGGCGGTCAAACTGGCCTACCTGCTCCTCACCGCCGTTGGCGGCGGCCTGATCCTGGGGGCGGCCATCATCTGCGTCGCCACCATCGCCTTCTGGACGACCCGGACCTACGTCTTCTACTGGAGCCTGGTCTTCCCGGCCCGCCAGCTGATCAACTACCCCGTCTCCATCTACCACCGGGCGATCCAGATTGTGCTGACCACCATCGTGCCCTTCGCCTTCATCAACTACTTCCCGGCCCATGTGCTGCTGGAGCGCACCGGGGATCTCTCCTTCCCCCTGCTGGCCTGGGCCACGCCGCTGGTCGGCCTGGCGGCGATCCTGGCCGCCTACGGTTTCTGGAACCTGGGCATCCGGGCCTACTCCTCAACCGGCAGTTAGCGTCCGACGAGATTCGACAAAAAGCGAGACCCCAATGGCGGTCTCGCGCCTTTTTTTCTATAAATTATCTTTGACGGGTATATTCCGCGTATAGGGTATGGTAAACTTCATATAGTGGATTGTACGATGCAGAAGTATGCCCTCAGCACAGGCGGGAAGGGAGGGGCAAGTCATGAACACGATGGGATCGGTCATCCTGGCCATGGGCTCGGCCGCGATCCTGGTACTTGCCTGGCTGCTCCACCTGACCCGCTTGAAGCTGGAGCGGCTGGAGGCTGAGCGCAAGGCGCTGCGGGAGCGGGACCGCCACATGGTGGCCATCCTGGAGAACGTGGCGAATGCGCTCCTGCTGGTGGGCCCCGACGGGCGCATCCAGGAGGTGAGCGCCGGCGCTGTCCGGCTGCTGGGGCGGCCCGCCCCCGAGTTGCGGGGCAACAGCTGCCGCACCCTGGTCCACCCGTCAGACTTCGACGCCTACGACGACCTGCTCCGCTCGCTGATCACCGCCCAGGGCGCCGAGGTACGCCGGGAGCTTCGGCTGGTGCAGGCCAACGGCTCACTCCGCTGGATGGAGGTCGTCGCCACCAACCTGCTGGAGGACCCGAACGTCGAGGGCTTCCTGATCCAGGCCTACGATGTGACCGAGTACAAGCGGGTTCAGGAGGCGCTCCAGGAGCGGGAAGCCCGGCTCTGGGCCACCATGAACCAGGTCCCCGCCATCCTCTGGGTGGTGGACAAGGAGCTTCGGATCATCCACGCCATGGGCGCCGGTCTCAGGGCCCCCGGCCTCACCGCCGACAAGGGGGCGGCCGCCTCCCTGAGCGACTTCGTCGGGCCCGAGCGGGTGGTGATCCAGCGGGCGCTGGCCGGCAAGTCCGGCGAGGTGGAGGTCCGGGTTCGGGCCCGCCTCCTCCGGACCTTCGTGGAGCCGTTCCGCGGGCAGGGCGGCGAGGTGGTCGGGGTCCTCGGCATCACCTTCGACACCACCGAACTGAACAAGACCCAGACGGCGCTGATCGAGGAAGGGCGGCTCCACCGGCTCCTCTCCGACCACGCCGGCGATCTGATCGCCTCCGTCGACCCCAACGGCAACGTCACCTACGTCAGCCCGGCCTGCGAGCCGCTCCTGGGCTTTTCGCAGGAGGAGTTCCGCCGGCTGGCCAACCAGCTGGTCCACCCGGAGGATGCCGCCCGCCTGACCGAAACCATGCAGCAGGCGCTGGCCGGTGAGCAGGTGCGCACCGCCTACCGGATCCGCCGGAAGGACGGCTCCTACGTCTGGTTCGAGACCCTGGCCCGCCCTGTGCGGGACCAGGAGGGGCGCCCGTCCGGCCTTGTCACCTCCTCCCGGGACGTGACCGAGCAGAAGCGGATCGAGGAGCAGCTGCTCCACATGGCCTACCACGACCAGATGACCGGCCTGCCCAACAAGGCGGCCTTTGAGAAGCGCCTTACCCAGGCGCTCACCGGACATCGCCGGCAGCACGTGGTCGTCATCCAGCTGGATGTGGACAACTTCAAGGTGATCAACGACAGCCTGGGCCACCAGGCCGGCGATGACGCCCTGATGGAGATCGGTGAGCGGCTGCGGCACTACCAGACCGGCGGGATGGTGGCCCGGCTCAGCGGTGACGAGTTCTGCGTCCTGCTGGAGGGCATCAGCGACGCCGATGGTGCCATCGATGCGACCGAGCGGCTGGCCGCCGCCCTGGACTCCCCGCTCCACATCGGCGGTCGGGAGTTCCAGGTCACCTTCTCCTTCGGCATCGCCATGGGCGCCTCCCGGGTCTCGACCCCGAAGGAGCTGCTGCGCGAGGCCGACGTCGCCCTGCACTATGCGAAGCGGCAAGGCAAGGCGCGCTACGTGCTCTACCACCCCAGCATGACCGCCAACGCCCTGGAGCGGCTGGAGCTGGATGCAGACCTGCGCCGGGCGGTGCGGGAGGGGCAGCTGACCCTCTTCTACCAGCCGATCGTGGCGCTGAAGTCGCGGACGGTGGTCGGCGCCGAGGCGCTGATCCGCTGGCGCCACCCGCGCCGGGGCTGGGTCTCGCCAGGCGAGTTCATCCCCATCGCCGAGCAGTCGGGCTACATCATCACCCTGGGCCGGTGGGTCCTGGAGCAGGCCTGCCGGGAGGCGAAGAGCTGGCACCAGCGCTTCCGCAAGGACGAACCGCTCTCGGTCAGCGTCAACCTCTCGGCGGTGCAGGTGCAGGATCCGGCCCTGGTGGACGAGGTGGCCGAGGTCCTGGAGGCCACCGGCCTCGCCCCGGAGAACCTGACCCTGGAGATCACCGAGACCGCCCTGATGAAGAACCCGGAGTTCACCCGCCCGATCCTGCAGCGGCTCAAATCTCTCGGGATCAAGCTGGCGATGGACGACTTCGGCGCCGGCCACTCCTCGCTGCACTACCTGAAGCAGTTCCCCATCGATGTGCTGAAGATCGACCGCTCCTTCGTCAGCGGCCTGGGCCTCAACCGGGTGGACAGCGCCCTGGTGCGCACGGTGATCACCCTGGCGGGTGTCCTCAACATGGGCGTCACGGCCGAGGGTGTTGAGTCGCCGGAGCAGGTGGCAGAGCTGATGGGGATCGGCTGTGACAAGGCGCAGGGCTACTACTACGCACTGCCCGTCCCGTCGGAGGAGCTGGGGCCGGTGCTGGCCGGGCTCAGCCTGCGGGCGGTCAAGGGAATCTAAGCAACAGGAAGGCCGCCAGCCAGTGGGGCCTTCCTTTGCTATGCGCCCGCCCCCCTCCTACCGCTGGACGGCAAAGAGCCGGTTGGCAAGGCTGATCAACTGGGAGTTGAGGGCGCCCAGGTGCCAGACCCCGTAGCCCCGCAGGCCCAGGTTGCGGATCACCTCAAACTTCTCCAGCAGGCTGCGGGCGTCCTCAAACCAGACTTCCCGCTCCTGCTGGCCCACCCGGTAGCGGAACCAGGGGGTCTCCTGGGGTTCGTTGTACCCAATCGGGACGCGGTTTTCGATGGCGATCCGCACCGCCTCGTTGTGGGGCCAGGGGCGGGCGACGTTCTCGGGCGTGTCCGGTAGCTCCCAGTCGTAGGCGACGGTGGAGATCCCGGCGAGGATCTTGCTGCGTGGCATCCGTTCGACGGCGTACTGGAGCACCCGCCGGTACTGGGGCAGCGGGGCGATGGGCCCTGGCGGGCCGCCCACCCAGCTGAACTCGTAGTTCATGATGTAGACCCGGTCGGCCACCCTGCCGATGCCGGCGTAATCGTGGCCGCGGGCGTAGCCGAAGGTATACTCGTCAAACTTGGGCGGAACGGCTACATTGAGGGGGCGGTCCCCCATCCGGTGCTTCAGCTCGCTCAGGAAGTCGACGTAGCCCGCCTGCATCTCCCGGGGGATGTTCTCGATGTCCGAATCCACCCCGGCATAGCCCTTCTCGTTCATGATCCGGATCGTGTTGCTGATCACCCGCTCCCGCACCGCCGGCTGGGTGATGATCCGCCGGGCCAGCTCGGGGTCAAAGGCGCCGCCCGCCCTCATGTTGGCGATCGACATGAGGGGTCGGGCCCCGGCCGCGTAGACCGCCCGGATGGCGGCGATGTCGTCGATCGGCGGGAGGTTGCCCTCGTCGTCGATCAGGTGGGAGAAGAGGGCGACCCAGGTGAGCTGCCGCGCCCACGGGGCGATATCCTCCGCCGTGACCCCGGGGTCGGTCAGGGGGAGGTAGCCGATCATCTCCGCCGCCTGCCTCACCGGTTCGGGAATCCGCAGGGGGCGCCCTGGGTAGATCGCCTGCTCGATGCCCGGGTTGGCCCGCCGCAGGGCTTCCAGGGAGACGCCGCTCCGGTCGGCGATGGTGGTCAGGGTGTCGCCGGGCTGGACAATGTAGCGGTTGGATGGGACAATCAGGGCCAGGCCTGCCGTCACCTCCCGCCCCGGCAGGCCGTTGGTCTCGGCCAGCGCCTCCAACGCCACCCCCGTGCGCCGGGCGACGGCCGCCAGGTCTTCCCCTGGCTGGACAACCGTGATGTACATCTCTGGTTCACCTCTTCCCCATCCAATGCGAGAAGGGGAGGGCGGGTGACAGAATATCCGGCAGGTTTGCCTGCTCCCATCGGCAGACCCCCACTTCGCGTGAATAGTCCATGGTCGCGAAGAATGATTTGGTCTACATGCATCTAGTCCCGCGACCGATGGCCCTGGACCTGAATTAGGGGTATGATTGCGACATAGAGGACCGCAGGAGGTTGACCCATGCCACCGGTGCTCTCCATTGTCGGATGTGGGAAATGCGGTAAGACGACGCTCGTCGAGCGGCTGGTCGCTGAACTGACCCGGCGGGGCTACGCCGTTGGCACCCTCAAGCACGACGTGCACGGGTTCAGCATGGATCACGAGGGAAAGGATACCTGGCGGCACAAGCAGGCCGGCGCCCGGGCCACCCTGATCATCGGACCGGACCAGATCGGATTGGTCCGTTCCACCCCGCGCGGCGAGTTTTCGGCGCAGGACGCCATCGCCCTTCTGGGGCCCGTCGACCTGGTGATCACCGAGGGCTTCAAGCGGGAGGCCTTCCCCAAGATCGAGATCTTCAGCAGCGTGCGGAATGAGGGAGGCCTGCTCTGCGGGGGAGACCCGCAGTTGCTGGCGGTGGCCGGAGACCTGCCGGTGGAGACCGACCGTCCCACCTTCAACTGGAACGATATCGCCACCATCGCAGACTTCGTGGAAGCCCGGTTGCTCAAATAGGAGGGGTCAACATGTTTCGGCAGATCGGATTCATGGAGATCGCGCTGATCGTCGTGGTTGCGCTGCTCATCTTCGGACCCTCCAAGCTGCCCCAGCTGGGCAAGTCGGTGGGTGAGTCGATCCGGGAGTTCAAGAAGTCGATGAAGACGGTCAAGGAAGAGATCGAGGCTGAGGATAAGCCCCAGCCCACGACGGACGCCGAGAAGAAGGCCTAGGAGGAGGGAGCCCCATGCTACGGGTGGAGGAAGCACAGGCGTTGCTCCTGCAGCACGCCCCGGCCCGCCGTGTTGAGCGCCGGGCTCTGGAGGATGCGCTGGGGCTGGTTCTCGCGGAAGACCTCCGGGCGCCGGAGCCGCTCCCGTCCTTCCCGCGCTCCGGCATGGACGGCTATGCAGTTCGCTCCGAAGACACCAGGGGGGCGACCCGCGACGAGCCGGTCACCCTCCCGCTGGTGGGCGTGATTCCGGCCGGACACCCGCTCCAGGAGCCGCTGCCCCCTGGCACCGCCGCGGCGATCATGACCGGCGGCGCCGTGCCCGTCGGGGCGGATGCGGTGATCCGGATGGAGGAGGTCCGCGTGACGCCCATGGGGGTGAAGATCTTCCGGCACGTGCCTCCCATGGAGAACGTGTCACCGGTCGGGGAGGATGTGGCCGAGGGGCAGACCGTGCTCCAGGCGGGCCATCAGATCCGGCCGGCGGAGATCAACCTGCTGGCGGCGATCGGGATTGACGAGGTGCCGGTCTACGCCCCGCCGCGGGTGGGCCTGCTCTGCACCGGCGATGAGCTGGTGCTGCCCGGCGAGGACCTGGGGCCGGGCAAGATCCGGAACTCCAATGGGCCGGGCATGGCGGCCCTGATCAAGGCGGCGGGTGCGATCCCGGTCAAGCTGGGCGTGGCCCATGACATGGCCGATGTGATCGCGGGCGCCATCGGCCATGCGACCGACTGCGACCTGGTGATCACCACCGGGGGCGTTTCGGTGGGCGACTTCGACGTCGTCCGGGAGGCGCTGACGGTGATGGGTGCCGAGCAGCTCTTCTGGCGGGTCAACATCAAGCCGGGAACCCCGGTCTGCGCCGGCGTGCTGGAGGGACGGCTGGTCATCGGCCTCTCGGGCAACCCGGCTGCGGCGATCACCAACTTTGACCTGCTGGTGCGGCCGCTGCTGGACCACCTCCTGGGCCGTCCCCGCCTGGGGCTCCGGCAGGCGGAGGGGCTCCTGGACCAGCCCGTGACCAAGACGGTGCCGCTCACCCGCTACCTGCGGGCAAAGGTCTACAACGGGCCCGACGGCGAGATCCACATCGACACCGACATGGCGCAGCGGGCGGGCGTGCTCAGCTCCATGTGCTATGCCAACGCCTATGCGGTCATCCCCGGCCACACCGGCCCGCTCCCGGCGGGAACCCGGGTCCAGGTGCTGCTGCTGGATGACGCCGATGTGCGGATTCCCTCCGACGTGGCGGTGAAGCGATAAGTGAGAAGGCAGGGGAGGTGCAAGTCCCCTGCCTTTTTTTGTTTGACGGCCCCAGCCTGGCGACCGACTCCAGGAGGCGGGGGTCGCCCAGCACCAGGGTGCCCGCGTTGTTGATGTAGCACTCCACCGTCCGGACGGCGGAGGCAGCCGGCCGGTTCTGCTACTGGTAAAACCGCCCCAGGCAGAGGCCGAAGATCAGGTGCTGCACCAGGTTGGCCACCACGGCCTGCGGGCCGCCCAGCTTCAGCCAGAGAAAGCCCGGCACCGGGTAGACCAGGATGTGGAACCTGTTCAACTCCGGCAGGATCGCCATCAGGGAGATGCCAAAGGGGATCAGGCTGAAGGCCAGACCGCCCAGCAGGCTGTGCCAGGGCCAGACGAGGGCGTAGAGCAGCCCCCAGGCGATTCCCCCGGCCACGAAGACCCCGGCCCCGACCACCCTGGCATACCGCCCGGTCACCCCGATCCAGCCACCGGTCACGGCGGCGAAGTCCAGCCTGGGCAGACCCATGGCCGGCAGCAGGATGTACATGCTCACCAGGATCGAGGCCGAACCCACCAGGGATGAGAACAGAACCGAGCCCCAGAGAACCTGATTCACCAGAACCACTCCTCCCGTCGGATGCGTCGAACCTGAGGCAGGATTCTTCGCAGCCGAGAGGAGTTCATGGTCGGAGTGGAGGAATTATCCGGCAGAGAATGTGGAGGGGGAATAGGCATGCTGCAGGGTCAGGTGGCGCTTGTGACCGGTGCCGGCCGTGGGATTGGCAAGGCGATCGCCCAACGGCTCCAGGAGGCCGGCGCTCGGGTGGTGCTGAACGACATCGACGAGGGGAACCTGCGCCTCGCCCGGGCCGAGGGTCTCGGGGTCGATGCGATTCGGGCCGACGTCTCGGTGCGGGCAGAGGTCCAGTCGATGGTCGATCAGATCATCGCGGAGCACGGGCGTCTTGACATTCTGGTCAACAACGCCGGGGTGGAGCCCAAGGCCAGCCTGCTGGAGATGACCGATGAGCAGTGGGAGCGGACCCTGGCGGTCAACCTGACGGGGGTCTTCCTCTGCACCCAGATCGCCGCCCGCCACATGGCGGAGCGGGGCGGGGGCGGGCGGATCATCCAGATCGCCTCCATCGCCGGGAAGCACTGGCTGCCCAAGGCTGCCAACTACGTGGCCTCCAAGGCGGGCGTCATGGGGTTTGTGAAGGAGGCGGCCCGGGAGCTGGCGGCATACGGGATCACGGTCAACGCCGTCTGCCCGGGGGTGATCATCACCGAGATGACGGCGGAGTCGCGCGCCAACCCGGCGATCATGGAGCGCTGGATGCGGGAGATCCCCATGGCACGCCTGGGCGAGCCGTGGGAGGTGGCGGGGATGGTCGCCTTCCTGGCGGGGCCGGAGGCCGGCTACATCACCGGACAGTCCTTCAATGTGGACGGCGGGAAGGTTCCCTGGTAGGAGGACGGATAAGCGCAGAGCCGAGGACCCTGCGGCGGTCCTCGGCTCGATCTTGGTGCGGAGGCTCAGTCAGCAAAGGCTGTGGGCCGGGCCGTCCGCTGGGCCCGCCGCGCCCTGACCAGCCGCCAGACAGCGGCCAGGCCGCCGAACAGCGCCATCGCCACGGCAGCGATGGTGAGCCACCGGGTGGCGGCGGAGAGGTGGGCACCCAGGAAGCTGCCACCGAAGGTCATGGCCAGGGACCAGGGCATGATTCCCACGAAGGTGTACAGCAGGAACTTCCCCTGGTGCATCCGGATGATGCCCGCGGGCAGTGACACGTAATTCCCAACGGCAAGGGGCCGACTCCAGAGCACGGCCAGCTCGCCGTGCTTCCGCATGATGCTCAGGAAGCGCTGCTGCTGCGCGGCAGGGATGTACCGCTGGAAGAAGTTCCAGAAGTACCGGCCCATGAAATATTGAAGCCAGGAGCTGGCGGTGTAGACGAGACCGAAGCAGAGCGCCACCACGACCGCCGTCCCGGCGTCCGCGGTTTCGGTGCCGGCGGCGGCCAGCACCACGGCGCCCGGCCAGGGAATCCCCATCCCTTCAAGCAGTCCGGAGATCATGCTGGCAAGGCCACTGGGGCTTGTGATCGTCTCCGTCCATGACATCGGAAACCACTCCTCGAAGTCGTCCCAGATGATAAGACGAACGAAGATACCAAGTTACTTCACCCTCGGCGAAAAAAAGCGAAGAAATGCGCGCGGGCGCCTCCCGGCGGTCCTCCGGAAAGATTGGGTTGACGGCGTGACATAATGGTTTATAATCGTATCGACAGCGCTCCGGCGCCGCCATGCCGGCCCCATCGTCTAGAGGCCTAGGACACCGCCCTTTCAAGGCGGTAACACGGGTTCGAATCCCGTTGGGGTCACCAGGGGAAAACCCAGTTCTGACGTCCGTCAGAGCTGGGTTTTTGCCGTCTCTCCAACATTATGCCGATCTTTGTCGAAAGAAATCCGGTGATCACAGCCAAGGAGCGACAGATTTTTGCATGCCACCTTCGGTATGATGGCTGGCGGTAGCATCTGTCATCCAGGTGGTGAGGCGTTTCATGATCAAGCGGGAGTCCGCCTCGGTCCCGGGGCTGAGGCGAACGGGATGGGCCCGTTGGACGGGTGCGTTGGCCAGCCGCCTGGGGTGGGCCTGGCAGCCCCTGCTCTACGCGGGAGTCCTGCTGGGCTTCCTCCTGGGCCGGGCTGCGCCGGTCAGCCAGATCGGCTCCTTCGGCATCGCCTATTACGCCGCCGTGAGGGGCGCCGGCTTCAGCGCCCTCGGCACCCTGCCGGTCGCCCTCGCCGTCGTGGCGGGGAGCTTCACACGACTGCCCCCGGCCCAGGCCGGGTGGGCGGGCCTGGCCATCGCCCTCATCTACCTGATGAGCCCCCTGGCCCGGGCGCGGGTGGGCCACCCCCGGCCCCTGACCGCCGCCCTGCTGGCCGCCGGAGCCGCTCTGCTTCCCGCCACCCTGCTGGTCCCGCGCCCCCCTGCCCTGCAGATCCTTTTCTGGAGCGGCCTCACCGGGGTGCTGGCCCTGGTCTTCACCCTCGGCATTATCGATGCGACCAGCGGGCGGTTCCTGCGGGTCGGCTCCTCGGACCTGCCGGTGCCGGGGATCATCCTCCTCGCCTCTGCGCTCATCGGCCTGCAGGGGCTCACCATCGGGGGGTGGCTCTCCCTCCACGGGGTGGCTGCCGGGCTGGCCGTCATGGCCTTCGCCTACGCCGGGGGGCTGGCTCTCGGCGCCGCGGCTGGTGCCGTGCTGGGAATCGGCTTCTTCTTCATCGCGGTGGGAGCCCCGCCGCCCACGGGGCCGGGGGCGGGCCCCCCCATTCCCGAGGCCCAGGCCATGGCCTACGTGGTGGCCGGCTTCCTGGCCGGGGCCTTCCGGGACCTGAAGAAGCTCGGGGTCGGCCTCTCCTTCGCCCTCGCCTTCATCACCTACATCATGGCGACCCAGGGGCAGGGACCGGTCCTGGAGTCGATGGCGTCGACCGCCATCGTGGCGGTGCTCTGCTTCTGGCTGCTCCCCCGCGAGTGGCTGGCCCGACTGCCCGTGGAGTTGGTCATCCAGCAGCCGGTCCAGGCGGGGCCCGCCCAACAGCCCGAGCCCGCCCTGCCCGAAGCCGTCGGCCGGCTTCGATCGATGTCGGGGGTGATGAAGGAGGTCCAGCGCACCTTTGAGCAGGTGGCGGTGGTGGAGGCCCCGGTGGAGGACCGGCCTCGCAAACCTTTTGAGCAGGCGGTCGAGCAGCTCTGCTCATCCTGTGCCATGTACAACCAGTGCTGGCACCGGGACTTCGACCGCACCTACCAGCTCTTCTACAGCCTGTGGCAGCAGACCGACCTGGAGGGGCCGCTCCCCGTCACCCCTCCCCCCGCCGAGCTGACCCAGCACTGCATCCACCCGGAGCAGGTCGCCACGGCCTTTAACCATCTGCACGAGATCGAGCGGTCCCGGCGGAGCTTCGCCAGGCAGCTGCAGGAGGGCAAGGGGATCGTCGGCGACTACATCAGGAACGTCGCCCGGTTGTTGGATCGCATGGCGGACGAGGTGGCCCAGGCGGGCGGGAGGGGCCGTCCGTCCAACATCCCGGTCTACCGCATGACCACGGGGGTGGCGCGGCTGCCAAAGCGGGGCGGGCACATCTCGGGCGACTCCTACGAGGCGTCCCCCCTGTCGGACGGCCGCTACCTGTTGGCGCTCAGCGACGGCATGGGCGTGGGGCGGGAGGCGGCCACCCAGTCCAAGCAGTGCGTGCGGCTCCTCCACCAGCTGCTCGACGCCGGCTTTGCCACCGACGTCGCCGTCCGGACCGTGAACTCCGTCCTGCTGCTCCGCTCGCCCGGCGACACCTTCGCCACCGTGGACCTCGCCCAGCTGGACCTGGGGACGGGCCGGGCCGAGTTCGTCAAGGTGGGGGCGGCGCCCAGCTTTGTGAAGCGCGGCTCCGATGTCACGGTGATCAAGATGTCGTCGGTGCCGGTGGGGATCATCAACCAGGTCGAGGTGGAGCCCGACTTCCGCAACCTGCGGCACGGTGACCTGATCGTCATGATCACCGACGGCATCTGGGATGTCTCCAAGGACGACATCGACAAGGAGCGTTGGATCCTGGACTTCCTTGCCCGGGAGCAGACCGCCGACCCGGAGGAGCTGGCGGAGCGGTTGCTGGCCAGAGCCCTCACCTTGATGCCGGTCCCGGAGGACGACCTGACGGTGCTGGTGGGCAGGGTTGGCCTGCTGGAGAGCGCCCGCGGCGAGGTGTTGCCGACCCCCAACCGGCGCGGGGAGTGGGTTCCTGCCCGGCTGGCCCCCCGCTCCAAGCCGGCTGATCCCCCCAGTGGAAAGGAGCACCGCCCATGAGCCGACACCTTGGGGAGAGGAGCACCAGCCCCGGCCGGCGAGTCATCCCGCTGATTGCACGGGCCCCGGAGCCGCAAGCCGCCACCAAGCCTTCCGTGACGCTCCGTGACAGGGTGGCCTGGCTCTGCCTGGGCCTGGGGATCCTCTGCGGCGCCGGAGCGGTCTACTGCGCTGCGCTCGCACTGGCTGGGTAGAGGTCCGGTCCCAGGGCAGGGAATCCCCGGCGGTTGTCGAATCCGTTTCGACACACTGCCGGGGTTCATTGTGAAAGGGTGAGGCCAATGCTGGAGCAGGTCCGGGAAGCGATCGACCGCCACTCCATGCTGCAGACCGGCGACCACCTCATCGTCGCCGTCTCCGGGGGTCCCGACTCGGTGGCGCTCCTGCACCTGCTCCACCGACTGGCCCCGGCGTGGTCGCTCCGGCTCCACGTCTTCCACCTGGACCACGGGCTCCGGGGGGCCGAGTCCGCCGCCGATGCCCGCTACGTTTCGGAACTGGCGCAGGGGTTGGGGCATCCGGTCTCCGTCGTCCGCCTTGCGCCGGGGGAGCTGAAGGGCAAGCCCGGCTCCCTTCAGGCCAACGCCCGCCGCCGCCGCTACCAGGCGATTCGCGAGCTGGCCGCCCGGGTCGGCGCCACCAAGGTGGCGACCGGTCACCACCGGGACGACCAGGCCGAGACCGTGCTGATGCGGCTCCTGCGGGGCGCTGGTCTGAAGGGGCTGGCAGGGATTCCGCCCATCAGGAGCGAGGGGAATCTCACCCTGATCCGACCGATGCTTACCATCCCCCGAAAACAAATTGAACTTTATTGTGCTGAGCACAAACTTTTTCCCCGCCTCGATGCATCCAATGCTCAGGCGGATTATCTCCGGAACCGAGTCCGGCTGGAACTGCTGCCACTGCTGGCCCAGTCTTACAACCCGGCGATCGAGGCGAACCTGGCCCAGCTCGCTGAGCTGGTTCGGGAGGAGGATGCCCTGCTGGAGCGGTTGGCCCGGCAGGCCTTCGACCGCTGTCGAACAGCGCCGCCGTCGCTGGAGGAGACCCACCCGGTCCCCGCTGTGGAACTGGACGGCGCCCGGCTGCGGGAGGAGCCCCTCGCCCTGGCCCGCCGGGTGGTCCGACTTGCTGCCAGAGCGGTGCTGGGGCCCGAGGCGGACCTGGGACTGCCGGCGGTGACCCGGGTGTTGGACCTGGCAGGGGAGCCCCACGGGAGCCATCTGGCCGACCTGCCCGGGGGCCTCCGGCTGACGGTGGAGTATGGTCGCTGCCGCCTGGAGCCCCAGCCGGATCAGACGCCTGACACCTACCGGGTCTGGCCGGTCGCCCCCCGGGGGGAGACGGCGATCCCCGAGCTGGGCCTGGTGATCCTGGCGGAGCTGCTCCCGCCCGAAGCGATGCCCGCCCACCCGGCCCCCGGTGAGATCTGGCTGGATGCCGACAGGCTGCCCGGCCCCCTCTGCATCCGGTTCCGGCAGCCGGGCGACCGGATCTGGCCCACAGGGATGGAGGGGTCCAAAAAGCTGCAAGATATTCTGGTTGACGCCAAGGTTCCCCGGGCGCAGCGGGAGCGGCTCCCTCTGCTGGGTGCGGGCGATCAGGTGCTCTGGGTGCTCGGACACCGGCAGGACCGGCGCTTCCTGGCCGGGGCAGCAACGGTTCGGCCGCTGCGTCTCAGGATTTTGCCCATTCCGCCCGATCCGGTCTAGCCGTTATTTCCCGGTCTCCTGGCCCCTCATCGCGGTTGTCTGGGTTCATAAAATATGGTACACTCTACGAGTATCTTTCGAGGCCTTGCGCCCGACTTAACCTGTGACACGAATTTGATTTTGCTACTTGCCATAAACGCCCTTGTGGAAGGAGGGCCCTGACGGATTGAACAAACTATTTCGTAGTCTCGCTTTCTACCTGCTCCTGTTGGTGATCTCGGTCGCCATAGCGGTTCAGCTTGGCGGGACCAACCAGCAGAAGACGGCTCTTACCTACTCCGAGTTCCTGCACATGGTTCAGGCCAAAGAGGTGAAAGAGGTCACCATCACGGGGAGCCATGGCGAGGGCAAGCTGAAGGACGACACCCCCTTCACTGTCCGGCTCCCGGAGGGCTCCAACCAGGTGCCCATCATCGAGGAGCTGCACAGGCACCCCGAGATCAAGGTGGACATCCGTCAGGATACCTCTCCGGGAATCTGGGCTCTCCTCTTACAGACCCTGGTCCCCGTCATCCTGGTGCTCCTCGCCTTTTTCTTCATCATGCAGCAGACCCAGGGATCGGGGAACCGGGTCATGCAGTTCGGCAAGAGCCGGGCCCGGCTGCACACCGATGATCGGAAGCGGGTCACCTTCGACGATGTCGCAGGCATCGACGAGGTCAAGGAAGAGCTGACGGAGATCGTCGACTTCCTCAAGCACCCCAAGCGCTACATGGAGCTGGGCGCTCGGATTCCCAAGGGCGTGCTGCTCTTCGGCTCCCCCGGCACCGGCAAGACGCTGCTGGCCAAGGCGGTGGCTGGAGAGGCGGGCGTCCCCTTCTTCACCATCTCCGGCTCCGACTTCGTGGAGATGTTCGTCGGCGTCGGCGCCAGCCGGGTGCGCGACCTGTTTGAGCAGGCGAAGAAGAACTCGCCCTGCATCGTCTTCATCGACGAGATCGACGCCGTGGGCCGCCAGCGCGGCGCCGGCTATGGCGGCGGTCACGACGAGCGGGAGCAGACCCTGAACCAGCTGCTGGTGGAGATGGACGGCTTCTCTGCCAACGAGGGCATCATCATCATCGCGGCCACCAACCGGCCCGATGTGCTCGACCCGGCCCTGCTCCGGCCCGGCCGGTTCGATCGGCAGATCGTCATCGACCGGCCCGACCTGAAGGGGCGCCTCGCCATCTTCAAGGTGCACGCCAAGGGCAAGCCCCTGGAGAACGATGTGGACCTGGAGGTTCTGGCCAAGCGCACCCCCGGCTTCACCGGTGCGGATATCGCCAACCTGATGAACGAGGCGGCGCTGCTGGCAGCCCGCCGCCGCAAGAAGAAGATCACGATGCAGGACCTCGAGGACGCGATCGACCGGGTGATGGCCGGCGGTCCCGAGAAGAAGTCCCGCATCATCTCCGAGAAGGAGAAGCGGGTGACCGCCTGGCACGAGGCCGGGCACGCTGTGGTCGGCCACATGCTGGCGCACATGGACCCGCTGCATAAGATCACCATCATCCCCCGGGGACGGGCCATGGGCTACACCATGTTCCTCCCGGTGGAGGACCGGTACAACATCTCCAAGTCCGAGATCCTCGACCGGATGGCGATGGCGCTCGGCGGTCGGGCGGCGGAGGAGATCACCTTCGGCGAGATCACCAGCGGCGCACACGACGACATCGAGCGGACCACCCAGTGGGCTCGCCGGATGGTGACCGAGTGGGGCATGAGCGAGAAGCTCGGGCCGCTCACCTTCGGCCAGAAGCAGGAAGAGGTCTTCCTGGCCCGTGACATGACCCGCCTCCGCAACTACTCGGAGGAGGTCGCCGGCCTGATTGACGAGGAGGTCCGCCACTTCGTCCACACCGCTTACGAGCGGGCGCTGGAGATCCTGACGAAGCACCGCGACGCCCTCGACAAGCTCTCGGAGGTGCTCCTG
This sequence comes from Bacillota bacterium, assembly GCA_049324875.1. Taxonomy (GTDB): domain Bacteria; phylum Bacillota; class Sulfobacillia; order Symbiobacteriales; family Symbiobacteriaceae; genus JAWLHU01. Next base: position 46,014 of record JBMONC010000072.1, read on the forward strand.
GAGAAGGAGACGCTGGAGGGCAAGGAGTTGGAGGAGCTGCTCAGCCAGCTGCTCCCGCCCCGGCCCCAGCCGCCGGAGCCCCGGAAGCCTGTCATCGGTGGCCCGCAGCCGCAGCCGGCCTTCTAAGCGCAGACCAACCCCGCCCTCGCCACGAGGGCGGGGTTTGTTGCACAGGGCATGACCTTCGCGGGAGGAAATCTTTTCTGTATGGGGAAGGCTAAAGTGTCCCGCCTTCCCTGTTTGGACGGATCGCAGCATCACGGCGGAGGAGCGATTGGCAAATGGCTCGTGCATACGCAGGCGTTCCGCTTCCCTCCTGCCACGCCCTCGTTCGGGAGGGGGAGCGCATTCTACTGGTAAAGCGGGCCCGCCCGCCTCACGTGGGGTGCTGGTCTCTCCCCGGCGGAGGGGTCGAGCTGGGGGAGAGGGTGGAGGAGGCGCTGCAGCGAGAGGTTCTGGAGGAGACCGGGCTGGAGATAAGCGTGGGGCGCCTGCTGGGCTATGCCGATGCGATCGACCGCGATGCAGAGGGGCGAGTGCGCTACCACTACGTGATCCTGTACTTTGAGGCGAAGGTGGAGGGCGGCCGTCTGGCGCCGGCGGATGATGCCGCGGCGGTTCGCTGGGTGACGGTGGCGGAAGCGAGGAGCCTCCCGCTGACCGACTCGGTTGAGCGCGCCATCACCTGGTCCGGATGGGAGAGGGGAGGCCCGAGCGAATGATGAAGGATCGTGTGGCCCAGATGCTTGACCGTGCCAGGGCACAGGGGCTGGAGTGCATCGTGATCATGCCGGGACCGAACATGCGCTATCTGACGGGGCTGGAGATGCATCTGTCAGAGCGGCCCACCCTTCTGTTCTTCCCGGTCGCCGGCGAGCCCTTCGCGCTATGCCCGGCGTTCGAAGCCGAGCGGGTGAGCGCGGGCACCGGCCTCAAGCGGCTCTTTGCCTGGGGGGAGGAGGAGGGCCCGGCGCCCGTTCTGCGTCAGGCTCTGGCCACCACAGGCCTGGGCGCAGGCGTCCTGGGGGTGGAGTACCGCTACATGCGGGTGCTGGAGCGCGAACTCCTGGCCCAGGCGGTCACCCACCCGTTTTCGGTGATGGGCGCGGGAGCCGGGGGCGGCGGCCTGCGCTATGAAGATGCCGGGGCCATCCTGGCTGACCTGCGGGCCACCAAGGACCCGGGGGAGGTGACGCTGATGGAGGAGGCGGCCGCCATCGCCGATGCCGGCTGCAGGGCGGCGCAGGAAATCATCAGACCGGGCGTCACCGAACGGCAGGTTGTTGAACATATGGTGAGGGAACTGGAGAGACTAGGGGCGAAGCCACCATTCCACATTGCCGTAGCCTCCGGCCCCCGGGCGGCGGTTCCCCATGCGGGTGCCACCGACCGGGTCCTGCAGGAGGGCGAGCTCTGCTGGGTGGATTTCGTCTGCCAGCGGGAGGGCTACTGGGCAGATATCACCCGCACCTACCCTGTGGGCCGGGTGGAGGGGAAGCTCCAGGAGATCTTCCAGATCTGTCTGGAGGCACAGGCGAAGGTCAGGGCAGAGGCCCGCCCGGGCATGACCGGCGCCCAGGTGGATGCCATCGCCCGGGACTACATACGCTCCCGCGGCTACGCCGACTTCTTCACCCACCGGACGGGGCACGGCCTTGGTCTGGAGGGTCACGAGGAACCCTACATCGTCGGCTCCAACCACCGCCCCCTGGAGGTGGGCCAGACCTTCACCATTGAGCCGGGCATCTACCTGCCGGGGCTCGGCGGTGTCCGGATCGAGGATGATGTGGTGCTGGAGGCCGGAGGCGTCCGGAGTCTCACCCAGTACCCGCGGGATCTGCTGAAGTAAAGGAGGGTTCCCGGCTTGACCGAACACTTCACCAGGTTTGCCCTGGCCGAAGGGGTCAATCTGTACATCCAGCCGACGACCAAGTTCAAGACCACCACGGTCTATGCTTACTTCCACATGCCCCTGGAGCCGGTGACGGTCACCTACAACGCCCTGCTGCCCATGGTGCTGGCTCGGGCGTCGGCGGACTTTCCCACCACCGCCGAGCTGTCGCGCCACCTTGACGACCTCTACGGCGCCTCCTTCGGTGTGGATGTGAACCGGCGCGGCGAGGTCCACTCCATCGTCTTCCGGCTGGAGGTGGCCAACGAGCAGCACATCCCCGGCGAGGAAGGGCTGCTGAAGCGTGGCCTGGAGACCCTGGCCGGGATCATCACCCGCCCCCTGATCGCGGGGGACGGCCTGAAGCCGGAGTACGTGGCCCAGGAGACGGCTAACCTGCGGCAGATCATTGAGGGGTTGATCAACGACAAGCGGCGCTACGCCATGGTCCGCTGCACCGCCGCCATGTGCGACGGGGAGCCCTTCAGCCTGTACCGCCTGGGTCGAATCGAGGACCTGGACGAGGTTACCCCGCAGTCGCTCCTGGCTCACCACCACCGGGTGCTGACGAGCGCCCCGGTCGACATCTTCGTCATCGGCGACCTGGACGTGGAGGCGACCCGCCAGCTGGTCTCCACCACCCTGGTTCTGCCGCCGGCCGCCCCGGGAGGGCGGCGCTTCCCCGAGACGGTGGTGAAGCGGGAGCCCGGGCGCCCCGTACGGGATGTGGTCGACCGGCTAGATGTGAACCAGGGGGTGCTGGTCATCGGCTTCCGGACCGGCATCACCCTCAAGGATGAGCTCTACTTCCCCATGCTGGTCGCCAACGGCATCCTCGGCGGCTTCCCCCACTCAAAGCTCTTTCAGGAGGTGCGGGAGAAGCACTCCCTGGCCTATTTCGCCTACTCCGCCGTGGAGACCGTCAAGGGGGTGGGCTTCATGTATGCCGGCGTCGAGTTTGACGACATGGAGAAGGCCAAGGCGATCATGCTGGAGCAGTTGAAGGCGGTGCAGGAGGAGCAGATTGCGGCGGAGGAGCTGGAGACGACCATCGAGACGCTGGTGAATGATATGCTGAGCGCCGCGGACAGCCCGAGCGCCATGGCAGATCTCGCCGTCGACCAGGTCTTCTCGGGGAAGGACCTCTCCATCGAGGACCGGGTCGCCCTCTACCGGCAGGTGACCCGGGAGCAGGTGGCAGAGGCTGCCCGGCGCTTCACCCTGGACACCATCTACTTCCTGACCAAGACGGAGGGGGTGAACCGCGATGGAAAAGCAGTATGACCCACTATTGAAGGAGACGCTTTACACCGAGCGGCTGGAGAACGGCCTGACCGTGGCCGTGCTGGTAAAGCCGGGCTTCAAGCAGGTGACCGGTCGGGTGGCCACCCACTACGGCTCCATCGACAGCCGGTTCCGCAACCCCCAGACCGGCGAGGAGGTGCACGTCCCCGACGGCATCGCCCACTTCCTGGAGCACAAGCTCTTCGAGGAGGAGTCGGGCAATGTGACCGACCGCTTCTCCGAGCTGGGGGCGGATGTCAACGCCTACACGACCTACACCCACACGGTCTACCACTTCACCACCACCCAGAACTTCGAGGCCTGCTTCGACCTGCTGCTCGACTTCGTCCAGAGCCCTTACTTCACCGAGGAATCGGTGGCGAAGGAGCAGGGCATTATTGAGCAGGAGATCCGCATGTACCTGGACGACCCGGGCTGGCGCTCTTCGGCCAACCTGATGGAGGCGCTCTATCTGGAGCACCCGGTCCGCATCGACATCGCCGGCACGGTGGAGTCCATCCGGCAGATCAACAAGGACCTGCTCTACCTGTGCCACCGCATCTTCTACCATCCCTCCAACATGGTGGTCTTCGTGGCGGGCGACGTGGATCCCGCCCGGGTGGTGGACCAGGTCCGGACCAACTTCGCGAAGCGCTCCTACACCAGCCAGCCCGAGATTCAGCGGATCATGCCGGCGGAGCCGCCCACCGTTGCGGAGCGGCGGCGAATGGAGGCGCTGGTGGTCAGCCAGCCGATCTTCCGCATCGGCTTCAAGGATACCGAGACCGGCGTAGGGGGACGCCCCCTGCTGGAGCGGGACATGATCACCGCCATGATCCTCGACGCTGTCGCGGGCAAGGGGTCGCCGCTCTACACCAAGCTCTACGAGAGCGGGCTGATCGACCAGCGGTTCGGCTTCGAGTACATGCCCGAGCTGAGCTTTGGTTACACCTACTTCAGCGGCCCCACCCGGGATGCCGGGGAGTTGGAGGCCCGGCTGTTGGCGGGGATCGAGGAGGTCCGGGCTGCCGGGCTGCAGGCGGAAGACTTCGAGCGGGCCCGGAAGAAGATCATCGGCCGGATCATCAACCTGATGAACGACCTGGACGGGGCGGCCTATGTCTTCATTGACGGCTTCTTCAAGGAGATCAGCCTCTTCGACCTGGTGCCGGTAGCGAAGGCGGTCACGCTGGAGGCGGCCAACGAGCGGCTGCGGTCGCACTTCGACCCCAGCCGGGCGGCGGTCTCGGTGATCTATCCCAAGAGCTAGGAGGCGTTCTGCCATCGACCCCGTATCCCACGCAGTGATCGGCTCCGCAGTGGCGGCGCTGGCCCCGGCCGGGGCTCACCCGGCTGTGGTGTGGGGCGCCATCCTCGGTGCCGAGTCGCCCGACGTCGACTTCGTCATTCGTTACATCCGGGGCTCGGTGGGCTATCTGAAGAACCACCGGGGACCGACCCACGGGCTGGTGACCCTGCCAGTCCATGCCCTCCTGATCGCCGCCATCCTGAAGGCGGTCTGGCCCGCCGCCCCCTTCGGGCAGGTCTTCGGCTTCGCACTGCTGGGGGCGCTCTCCCACGTGCTCTTCGACTTCGGCAACGACTACGGAACGCAGGGGTTCTGGCCCTTCTCCGCCAAGCGGATGGCGATGGACATCATCCCAATCATCGACCTTCGCCTGCTGGCCATCATCGGGGCGGGCTGGTTGCTGAATGCCTTGCTGGTGGTCAACCGGGGGCTGCTCTTCGCCGGGGTCTGGGCGGCACTGGCGGTCTACTTGGTGGCTCGCTACCTGCAGCACAGACGGGCCCACGCGGTGGTAGCCGCCCGGTTTGATCTGGAGGGCGACTGTGGGGAGGCCGTCGGCTGCGGGGAGGGGTGGGAACATCAGCGGGTGACGATCCATCCCACCCTGTTCTCCTGGAACGCCTGGCGCTATGTGATTCAGCAGCCGGGCGAGTTCTGGACCGGCCTGGTCTGGGTGCGGGAGGGGAGGGTGAGCGAGCCGGAGAAGGCGGTCAACACCTACGACCAGATCGTCCTGGCTTCGCTCAAGTCCAGTCTGGTCACGGCCTTTGCCGGCTGGGCACGGCGTCCCCGGGTGCAGGTCACCCCGCAGGACGGCCTGTACGAGGTCCGCTGGAGCGACATGCGATACGAGGTGGATGGCTTCTCCCCCTTCACCGCCTACGCCTGGCTCGACCAGAGCCTGACCCTGGTGGATGAAGGGCTGAAGGGCAGGCAGCAGCAGGTGGTCGACCGGCAGATGGTCCGGCGCCGCCTGCGGCGAGAGATGGGGATTCTGGAAAGCTGAGCGGATTCACGGACGGGCAGGCACCCATCGGGTCGCCTGCCCATTTTGCATGGGGGCTGGGTCATGCCAAAAGGAGGAAAAATCCACGATATGGAGAAATTAGGGAGATAAGGTGGTTCGGAGGGGGGTGAGCCCGCATATGCTGGAAAGGGGAAAGGCCCTCGGCAAGTCGCTGCTGTACCTGGCGTGGCACCTTGGTTTCTGGCTGAACGGCATCCTGGCTGTCCTGATTATCCTGGAGCAAGAGTTGGGGGCCAAGACCTCCTACCTGCCGCGCTGGCTCTTTGCAACCTTCGCCGTCGCCGGTCTCCTTCACGGGTTCATCCAGTCCTTTGTCAGGCGATTCCTCTCCCGGGACCTGGCGCGCCAGTTCCTCGGGGTCTTCCTGGAGACCATGCTGCCCGGCATCCCACGGTCCGGGGATGAGGAGGCAGGTATCCGCGCCAACGTGATGACCCTGGCGGGGAATAGACTGAAAGCGGTCGCGTGGTGTAGAATGGAAAATCAGAGAGAACGTGACTTGAAGTGGACGCTGCAGACCGGAAGCTGCGGGTTGGCCGCCCGCAACGGGATGACCGTCTTTGCTGATCTGGAACAGTACAAGGGCAAGGAGTACACGGCGATCCTCTACCCGGAGGATATGCAGCCCCGCTGGGGACTGACCGAAGAGCACTGGGCCTATGTACGGGACCTGGGCTCCATGGTCAGCATACCGCTCTTCGCCTCAGCCAGCAGTACCAAGGTGATCGGCGTCCTGAACATCGACGCTCGCGTCGGCCTGGAGAAGTGGCTGCCGAAGTCCCAGCAGGAGGAGTTCCTGGCCAGCTTGCAGCACCAGCGCGGCCTGCTGGCGTGGGCCCTCCAGCTCGGGGAGTACTAGGGGGTGGTCGTAGTGGTGAAGACGGAGCGCATCGATGACGCCACCTACATGGTGACCGATCCGCGGTTTACCCATCAGCCCGAAGCTCAGTTCCCATCGGGGCGTAAGTTCCCCGATCCGGAGCGGCTCCTGGGTCCCTTGGCGATCCTGGCGCTGGCGGAGATCGTGCTCGCCCTGCTCATAGCGGGAGCCTCTCGCCGTTCTCCCTGAGGTTCGCCCCACACCGTTTGGCCAAAGCCAGAGGCCTCGCCCTGGCTTTTTAGGTCATGGCCCGGTCTCCCGTAAGACCGACTCAGCATTTCACACTAGTCTATAGCCTAGACTATTAGAGTCCGAAGGTTGGATATCAGTCTACCGTGGCTTTCGAGTATGCTGTAACCGTAGGCGATCACTTGGGCCGGCTGAAGCCGACGCCCGACAGCCTGATCCCCCAATCGGGCTGTCACCTACGCAGCAACTGACGAGCCTCCTTCCTCCCACAGGAGCGCTCGGTCGGTCCAGTGGTCACCCACCGCTCACCCTCCTTTGTTCCGGTCCTCAGCTTGCCCCCACAGGTTGAGGACAGCCCTCCCCTTTGCCGTAGCCAGCGTCCTCCCCCCACAGGACGCTGGCTCCCCTTTTGTGGGGGTTTTTCCTGTTCTTTTGCTACGCTAAAGCGGCAGTATGGTCGTTTGCTTCCCGCCTCGGCGGCTTCCTATAATGGAAGCAGGCTGATGCGGGAGGTTTTGCGTCTTGGACGTGATCGAACTCGGCGGACACCTGGCACTCTCGGATGTAGTAGCGGTGGCTCGCCACGGCGCCCCGGTCGCACTGGGGGCGGAAGCCCGTGACCAGGTAAAGCGGGCGCGCGCCATGGTAGAGGAACTGCTGGCGGCCCGCCGGCCGGTCTATGGCATCACCACCGGCTTTGGCAAGTTCAGCGATGTGATTATCTCCCCTGATGAGACGGCAGCGCTCCAGCGCAACCTGATCATGAGCCACGCCTGCGGTGTGGGCGACCCGCTGGACCTGGAGGCGACCCGGGCGATGATGCTCCTGCGCGCCCAGGCGCTTTCGAAAGGCCACTCCGGCATTACGCCGGAGACGCTGGAACTGCTGGTGGCCATGCTGAACGCCGGCGTCACCCCCGTGGTCCCGGAGCAGGGCTCCCTGGGGGCCTCCGGTGACCTGGCTCCCCTCGCGCATATGTGCCTCCCCCTGATCGGCATGGGTGAGGCCTTTTTCCGCGGCCAGCGGATGAGCGGCCACGAGGCGCTCCAGCGGGCCGGCCTGAAGCCGGTCACCCTATCCGCGAAGGAGGGGCTGGCGCTGATCAACGGCACCCAGGCGATGTCCGGCATCGGCGCTGTGGTGCTGCACGACGCCCTGAACCTCCTGAAGGTGGCCGACATCGCGGCGGCGCTGAGCGCGGAGGCCCTGGGGGCCATTCCGGCGGCCTGGGACCACCGGATCCAGGCGCTGCGCCTCCACCCGGGACAGGCCGAGAGCGCCGGCAACCTGCGCAGGCTGGTTCAGGGGTCTGGGCTGACCACGGAGCCCGGCGAGGTCCGGACCCAGGATCCCTACACGCTGCGTTGCATCCCGCAGGTCCACGGCGCCAGCCGGACGGCGATCGCCCACGTGGCTCAGGTGCTGGGCTGGGAGCTGAACGCCGTCACCGACAACCCGCTCCTCTTCCCGGAGGATGGGGATGTGATCTCGGGCGGAAACTTCCACGGGCAGCCGGTGGCGCTGGCGATGGACTACCTGGGCATCGCCCTGGCGGAGCTGGCCAACATCGCCGAGCGGCGGATCGAGCGGCTGGTCAACCCCCAGCTCTCGGGCCTTCCCGCCTTCCTGATCAACCAGGGCGGCCTGCACTCGGGCCTGATGATCCCGCAGTACACGGCCGCCTCGCTGGTCAGCGAGAACAAGGTCTGGGCGCACCCGGCCAGCGTCGATTCGATCCCCTCATCGGCCAACCAGGAGGACCACGTCTCCATGGGGACGACCGCTGCCCGCAAGGCTCGGAAGATCCTGGCCAACGTGGAGCGGGTGCTGGCGATTGAGCTGCTCTGCGCGGCACAGGCGATCGAGTTCGTCGATTCGCGGGGGTTGGCCCCCGGTACCCGGGCTGCCTACAAGGCGGTGCGGGAGCGGGTCGCCCCCCTGGAGGAGGACCGGGTCCTGGCCCCCGACATGGAGGAGCTGGCCCGTCTGGTCCGGAGCGGCGATCTGGTGACGGCAGTGGAGGCAGCGGTGGGCGAGCTGGCCTGACGGGCGCCCGCCCACGCGCAAAGGGGCCGGGCGAAGGCCCAGCCCCTTTAGGGGTAGAAGAGCTGCAGTCCGATCAGGCGGTCGCCGGGGTAGACCCCGCCGTTCCCGACCCCCTCCAGGGTGAGGTGAACCCCATCCGGCTGAAAGGCCTCGACCGTGGCCAGCACCATGTCGCCGCCGTTCAGCCGGACCGGCAGGCGCTCCTTCAGCCGCAGGGGGCCGAACACCGGCCGCGCCACCACAGGGACCGGCTCCCAGGGGACCGGCTCGCTCAGCACCGCCTTCACCTGAAGCTCCAGCGGCCGCTTTGTCACACCGTGCTGCTCCTGGAACAGGGTCTGAATCGCCGGAAAGGCGGCGGCGCCCTCCCTTACCAGTCGCTCCGCCAGCCGGGTCAGCATCTGCGCCGTGGAGCGCAGGCCCTCTACATACCGCTGCTGCCAGTCCGGGCGCTGCATCGGACGCCACTCAGCAGCCAGCACCTGCCGGGCAAACTGGGTGACCTCCCGGGCATAGACCACCAGAGGAACCCGGACCTCCTCCGGCCCCTTCGTGGGGAAGGTGAAGTCGCTCAGCACGACCTCATCGCCCCGGTGGATCACGGAGAAGTCATAGGGTCCGCCGGGCAGGGCGCGGCCGTGAAAGAACAGGGCAGACTGATGCTCAGGGTCTACATGATGGTTTTCAAAGACGGTCCGGAGCAGTGCCACCGTCGACTGCAGCAGGCGCAGGTCCTCATCTTCAGCGGTTTGCAGCAGGTAGGTGCCGAGTCGCAGGGTGAGTGGCATGGGGACCACATCCTTTCCATGCAGACTGCTCTGCACAACTGTGACAGGCGCCGGGGAGGCATGTGCTGAAAGATTAACGTTAGTGTGGCGGATTTCCTGCTCTACATTGTGACGTTCCCTTAACAATTTCGTACCGGGGGGTTATCTCAATGTCTCGTCTGGTGCGCGCCCCACGTGGAACCGAGCTCTCCTGCAAGGGCTGGCAGCAAGAGGCGGCCCTGCGGATGCTCATGAACAACCTGGACCCCGAGGTGGCAGAGCGCCCCGAGGATCTGGTGGTCTACGGCGGTCGGGGAAAGGCAGCCCGCTCCTGGGAGGCCTTCGACGCCATCGTCAAGGCGCTCCGGAACCTGGAGAACGATGAGACCCTGCTGGTCCAGTCGGGCAAGCCGGTGGCGGTCTTCCGGACCCACCCGCTCAGCCCCCGGGTCCTGATTGCCAACTCGAACCTGGTGCCCCACTGGGGAACCTGGGAGCACTTCTGGGAGCTGGAGAAGAAGGGGCTGATCATGTACGGTCAGATGACCGCCGGCTCCTGGATCTACATCGGCACACAGGGAATCTTGCAGGGGACCTACGAGACCTTTGCCGAGGCGGCCCGCCAGAAGTTCGGCGGCACGCTGAAGGGCCGGCTCACCCTCACGGCGGGCCTGGGCGGCATGGGCGGCGCCCAGCCCCTGGCGGTCACCATGAACGAGGGCGTCGCCATCGTGGTGGAGGTGGATGAGTCCCGCATCCAGCGCCGGCTGGAGCACCGCTACCTGGACCGGATGGCCCGCACCCTGGACGAGGCGCTGGCCATGGCGAAGGAGGCCGTCTCCCGGGGCGAGCCGCTCTCCATTGGCCTGCTGGGCAACGCAGCGGAGATCTTCCCCGAATTCGTACGCCGGGGCATCGTGCCCGATGCCGTGACCGACCAGACCTCTGCCCACGACCCGCTCAACGGCTATGTGCCGGCGGGCCTCACCCTCGAGGCGGCTGCCGAACTCCGCCGGACCAACCCCGAGGAGTACATCCGCCGCGCAAGGGAGTCGATGGTCACCCATGTGCAGGCGATGCTCGACCTGCAGAAGATGGGCGCCGTCGTCTTCGATTACGGCAACAATATCCGACAGGTGGCCTACGAGCAGGGGCTGCAGAACGCCTTCGACTTCCCCGGCTTCGTGCCCGCCTTTATCCGCCCGCTCTTCTGCGAGGGGAAGGGGCCCTTCCGCTGGGCGGCGCTGAGCGGCGACCCCGAGGACATCTACAAGACCGACCGGGCGATCATGGAGCTCTTCCCGGAGGACAAGGCGCTTCACCGCTGGCTGACCATGGCGCAGAAGAAGGTCCACTTCCAGGGGCTCCCGGCCCGCATCTGCTGGCTGGGCTACGGGGAGCGGGTGAAGGCAGGCCTCAAGTTCAACGAGATGGTGGCCACGGGTGAGCTGAAGGCGCCGATCGTGATCGGCCGGGACCACCTGGACGCCGGCTCGGTCGCCTCCCCCAACCGGGAGACCGAGGGGATGAAGGACGGCTCCGACGCCATCGCCGACTGGCCGCTGCTCAACGCCCTGGTCAACACGGCGGCGGGGGCCACCTGGGTCTCGATCCACCACGGCGGCGGCGTGGGCATCGGCTACAGCCAGCACGCCGGCATGGTGGTGGTGGCCGACGGCACCGAGGACGCACGCCTCCGGCTGGAGCGGGTGTTGACCACCGACCCGGGGATGGGCGTCGCCCGCCACGTGGATGCCGGCTACGACCGGGCGATCCAGGTGGCGAGGGAGCGGGGCGTCCGGATCCCGATGATGGAGTAGCCGGCCATGCCCTCCTACAACTTCGACCGGGTCTCCGACCAGTACGATCAGACGCGGGGGCTGCCGCCGGGCCTGCCGGAGCGGATCGCCCGGTGGGTGCTCTCCCGCCTGCCGAAGGATCCCGCCATCACCGAGCTGGGGGTGGGGACGGGGCGGATCGCCGTGCCGTTCATCCAGGCGGGGGTCCGCTACACCGGTTTCGATATCTCCGAGCAGATGCTGGAACGGCTGCGGGCCAAGCTGCAGGGGGAAATGCAGCGGTCGCAGATCATGCTGCACGATATCACCCAGCCCTTGCCCCTGCCCGATCGGAGTCAGGATGCGGTCATCGCCGTCCACATCCTCCACCTGGTCGACTCGACCAAAGCGCTGGAGCAGGTGCGGCGGGTGCTGAAGCCGGGCGGCGCCCTGGTCTGGGGCTATGAGGCGGGGGAGGAGCAGAACGCCCACAAGATGCTGCGGGACCGCTTCCACGCCGAGGCGGTGGCGCTGGGGTACCACGGGCGTGATTACCACGCTCAAATCGGGCGGGAGCTCCTTGCCCGGTGGGGCGCTGCGGCAACCCAGCACGTGATCGCCACCTGGAGCGAGGAGGAGTCGCTGCAGGCGCACATCGACCGGCTGAGGGCCAAGGTCTTCTCCTTCACCTGGGGGATGACCGACCAGCAGCTTCACGAGGCCGCCGAGAGGGTGACCGCCTGGGCTGAAGAGACCTTTGGCGACCTGAGCCTGCCCCGCATTTCCGAGCGCCGTTTTGTCATAGACTGGTATGTGCTAGGAGGAACCTAACGGTATGGACCAGAATGCCATCATCGAGTGCGTCCCGAACTTCAGTGAGGGCCGCCGGCCGGAAGTGATCGAAGCGATCGCCGGGGCCATCGCCGCCCAGGGGGTCAAGCTGCTCTCCGTCTCCGCCGATGCCGACCACAACCGGACCGTCGTCACCTTCGTGGGAAACCCCGAACAGGTGGTCCGGGCGGCGATCCGCGGGGTGGAGGTGGCCGCCAGGCTGATCGACCTGACCCAGCACCAGGGCAACCACCCCCGGATGGGGGCGACCGATGTGATCCCCTTCATCCCCATCTCGGGGTGTGACATGAAGGACTGCGTCGCCCTGGCCAGGCAGGTGGGCGAGGCGCTGGGCCAGATGGGCATCCCCGTCTTCCTCTACGAGGAGGCCGCCACCCGGCCCGACCGCAAGAACCTGGCGGATGTGCGCCGCGGCGAGTTCGAGGGGCTGCGGGAGAAGATCGGGAAGGACCCCGACAAGACGCCGGACTTCGGGCCCAACGCCATCCACCCCACCGCCGGCTGCACCGCCGTGGGCGCCCGGATGCCGCTGATCGCCTACAACATCAACCTGGGCACCAGCGACCTGGAGATCGCCAAGAAGATCGCCAAGGCGGTCCGGGGCTCCTCCGGCGGGCTGGTGGGCTGCAAGGCGCTGGGGATCCCCCTGGCCGAGCGGAACCAGGTCCAGGTCTCGATGAACATGGTCAACTACAAGGACACCCCGCTCCACCGGGCCTTTGAGCTGGTCCGGATCGAGGCGGAGCGCTACGGCGTGCCGGTGGTGGGCTCGGAGATCGTGGGGCTCGTCCCGATGGACGCCCTGGTGGGTGTCGCCCGTCACTACCTGCGTTTGGAGGGCTTCAAATCGGATCAGGTGCTCGAAAAGCGACTCATGGAGTGATGTCCATGCAGACTCGTCCCGAGTTGGAGGCGCTGGCTGATCTTCGGCCGCCGGAGCAGCTTCACCCCGAGGTCGACCTGCTGATCCTGGGGGCGGGGGAGCTGGTCACCATGGCGGGCGGGCCCCGGCGCGGCGACCGCCTGAAGGAGGTCGGCGTGATCAAGGGGGGCGCCCTGGCGGCGCTCGAGGGGATCATCGTCGATGTGGGGCGGACCGAAGAGGTGCTGGCCCGGGTAAAGACCGGCCCCTCGACCCGGATCATCGACGCCCGCGGGCGGGCGGTGATCCCCGGCTTCGTCGACCCGCACACCCATCTCTGCTTCGCCGGCGACCGGGCGGAGGAGTTTGCCATGCGCCTGGCCGGGGCCACCTACCAGGAGATCGCCGCCCGCGGCGGCGGCATCCTCTCCACCGTGCGGGCGACCCGGGAGGCCAGCGAGGCCAGCCTGGTGGACCTGGGCCTCCGCCGCCTGGACCGGCTGGCGCTGACGGGCACCACCACGGTGGAGATCAAGTCGGGCTACGGCCTGACCACGGTGGATGAGCTGAAGCAGCTCCGGGCGATCCGGGAGATGGGGCGCCGCCACCCGCTGGACGTGGTGCCTACCTTCATGGGCGCCCACGAGGTGCCCCCCGAGTACCGGGAGCGGCGGGGGTCGTACATCAGCCTGCTGGTCAACGAGATGCTGCCGGCGGTGGCCGCCGAACCGGGCCTGGCGCAGTATGTGGATGTCTTCACCGAGAAGGGCGTCTTCTCGGTGGAGGAGTCCCGGGTGATCCTGACCAGGGCGAAGCAGCTGGGCTTCAAGATCAAGGTCCACGCCGATGAGCTTTCCGACCTGGGCGGGGCGGGGCTGGCCGCGGCCATGGGGGCCGCCAGCGCCGACCACCTGCTCTTCGCCAACGAGTCCAACCTCGCGGCCATGGCCCAGGCGGGCACCGTGGCGGTCTGCCTGCCCGGCACCGCCTTCTTCCTCATGAACGTCCCCTATGCCAACGCCCGGCGGATGATCGCCCTGGGCTGCACCGTGGCCCTGGCCAGCGACTTCAACCCCGGCTCCTGCCCGACCTGCTCCATGCCCTTCATCATCACCCTGGCCTGCATGCAGATGCGGCTGGACCCCAGCGAGGCGCTGGCGGCGGCCACCATCAACGCCGCTGCGGCCATCGGCATGCAGGGCAAGGTGGGCTCCCTGGAGGTCGGCAAGCAGGCGGACGTGGTGATCCTTGACGCCCCCAGCCACCGGCATATCCCGTACCGGATGGGGGAGGGCGTGGTCTCCAGCGTGATCAAGAAGGGCCGCCTGCTGGTGGAAGAGGGGCGGCTCCTCAGGAGGTAGCAACCGATGCGCACCGCTGAACAGACGATCGAAGCCTTCTGTTCCCAACTGGCCGCCGGCACCCCCGCTCCGGGCGGTGGGGCGGCTGCCGCCGTTGCCGGGGCGATGGGCGCCTCGCTGGTGGCGATGGTCGCCGGCCTGACGGTGGGGCGGGAGAAGTACGCCGCCGTCCAGGATGAGATGATGCACGCCCAGGAGGTGGGCAACCGGGAAGCAGCCGCCCTGCTCCGCTGCGCCGACGAGGACCAGGAGGCCTTCGACCAGGTGATGGCCGCCTTCGCCCTGCCCAAGGGCAGCGAGGAGGAGAAGAGGGCCCGCACCCAGGCGGTGCAGGCCGGGTATAAGGCGGCCACGAAGGCGCCGCTGGCCACCATGGAGCACTGCCTCACCGTGATGCGGTACGCCCTCGGCGCCGCCGAGAAGGGGAACCCCAACGCCCTCTCCGATGCCTACGTGGGCTTCCTCACCGCCGCCGCCGGCTTTGAGGGCGCCCTCTGGAACGTGGCGATCAACCTGGGCTCGATCAAGGATGAGGCCTTCCGGGAGGAGGCGCTGGCCCAGGTCAACCGGCTCCGGGCCGAGAAGAGCGAGATCGAACGGGCCATCCACGCCTTGACTCCCGATCCGGTAGCCCGTTTTCTGGGGCAGAAGTAGCCTTTTGGTTCATGTCACCGACGCCGCACCTGTGCAAAGATACCATTGCGTCGCTCCCAAACGCTTCCCGCGCACCAGGAGAAATCCCCCGAGCCGTGTACCGGTGGTTGAAGGCGCTGCGAGTCTAGAGTCGAGGGGCTTTCTCCGCAATATAAGGAGGAATCCGACGTGCTTTCCGACATCGAAATCGCCCAAGCAGCCAAGATGGCCCCGGTGACCGAGATTGCCAAGCAGATCGGCCTGGAACCCGACGACCTCGAGCTGTACGGCAAGTACAAGGCCAAGATCGCCCCGCACGTCTGGAACCGGGTCCGGAACAACCCCGACGGCAAGCTGATCCTGGTCACCGCCATCAGCCCGACCCCGGCCGGCGAGGGGAAGACCACGGTCACCATCGGCCTCGGCCAGGCGCTCCCCAAGATCGGCAAGAAGTCGATGATCGCCCTGCGCGAGCCCTCCCTCGGCCCTGCCTTCGGCGTGAAGGGTGGAGCGGCCGGCGGCGGCTACGCCCAGGTCGTTCCCATGGACGACATCAACCTCCACTTCACCGGCGACTTCCACGCCATCACCTCGGCCAACAACCTGCTGGCAGCGATGATCGACAACCACCTGCAGCAGGGGAACAAGCTGAACCTCGACCCGCGGCAGATCACCTTCAAGCGGGTTCTGGATATGAACGACCGGGCGCTCCGGAACATGATCGTCGGCCTGGGCGGCAAGAACAACGGCGTGCCGCGCCAGGAAGAGGTGATGATCACCCCCGCTTCCGAGGTGATGGCCACCCTCTGCCTCGCCAGCGACCTGATGGACCTGAAGCGCCGGTGCGGTGAGATCATCGTCGGCTACACCTACGAGGGCACCCCGGTCCGGGCCAAGCAGCTCAACGCCCACGGCGCCATGGCGGTCCTGCTGAAGGATGCGATCAAGCCGAACCTGGTCCAGACCCTGGAGCACACCCCGGCCTTCGTCCACGGCGGTCCCTTCGCCAACATCGCCCATGGCTGCAACACCGTCATGGCCACCAAGCTGGCCCTGAAGCTGGCCGACTACGTGGTGACCGAGGCGGGCTTCGGCGCTGACCTGGGGGCGGAGAAGTTCATCGACATCAAGTGCCGGCTGGGCGGCCTGAAGCCCTCGGCCGTCGTCCTGGTGGCCACGATCCGCTCGCTGAAGATGCACGGCGGCCTGAAGAAGGACGAGCTTACCACCGAGAACCTGGAGGCCCTCCGCAAGGGCGCCGTGAACATGCAGCGCCACCTGCGCAACATCACCCAGGTCTACGGGCTGCCGGCGGTGGTCGCCATCAACCGCTTCCCGGCGGACACCCCGGCGGAGATCGAGCTGGTGCAGCAGCTGGCCGCTGAGGTGGGCGGCACCGCCGTCCTGACCG
>JBMONC010000072.1:62403-66609 GCA_049324875.1 Bacillota bacterium
AACATCACCCAGGTCTACGGGCTGCCGGCGGTGGTCGCCATCAACCGCTTCCCGGCGGACACCCCGGCGGAGATCGAGCTGGTGCAGCAGCTGGCCGCTGAGGTGGGCGGCACCGCCGTCCTGACCGAGGTCTTCACCAAGGGCGGCGAGGGCGGCGTCGAGCTGGCCAAGCGGGTGGTGGAGCTCTGCGAGCTGCCCAACCACTTCAGCTTCGTCTACGAGACCGAGGACCCGCTGAAGGTGAAGATCGAGAAGGTCGCGACCAAGGTCTACGGCGCCGACGGCGTCGACTTCAGCAAGGAAGCGGAGCGGATGCTGAAAAAGCTGCAGAAGGAGGGCTTCGCCAACGCCCCGGTCTGCATCGCCAAGACCCAGTACTCCTTCTCCGACGACCCGAAGCTGCTGGGCGCCCCGACCGGCTGGCGGCTGACGGTCCGGGAGGTCCGGCCCAGCGCCGGCGCCGGCTTCGTGGTCGCCATCACCGGCGAGATCATGACCATGCCGGGCCTGCCAGAGGTGCCGGCGGCGGAGAAGATCGACATCGACGCGGACGGCCGCATCTACGGGCTGTTCTAGAGTTTGCCACAGCTGAGAGGAGGCGCCCCCCGGATCATGGGGGGCGCCTCCTTCATCCGGCGGCCCAGAACCGTCACTACCTCGCCCTCTGGGAGGGCAGGCCTGTGGCTACCGCTTCGGCGGTCAACGCCGCGGGGGTGGTGGGCCTCTACAGCATTGCCACCCGGGCGGGCTACCGTGGCCGGAGGAGCGCGAAACAGCAGGGAGGGTGCCGCAGCTGGCACCCTCCCTGACCTTGCAGCGCCCGATCCCATCAGGGTGATCAAGAAGAACAGACCGAGGACGAGCAGGACCAGCCCGTTGAACAGAAGGCCCAGCCCGGCCGGGAATCGGTTGGTTCGCTTCAGCATCAGGCCGCCGATCCCCAGCAGAGAGCCGAGAAGGCTGCCGAGGAATGTGAAGAGGATCGACAGGACCACGGTCACCATCGTTCCCTCACTTGCCTGGTCAAGGTCGACCCCGGCAACCGAGAGGACGACCAGGGCGACCAGCCCGGCCACCACCAGGAGAAGCAGGATCAGGCCGATGATGAGGGAGGCGATCCCCGCCCCTGAAGGCCGCGGCGCCGGATGGGTGGTCAAGCCGGGACGCTGCTGGTAATCCCCGTACATGGCGGCATCCTCCCTTCTGGCTACGCTGCAGTTCGGCACGCCCGTCGAAATTACCTCCTGGATGACTGAAGGATTAAATTTCGGATGCTCATTTCACCCACCGGGTGTTGACAAAGGTAGACTCCGGTATAAACTTAGACTACAGTCTAAACTTAGACTCAAGTATAAAGAGCGAGGGGGATCCCTTATGTCGCCGGGTCTGCGCAGAACCAAGGGCCTGCGTGTGAAGCGGGCGCTCTTCGAGGCGGCGATTGCGCTCTTCCAGGAGAAGGGGTTTGACGCCACCTCGGTGGATGAGATTGCCGAGCGGGCCGGCTTCAGCCGCGCCACCTTCTTCAACCACTTCAAGACCAAGGACGGCGTGCTTCGCTTCTACGGCGAGCACCTGCGGGCCCAGGTGGAGGCCGCCATGCTGGCCGTGGGGCCGGGGGCGGGGCCCATGCACCGGCTGCGGGTCGTCCTCCATACGCTGACCCGTGAGGCGGAACTCCACCGGGCGGAGGCCAGGTTTGTCTACCTCCACAGCAGCGGGGATGCGGGCTATCTGGCCAAGCCCAGCCCAGCCAGGCAGCACCTCTTTGAACTGATGCAGGTGCAGGTGGCGGAGGCACAGCAGGCCGGGCAGATCCGGACGGACCTCCCCGCCTGGGAGCTGGCCTTCCTGGTCGCTTCCCTGATCCAGATGGCGGCGCTGGCCGTGGTGATGGCGGGTCGCTCCGCCGAGTCCATGTCCGAAATAACCTGGCAGATGATCTGTGGGGGCGTGTACGGTGGGAACGCAGTGGCTCCGTGATGTGGGTCGTGACGATGTGGCGGTGGCCGGCGGCAAGGGGGCAAACCTCGGGGAGATGATCAGGCTGGGCATGCCGGTTCCCACGGGCTTCGTGGTGACGGCGCCCGCCTATGCGGAGCAGGTGGCAAGGTGGGACCTGCTGGAGAGGCTGGCCCCGCTGGTGGGGCGGGAGGCCTGGGAAGAGGCCAGCCACACGGCAGAGGAGCTGCTGCTGGCCCATCCCATGGAGGAGGCGTTGGCGGGGTCAATCCTGACGGCCTATCGGGAGATGGGCAGCCCGGCGGTGGCGGTGCGCTCTTCGGCAACCGCGGAGGACCTGGCCGAAGCCTCCTTCGCAGGTCAGCAGGAGAGCTTCCTGAACGTGCAGGGCGAGGCGGAGCTGCTGCGGGCGGTCCGCCGCTGCTGGGCCTCCCTCTGGAGCCCGCGGGCGCTCCACTACCGGCACCAGCGGTCGATCGAGCACGCCACCGTCTCCATCGCCGTGGTGGTACAGGAGATGGTTCCGGCGGAGGCGGCCGGGGTGCTCTTCACGGTGGACCCGGTGGCGCAGCGGGCCGACCGGATGCTGGTGGAGGCGGCGCACGGGCTGGGCGAGGCGGTGGTGTCGGGGCAGGTGACCGGTGAGGTCTGCCGGATCGAGCGGGAGCGGCTGACCGTGGTGGAGCGGGAGGGGGGCCAGGGGGTTCTGACCGATGCCCAGCTGGCCGAACTGGGCGGGCTGGCCCTGAAGCTGGAGGCCCACTACGGCTGCCCGCAGGACGTGGAGTTCGCCCTGGCCGGCGGGCAGATCTACCTGCTTCAGACCCGTCCGATCACCACGCTGACCGCCCAGCCCGAGGAGCTTCCGCCCCCGCCCCGGCTGACCGCCTTTCAGCAGCGGATGATCCCGATCGCGGAAGAGCGGTACCCATCCGCCCCCAAGCCGCTGGACAACCTGCTCTTCGCCCGGGTGGTGGGCGCCGGGGTCTACGCCCTGAAGGCCGGTCACTTTCGGTTCGACCCGGCGGAGGAGGCCGACCTGCGCAACCGGATCTGGCATCAGACCTACCTGATTCCCAACCCGAAGCCGACCCTGAGGGCGCTGCTGGGGTTGCTGGGCCGCACCCGCAGGACGCTGGACTTCGACTGGCAGGGCTGGTGGAGCGGGGAGCCGGTGCGCAGGCTCCTGGAGGTCACCGCCCCGGTGGACCCGGCCTCCCTGGACGACCGGGCGGTGATCGAGCGGACCGAAGCGGTGGTCGGCGTCTGGAACTGGATGCTGAATGAGCGGTTTGTCGCCTCCGGGACGATCTTCATCGAGGGGTTGCTGGAGAAGATCGTGGCCCGGGCGGTGGGCTCCCAGCAGGCCACGATCCTGGTGGGCGAGCTGTTAGGCGGCATCGAGACCCGGACCACGGAGACGAACTCTGCGCTCTGGGAGCTTTCCCGGGAGGCGCGCAAGGAGCCGGCGGTCCTGGCCGCCGTGCGGGAGGGGCGTCTGGAGAGGCTCCGAGAGAGCGAGGCCGGCCGGGCTTTCCTGGTCCAGTTCGATCGCTTCCTGCAGGAGTACGGCCACCGGGAGGGTTCCTGTTGGTACCTGTCGACCCCGTGCTGGCGGCAGGATCCGGCGCAGGTCTGGCGGATGCTCAGCGGCCTGGTGAGCGCCGAGCAGCGGGCCGAGGGCAAGGTGGAGTGGGAGAAGGCCCGGGACCTGGTGGCCGGCCGCCTTCGCTGGCCGCTCCGTGGGCTGTTCCTCTACCTGGTGGACCGGCTGCGGAAGCACCGGGAGTTCCGGGAGAACAGCCACTTCGACCTGACGAGGCCCCTGCCCGTGCTGCAGGAGCTGGCGGAGGAGTGCGGCCGGCGGCTGGTCGACCGGGGGATCCTCTCACAGCGGAATGATCTCTTCTACCTGACCTGGGACGAGGTGAAGGCCTGGCTGACCGGACGGGCGCCCGGGCCCCGGGAGGCCCGGGAGCTGGTGGCCCGCCGCCGGGCGACCTACCAGGTGGTGAACGGCCGCTGGCAGGCCAGCTTCTTCCGCCCGGCAGCGGCGGGCAGCGAGCTGAAGGGGATTGGCGCCAGCCCGGGCGTGGTGCGGGCCAGGGCCCGGATCATCCGGGATGAGAGCCAGTTCCACAGGATGCAGCCGGGCGAGGTGATGGTCTGCCGGTACACCAACCCGGCCTGGACCCCGCTCTTCGTCTCGGCGGCGGCGGTGGTGACCGAGACCGGCGGGGCGGGGAG
>JBMONC010000073.1:0-40453 GCA_049324875.1 Bacillota bacterium
TGAGGTGAGGACTTGATCAAGGAACTGGCCAAGGGGACCGCCGAGCCGCTGGTGCTGCAGATTCTGGCGGGCAGCTCCCTGCACGGGTACGGGATTCTGCAGGCAATCAAGGAGCGGTCGGAGGGGGTGCTGGAGTTCACCGAGGGGACGGTCTACCCGCTGCTGCACGCCCTGGAGCAGGAGGGGCTGCTCTCCTCCGTCTGGGAGGCGCTCCCCTCCGGGCGCCGGCGGAAGGTGTACTGCATCACACCTGCGGGGCAGCGGCGGCTGGCGGAGAGCCGGGAGCAGTGGCGGCGGTTCCGGCTGGCCATCGACAACATCTTTGGCTTGCGGGAGGGGGTCGAGGCGGGTGGCTGACTTCCAGCAGTTCCTGCTCCGGCTCGGCTCGGTGATCGTGGACTACCGCTACCGGATGGAGATCGAGGAGGAGATCCTGGACCACCTGGAGTGCGCCGCAGCCGGCTGGGAGGCGGAGGGGCTGGAGCCCGCCGAGGCGCGGCGCCGGGCGATGGAGTCCTTCGGGGATCCGGCGGCGATCGGCAGGCTGCTGCAGGAGACGGAACGGGGAGGGAGACTGATGCGGATGGTGCGGCTGTCGGGGGTCTGTGCGCTGGTGAGCGGGATTATCGCGGCGCTGTCGATGCGGGAGACCAGTCTCACGTACAAGATCGAGGGGTTCATCCGACAGTTCATCCCGGGGGACCGGTACGGCAACACGCTCTTCTTCCTCTGCTTTGCCCTCTTCGTCGTCGGGCTGATCGGCTTCCGGCTGAGGCATGCCCGCAGCCGGTCCGAGGGAATCGCCCTGCTGGCTGCCCCGGTGCTAGGCCCGCTCCTCCTGCTCCTGGGGGGGCTCTGGCTGGGGTGGGATGTGATGATGGCGGGCTTTCTGACGGTGGGGGTCGGCCTCTCGGTGGCCGGCGGCTTCCTCTTCCGGCGGGAGGAGAACCCCCTGAGGAGCCTCGGCCTGCTGATCGCCATCGCCGGCGCCCTGCCCCTGCTCTTCCCCTTCCTGGGCCCCTACGCCGCCGAGAAGCCAGTCGGGGCCGTGATCACCTACGCCTTCGCCACCGGCTGGATGCTGCTGGGGGTCGCCCTCCTCGCCGGCCGGGGCGCCGGGGCGGGAACGCCCCACCGCACCGCCTGAGGGGCGCGCAAAAGCCGAGGGAGCAGGCCTCCCTCGGCTTCGTCTATGCGCTACAGCAGCCCCATCTGCCGGGCCTTCTTCAGCCGCTCGCTCATCTTGTCGGGGGTCCAGGGCGGGTCGAAGGTGAGCCGCACATCCACCTGGTTGACCCCCGGGATCGACTTGAGCGCCGCCTCCGCCTGCATCTGGATCAGCGGCCCCACCGGGCAGGCCTGGGTGGTCAGCGTCATGTCGATGCCGACGTTGTTATCCTCGGTGATCTCCACGTCGTAGATCAGCCCCAGGTCGACGATGTTCAGCCGGAGCTCCGGATCGTTGACCCGCTCCAGCACCTTCAGCACCTGTTCCTTGGTGATCTGAGCCATGCTTACACCTCCACCAGAATGTCGGACCCCTCGATGACCACCCTGTAGGTCTCCACCGGGGTGACCGCCGGGAAGGTAAGCGCCTCCCCGGTCTTGATATCAAACCGAGCCCCATGCAGCGGGCAAGCCACCTGACACCCCATGATCTGCCCCTCGCTCAGCGAGGCCTCCGCATGGGAGCAGGTGTCGCCAATGGCGTAGAACCCCCCATCCACATGGAAGAGGGCGATCTTCTGGCGCTTCACCAGCACCCGCTTCGCCGAGCCCGCCGGGATCTCATGCACCTCAGCCACCTTGACCAGCGCCATGCTCTGGTTACCTCCTGTTCAAGACCAGAGGGGCAAGCCTGAGCAGCTTGCCCCTTGATCGCAGCCTAACCGACCGAACCCTCCATCTCCATCTCGATCAGGCGGTTCAGCTCGACGGCGTACTCCATCGGCAGCTCCTTGGCGAAGGGCTCGATGAAGCCCATCACCACCATCGCCATCGCCTGCTCCTCGGAGAGGCCGCGGCTCATCAGGTAGAAGAGCTGCTCCTCCGAGACCTTGGAGACCGTGGCCTCGTGCTCGATGGTGACGTTCTCGTTCAGGATGTCCATATAGGGGATGGTGTGCGACTGGGACCTGTCGTCGAAGATCAGGGCGTCGCACTCCACCTTCACCTTGGCCCGCTCCGCCTTCTTGTCGACCAGGATGTGGCCCCGGTAGGTGGTGTTGCCGCTCTCCCGGGAGATCGACTTGGAGGTGATCCGGGAGGAGGTGTCGGGGGCGAAGTGGTAGATCTTGGCGCCGGCGTCCTGGGTCATCCCCTTGGAGGCGACGGCGATGGAGATCACCTCGCCGCGGGCCCGGGGGCCCATCAGGTAGACGGCGGGGTACTTCATGGTCACCTTGGAGCCGATGTTGCCGTCGACCCACTCCATCACGGCGTCCTCGTAGGCCACCGCCCGCTTGGTCACCAGGTTGTAGACGTTGGTGGACCAGTTCTGGATGGTGGTGTAGCGGCAGCGGCCGCCCTTCTTCACGATGATCTCCACCACGGCGGAGTGGAGCGAGTCGGTGGAGTAGGTGGGGGCGGTGCAGCCCTCCACGTAGTGGACGTTGGCGCCCTCATCGACGATGATCAGGGTCCGCTCGAACTGGCCCATGTTCTCGGTGTTGATCCGGAAGTAGGCCTGCAGCGGGATCTCCACCGAGACGCCCGGCGGGACGTAGATGAAGGAGCCGCCCGACCAGACGGCGGTGTTGAGCGCCGCAAACTTGTTGTCGGTCATGGGGATGACGGAGCCGAAGTACTCCTTGACGATCTCCGGGTGCTCCCTCAGACCGGTGTCCATGTCCATGAAGAGGACGCCCTTCTCCTCCAGGTCCTTGCGGATGTTGTGGTAGACGACCTCGGACTC
This sequence comes from Bacillota bacterium, assembly GCA_049324875.1. Taxonomy (GTDB): domain Bacteria; phylum Bacillota; class Sulfobacillia; order Symbiobacteriales; family Symbiobacteriaceae; genus JAWLHU01. Next base: position 2,915 of record JBMONC010000073.1, read on the forward strand.
GTACTGGGCCGAGACGCCGGCCAGGAACTTCCGCTCCGCCTCGGGGATGCCGAGCCGGTCGAAGGTGTTCTTGATCTCCTCGGGCACCTCGTCCCAGGAGCGGCCCTGCCGGTCGGTGGCCCGGACGAAGTAGTGGATGTCCTGGAAGTTGATCTCGCTCAGGTCGGTGCCCCAGGTGGGCATCGGCTTGGACGTGAAGACCTCGAAGGCCTTCAGCCGGATCTCCCGCATCCAGTCGGGCTCGTTCTTGAACCGGGAGATCGACTCGACGATCTCACGGGTCAGCCCCTTCTCCGACTTGAAGACATAGTTCTCCGGGTCGTGGAAGCCATATTTATATTCGCCGACGATATCCCGCGGCTCGCTAGCCATTCGCTTCCCCTCCTTCGTACTCCTTGATCCCTTCCTCCAGGCAGTGCCAGGCCAGCGTGGCGCACTTGATGCGCACGGGGAACTTGCTGACCCCTGAAAGCGCCTGGAGCTCCCCCAACAGCTTGTAGTTGCCCTCTTCGCTCTTCATCATGCTGTAGAAGGACTGCATCAGGACCTGCGCTTCCTCCAGCGTCTTGCCCTTGAGGGCGACCGACATCATGGAGGCGCTGGCCATGGAGATGGAGCAGCCCCGCCCGTTCCACTTGACGTCGTCAATCTTGCCGTCAGCCCCCAAGCTGACTTGGACCTCGAGATCATCGCCGCAGGTGGGGTTGTGGAGGTGCTTCTTCAGCACGGCGTTCTCCACGGCGCCCTTGTTGCGCGGCTTCTTGTAATGATCCAGGATCACCTGCTGGTACAGGGTGCTCAGGTTGACCGGATGCTGGCCCTCAAGCGACATAGCCGAAGAACTCCTTTGCGTGGAGGAGGGACTCGACCAGGCGGTCGATCTCCGCCTTTGTGTTGTAGATATAGAAACTCGCCCGGTTGGTGGCCGGCACGTCCAGGAGCTCCATCAAGGGCTGGGCGCAGTGGTGCCCCACCCGGATGGCCACCCCGTCCTCGTTCAGGACGGCCGACATGTCGTGCGGGTGAATCCCTTCCACATCAAAGCTGATCAGTCCTGCCCGGGGCTGCCGGGGGCCGAAGAGCCGCATCCCCTCGATGGCGGAGAGCTTCTCCCAGGCGTACTCGGTCAGCTCCTTCTCGTGGGCGTAGACGTTCTCCATCCCCAGGGCGGAGAGGTAGTCCACCGCCGCCCCGAAGGCGATGAAGTCGGCGATGTTGGGGGTGCCGGCCTCGAACTTGGCCGGGCACTCGGCCCACTTGGCCCCCGAGAGGTGGGCCTCGGAGATCATCGAGCCGCCGAAGTAGGTCGGCTCCATCTCCTCCAGCAGCTCCATCTTGCCCCAGAGGAAGCCGGTGCCGGTGGGCGCCAGCATCTTGTGGCCGGCGGCGGAGATCCAGTCGGCATCCCATTCCTTCACATCCACCGGCATGTGGGGCACCGCCTGCACCGCATCCAGCGCCACCTTGGCCCCGGCGCTGTGCGCCTTGGCCACCATCTCCCTCACCGGGTTGATGGTGCCCAGCACGTTGGAGGCGACGGAGAAGGCGACGAATTTCACGTTCCCCTCCGCCAGCAGCCGGTCATAGGACTCCTGGCTCAGGGTGCCGTCGGGCAGCAGGTCGATATACTTGATGGTCGCCCCGGTCTCCTTGGCCGCCTGCTGCCAGGGGATCAGGTTGGAGTGGTGCTCCATCCCCGAGGTGATGATCACATCCCCCGGCTTCAGCCGGCGGCGGAGCCAGCCGTAGGCCACCATGTTCAGCCCCTCGGAGCCGTTCCGGGTGAAGACGACCTGGTTGGGGGAGGGGGAGCCGATGAACCGGGCGATCTTCTCCCGGGCCCCCTCGAACCCCTCGGTGGCCTTCTCCGCCAGGGTGTGAATCCCCCGGTGGACGTTGGCGTTATAGCCCTCGTAGTAGTCGACCAGCGCCTGGATCACCTGGCGGGGCTTCTGGGTGGTGGCGGCGTTGTCCAGGTAGACCAGCGGGTGGCCGTTCATCTCCTGATGGAGGATGGGGAAGTCCTGACGGATCCGGGCCACATCCAACACCATTACTTCACCTTCTCTCCCATGAGAGCGGTCATCGCATCGCGCAGCTCCGCCACGGGGATCTGCTCCAGCACCGGGCCGAGGAAGGCCAGGACCAGCATCCGGATCGCCTCGGTCCGGCTCAGGCCGCGGGCCATCAGGTAGAAGAGCTGCTCCTCGTCCAGCTGGCCGACGGTGGCGGCATGACCGGCGCCGGCGACCTCGTGCTCGTTGATGATCAGGGCGGGGATCGAGTCGGCGCGGGCCTTATCCGAGAGGACGAGCGCCTGCTGCCGCTGGTAGGTGGAGGCGTTCTTGGCGGCGTAGTCGATCTGACCGTTGCCCCGGAAGACGGTGTGCGCCTTGCCGGAGAGGACGCCCCGGCCCAGGATGTCGGAGCGGCTGTTGGAGCCGGTGTGGACCTGGCTGGCCACGATGTCCTGGTGCTGGTTGTCGGTGGCGCCGAAGACCACCTTCAGATTGGACTCAGAGCCCTCGCCGTTCACATCGTTGACGATCTCCGAGCGGACCAGGGCGCCGCCGAACTCACCGCCGGCCCAGTCCAGGGTGGAGTCCCGCCCGGTCTTGCCCCGGCGGAAGGTGAAGGCCCAGGCGTCCTGGGAGTGGTTCTGCAGGTAGCCGTAGCGGACCCGGGCGCCCTGCTTGGGGAGGATCTCCACCACGTGGACGCTGGCGTACTCGCCGGTGCCCTCGTAGCGCTCCAGCAGGGTGACCTCGGCGTTATCCTCGGCCACCACAAGGGTATGCAGGTACTGCGCCTCGCCATCCTGGGCCTCATAGACTACCTGCAGCGGCTCCTCGACCACCACGCCCCGGGGGACGTAGAGGAGGACGCCGCCGTTGAGGAAGGCGGCCTGGGCGGCGGAGAGCTCATGCTGATCCATGGCGTAGAGGGAGCCCAGGTACTGCTCGATCAGGCCGGCGTGCTGGGCGGCCACGTCGAGCAGGTTGGCGAAGACGACCCCCTCGGGCACGCTGCCCTTCAGGGTGACCCGGGCGGGAACGGACTTGTAGTGGGCCAGCTCCAGGCCCTCGAGGTCGGTGCGGCGCCAGGCCTCATCGGTCTTGGCGGGCAGGCTCAGCCGCTGCGCCAGGGCCAGAGCCGCCTGACGGCGCTCCTGGAGAAAGCGGGGTTCGGTTACCGTCGGCATGGGCTACTTCACCCCCGCCTCGGCGGCCTCGTCCACGATGCCGAGCTCGGCCTTGATCCAGTCATAGCCCTTCCGCTCGATCTCCAGCGCCAGCTCGGGACCGCCGGTCTTGACGATCCGGCCGCCCATCAGCACGTGGACGACGTCGGGCTTGATATGGTCGAGGATCCGGTGGTAGTGGGTGATCACGATGGCGCCGAAGTCGGGACCGCGCAGGGAGTTGACCGCCTTGGCGACCACCTTCAGGGCGTCGATGTCCAGGCCCGAGTCGGTCTCGTCAAGGACGGCGAACTTGGGCTGCAGCAGGGTCATCTGCAGCATCTCGTTCCGCTTCTTCTCGCCCCCGGAGAAGCCCTCGTTCAGGTAGCGGGCGGCGAAGGACTCGTCCATCTCCAGCAGGTTCATCTTCTCGGCCAGCATCTCCTGGAAGTCCCAGACGGAGATCTCCTCGCCGCGCACGGCGTTGACCGCCTGCCGCAGGAAGTTGGCGACGGTGACCCCGGCCACCTCGAAGGGGTACTGGAAGGCGAGGAAGAGGCCGGCCTTGGCCCGGTCGCTCACCTCCATCGCCAGGATATCCTCGTCGCCGAGGAAGACCGAGCCGCCGGTCACCTCATAGCGGGGATGGCCCATCAGGGCGAAGCCGAGGGTGGTCTTGCCGGCGCCGTTGGGGCCCATGATGGCGTGGATCTCACCCGGCTTGACCTCCAGGCTGAGGCCCTTCAGGATCTCCTTCTCTCCGATGTTCACGCGCAGGTCCTTGATTGTCAGGGGGGCGCCAGTGGTCACTGTTGCACTACTCCTTTCCCTAAGAGGAACAAATGGTGTTATACCGGCACGGTTACAGCCGCCCGCGGGGGCGGTCTCATAAGGCCAGCCAGCGCCTGCCTTGATCCACCTGGTGAGAGTAGCATTCCCGGTGCAGGGAAATCTACCTCCGCAACCGAGCCTTGATCCGGGTGTCGGGCTGCATCACCTGGGTCTTGTTTACACTGCGGCTACAGTGTAAAATAGGCGTAGCGCTGGTCGCAGGGCCTTGTCGAAACTCCAGTCCCATTGTATGGACCCGGTTTACACTGTGTCAATAGTGTTATCGGGGCATTCGGGAACTTTTTTAAACCTGGCTAACACGTAAGTTTAGACGCCTCTATACAGCGGAGCGTGACGGGAAACTTTGCAAATCCCCGTCCTTCCGTGATCGACTCGCTGACTCTGCGCCGCACGGGCTGCGGCGCTCGATGGGGGGGTCTATGTGGAACGGGATCCGCAGAAGGTGAGCGCCGTCCTGGCCGATCCGACCCGGTACAGCATCTACCAGTATGTCCTGGGTGCGCCCGGCCCGGTTCACGTGACCGATGTGGCGCGCAAGTTCTCGCTGCACCCGAATGTGGCACGGCTGCACCTGGGGAAGCTGGCCGAGATCGGCCTGCTGGTGGTCCGCACCGAGAAGAGCGGCAAGGGCGGGCGCCCCAGTTACGTCTATACGCCGTCGGGCAGCGCCGTCTCGCTGACGGTGCCGGCCCGCGACTTCCAGCTGCTGGCCGACCTGCTTGTCCAGTCGCTCGCCCTGCTGGGCGACGGCGGCAAGGAGGCGGTGGAGCAGATTGGCTACACCTTTGGCCGCCGGCTGGGCCGGGAGGCGCTGGAGAAGCTGGCCCCGGCCATGGCGGCCGCGAACGGCTCCAGCGGGCCGGAGGTGCTGCTGGAGGCCTGCGTCACCGCCCTGAGCCGGCTGGGGGTGGCTGCCCATGTGGCCACCGGGGCGAATGGGCGGCCCAGCCTGGTGCTGAAGTCCTGTGGCTTCCAGGAGGTGGCCTCGGCCCACCCCGACCAGGTCTGCCACCTCTGCAAGGCGATGGTGGAAGGTGTGGCCCGCACCTGTGCCGAAGTCCATGCCGATGTGACCCAGGCGGGCACCGTCCCCAGGGGGGATAAGGAGTGCGTCTACGAGGTCAGCGGACTGATCCGCCTGGAGTAGGAGCGGCTAACCTCATTATTCTACCAGAAAGATTGGGCATGCGGTAGGAAAATGGACCAGTTTTCGCCGAAGGGTCCGGTCTCAGGAGGAGGGGCGGGGTTGAGGCGTCTGATGGCGGCGCTGCTCATGGCGCTGGTGGCGGCTGTGCCTGCGGGTCAGGTGCTGGCCCATACGATGGAGCTGTTCGGCTATGTCTCGGTGGACCCGCAGGGGGAGTTGACGGTCCGGATTGTCGACCCGTATGGGGCGAAGGTGGAGGGGCAGCGGGTGACGGCCTACGCCACCGCCCCCGGCGGCCGCCCCACCAGGCCCGTGGAGCTGAAGGAGGGTCCTGCCGGCACCTACCGGGGCCCGGTGACGGCCCCCGGGGCGGAGCGCTACCGTGTGACGGCCGAGGTGGCGCTGGCGGGCGACCTGCACCGGCTGGAGTTCGAGGTCCGGGCCGGGGAGGGGAGCCCGGAGCAGATGCTCCCCATGGTCGGGATCGACCCGCCGCAGGGGATTCCCTGGAGCCGGATCCTCTACATTGGCGCAGCGGTGCTGCTGGTGGCCGCCACGGTGGCGGCCCTGCTCCGGAAGCCGTCCCCGGCCGGGGGGGAGTGAGATGATCCTGCGCTTTCTCCCCCTGGTGCTGCTGCTCCTTGCCCTGACGGCGGGCTGCGGCGGCCGGCCTGCGCCCACCCTGCAGGTCTCTGCCGAGCAGCGGGGGGAGGATCTCGTGATCCACCTCCGCACGGCCAACTTCAGCCTCGGCAGGGACGGCCATGCGCACATCCGGCTGAACGGCGGGCCCGAGGCGATGATCTACGGCCCTGCCTACACGGTCCCTGACCTGGCGCCGGGGCTCTACATCATCGAGGTGGAGCTCTCCAACCAGCGGCATGAGAACCTGGGGATCAAGCAGACGATCCAGTACGAGGTAAAGCCATAGCGCCTGCGTTGACAGCCCCTCCCGCTTTCGCCTACGCTGAGCGGGAGGTGTTCTTTCATGCAGCTCTTTCTCGATGCCGCCGTCGCTGCCGCCCGGGAGGCCGGCGCCCTGATCCGGAGCCGGCTGGGGCAGTACCAGACCCTGCAGACCAAGTCATCTGCCAGCGACCTGGTGACCGATGTGGACCGGGCGTGCGAGGCGCTGATCGCCGAGCGGCTCCTGGGCGCCTTCCCCAGCCATCGGATCCTGGGAGAGGAGGGGGTGGTGGCCGGGGAAGGCCGGCACGAACGGGAGGCTGACCCGTCGGCGGTGGAGTACCTCTGGATCTGCGACCCGATCGACGGCACCACCAACTTCGTCCACGGCATCCCGGCCTGCACCGTCTCCCTGGCCCTGGCCCACTACGGCGAGGTGGTGGCCGGGGTGGTCTACGATCCCTCCCGGGAGGAGCTCTTCTCCGCCCTGAAGGGGGAGGGGGCCCGGCTGAACGGCCGGCCGATCCGGGTCCGGCCGGACGGGTCGCTCGCCGAATCCCTGATCGCCACCGGATTTCCCACCGATTACCGGCTCCGCGCCCGCAACCTGGAGGAGGCGGCGCGGGTTGCGATGCGGGCCAGGAATCTCCGGAACTTCGGCTCCGCCGCCCTCCATTTGGCCTATGTGGCTGCGGGCCGTTTGAGCGGTTTTTGGGAGCACAACCTGAACCCCTGGGACCTGGCGGGGGGGTACCTGCTGGTCACCGAGGCGGGGGGCCGCATGACTGGTCTGGACGGCTCGCCGTACAGGCTTCAGACCCGGGATCTGATCGCCAGCAACGGCCTGATTCACGAGGAGCTCCGGCGGGTGCTGTCGCAGGGTTGACCCGGTCCCTCCCTCCTTCTCCGGGAGGAGCGGGTATCCTCATGGCGTATTAGACCCAAGGGAGGGGCTACTCCCGTACCCCCTCCTTTCGTGCACGGGGAATAAGCACTTAGGACCATATGCTCCTTGACCGGGGACCCGTAAACTGATGATACAACAATCATACAGACAGACGCAGTGACGGTCGGAGATATGGAGAGACCCACCTGCGAAGCTTTCTCCTGGATCGATATCAGGGGTCAGCTTCGGGGTGGGTTTTTATATGAAGGAGGAGAGGTCATGGAGTCTGGTCGGAGGCGCGGCATGCTGGCGATCTCACCCGTTGTGGTCGCCGTGCGGGATCTTGCGGAACTGCCCCGGGCCTTGGCGACGTCCCATGAGACCATCTTTCTTCTGTCCACCAACCTGAACACGGTGACCGGTGCCGTGGAGCAGGTGAAGCGGTCTGGCCGGCAGGTGTTCGTGCATATCGACCTGGTGGATGGACTGGGAAAGGACGGGCCCGCCCTGCAGTGGATCGCGGAGACGGTGCGGCCCACGGGGATTCTGACCACCCGTGCACCGCTGATCTCCCGGGCCCGCAACCAGGGACTGATCACGGTCCAGCGGATCTTCCTGATCGACTCGCAGTCGGTCCACACGGGGCTTCAGCTCGCCCGGGAGGCGAAGCCCGATTTCCTGGAGGTCCTGCCGGGGATCATCCCCGAAACCACTCGCCAGTTAGTGCGTGAAGCACCCTGTCCGATCATCGCCGGGGGGCTCTGTACCACCCCAGCCCACTATCACGCAGCCCGGCAAGCCGGCGCTGTCGCGATCTCTACCAGCTCTCACGCACTGTGGGATTATCGGACGGAGAAGGAGGTGGCGAAGCTCAGGTCGTAAGTAATTAGTGGGTCCGGTCCCGTCCCGGTCCCTGTCCGAACTCTTTTTTCTACAGGGGGACATCGTTGTGCGCAAGACTTTTACCGGCGAGTTGATGGCGGAGTTCCTGGGTACTGCTCTGCTCGTGCTGCTGGGTAACGGCGTGGTGGCGACGGCGATTCTGATGGGTGCGTACCAGGGCCAGTGGCAGCCCTCCATTCTCTGGGGTCTGACGGTTGCGGGTCTCGTCTACATCTTCGGCGGCGTCTCCGGGGCTCATTTCAACCCGGCCGTCACCCTCACCGTAGCCTTCTTCCGGGACTTCCCGAAGGCCAAGATCCTGCCGTACATCCTGGCTCAGGTCGCCGGCGGCTTCGCTGGTTCGGCCGTCCTGCACGGCCTGATCTCCAGCCGGCTGACCGCCTTCGAGGCCTCCAAGAACATCGTGCGGGACACCGCCGCCGGTGAGGCCACGGCCCGCATCTTCTCCACCTACCCCGGCACCGATGTCTCGGCCATGAACGCCTTCTTCATCGAGATCGTCATCACCATGATGCTGCTGATGGTGATCCTCGCCATCACCGACAACCGGCAGGCCGGCGCCCCGCAGGGCGGTCTCGGCCCGGTGGTGGTCGGCGCCACCGTCGCCCTGCTGGTCGGCATCGGCGGCCCGTGGACCATGGCGGCCCTCAACCCGGCTCGTGACCTTGGCCCCCGCCTCTGGATGGCCGTCGCCGGATGGGGTCCGACCGCTGTTCCCGGCCCCGGCGGCTACATGTGGGTCCCGATCCTGGGCCCGATCGTGGGCGGCATCCTGGCGGGGTTTGTCTACGAGAACCTGGTCCGCCCGTACCTGCCCGCAGCCGCTCCCGCCTCGGACAAGGCCGCTTAAGTTCCCAAACCGTTCGCATGGAGGGGATCCTTAATGGCTAAGCAGTACATCCTCGCGCTGGACCAGGGCACCACCTCTTCCCGTGCCATCCTCTTTAACAAGGATGGCCTGGGTGTTGCCCAGCTGAACCAGGAGTTCCCGCAGATCTACCCGCAGCCCGGCTGGGTTGAGCACAACCCGCTGGCGATCTGGGACAGCCAGATCACCGTGGCCAAGGAGCTTCTGGAGAAGGCCGGCGTCACCGCCATGGAGATCGCCGCCATCGGCATCACCAACCAGCGCGAGACCACCGTGGTCTGGGAGAAGGCGACCGGCAAGCCGGTCTACAACGCCATCGTCTGGCAGTGCCGCCGGACCGCCGGCTACTGCGATGAGCTGAAGGCGAAGGGCTGGGCCGACAAGATCCGGGCCAAGACCGGCCTTGTGATCGACGCCTACTTCTCGGGCACCAAGGTCAAGTGGATCCTCGACAACGTCCCCGGCGTCCGCGAGAAGGCCGAGAAGGGCGAGGTCCTCTTCGGCAACATCGACACCTGGCTGATCTGGAAGCTGACCGGCGGCAAGGTCCACGTCACCGACTACTCCAACGCCTCCCGCACCATGCTCTTCAACATCCACACCCTGCAGTGGGATGAGGAGATCCTGGCGGAGATGAAGATCCCGAAGGCGATGCTGCCGACCCCGAGCCCCTCCAGCCAGGTCTATGGCTACACCGATCCGTCGCTGTTCGGCGTCGAGATCCCGATCGCCGGTGACGCCGGCGACCAGCAGGCCGCCCTCTTCGGCCAGGCCTGCTTCAACCCGGGCGAGGCGAAGAACACCTACGGCACCGGCTGCTTCATGCTGATGAACACCGGCGAAAAGGCGGTCGAGTCGAAGAACAACCTGCTGACCACCATCGCCTGGGGCCTCAACGGCAAGGTGGAGTACGCCCTCGAGGGCTCGATCTTCATCGCCGGCGCCGCTGTGCAGTGGCTGCGGGACGAGCTGAAGCTGATCACCAAGGCCTCGGAGACCGAGGAGATCGCCCAGTCGGTCAGCGACAACAACGGCGTCTACCTGGTGCCCGCCTTCGTCGGCCTCGGCGCCCCGTACTGGGATCAGTACGCCCGGGGCACCATCGTCGGCCTGACCCGCGGCGCCAACCGGGCGCACCTGGTCCGGGCCGCCCTGGAGGCGATGTGCTACCAGACCCGCGACGTGCTCGACGCCATGCAGTCTGACTCCGGCATCAGCCTGGCGGCCCTGAAGGTCGACGGCGGCGCCGTGGGCAACAACTTCCTGATGCAGTTCCAGTCCGACGTGCTGAACGTCCCCGTCCAGCGGCCGGCGGTCAACGAGACCACCGCCCTGGGCGCCGCCTACCTGGCGGGTCTGGCCGTCGGTTTCTGGTCCAGCCAGGAGGAGCTGCGCCAGAAGTGGCAGGTCAACCGGTCCTTCACCCCGGCGATGCCGGCGGAGACCCGTGAGTCGCTCTACAAGGGCTGGAAGAAGGCCGTGGAGCGGGCCCTGAACTGGGCGGAGTAAGGGAGAGAAGGGGGAATGGCCGGTCCGGCGCCATCGCCGGGCCGGCCCTCCCCATCACAACCGCATAAGGTCCTGGTTTGAACCGGGACCGGGGCTGGAGAAGTGGAGATGCCCCATCATGCGCGAGGCGGTGAGACCGTTCGGGCCTGATGGGGCATGTCCTTTTCCCGGACATGGATCGGCACTTCTCTCCAAAGGAGTGTGCAGCGATGCTGCAAGTCATTGTCATTGGCGGCGGCGCAACAGGAGCAGGGATTCTGCGCGACCTGGCGCTGCGGGGGATTCGCGCGGCCCTGGTCGAGCAGGGCGATCTGGTGGCAGGTACCTCCAGCCGGTACCATGGCCTGCTTCACAGTGGTGGCCGCTATGCCGTCAAGGACCCGGAATCGGCCCGGGAGTGCGCCAGCGAGAACCGGATCCTGCGGCGGATCGCCCCCTGGGCGGTGGAACCATGCGGGGGGATCTTCCTCCAGTTGGAGCAGGACGACCCGGCCTATGCGGGCCGCTGGGTGACCGCCTGCCGGGAGGCCGGGGTCCCCGTGGAGCCCCTGGATCTGGACCGGCTCCGGGCCGAGGAGCCCGGGATCAGTTCGCGGGCGGTGGCGGCCTACCGGACCCAGGATGCATCGATCGACGGCTTCCGGCTGGTCACCGCCAACGTGGCGGCGGCGGAGCGGCTGGGCGCCCGGGTGCTGACCTACCGGAAGGTGATCGGGCTGCTGATGGAGGGCGGCCGGGTGACCGGCGTCCGCCTGCGCAACAAGCGTACGGGGGAGGAGGAGCGGCTGGAGGCCGAGCTGGTGATCAACGCCGCCGGCGCCTGGGCGGCCCAGGTGACGGCCATGGCCGGCATCCCCCTCGACCTGGTGGCCGACCGGGGGGTCCTGCTGGTCTACCACGGCCGGCTGACCAGCCGGGTGGTCAACCGGCTGCGCCCGCCGGGCAATGCCGACATCTTCGTGCCGGCCGGCAGCGTCACCCTCCTGGGCACCACGGCGACGCCGGTCTCGGATCCCGATGATCACACCATTGAGCCGGCCGAGGTGGAGGAGCTGCTCCGCCTGGGCTGTGAACTGCTGCCCGCCGCGGCCGACGCCCGGATTTTGCGGGCCTTCGCCGGCATCCGGCCGCTCTTCGGGCCGGGGGGAGGGGGCGGCGCCGGCTCCACCCGGGACCTGCCCCGGACCTACCAGGTGGTCGACCACCATCGGGTCCACGGCGTGCCGGGCCTCCTCTCGATCCTCGGGGGCAAGCTGACCACCTACCGGGAGATGGCGGAGAAGGTGGTGGACGCGGCAGCCGGCATCCTGGGCAACACCGCCCCCTGCCGGACGGCGGAGGAGCCGCTGCTGCCGGAGCCCGACCCGACCCTGGTCAGCCGGATCACCTCCCTGGCCGGCCCTGCCCGGGCGGCGGCGATTCTGGAGCGCCATCCGGCCGACCTGGAGAACGTTGCCGGAGCGCTGGCCGAGCCCCGGGGGGCCGAGGTGCTTTGCGAGTGCGAGCAGGTGACGCAGGGGGAGGTGCTGGCGGTGGCACGCCGGCTGGACCACCCCTCACTGGATGACATCCGCCGGCGGACCCGGCTCGGGATGGGCACCTGCCAGGGCGCCTTCTGCGGCTACCGGGCGGCGGTGGCCCTGACGCCGGTGGTAGGCGCTCCCGCCGTCACAGGCCTCCTGCTGGACTTCCAGTCGGAGCGGTGGCGGGGCGTTGCCTCGGCCCTCCCCGGGCCCGAGCTCCGGGGGGCCGAACTGACCTATGCGATCTATGCCGGGCTGGTGGGAAAGGAGGGGCGGAACGATGCTGAAAAGGCACCTGGCCTGTGACGTGGCTGTGATCGGGGCCGGCCTCTCCGGCTTGATGGCCGCCGCTGCGGCTCGCCGCAAGGGGGCGAGTGTCCTGCTGCTGGCCGGCGGCCATGGGGCGCTGGAGCTCTCCTCCGGCTGCATCGACCTGCTGGGGGCCACCCCGGCCGGCGACCTGCCGGATCAGCCCTGGGAGGCGCTCCCGTCGCTGGATCCAACCCATCCCTATCGCCTTCTGGGGGCTGAGCGGGTGGGCGAGGCGGTCGCCGCCTTCGCGCAGATCCTCCTGGCGGAGGGGCTGCCCTACCACCGGCGGGCCGACGGGCGGAACCAGTGGACGGTGACCGCCATCGGGCGGCTCCGCCCCACCTATCTGAGGCCTTCCTCGGCCGCCTGTCCGGGGCGGGGGCAGCGGCTCTGGGTGGCGGGCTTTGATGGCATGGCCGGGTTTGAGCCCGAGGTGGTGGCCGAGGGGCTGCGCCAGGGCCGGCCCGACCTCTCGGTGGAGATCCTCCGGGCCGAGCTGCCGCCCCTGGGCGCCTCCCATCCCCTTCAGCTGGCCCGGCTCCTCGACCTGCCCGCCGGGCGGTCCGCCCTCCTGCGGAGCCTGCTGGCCGCCCGCCCGCCCGGCCCCGCTCCGGACCTGATCCTCCTGCCCGCCGTGCTCGGCATCGACCGGTCGGAGGAGGTGCGGGAGGGGCTGGCCTCTGCCCTGGGCGCACCCGTGGCCGAGATTCCGCTCCCCTCGCCCTCGCTCCCTGGCCTCCGCCTCTCCAACCGGCTGCTCCAGCACCTCGAACGGCTGGGGGTCGACCTGCGGATGGGGGTGGAGGTGACCGACGCCCAGGTGGAGAGCGGGCGGGTGACGGCGCTCCGCATGGCCGCTGCCGGCGGGGCGATGACCGTTAAGACCGGGGCGGTCGTCCTGGCGGCCGGAGGCCTGCTGGGGAGGGGGATCCAGGCCCTGGGCCGGAGCCTGCACGAGCCGATCTTCGGCCTGCCGGTGGTCCATCCGCCCCAGTGGGCGCTGCCCGAGCTGCTTCCCGCCGGGGGGCACCCCTTCGCCCGGTGCGGCCTCCGCACCGGGGCGGACCTCCGTCCCGAGGGCTACGCCAACCTCTTCGCCTGCGGGCGGATGCTGGCCGGCTACGACCCCTATGCCGAGGGGTCCGGCGGCGGCGTGGCGATCGCCACTGGCTGGCGAGCCGGGCTGTTGGCGGGAGGTGAGGCCGCATGATGTCGCTTTACGATGCCTGCCTGAAGTGCAACCTCTGCGAACTGCACTGCCCCGTCCTCCGGGTCAACCCGGCCTTCCCCGGCCCCAAGAACGGCGGCCCCGGCCTGGAGCGGCTCCGCGCCGCGGGCAGGCCTGTGGATGAGTCCGGGCTTGACCTCTGCCTGGGCTGCCGGACCTGCGAGGTGGTCTGCCCCTCCGGGATCAAGCCGGCGACCCTGATCGCCGCCCCCAAGGCGGAGAAGGTGCGGCGCAAGGGGCTCCCCCTCCGGGATTGGCTCCTGACCCGGACCGACCTGCTGGGCGCCGTGGGCGTCCGCACCGCCCCGCTCACCAACGGGGCGATGCGCTCCCGACCGGTCCGCTACGCCCTGGAGAAGGGGCTCCGGATCTCCCGGCACAAGCCGTTCCCCCGCTACCAGCAGGGCTCCTTCCGGGACTGGTTCGCCCGGCGGCCCGACCCCTGGGAGGGCCGCACCCCGCCCAACGGCTCGGTGGCGTACTTCCACGGGTGCAGCGCCAACGCCATGGAGCAGCACATCGCCCGGCAGGCGGTTGCCATTCTGGAGCACAACGGCTTCCGGGTGATCCTGCCCGAACAGCGCTGCTGCGGGCTGCCGCTGCTGGCCAACGGCGACCGGGAGGAGGCGGGGCGGTGGGCCCGCTACAACCTGGAGCACCTGCTGCCCCACGCCCGGAGCGGGGTGCCGGTCCTCTTCACCTCCACCTCCTGCTCCCTGACCATGAAGGAGGACTACCCGCACCTGCTCGGCAGCGAGGAGGCCCGGAGCCTCGCCTCGGGCTGCTGGGACATCGCGGAATTCCTGCTGGCGCTGCACCAGGAGGGGCGGTTGCGGCTGGACTTCCGGGAGGTGCGGCTCGACCTGCCCTACCACCAGCCCTGCCACCAGCGGGCCCACGGGATCGGGATTCCGGCGCTCACCCTGCTCCGGCTGATCCCCGGGGTCCGCACCTGGAACCTGAACGCCGGGTGCTGCGGCGCCTCGGGCACCTATGGCTTCAAAGCGGAGAAGTACGAGACCGCCATGGCGGTGGGCGCCCCGCTGAAGGAGGCGATCCTGGCGGTCGATGCCCCCCGGGTCCTCTCCGACTGCGAGACCTGCCGCTGGCAGATCGAGCATCTGACGGCCCGGGAGGCGGTCCACCCGATCACGGTTCTCTACGAGGCCTACGGGCTGGATAAAGTTCGATAGTTCAGGACCAAATTGATCGGAACGCCCCCTGCGAGCCGCTCGTCCAAAAGGGAGAGCGCTGATCGCGGGGGGCGTCCTGTCTGATTACACGTGGCAAAAAGCTCCTGCTCTATGGGATGATCCTGGCCGTGGCCGGTCTGGCCGTCGGGCTGGGGATCAACGCCCTGATCCTCTACCCCGGCCGCAGCCTGATCGTCGACGCCGGAGCGGTCCGGCCCGCCGAGGCGGTGGTGGTGCTGGGGGCGCTGGTCTTTCCCGACGGCCGGGTCTCCATGATGGTCCAGGACCGGCTGGAGACGGCCTACGCCCTGTACGCCGCCGGGAAGGCGGAGAAGATCCTGATCACCGGCGACCATGGCCAGGTGGATTACGACGAGGTCAACACCATGCGCCGCTACCTGCAGCGCAAGGGCGTGCCGCCGGAGGATATCTTCCTGGACCACGCCGGCTTCGACACCTACGACTCCATGTACCGGGCGCGGGACGTCTTCCAGGCCCGGCAGGTGATCGTGGTCACCCAGCGGTTCCACCTGCCCCGGGCGCTCTGGATCGCCGACCGGCTGGGGCTGGAGGCGCAGGGGGTGGCGGCCGACCGGCACTGGTACGCCCGGGCCGGGTACTACGAGTTCCGGGAGGCGCTGGCCCGGCTGAAGGCCTTCACAGAGGTGGTGCTCCGGCGAAAGCCTGTCTTCCTCGGGCCGGTGATCCCCATCCACGGCGATGGCCGGCTGACCCACGACCAGCCCCGCTGAACACAAGGAAAAACCGCCCCGGATGCGGAACATGGGAAGGGCTGATTCCGTCTGCATAGGGGCGAAATCATGCTCTCCTGTCCGGGTGGTGATGCTGCTGTGAACCGCGAAGCGCTGCGACAACTTCCCCTGCTCATCCCCCTCGACGATCAGGCGCTGGCCGCCCTGGAGGCCCACAGCCAGTGGGCCTGGTACCAGCCGGGCGACCGGGTGGTCTCACAGGGGGAGCACTGCCATGACTTCTTCCTCATCGCCCGGGGCCAGGTGGAAGCGGTGCTGGAGGGGGAGATCCCCACCCGGCTCGGCCTCTACGGTCCGGGCGAGTTCTTCGGCGAGTTCTCCGCCGTTACCGGCGAGCCCGCTTCGGCCACCATCGTCGCACGGGAGGCGACCAGCCTCCTGCGGCTGGACCGGGAGGGCTTCTTTCTGTTGCTGGATAGCAACGGCGAGCTGAACCGGCAGATCATCGCCACCCTCTCGCTCCGCATGAACGCCGCCGGCGCCCGCCTCCACCGGACCCGCCTCCGGGAGCGCTCCCTGGCGGACCTGATCACCCGCCAGGGCGCCAGCCGGTACCCCGAGTGGGCCGGCACCGGCCCCTGGTCCCAGCGGGTCCGGGCGGCCATCGCCCGCGGTTCCCGCACCCTGGAGCCGGTGCTCTTCGCCGGCGAGACCGGGGTGGGCAAGGAGCTGGCGGCGGCCCGCATGCACTTCAACTCCGCCCGCCGGGACGGCCCCTTCATCGTGCTGCACAGCCAGGAGTTCAGCGAGCCCCGGTGGCGGGAGGCGCTCCGGATGGCCGCCCACGGCACGCTGCTGCTGAAGCGGGCCGACCTGATCCCCCCCGAGGCGGCTGAGTGGATCCGGGAGGCGCTCCCCAGCCGGGTGACCGGTCGGCGGGGCGAGCTCCCCGGCGCCGCCCCCCGGCTGATGCTGACCGTCGCCCCCACCGAGGAGCGGGAGCCGACCCCCCTGGAGGAGGCGGTCCTGGCCGAGGGCTTCGCCGTGCCGATCCCGCCGCTGCGGGAGCGGCGGGAGGATATCCCCGCCCTGGTCCGGCACCTGCTGCGACGGCGGGGCCACCTGCCCGCCGGGGAGGTCGCCCTGCACCCCATCAGCCAGGAGGCGCTCCGGCGGCTGGAGCGCTACCCCTTCCTCACGGCCAACGTCCGGGAGTTGGACCGGGCGCTGCAGCAGGCGGCCCTGCTGGCCGCCGGCGGTACAATCCAGGTGGAGCACCTCCGGCTGGGCCCCGTCGCCGGCCGGCGGGGGCCGGTCCGGCTGGCCCTGGCCCTGGGGGGCGGCGCCGTGCGCGGCACCGCCCATGTGGGGGTGTTGAAGGCGCTGGCGGAGGAGGGGATCGCCGTCGACCTGATCGTCGGCACCAGCGCCGGTGCCCTGGTGGGCGCCCTCTACGCCGGCGGGCTCCCCATCGATGCGATGGAGCGGCTGATCAGCCGTGCCGGCTGGCTGGACCTGGCCGAGCCCTGCTGGCCCCGGGGCGGCTTCCTCACCAGCCGCCGGATGCGCTCCTTCTTCGACCGGCTGATCGGCCCCGCCCGGATCGAGGAGCTGAAGATCCCCTTCGCCGCCGTGGCCGGCGACGCCACCACGGGGCAGGAGGTGATCCTGCGGGAGGGGCCGGTGGCCGATGCGGTCCGCGCCTCCACGGCGATCCCCGGCATCTTCCGCCCCGTCGAGCTGGACGGCCGGCTGCTGGTGGACGGGGTGGTGGTCAACAACGTCCCGGCCAGCGTCGCCCGAGCCCTGGGGGCCGACCTGGTGGTGGCGGTGGACATCACCGAGTACACCTTTGCGCCCCGGCCGCCCCGCTCCCTGGGCGAGGCGGTGATGCGGGCCTTCGACATCATGGCCCGGCAGACGATCAACGCCTCCCTCGAGTGGGCCGATGTGGTGATCCGGCCGCCGGTGGGCGGGCTGAACGGGTTCAGCTTCAAGAGCGCCGACCAGTACCTCCAGCGGGGCTACGAGGCCGCCCGGGCGGCGATTCCCGAGATCAAGGCCCGCCTCTCCGAGGCCCGGCAGCGAGCCTTTTGACCACCCCTATTTCCAGCACACATGGGAGGCCGTCCATGTCCGCCGTCTACTTCTTTCTGTTCGGCGCCCTGGGGGCGCTGGTGCCCTTTCTCGCCCTCTTCTACCGCGCAGCCGGCCTCTCCGCCCGGGAGATCTCCATCCTGCTCTCCGTCATCCCGGTGATGCTCGTCATCTCCCAGCCGATCTTCGGGCCGCTGACCGACCGCTCCGGACACCGGGGCCGGATGCTGGCCTGGCTCTTTTTGGCCGCCTCGCTCTCCGGCGGGCTGATCGCCCTGGGCACCGGCTTCTGGAGCCTGCTGCCGCTGGTGATGCTCTGGGCCTTCTTCGCCGGACCGCTGGTGCCCATTGCCGACTCCATCGCCCTGGGCGAGGTCCAGCGGACCGGGGTCGGCTTCCCCCAGCTGCGGCTCTGGGGGTCGGTCGGCTTCGTCCTGGTCACCACCCTCTTCGGACGGCTCTACAACAGCATCGACCTGCGCTGGATGTTCGGGCTCTACGCCCTGATGTGCCTCCTCGCCTTCGGGCTGGCGCGGCGGTTGCCGGCCGACGGGCTCTCCAACCGGCGGGAGCTCCTGCCGGTGCTGAAGGAGCTCCTGCGCAGCCCCATCCTGGTCGCCTTCCTGCTGCTCTCCGCCATCCTGCAGACCACCCAGGCGGCCCACGCCGCCTTCTTCTCCATCCACATGGACTCCCTGGGCGGCTCCAGCTTCCTGGTGGGGCTGGCCTGGGGCTTCGCCGCGGTGGTGGAGGTGCCGGTCTGGCTGGTCCTCTCCCGGGTGACCCAGCGGACCGGGCCGCTCCCCCTGCTCGCCTTCGCCACGGCGATCTACGCCCTGCGCTGGTTCCTCTACGCCGTCGCCCCGACCCCGTGGACGCTCCTGGCGCTCCAGGGTCTGCACGGCCTCTCCTTCGGGATCTTCATGCCCACCGCCGTGGTGCTGGTGGGCGAGCTGACCCCCGCCGAGCTGCGGACCAGCGGCCAGGCGCTGCTGGTGCTGGTCAACGGCGGCATCGCCACCGTGATCGGCAACCTGACCGCCGGTCACATCGTCGACCTGAGCGGGACGGCGGCGCTCTACCGGGTGGCCGCCTACGTGGCGGCGACCGCCTGCATCGGCTTCATCCTGCTGGTCCGGCGGAGCCGGAGAGGCGTCCCCGCCAACTGATTCGGGAGGGAGTGTTCCCCATGGCCGATCTGCGGCTGGAGCGGGTGCTCTGGCGCCACGGGTACCAGGTGATCGGGGTGGATGAGGCGGGGCGCGGGCCGCTGGCAGGGCCGGTGGTGGCCGCCGCCTGTATCCTCCCGCACGGGGCTGAGCTGCCCGAGGTGAATGACTCGAAGCGGCTGAGCGAGAAGCGCCGCGAGGCCGCCTTCACCCGGATCCAGCAGGTGGCCCTGGGCTGGGGCCTCGGGATCGTGGAGGCGGCGCGGATCGACCAGATCAACATCCTCCGGGCCACCTTTGAGGCGATGGCCCGGGCGGTGGAGGCCGCCCTGGCCATGGCCGGGGACAGGGCGACCCCCTGGCTGCTGATCGACGGCAACCAGCGGCTCCCCTCCTGGGCGGGGGAGCAGCGGCCCGTGGTGGGCGGGGACCGCAAATCGCTCTCCATCGCCGCCGCCTCCATCCTGGCCAAGGTGACCCGGGACCGGCTGATGGTGGAGTACGACCGGCTCTACCCGGGCTACGGCTTCGCCCGGCACAAGGGCTATGCCGCCCGGGAGCACCTGGAGGCGCTGGACCGGGAGGGGCCGTCGCCGATCCACCGGATCACCTTCATCGACCACAGGCAGCTCCGGTTCTTTTAGGGGACTTTCGGGCTATGGGCTCTCCCCCCAAAGTTCTACCGGCTCTCCGTCGAACCCGTAGGGCTGAGTCAGGGGGGATGACGCTCCGGAAATGAGCCTTTTGCTTGATGCCGGATGTAAGCCCCCCGTGGTATGCTCGAACCGGGTGGTCTGCGATGCCTTACGAGTTATCTGATTTTTCGACAGCCCTTCGGTTTCTGGAGCGGAGTCCCGACCAGAATCTGATGCTGATCCGGTCGCTGCGGCTTGGCCCTCGGCCGGGCTTTGCCGCGATCGTGGACAACCGGGACGAGATGCGGGCGTTGATGCTGATCCACCGGCCCAACTGGAAAATGCCGGGCAGCGAGCCCACCCGGGTCCAGATCGAGGCCGCCGACCCCCGCTCCGCCGTCGCTCTCCTCTCCTGGCTGCCCCCCGTGGCACATGTTCAACTCTACAGCTATCGCCCCTGGCTGCAGGACCTGGTCCGCACCATCTTCGTGCCCGAGGAGGTGGACCACAAGGTCCACTGCCTGGCCCACCGCCGTCAGTTCCGGCCCAGCCAGCTCCAGTCGCTGGTGGTGGAGATCTCCCCCGACCAGCCGGAGCTGCGCCGCCAGGCGGAGGAGGTGGGAGGGCTCCGGGGCACCGACCGGCTCTTCGGCATCATCCAGGATGGCGAGGTGGTCGCCTGGTCCGCCCTGGCCCGCCCCGACACCGACTACGTCTCCGTCCAGGGCGTCTACACCCGCCGCCAGGACCGGCAGCAGGGCTTCGGCAGCGCCGTCCTCTCCGCCGCCACCCAGGCCGGGCTGGACTCCGGCAAGGTGGTCAGCTACGGCCTCCCCGTGGAGGATGTCCCCTCGCTCCACCTGGTGGCCGGCCTCGGCTTCGCCCCCGCCTGCCGGGAGTGGATGCTGGAGGGGTACCCGCAGCGGTAGGTCCTGCGGGAAGTGGGGCATTATCTTTGCCACGGATTACACGGATTACACGGATGAAACAGGAAAATATAATAAAAATGAGGAAAACCCTATCGTTGCCGGTCTCTTCTTTATGAAACCGCCGTGGTGCGATGCTTCGCACCAGCACCACCCATGAAAAGGGCACCACCCACATTTTTGTGATGTTTTTGTTTTATCCGTGTAACCACCATGGTGCGGTGCTTCGCACCAGCACCACCCATGAAAAGGGTACGAACCCCATCATTGTCCATGTTCTGTCTTCATCCGTGTAATCCGTGTAACCACCATGGTGCGGTGCTTCGCACCAGCACCACCCATGAAAAGGGTAGGAACCCCATCATTTGCCATGTTCTGTCTTCATCCGTGTAATCCGTGTAATCCGTGGCCGTCATTTTCTGGGGAATCCGTGGCCGTTATTCCGAGGAGATCCCGCCACTTCCGTGTAATCCGTGTCAGGGAAGAGAAAGCCGACATCCCCCTCCCGGATGGGCGTCGGCTTTTTTCCGTTCCCTTCGAACGATCTGGAATCGATTTACGTAATAGGAGATGAAAGGTGATCTGTTCTGTCCCTGGTGACAAAGGGGGGAGGATTGGTGGGGGCCAAGTTCATCGTCGATCGCCGGTGTGATGTGAAGCACGCCCTGACCTTGACCGGGCTGATCAAGGGCCTGCAGTACCAGGGGCTGCTCCGTCAGGTGAGTGAGCTGGCGGCCACCGGGGCTTTAGCGGAGTGCGATGCCGGCGCCCGGGTCGATCTGGTGATGCCCACCCTTGACCGGGTGCCACCGGACCTGACCATACGGGAACTGCAGGAGTCGACGGCGGCCCTGCTGGAGCACCGGCTGGCCTGCCGCAGGTGCCCATCCTCCCTGAAGGGGCAGGTGGGTGGCTGCATCGGTTACATCCCCTACCCGATCTCGGAGGGGATGGAGTTTCTGCTCTGGCAGACCGCCGTCCAGGGGTTGACGGGGGCGCTGCCGGAGGCGCTGCTGCCCCGGGTGGCTGCCTTCGCCGAGAAGGCGCGGGCCATCCGGCGCACGCCGTTCACCGACGAGCTGCGCCGGCGGGGGGATCTGGTCGGCCCACGCCCCCGGGTCTACCAGTCCGGTCCCTTCTGGGGCAAGATCCGGCTCAGCTCCAGCCAGGTGCTGGATCTCTTCTTCCGCCCGGGCGTCGCAGCGGGGGATGAGCTGCGGGTGCTGGCCGGCTTCCTCTTCGCCAGCCTTCAGATGGGCCGGGCGCTGGAGCCGATCATCACCGATGAGGAGCAGAAGCTCTCCCTGGCGGATGAGCTGCTCCCCTACACCCAGGTATACGAGCTGATGGTCCGGGCGCTCCAGCAGGGGCTGGGCATGTACGTCTGGCCGTGACGGGGGCTAGCCTTCCCGGTAGCCCTCCACAAACCGCTGCCGCTCCTGCCGTGCCGACTCCAGCGCCCGCTCCGCCTCGGCCATCTGCTGGTCGACCCAGGCGAGCGCCTCCCCAACCCGCTCCCGGGAGCGGCGCACCGAGCTGAGCGACCCGTTGATCTGGCTCTGCACGGCGATGTCGGCCAGCAGCCCGTCGAAGAAGAAGTCGGCGAAGCGGCTGAAGCCATCCAGCTCGATGGTGGGCACCTGCATCCCGACCTGCAGCTCCTTGACCTCCCGGCGGAAGCGGGCCAGCGCCTCCTGGGCGTGGTAGAGCTCGCCCTTGGCCTCATCGATCCGGGAGTGCTTCGCAGCGGTGGCGATCAGGCCGCCCCCTAGCATGTCAAAGGTGCCCCAGCCGCGGGCGGAGTCCAGGGAGGACTCAACCCGGGTGAGGGCTGCATCCGCCTCGATCCCGGCCCGGCGGGCCTCCTGCAGCGCCTTCAGCCGCCAGGCGGCCTGCTGCTCCTGCTCGGTCAGCCGGAGCAGTTCGCCGGAGCCCCGGGTGCCGCTCTGCCGCATCACCCGCTCCTTCTCGGCCAGCAGGGTGCTGTAAGCCGCATCCGCCCCGGAGAGGGCGGCCATCTCCCGGCGGGCCGCCTCCAGCTGGGCGCCCAGCCGCTCGGACCGGATCCGGGCCTCGTCGTACTTCAGCTGGGCCGCCACCGCCTCCTGCTGTTCCTTCAGGAGCTGCTCATCCCGCCGGCCGAAGAAGGAGGCGACCAGGCTGGAGAGGGAGAGCCCCTCCAGCCGCTTCACATCCCGCTCTTCCTTCGCCAGCGCCCGGCCCAGCCGGTCGGCCTGCGCCGCGGCCTCCCCGTGCTCCCGCTCCAGCTCCGCCACCTGCCGGCGGAGCTTTTCCAGCCGGCTCCGCCGCTCTGCCGCCGCGGCCAGCTGCTGGTTCAGCCCGTCGATCATCCGGCCTCGCCTCCTCTCTGTCTTCCTTTAAGACGGGATTACCTCCGGAAAAAGTTCAGCATCCGCTTCACAGGAATTGGCTTTGGCAGCGTGGAAGTCTGAGCGATAAGGCTGTGGCGTAAGCCTGAGGGGAGCCCCATGGGAGGTGTGTGCCGGTGCAGTTCTGTCCGCAGTGCGGGGGGAGGCTGGCCCTCCAGTTCGTGCCCCGAGACCAGAAGGAGCGGCTGGTCTGTCAGGACTGTGCGTTCATCTTCTACCAGGATCCCAAGGTCTCCGCCTGCACCATCCCCCTGATCGATGGGAAGGTGGTGCTGGCCCGCCGGGCCATCGAGCCCGCCAGGGGGTGCTGGGTCTTCCCCGGCGGCTACATGGAGCGGGGGGAGACGGTGGCCGAGGCCGCCGAGCGGGAGACGCTGGAGGAGGTCAACCTCCGGGTCAGGGTGACCCACCCGGTGGGGATCTACTCCTACCCGACCTCGATCGTGGTGGTGATCGTCTTCCACTGCGAGGTGGTGGGGGGCGAGCTGGCGGTGGGCAGCGAGACGCTGGAGGTCCGCACCTTCGACTTCGATGAGATCCCCTGGGATGAGCTGGCCTTCTCCAGCACCCGGGACGGCCTGCGGGACTTCGTCCGGCAGCACCGGGGCGAATAGTTCAGGCCAAGAGCGGAGCCCGCCCCCGGACCGGGGACGGGCTCCTTCTGCACGGGTTCAGCTCCGGGCGCTGAGCAGCCGGCCCGCCAGCTCATCGAGGAAGCGCTCCGCCACCCGCAGGTGGATCGCCCCCTGGGTTCGCAGGTAGATCGCCTTGCGCCACTCCGAGCCGCCGGGGCCGATCAGGGAGGAGTAGTAGCCCTCCACCGCCATCACCAGGCGGCGGGGCCGCACCTCGAAGCGCAGCTCGCCCCTCCGCTGCTGGGCGCGCTGGACCAGCAGGCCGGTCAGAATCGGGTACCGGATGGCCGCCACCTCCGGGCCGGTCTGAATCCGGGGCGCCCCGAAGGAGAGCAGGGTGATGCCGAGCAGCCGGACGGAGAGGCCGCCGTCCTCCCGGTAGTGGACCCGCAGGAGGGGCGACTGCTCCTTCAGGTAGGCGAAGTAGTAGATGCCCGCCTCCTGGGCCGCCCGCTTGGTGGTCGGGAAGAGGGCGTGCTGGAAGTCCAGGGTCTGGATCGAGCGAACCTGTCCGGTGCCGAAGATCTCCAGTTCGTCGTGGAACATGTGACACCACCGGGAAGAGGAGTTGCGTCAGGGCTCTATTCGAGACGCCGCAACGTTCTCCTGCCCGGCCCGGCGCTGCCGGAGCCGTTTGCGCCGCCGGATGGCACCAAAGGCGAGGGTGAACAGCAGCCACCAGGGCAGCGCCCCGTTGAAGTCAACCATGGAGCCCGCCCCGTCTGGCCCCGAATAGATGGTCCAGAAATGAAGGCCGGGAAGGGGCAGTACCTCGAGGTAGAAGCCCCGCTCGCCGAAGAGCAGATCCAGCGGAATCCAGAGCAGCGAAGGTGCGAGGATCAAGCCCAGGAAGCTCCACGTGGCCCCGAACCCCAGGTCGGGCCACCAGCTCTCCACCCGCCCCGCCGGCCGCCGCCAGCCCGGCTCGCCCATCAGCCGGCTGACCATGCCCTCCTCGACGACGATCAACTCCAGGGGGTAGCGGCTGACCCGGAAAGCCATCCAGAGGTCCCCCACCGCCCCCGAGGTGTTCAGCACCTGGACGGTGAAGCCGATGGGGGCCAGGGCGGGAACCCCCAGCGCCCCCAGGGCCAGCAGGTCCAGGACCACCAGCGGGGTCAGCAGGACCAGCAGGTGCTGGTTTCGCCGAAAGCTCCACTCGGGCGCGCAGTAAAAGTAGGGGAGGGGCCCCGCCATGCCCGCCCCGTACCGGGGCCGGGCGCCGTAGGCCCGGGCCACCAGACCGTGCAGCGCCTCGTGCAGCGGAAAGGTCAGGAGGAAACCCAGCAGCCAGGCCGTCCAGCTGATGCGATCGGGCGACAGGCTGCCCATCGCCTGGCCCAACAGCATAAACCCACCGGCGGAGAACGCCATCAGGAGCGTTCCCACCCCGGTCAATCCCACGCCAACCTCTCTGTTCATCTCCAGCCGCTCCAGCTCCACAAAGTGCTCCGGGAGGATCAACCGCCCTGCCATGCACTCACCTCCGATCATATTATTCTCAATGGACCCAGTTAATCCCTTTTACCTAGGGTAAGAAATCAGGTCCGGGCGCCCCCGCCCGGACCTGCTGTACTCTATCCCCCAAAACCGCACCGCTACTTGCTATAAGCCGTCTCCAAGAAGCGGAGCTTTTCGTTCTGCTGCACCACGTAGCGCATCGCCCACTCGTTGCGGAAGAGCAGCACATCCCGACCGTCCTTGTCGGTGACCGGCATGTTGTCGGTCCCCCAGAAGCGGCGGGGCTGGTAGCCCTCGCCATCCACCCAGCGGGCCAGCTCGTAGGGCAGCCGGGTCAGGGTCACCTCGACCCCGTACTCGGCCCGCATCCGGTGCTGGAAAACCTCGAACTGCAGCTCGCCCACGGCGCCCAGGATCGGGTCCGGGAAGCCGGGCTGGGTGGCGTAGAAGACCTGGATGGCACCCTCCTCGGTCAGCTGCTCCAGCCCCTTCTGGAAGTGCTTCGACTTCATCGCATCCTTGAAGCTGACCCGGGCGAAGTGCTCGGGGGAGAAGGAGGGGATCCCCTCGTACTCCACCGGCTCGCCCACCACCAGGGTGTCGCCGATCCGGAAGATGCCGGGGTCGAAAAGGCCGATGATGTCGCCGGCGTAGGCCTCCTCAATGATCTGCCGCTCCTGGGCCATGAACTGCTGGGGCTGGGAGAGTTTGATCTCCTTGCCCAGCCGGACGTGCCGGACCGACATCCCCCGCTCGAACTTGCCCGAGACGATCCGCAGGAAGGCGATCCGGTCCCGGTGGGCCGGGTTCATGTTGGCCTGGATCTTGAAGATGAAGCCCGAGAAGCGGGGCTCCTCCGGCTGGATCAGCCCCTTGTCGCAGTTCCGGGGTGCCGGAGGGGGCGCCAGCCGGAGGAAGTACTCCAGGAAGGGCTGGACGCCGAAGTTGGTCAGGGCCGAGCCCCAGAAGAGGGGGGAGAGGTCGCCCCGGCGGAACCGGTCGAAGTCCCAGGGGTCGCCGGCGATGTCCAGCAGCTGGATGTCGTCCTGCAGCTTCCGGTGCAGCTCCGCGCCGAGCACCCCCGCCAGCGCCGGGTCCTCGGCGCCGCTGGTCTGGGTCCGCACCTTGGTTTGGCCGTGGTTGCCCCCGTCGAAGAGCTCCACATGCCCCTTCTCCCGGTCGTAGACCCCCCGGAAGCTGCTGCCCATGCCCACCGGCCAGTTCATCGGGCAGGTGCGCATCCCCAGCACCCGCTCGATCTCCTCCATCAGCTCGAAGGGGTCCTTGCCCTCCCGGTCCATCTTGTTGACGAAGGTGAAGATGGGGATCCCCCGCATCTTACAGACCTGAAAGAGCTTGATCGTCTGGGCCTCGACGCCCTTGGCGGCGTCGATCAGCATCACGGCGGCATCGGCGGCGGCCAGGGTCCGATAGGTGTCCTCCGAGAAGTCCTGGTGGCCCGGCGTGTCCAGGATGTTGACCGCATGCCCCTCGTACTCGAACTGCATCACCGAGGAGGTGACCGAGATCCCGCGCTGCTTTTCGATCTCCATCCAGTCGCTGGTGGCGTGCCGGGCGGCGCGCCGCGCCTTGACCGAGCCGGCCAGCCGGATGGCGCCGCCGTAGAGCAGCAGCTTTTCGGTCAGGGTCGTCTTGCCGGCGTCGGGGTGCGAAATAATGGCGAAGGTCCGCCGGCGACGGATTTCCGGCGCCAGGTTGCTCAGGGGAGTCTCGATCATGCTGGTCGATCCGTCCTTTCAAACATAATGCCGTGCGCACCAGCGTGCGGCACGGCGATGAAATTCAGAGTCTAACCACTACATTCTAGCCTGGTCACCGAACATCGTCAAGTTGCGGGGGAGTAGTTGAGGGCGCGCAACTTTTCTCTTCTCCCACTTGACCCTACAGTAACGGAAGGGTGTACTGTTGAGTCAGCCCGATGTCGACGTGTCTGAATATGCGTGGCGCCATGCCGACGATCCGTATTGTTCGGCAGGGGTTCACCGGGGAAGACTAGGGCGTACAGACAGGGAAGGAGGCCAACCAGATGGCCAGAGAGGTGCTCTTCCAGGATCCGCCCTTCGCACGGTATCTCTTCCACAGCACGGACTCCGCCTGGATCTGGCTCCTCGCCCGAGTCTGCCTGGGCTGGCAGTGGCTGCAGGCCGGGATTCACAAGGTGACCGATCCGGCGTGGATGGGCGGCGGCACCGCCCTGAAGGGCTACTGGACTCGGGCCGTGGCGCTGCCGCCCCCGCCTGCAAAGCCCCAGATCACCTACGGATGGTATCGGAGCTTTCTGCTCTCGCTCCTGGAGGGAGGACACCACACCTGGTTCGCCAAGGTGGTGGCAGTGGGTGAGGTCCTGGTCGGCGTCGCCCTGCTCCTGGGGCTCCTGACCGGGATTGTGGCCTTCGCCGGTGCCTTCATGAACTTCAACTTCATGCTGGCGGGAACGGCCAGCACCAACCCGGTGCTGTTTACGCTGGCGGTCCTGCTGATCCTGGCCTGGAAGGTGGCCGGATACTGGGGGCTGGACCGCTTCCTGCTCCCCGCCCTGGGCACCCCCTGGCAGGGGGGTCGCGGGCGCAGGCCTGCGGGCGGCCCACCCGCCACCCAGGGCCGGTGCGAGCCGGATGAAAGCCCCGATGCCGAGAGCCGGCTGAAGCCAAAGGTCTGACCGCCAGGAGCAGCGCAAGAGCCGCCGGCCCGGAGCCGGCGGCTCTACCTGTCCCGTTACTTCAGCAGGAAGGAGTCCAGGATCCCCTGGATCGCCGGGCCCATCGTCTCGGCCCCCGCCTGCGGGTAGATGCCCATCAGCAGCCAGTGGCCGCCGGTCCCCTCGATCATCCGGACGGTCAGCCGGACCGGCTCGCCCACCAGCTTGGCCGTCCCGGAGGCGGTGATCCTGCCGGGCCCCTCCTTCGGCGTGGAGAGCTGCAGGTCGGTGTAGATCGAGCCCATTCCCTGGACCACCTGGTCGAACTGGGTGGCGAGGGGGTCGAGGTTCTCGGGCAGCTGGGTGACCGAGACCAGCCCGTTCAGGCCGTCGGTGCCGGGCAGCGCCAGGTGCAGCAGGGCGGAGCCGGCGGCCTCCTGGCGGATCCAGCCCAGGGGCGAGCGGAGCTCAAAGCCGGCGCCGGGCATGCTCCAGACCCGGTTGTTCCCCTCCACCCGGGAGGTGACATACCCCTTGGTGTAGACCTGGACGATGTTCCGCTCCCCATCCCACTCCACCTTGGCCCCCAGCGCTTCGGCCAGCGGCCGGGCCGGGATGAAGGTCCGCCCCGCCTGCAGGTGGATGAAGGGCTCGGCGTCAACCACCACCGGTTGGCCGTCAACCATGATCTGGATCTGCCGGTACTCCACCTCGATCTGCTGCCGGGCGCTGGTGGCCGCCCAGGCCCCTGCCGCGGCGCTGACCAGAGCGAGCGCCGCAACCAGACCACCGATCATCCAACGTCGCCGCATCCCCGGGCCCTCCTTTTCGCCATCCGCTTGCTGGTCATCCATCCCGAAAGAGCCGCCCCGGCTGCAGCCGGAGCGGCCCTCGCTTTCACTAGGAGGCAGCCTTCACGTTCAGGTCGGACTTTGTGATGCGAATCCCGTACTTCTCGCCGATGGCCAGCACCTCTGCCTTCATCAGGGGGAGCCGGTTGACCATCACATCGACGGGGGTGTTGGCCAGCTTGTCCAGGGTGATCACCGAACCGGGGCCGAGGGAGAGGACCTCGCCCAGCGAGAGCTTGGCCCGGCCCAACTCCACGGTGACCGTCAGCTCGATGTCCATCAGCACGCCCCGCAGCTGGGCCATGGAGAGCGCCATGCGGGTCTGCTGGGCGGCCTGCGCCTCGTGGGCGGCATAGGCGGCGTGGGAGGGCGGGGTGGGCATGGCGGGCGCTGTCGGGGGCGCTGCCATCACCGCCGCCGCTGCCGCCGGCTGGGGGGCCGGCGAGGGAGAAGCCTGGGCGGTCGACGGAATCACGGGGGCGGTGCCGTTACGGTAGGCTGCCTCGGCAGCCTCCACCTCCGCCTGGGTGATCGGGCCCAGGTCCACGATCTGCTCGAAGGGCGTAAGGGCAGGGCTCTTCCCGGCCGCAGGGGCGGGCGCTGCCGCGGGCTGGCCGGCAGCCTCCGCAGCCGGCTCGGGCGCGGCTGCAACCGGAGACCCGGCCGGCGGCTCAGCATCGGGCTGGGCGGGCTTCTCCGCGCTCTCCTCGGTTGGCGCCTCCCCTGCCAGCAGGCTGGCTACCAGGGCGTCAATCTCAGCCTGGGAAAGCTTCTTGGACACGTCGATTCCCCTTTTCTACTCGCAGCAAGTCCCTTGTTTACAGCCCCCTGGCGTGGATCGCGCAGGCTGCGGGCAAAATTCTCTCCCCATTATTTCAAAACAGAGGCAGGATAATCCTGCTGGATTCGACCATTGATTTTCATGGAATGATGGTGGACAACCGCTCCCAACCGAGATAAACTCCTCCTATTGATAGAGTCATGCTGGAAAGAAGGCCTGAGTGAACCGTGGAAGAATGGCGTAAGAACGTCCTGCTGCTCTGGGTGGCGGTCTTCATCGCCTCCACCACCTGGTCGATGGTGATGCCCTTCATGCCCCTCTTCCTGGAGGAGGAGCTGGGGGTGGCGGTGGGGGTGGCCGCCTGGGCCGGCCTCCTGGGAGCGGTCAACTCGATGGGCATGGCGGTGACCGCCCCGCTCTGGGGCGCCCTGGGTGACCGCTTCGGCCGCAAGGTGATGATGCTGCGGGCCGGCCTCTTCCTCGCCCTCGCCTACCTGCTGATGTCGCTGGTGACCGGCCCGTATGAGCTGTTGGGCGTCCGGGTCATGATCGGGATGCTGACCGGCTTCATCCCCACGGCGACGGCGCTGGTGGGCACCACCACCCCCCAGGCGCACCTGGGGAAGGCGCTGGCCACGGTGGCCACCGCCAGCCCCGCCGGCACGATCCTGGGCCCGCTCTTCGGCGGCCTCTTCGCCGACCTGGTGGGGATGCGGAGCACCATGCTGCTCAGCGCCGTGATGGTGGCCGTCGCCACCCTGCTGGTGCTGCTCGCGGTCCGGGAGCGGTTCAGCCCGGCGGTGCGGCCGCAGGGCAGCCTGCTGGGCGAGGTGGGGGAGGTCCTGCGGAACCGGGCCTTCGCGGCGGTCCTGGTCACCACCGTGCTCCTGATGGCCTCCCTGGCGGCGATGGAGCCGGTGCTGGTGCCTTACATCAAGGGGCTGCTGGGCCCCGGAGCCCCCAACTGGCTGGCCGGGGCGATCTACGCCCTGCCCGGCATCGGCTTCCTGCTGGCGGCCTCCTGGTGGGCGGCCCGGGCGGAGCGGGCGGGCTACGTGACCACCGTCACCCTGGGGCTGCTGCTGGGCGCCCTGCTGATCCTGCCCCAGGCGCTGGTCTCCACCGGCTGGGCGATGGGCGGCCTGCGCCTCAGCGCCGGCCTGGCCCTGGCGGCGGTCTCCCCGGGCCTCTCGGCCCTGATTACCCAGGTGGTCCCCCGCTCCCAGCGGGGCCGGGCCTTCGGGCTGAACCAGAGCGCCCTCTCCCTGGGGGCGATGCTGGGCCCCCTGGCCGGCGGCCTGGTGGGCGACGGGCTCGGCCCGGTCTACGTCTTCCCCCTGACGGCGCTCACCCTGCTGGCCGGCGCCGGCTGGGCATGGTTCGTGCTGGGCGGCCGGCTCCGGCGGGTCCAGCTCGCCGCCGACCGATGAACAGCAAGGCCGCCGGGCATGGCCGGCGGCCGTTCTTCATGCGCTATTGCTTCTCCTCCCGGGCCCGGCGCTCCAGCTGGAAGCGGGCCAGCGCCTCCCGCACATCGCTCTGCTCCCGCAGGAAGGTGGTCAACTCCTGCAGACAGCGGACGGTGGCCGGGCTGACATGGTGCTCGATGCCCTCCACATCGACCCGGAGCGCCTCCTCCGGCACCCCGATGATCCGGAGAAACTCCTCCAGCATGGCGTGGCGGTCCTTCATCTCCTCGCCCAGCGCCTCCCCCAGGGGGGTGAGCACCAGGCCGCGGTAGCGCTCGTAGTTGATATAGCCCGCCTCGGCCAGCCGCTGGACCATCTTGGTGACCGACGAGGGCTGCAGGTTCAACTCCATGGCGATGTCACTGACGCGGGCGTAGCCCTTTCCCTTGATCAGCTCGTAGATCTTTTCGAGGTAGTCCTCCATGCTTGGAGTGGTCATGACTTTCCCCATTTCTCCAGTCGCCCGGCGGAGAGCTTGACCCATCGCTCCCACCGGAGAATCGGCGAGTTGCGCCCTTCATCTTATCACAGCCGACTGGAAAAGGAAAGGGAAAGGGGAAGGTGTCAACCTTTCCCTTTCCCGTGGGGTTGGCGGGCGCTCTCAGGCGTTCACCTGGATCAGCCGGGCGATGGCCACCCCGAGGACGAAGGGTTCGGCAGAGCCCTTCAGCCCGAGGGTGAGCGTCTCGCCCAGGCGGTCCCGGTCGATCAGCCGGACCGGGTTGCCGGGCTTCAGCCCGTGCTCCTCGAAATAGGCCAGCAGCTTGGGGTCGTGCTCCGCCACCTGCAGGATGACCCCCTCCTCGCCGGGCGCCATCTCCGCCATCGGCCGCAGGTGGAGTTCGGGCATCTTCCCCTCCTTGGTGGGGATCGGGTAGCCGTGGGGGCAGGTGGCCGGCTCGCCCATCACGGCGTACATCCGGTCGATCACCTCTTCGGGGAGCGAGTGCTCCATCTGGTCGGAGATCCCATCCGCCCGGTCCCAGGGGATGCCCAGCACATCGACCAGGAACCGCTCCACCACCCGGTGGCGGCGGATATAGCCCATGGCGGCCAGCTCGCCCGCCGAGGTGAGGGTGACGCCGGCGTACTCCTTGTGCTCGACCAGGCCGGCCTCGGCCATCTTCTTGAACATATAGCTGGTACTCGCTGCGGTGACACCCAACTGCCGGGCCACCTCCGAGGTGGTGGCGGCGCTGCCGTCCTGGGTCAGGCGCCAGATCGCAGCGATGTAGTCCTCCATGGCGTGGCTGACCATCACTTCGCTCCTTTTGGGGGGCCTCCGTCAAGAAAAGTTAGACACCTCTAAAGCCAACTTCAGTATGCCAAAAGTCCGCGAGCGGGTCAAGGGGTGGAATCGGGGAAGAGGGGGACCGGGGTGAAGTCGATGGAGTCGCAGGCAACCATCTGGTAGCGGATCCCGCCGTGCAGCCCCTGGAAGGCGCGGTGGACGGCACCCGGCCCATGCAGGTGGCCGTAGAGGCAGAGCAGCACGTTCCCCCAGCCCTCCAGCAGCTCGGTGAAGCCGGTGGGCTGGTGGTCCTCCGCCACCGGCGGGTAGTGGAGCATGGCGATGTAGGCGGAGGCGCCCGCCTTCCGTCCGGCCTCCAGCGACATCCGCACCCGGCCGATCTCCCGGTTGTAGATCTTGGTGTTGTGCGGCTCGTCCTCCGCCCAGGCCCGGTCGCCGGGGGTGATCCAGCCACGGCTGCCACAGACCGCCACCCGCCCCGCCACGCCGGGGACGGCGCCCTCGGGCAGGAGGACGGCATCGTTCTGGATAAACTCTATGCTGGTGAGCGGGAGGGCGCGGAGCTTCTTCAGCGACTCCCACCAGTAATCGTGGTTGCCCGGGATCATCAGCTTCCGGCCGGGGAGCCTGTCCAGCTCCAGCAGGTCGGGCAGCGCCTCCTCCAGGGTCATGCCCCAGGAGATATCGCCCGGCACCAGGACCCAGTCCTCCGGGCCGACGGTCGCCTCCCAGTTCTGGAAGAGGCGGCCCGGGTGGCCGGCCCAGCGGGCGCCGAAGACATCCATCGGCTTGTTGACGGCGAGCCCCAGGTGCGGGTCGCCCAGCGCATAGAGTGCCACGGGGGAGACTCCTCTCTTGGAAGACTCTCGGCCAGTGCGGGCAGGAAACCCCTGCCGCTAACTGTCAAGCGTACCCGAGGTCCATCCCCCCGTCAAGGAGTTTGGAGGGATTCGCCCTGGCAGGATCGGTCTGGATCGGCCTCGCCCTCTACAACCTGCTCGTCCTCGCCCTCTACGCCCTGGACAAGGGGCGGGCCCGGCGGGGCCGCCGGCGCATCTCCGAGGCGGCGCTGCTCTGGCTGGCGGCGCTGGGCGGCGGGGCGGGGGCGCTGCTGGGGGTCTACCTGGTGCGGCACAAGAGCCGCAAGGGCCGCTTCGCCCTGGGCGTCCCGCTGCTGCTGGCCGCCCAGCTGGCGGCGCTCTGGCTCTGGTGGCAGCGGCGCTAGATCGGCGCCCCGGCCCGGGGAGGGGGATCAGTGCCCCAGCAGGGCGGCCAGGGCGGGTGGGGGCGGCCCCATCCGGAGGGGGCGGCCGTCCAGCCGGGCCAGGGGCAGGCAGCCCAGCAGGGCGCTGGTCAGGTAGACCCCATCGGCCCGGTGCAGCTCCTCGGGGGTGATGGGCGCCTCCCGGGCGCCGGTCAGGGCCAGCATCTGCCGGCGCATCACCCCGGGCAGGCAGCCCTCGCCCACCGGCGGGGTGAGCCAGCCCGCCGGCGTGAGCAGGAAGAGGTTGGTGGCCGCCCCCTCGGCCAGCCGCCCCGCCGTGTTCAGCAGCAGCGCCTCATCCACCCCGGCCCGGGCCGCCTCGGCCCGGGCCATCACCTTCTCCAGGGCGGAGAGCGACTTGTGCCGGGCCAGGGGCGAGTCCGGGTGGACCCGGAGCGAGGCGGTGATGGCGGTCAGGGGTCCGGCCGGGCGGTGGTAAGGGGCGGCGGTGATCAGCAGGGTGGGGCGGGGCCCGGCGGGCGGAGCGTAGCCCCGGGCGGCGCCGGCCCCCCGGCTCAGGGTGATCCGCAGCGCCTGCTCCCCCGGGCCGGCGGCCTCCGCCACCAGCCGGGCCGCCTCGGCCACCCGCTCGGGCTCGCAGGGGATCCCCAGGGCGCGGGCCGACCCCGCCAGCCGCTCCAGGTGGAGCGGGAGGAGCGGCAGGGCGCCGTCCAGCGCCAGCACCGTCTCGAAGAGGCCGTCGCCGTAGAGGAGGCCCCGGTCATCCGCCGGGATCGCCGCCTCGGCACCCGGGATCAGCCCCGGCCCCCGCCCGCCCAGGTCCAGGTAGGCAGGGGGGGCGCCGGTCCGGTCAGGGAAGGTCATGCAGGCTCACCCCCAACGCCCGCGCCAGGCCGCTGCCCTTGGCGAGGGTCTCCTGGTACTCCGCCTCCGGCTCCGAGTCGGCCACCAGCCCGCCGCCGGCGTAGAAGTAGGCCATCCCCTCCCGCACCACGGCGGTCCGGATGGCGATGTTCCAGTCCATCCGCCCGTCGAAGCCGATGTAGCCGATGGCGCCGGTGTAGACGCCCCGCCGGACCGGCTCCAGCTCCTCGATGATCTCCATCGCCCGGACCTTGGGCGCCCCGGTGATGGAGCCGCCGGGGAAGGTGGCCCGCAGGATCTGGGCGGCGGTCACCCCGGGGCGGAGGAGCCCCTCCACGGTGGCCACCGTGTGCCAGACATTGGGCGTCGCCTCCAGCCGCCGCAGGTCGGGGACGGTGACGCTCCCGTACTGGCAGACCCGGCCCAGGTCGTTCCGCTGCAGGTCGACGATCATCACCAGCTCGGCCGCATCCTTCTCGCTGGCCAGCAGCTCGGCGGCGTTGGCCTCATCCTCCGCAGGGGTCCGGCCCCGGGGGCGGGTTCCCTTGATGGGCCGGGTCTCGATCCGGCCGTTGCGCACGGTGATGAACCGCTCCGGCGAGCCGGAGACCACCTGCCAGGAGCCCATCTCCAGGAAGGCGGCGAAGGGGGCGGGGTTCAGCTCCCGGAGCCGGCGGTAGAGGGACCAGCCCGACCCCTCCCAGGGGCAGGCGAAGCGCTGCGCCAGGTTGACCTGGAAGATGTCGCCCGCCCCGATGTACGCCAGCGCCCGGCGGACGGCGGCCAGGTACTCCGCCCGGGTGTAGCTGGAGGTGGCCCGGCGGCCCGGGCTGACCGGGGGGAGGTCCTCCGGCGCCGCCGCCCGCTTCAGCGCCGCCGCCCAGCGGCGGGCCTTGGCCATCGCCTCCGCCTCACGCCCGTCCAGCTGGGCCACCAGCAGCGTCGCCTGGCCCCGGTCGTGGTCCAGGGCCAGCACCACGTCGTAGAAGGAGAGGTGGATGTCCGGAAGCTGGAGGTCATCGCTGGCAAGGGCGGGGAGCCGCTCGATCTGCCGGCCCAGGTCGTAGGCCAGGTAGCCCACCGCCCCGCCGGGGAAGCCCGGCAGGTCGGCGGGCGCCTCCAGCCGGCAGCGATTGAGCAGCGACTGCAGGATCACCAGGGGGTCGCCCTCGGCAATCCGGGTGCGGCCCTCCTCGTGTATGTAGGCCTCCCGACCCCGGGTGATCAGGGTCAGGAAGGGCTCGGCCCCGAGGAAGGAGAGCCGCCGCACCTCCGCCGGGCCGGCGGGGCCGCTCTCCAGCAGAAAGCGGCCGGGGCCCGGGGGGAGCGCCTCCAGCAGGGCGGCACCATCCATCAGGGGGAGCGTCAGCGGGAGCACCTGGAGCTTGGCCAAGGCGAGACCCTCCTGGCAGTGGGTGTATCGGGCTCATCATACCACTGAATGGATGAGAAGAGCAGCAGGATGTTGCTGCTTCATCGGGAATGTTCGAAACAAAGGGGGGGCGGATGATGCGGATTCGACTGGGGATCGCCGTGCTGGTGATCGTGGCGGTGGTGGTCGGGTACAGGGAGGGCCTCTCCCCCGAGGCTCCCGTGCCCGCCATCAAGCTGGAGCTGCTGGTGGACGGCCTCTCCGGGCCGATCGCCATGACCCACGCCGGCGACGGCAGCGGCCGGCTCTTCGTGCTGGAGCAGAAGGGGCGGGTGCGGGTGATCGAGGGCGGCCGGCTGCTGCCGGAGCCCTACCTGGACCTGACCGACCGGGTCAACAGCCGGGCCAACGAGCAGGGGCTGCTGGGGTTGGCCTTCCATCCGCAGTACCGGGAGAACGGGGTGCTCTACATCCACTACACCGGGGCGAAGGGGGAGACGGTGATCTCCCGGTTCCGCCGGTCGGCACGGGACCCGGGCAAGGGCGATCCCGCCTCGGAGGAGGTGCTGCTGACCGTCGAGCAGCCCTACGCCAACCACAACGGCGGCACGATCCTCTTCGGGCCGGACGGCTATCTCTACATCGCCCTGGGGGACGGCGGCTCCGGCGGGGACCCCGGCAACCGGGCGCAGAACCTGGAGAGCCTGTTGGGCAAGATCCTCCGGATCGATGTGGGCACGGCGGGCAGCTACCGGATCCCGGCGAGCAACCCCTTCGTCGGCAGGCCGGGGCGGGATGAGATCTGGGCCTACGGGCTGCGGAACCCCTGGCGGATCAGCTTCGACCGGGTGACCGGCGACCTCTGGATCGCCGATGTGGGGCAGAACGAGATCGAGGAGATCAACCGGCAGCCCGCCGCCAGCCGGGGCGGGGAGAACTATGGCTGGAAGGCCTATGAGGGCTCCAGGCGCTATGCCTCGGCGGTGGAGGCGCCGGGGGCCGTCTTCCCCGTGGCCGAGTACACCCACCGGGAGGGGGGCTGCTCGGTGACCGGGGGGTACGTCTACCGGGGGCGCCGGCACCTGGAGCTGACCGGGGTCTACCTGTACGCCGACTTCTGCTCGGGCAAGATCTGGGGGCTGCGCAACCAGGGCGGGGTTTGGTC
This sequence comes from Bacillota bacterium, assembly GCA_049324875.1. Classification (GTDB taxonomy): domain Bacteria; phylum Bacillota; class Sulfobacillia; order Symbiobacteriales; family Symbiobacteriaceae; genus JAWLHU01. The sequence continues at coordinate 39,087 of JBMONC010000073.1, forward strand.
GGTCAGCCTGCTCCTGGAGAGCGGCCTGAACATCCCCGCCATCGGGGAGGATGAGGCGGGAGAGCTTTATGTGATCGACCGGTCGGGCGCCCTCTACCGGGTGGCCGCCGCCGAGTAGCGCATCGCGGGAGAGGAGCGTGGTATCGATGGCACTGCCGGTCAATCTGGTTCAGGCGGTGGAGCGGGCCTGCCAGCTGGCATCGGAGGCGGTGCTCTGGCCCGGCTTCCGGCCGGAGCGGGTCCCGCTGGTTCTGCACGGGGGCGGGGAGGCCTACCTGTTGGGCCATCCCTCCCCGCCGGAGGGCTTTTCGCCGGATGGGGAGGTGGCGGGCCGCCCCCTCTTCCGGGGGCCGGTGCTCCCGGAGATGATGGCCAACACCGCCCAGGAGGTGGCCGGCGCTCTCTCGGCGCTGGTGATGCTCCCGACCGAGCCGCTGACCGATCCGGACCGCTTTGGTCGCCTGCTGCTGCACGAGGCGTTCCACGTCTTTCAGCAGGAGGCGCTGCCCCACCCCGGCTGGGACGGGCCGCGGATGCTGGAGGCGATGGGCCGCTACCCGGAGAACGACCCGCCCAACAACGCCCTGGCCATCGTGGAGAACCGGCTCCTCTCGGCCGCCCTGGCGGGCGGGGAGGGAGCGGTGTCCGCCTTCCTCTCCGTCCGGCGCCACCGGCACGGGCGGCTCAACCGGCGGGGGCTGGCGGAGCTGGTGGGCTATGAGCGGTTCGTGGAGTACAACGAGGGGACGCCCACCTACATCGAGGTGCGGGCGGGCTTGCCGGTGGCCGAGCTGCGGGAGCGGCTGGCCGCTTGCAGCCGCGGGGGCAAGTGGGCCGGCTACCAGCGGTTCTACTACACCGGGGCGGCGCTCGCCCTGATCCTGGACCGGCTGATGGCCGGCTGGCAGGAGCGGTTCGCCCGTGGCGGCGCCACCCTGGAGGGGCTGGTGAGGGCGGCGGTGGCGGAGCCCCTGCCCCCGGTCAGCCAGGTGCTGGAGGAGCAGGCCTTCCGCCCGATCCTCGACGAGGAGGAGCGGCTGGAGCGGGAGCGCCGGGAGCGGGTGGCCGGGCTGCTGGCCCAGCTTCGGGAAGGGCCGGGGGTCCAGGTGGAGATCAGCCTGCCGCCGACCGTCTTCGGGGTGATGTGGGACCCGCGGAGCGTGCTGAACCTGGGCGATGGCGTCCGGCTCCACACCACCCGCTGCGGGGCGTTGGGACCGGATGGGCTGCGGGTGCAGCTGGAGGGGCTCTGCCTGGAGGAGCCGGGGGCGGAGGGGCGGAGGCTGACGCTCCGCCTGCCGGTCCGGCCCGCGGTGGAGCAGGGGGAGCGCTTCCGGGCCTTGGCGCCCGGCCTCTCCATCGAGGCG
>JBMONC010000073.1:40553-64186 GCA_049324875.1 Bacillota bacterium
ACTCCCCTGCCGAATCGCCTTGACACACCTTCATCCAACTCGGTATACTCCTTGGTAACTGGTAAGCGCAACCCGATGACGGGAAGTACGATCCGGAGCCACGCCAAGAGAGGGCGCCCCACCGGCTGAAAGGGCGCCTGCGCACGGCAGGATCGGAGCCACCCCCGAGGGGCCCACCGAAGCGAGAGCGGAGGCTGGGACGGCCCCCATGCCGATATCACTGGACCGAGATGGAACGGCCGCAGGGCCGGTCCAATCAGGGTGGTACCGCGAAGGCAGCAGGCCCTCGCCCCTGACGCGACATGAGCGTCGGTGGCGTGGGCTCTTTTATTGCAGTCGGGGGGAGGAAGAGCGCATCCTCCCCCCGACACCCCCCACGCCTCGGGTATACCCGTCGCCGATCGTGCCGCCGTGTCGCCACGATCGGCTCTGCCCCGGATTGCCGATCGGCGACCTCGCCGGGGGAGGAAGAGCGCATCCTCCCCCCGACACCCCCCACGCCTCGGGTATACCCGTCGCCGATCGTGCCGCCGTGTCGCCACGACCGGCTCTGCCCCGGATTGCCGATCGGCGACCTCGCCGGGGGAGGAAGGGCGCATCCTCTCCGACTCCCCCCACGCCTGCCCGTCGCCGATCACCTTGCCATCCACAAAGGAGGTTTCCACAGATGCCCAAGTACATGTCGGGCAACGAGATCCGGACGGCCTTCATCGAGTTCTTCAAGTCCAAGGGGCACACCCATGTCCCCAGCTCCTCCCTGGTGCCCCACGGCGACCCGACCCTGCTCTTCACCAACGCCGGCATGAACCAGTTCAAGGACACCTTCCTGGGCCTGGAGAAGCGGGAGTACGTCCGGGCGGTGACCGCCCAGAAGTGCGTCCGGGCCGGCGGCAAGCACAACGACCTGGAGGAGGTCGGCTTCACCGCCCGGCACCACACCTTCTTCGAGATGATGGGCAACTTCAGCTTCGGCGACTACTTCAAGGACCTGGCCCTGGCCTACGCCTGGGAGTTCATCACCGATCCGCAGTGGCTGGGGCTGCCCACCGACCGGCTCTGGGTCACCATCTACAAGGACGACGACCAGGCCTTCGAGATCTGGCACAAGCAGGTGGGGGTCCCCGCCGACCGGATCATCCGGCTGGGGGAGAAGGACAACTTCTGGCGGATGGGCGACACCGGCCCCTGCGGCCCCTGCTCGGAGATCTTCTGGGACATGGGCGCCGAGCATTCCTGCGACCACCCGGACGGCTGCTCCATCGCCACCTGCGGCTGCGACCGCTGGCGGGAGTTCTGGAACAACGTCTTCATGCAGTTCAACCAGACCCCCGAGGGGCTGGTCCCCCTGGAGCGGACCGGCGTCGACACCGGCCTGGGGCTGGAGCGGATGGCGACGGTGATGCAGGGGGTCTGGTCCAACTGGGAGATCGACCTCTGGCAGCCGATCTTCGCCAAGATCGCCGAGCTCTCGGGCAAGACCTACAAGGAGGGGCCGGAGGCGGTCCCCTTCCGGGTGATCGCCGACCACACCCGCTGCTGCACCTTCCTGATCGCCGACGGCGTCCGCTTCTCCAACGAGGGCCGGGGCTATGTGATGCGCCGGATCCTACGGAGGGCGGTCCGCTTCGGCCGCTCCCTGGGCTTCACGGGCCCCTTCATCCACAAGGTGGCGGAGGCGGTGGCCGATGTGATGGGCGACGCCTACCCCGAGGTGCGGGAGAACCTGCCCGCCATCGCCGACGAGCTGCGCCGGGAGGAGGAGCGCTTCTTCCGCACCCTGGAGCAGGGGATGGAGCGGCTGGGCGAGATCCTGCGGAACATGCGGCAGGACGGCAGGGCGGTGGTCTCGGGCCAGGATGCCTTCGTCCTCTACGACACCTATGGCTTCCCGCTGGACATCGTCCGGGACGTGGCCCGGGAGCAGGGCTTCTCGGTGGATGAGGCGGGCTACCAGGCCGCCATGGCGGAGCAGAAGGCCCGGGCCCGGGCGGCGCGGGACGTCTCCTACATGGCCGAGTCGCTGACCAAGATCGCCTCCTCCCTGGGCGATCTGGAGCCGACCCGCTTCCTGGGCTACTCCACCCTGACCGCCGAGGCCCGGGTGCTGGCGGTCTTCGACGAGGAGGGGAACCCCTCCGGCGCCGGCGCCGGCTCCTCCGTGGTGCTGGTGCTGGACCAGACCCCGTTCTACGCCGAGGGTGGCGGTCAGGTGGGCGACACCGGCACGCTGACCGCCCCGGGCCTGCTGGTGGAGGTGGAGGACTGCCGCAAGCTGCCCTCCGGCCACTTCCTGCACGTCGCCTCGGTCAAGCAGGGCTTCCTGGAGGCGGGGCAGGCGGTGACCGCCGGCGTCGACGAGGAGCGCCGCCTGGCGATCCAGAAGAACCACACCGCCACCCACCTGCTCCACAAGGCGCTCCGGGAGGTGCTGGGCAGCCACGTCCGGCAGGCGGGCTCCCTGGTCGCCCCCGACCGGCTCCGCTTCGACTTCGCCCACACCGGCCCCATGACCCCCGAGCAGATCGAGGCGGTGGAGGCGATCATCAACGGCGAGATCGAGCGGGCGGAGGAGGTCTCCTGGCGGGAGATGCCGCTGGATGAGGCCAGGGCGCTGGGCGCCATGGCGCTCTTCGGCGAGAAGTACGGCGACGTGGTCCGGGTGGTCACCGTGGGCGACGGCTGGTCCCGGGAGCTCTGCGGCGGCTGCCACGTCAAGAACGTCAGCCAGATCCAGTACTGCAAGATCATCTCCGAGTCGGGCATCGGCGGCGGGGTCCGCCGGATCGAGGCGCTGACCGGCAGCGCCGTCATCCGCCACCTGGCGGAGCAGCAGGAGAAGCAGGCGGAGGCGCAGGAGCAGCTCCGGGGCCGGATCAAGGAGCTGGAGAAGGAGCTGGAGCAGCTCCGGGCCAAGCTGGCCGCCGGCGAGACTGACACCCTGCTGGCGAGGGCGAAGGAGGTCGGCGGGATCAAGGTGGTGGCGGGCACCGCCCCGGTGGCCACCATGGACGATCTGCGGAACATGACCGACGCCATCCGGGAGAAGCTGGGCTCGGGGGTCGTCGTCCTGGGCGCCGTGGCCGGACCCGATAAGGTCAACCTGGTGGCGGCGGTTACCAGGGATCTGGCGGGCAAGGTCCATGCCGGCAACCTGATCAAGGGGGTCGCCCAGATCTGCGGCGGCGGCGGCGGCGGGCGGCCCGACATGGCCACCGCCGGCGGCAAGAACCCCGAGAAGCTGGGCGAGGCGCTGAACGCCGTCCTCCGGCTGGTGGGCGAGCAGGTGGGCGCCTAGGCCGGGTCGAAGAGAGATGCTGCAGCAGGCACGATGAGGAGGTTGGGCGATGGGGGGCATCCTGTGGGGCGAGAAGGCGGGGATTCGACCCCTGCGGCCCGGTGACGCAGGCGCCCTCCATCGCTTCATGGTGGACCCGGAGGTGGGCCACCTGCTCTACGAGGAGAAGTCCGGCCCGGTGCCGGGACCGCTGGCCCTGGCCGCCTCCCTCTGGCTCTCCGCCCTCTCGGGCCGGCCCGAATGGGCGATTGTGGACGAGCGGGAGCGGTTCATCGGGGTGGTCCGCCTCTGGCGGATCAGCGAGCGGAACCGGAGCGCCATGCTGACGATCTTCATCGGCGACCGGAGCTACTGGGGGCGGGGCTACGGCTCCGATGCCCTGCGGCTGGCGCTGCGGGAGGCCTTCGGGCCGATGGACCTGCACCGGGTGGAGCTCCACGTCTTCGAGTTCAACCACCGGGCGATCCGGAGCTACGAGAAGGTGGGCTTCGTCCGGGAGGGGGTCCGCCGGCAGGCGCTCCTGCGGGGGAGCCGCTGGTACGATATTTTGGTGATGGGCATCACCCGGGAGGAGTTCGCCGCCCGGGAGCGGGAGCGGCGGGTTCTGCTCTAGCCGGGGCATGGCCCGGCGGCGGAGCGGGAAGAATGATGGCGGGTCTCGGGCCGGGTGTGAGTCAAGAGGATTCCGGCGGGACCGGAGCGAATATCCATAAGACCGAATCGCAGCCGTGGCCCCCGGGGGCCACCTCTATGGAGGGGCGGTGTTCCGATATGCCCGAGATGAGCGACAAGACCGTTTACTGGCGAAACCGGCCGGAAGACCGGAACCCTGGCGAGGTGCTGCGCAAGGTCCACGCAGCTCTGAAGGAGAAGGGGTACAGCCCGATCGACCAGATCGTGGGCTACCTGCTCTCCGGTGATCCCACCTACATCACCAGCCACCAGGGGGCGCGCAACCTGATCCGGCGAATCGAGCGGGACGAACTGCTCGAGGAGCTGGTGCGCAGCTATTTGGAGAAGCAGGTGGACCAGGGATAAGATGTTGCCACGGATTACACGGATTACACGGATTCATACAAAGACATTGTGATCATGTGGGCTGCACCCGTTTCATCCGCTGGTGTGCGATCATCCGTACGCCTCATCAGCACCAAGGATGAAAAGGGTACGAACCCCATCATTGTCGATTTCATGTCTTTATCCGTGTAACCACCGTGGTGCGGTGCTTCGCACCAGTACCACTTAAGCTCTGTTATTATTTGTTTCATGTATTTATCCGTGTAATCCGTGTAACCACCATGGTGCGGTGCTTCGCACCAGCACCCCTGATGAAAAGGGCACGAACCCCATCATTGTAAGTTTTCATGTCTTCATCCGTGTAATCCGTGTAATCCGTGGCCGTCATTTTCAGGGGAATCCGTGGCAAAGAAACAAATTCGGGCCGGGGCTTGACTGCCCCGGCCCTTGCCGTTCTTCTTCAAGCGTGGAAGCGGCGGCAGGGGTCGGGCCTGCAGTGGACCAGCTTGGGCCGGCAGACCTGCACCTTCTGCTCCCGCCTCTCCCTGCGGGTCCAGACCCAGTCCTCCTCCCAGTCGCACGCCCCTGACCAGTCGTCACAGCGATCCCAGCAGCAGGGGTCATGCCATTTCTTCTTCAGCCGGAACTCCACCTTGACCGTCAGGTTGCAGTGGAGCCTCCCGCGATGCAGGACACAGCGGCAAGCGGCGGCCACCACGTCGCAGTCCTTGATCCAGGTGCCGGGCTCCAGCCAGACGCTCTCCTTCAGGATGATCTCCTTGAAGAAACGGCAGACCAGCTCCCCGGATCGGATGGTGATCTTCAGCAGCAGCCGGACCTTGATGGTGACCCAGTGGTCCCATACGTCCACCACGTCACACTCGGCCCGGACTACCCGGCAGCTCACCTCACCCTCCCGCAGGCAGTCGGGCGGCACCCGGAACTCGGTGTCGCAGTTCAGGGTCGCAAAGCAGTCGAACATCCTGGCACCTCCGCTCTGCCCCCTCTGGATGCCGGGGCACGGGGGGCGCATCTGCAGACGCACCCCACGCTATGTTATGCGGGCGGAGGAGGGTAGGGTGACCGACCGCAGGTGGGGCTGACCGAGGGCGGCTCTGCATGGGCCGGGACGGGCGGGGCAGAATAGCGGGAGAGAGGGGGGCGGATGATGCTCTATCAGATGGGGCGCCAGGTGCTGGCGGAGCTCAGCTTCTGCGACCGGGCGGCCGTCGACGATGAGGCGATGGTGCGCCGCCTGCTGGAGCAGGGGGCCCGGGAGTCCGGGGCGACGCTGCTCAGCATCCACGTCCACCGCTTCCAGCCTCACGGCGTCTCGGGGGTGGCGATCCTGGCCGAGTCACACCTGGCGGTCCACACCTGGCCCGAGCTGGGCTACGCGGCGGTGGACGCCTTCACCTGCGGGGATCACGTCGACCCGCGGGCCGCCATCGCGGTGCTGGAGAAGGGGCCGGGCGCCCGGTGCAACACCACCATGGAGCTGAACCGGGGGATGCAGCCGTCGATCAAGGCGATTGCCCAGATCGACTCGGCCCTGCACAGCCAGGGGGAGGCGCAGACGGGCGCCGCCCAGACAGAAGGCCAGCCTCAGGCGTAGGCTGGCCTCGCTCAATGGCGGATGAGGGGCGGGCGGGGTTCATCCCCGCGGGGGACCACGTAGAGCTCTCCCGCCTCGCTCAGGGTGGCGAGGAAGATCCGGTCGATCTCGCTGTGCCCCTGCCGCTCCAGCTCCGCCAGCAGGCGGGCACGGTCCCAGCCCAGGGAGCGGAGCACCCGCTCCTCCACATAGCCGTCAACGATCACGGCGGGGTTGAGGCTCTTCTGCGAGGGGTAGTCCGACTTGATCACCGTCAGCTTCCCGTCCGGCTCCATCACCCCGTACCGGACCTCCCGGATGTCAAAGATCTCCTTCTCCCGCAGGAGGGGGAGCAGGTCGGAGAGGGTGAGCTGGATCCGGCTCATGGCGCTGCCGACCGGCTTGCCATCCTGGACCACCACCACCGGCTCGAAGGTGGTCGCCCGGCCAAGGCGGGGCCAGCGCTTCACCGCCCAGGTGAAGACCCAGTGGAGGAGCGCCAGCGCCAGGATCACAAAGAGGACGGGAAGGTGGGGGAGGTCGGGGTCGACCACGCCGGCGCCCGCCACCGCCCCGATGGCGATGCCGGTCAGCAGGTCGAAGACCGAGAGCTCCCCCACGTGCCGCTGTCCCATCAGCAGCCCGGCCACCAGCAGGACCACCATCACCGTCGGCACGTGCCAGAGCAGCTTCAGGATCTCCTCCATGGGAAGGGGCTAGTGCGCCCCCGGGCGGGAGGGCACGGAGATGTCGGAGAGCGCCTTGCCCGCCTCATCCACATGGATCCGTTCGGTGGCCATGTCGCCCAGGGCGACGATGCCCACCAGCCGCTCGCCATCCACCACGCAGAGGCGGCGGATCTGCTTTGCAGCCATCAGCTCAGCGGCCCGGTGGGCATCCATGTCGGGGGCGGCGGTGATCACCGGGGTGGTCATGCACTCCTTCACCGGGGTGGTGCGGATATCCCGCCCCTCGGCCACCGCCCGCAGGACGATGTCCCGGTCGGTGATCACCCCGACCACCCGCTCTCCCTCCACCACGGGGACGCAGCCGCAGTTGACCTCGGCCATGATCCGGGCCACATCGGTCAGCTGGGAATCCTGGCGGCAGGTGCGCACATTCTGGGTCATCAACTCACGCAGTTTCACGCAGAACACCTCCGTTCTCCCCCATAGAGTGAGTCGCCGCCGGGTGAGATATGCTATTTACAAGCCGTCCGCTTCGCGGTAAACTCCGGGAGGAATTGGTCATGGTCTTTCCACTGCGTGACAGTCCCCGCACCCGGCGCCGGGCCTGGGTCACCCCGGCCCTCGTCCTGCTCAACCTGCTGGTCTTCCTGCTGGAGGCGAGCAGCCCGGCAGCGGCGATGGCCCTGATCCGCACCTTCGCCGTGGTCCCCACCGATGTGCTGGACCCGGCGGTCTGGCTGGCAACCGGGGGCTGGCCCCTGGTGACCATGTTCAGTTCCGTCTTCCTGCATGGCTCCTGGGGCCACCTGGTGGGCAACATGCTCTACCTCTGGGTCTTCGGCGACAACATCGAGGACAGGCTGGGGCGGGGGCGGTTCATCGCCTTCTACCTGCTCTGCGGGCTGCTGGCCAACATCGCCCACATCCTGGCCAACCCGACCTCGGATGTCCCGACCATCGGCGCCTCGGGGGCGGTGGCCGGGGTGCTGGGCGGGTACATCCTCGCCTTTCCCCGAGCCCGCGTCCTGACCCTGGTCCCCATCGGCCTCTTTGTCCCGGCGATCCGGGTCCCGGCCTGGGCCTACCTGGGGCTCTGGTTCGTCGTCCAGCTGGCCAGCGGCCTGGCGCCGCTCTGGCTGCGGGACATGACCCAGACGGTCGCCTTCTGGGCCCATATCAACGGCTTCCTGAGCGGAATTGCGCTGGCCCAGCTCCTCCGGCCCCGCGCACCCGCACCAGAACCCGGGAGGTGAGCAAGCTGCGTATCGGTGGCCTCGATGTGGGGGATAAGACCATAGGCGTGGCCCTTTCCGATGAGATGGGCTGGACCGCCCAGGGGCTGGAGGTGATCCGGCGCCGGTCGCTCCAGCAGGACCTGACCCGCCTCAGCGAGATCGCCCGGCAGTACCGGGTGGAGCGCTGGGTGGTGGGCATGCCCCGCAACATGAACGGCACCTATGGCCCCCGTGCCGAGCTGACCCGGGAGTTCATGGCGCGGCTGGCCGAGCACTCGAACCTGCCGGTGGAGGCCTGGGACGAGCGGATGACCACCATGGCGGCGGAGCGGATCCTGCTGGAGGCGGACGTGAGCCGGGCGAAGCGGAAACAGGTGATCGACAAGATGGCTGCGGCTGTGATCCTGCAGGGCTACCTGGACGGTCTGGCCGCCCGGAAAAGGGCGCCGGCCCAGACTGACGAAGTTTGACATGGAAACGAGCCTCCAGTAAAATGGGGGTATCCTGTGGATCGGGGTGATCTCGGTGAGCCACCAGCACGAAGGGCATGAGCACGATCACGATGAGGAAGTCATCGTCCTTACCGATGAGGAAGGCAACGAGCATGAGTTTTCAATTGTTCAGGTAATTAAGGTCGATGAGAAGGACTACGCGATTCTCCTGCCCCTCCACGGCGAGGAGGAGGAGGAGGAAGCGGTCATCCTCCGGATCGATCAGGAAAACGGTGAGGACATCCTCGTCGAGATCGAGAATGAGGAAGAGTTCGAGCGGGTCGCCGAGGCCTGGGAAGAGCTTCTGGACGAGGAAGCCTTCGAGGAAGAGAAGTAGCGATCAGGGAGCCCACCCGAACAGGAGGGCTCCTTTTTCGTGTCGAATAAAACAGGTGTGACGTGGTTCGATGGCAGGATGAAGGAGTTGAGGAGGTCGGAGGTTGGCGCAGGTCGCTAGGGGATTCAGCCGTGCCGCTCTGGTGCTTCTGCTCCTGCTGGGGCTGCTGGGTGCAGCAGCCTTCGGGGGACAGCGCTGGCTGGCGGCCAGGCTCGGACCGGTCGATCCCGCCGCACAGGAGCTGATCTGGGTAGAGATCCCGTCGGGGGTCACCACCGCCGACGTGGCCAACCTCCTGTTTGAGCAGGGGCTGATCAAGGATCCGACCGTCTTTCGCTACTACGTACGCTACCGCCAACTGGACGCGAAGCTGCTCTCGGGAGAGTACCAGCTCTCCCCCTCGATGACCCCTGAGCTGATCCTGCAGCACCTGACCCAGGGCTCCGTCCGGGTCCACCGCTTCACCGTGCCCGAGGGGCTGACCATCGCCATGATGGCCGACCTGCTGGCGGAGAAGCGGGTGATGACCCGGGAGCAGTTCCTGGCCGCCGCCCGGGCGCTGGCGGCCGGCAACCCGCACCTGCCGGAGGGGGTGGAGCTGGCAGAGCCGATGGAGGGCTACCTCTTTCCGGCCACCTATGAATACCGGCAGAGCGCCACGCCCGAAGAGATCGTCCGGATGATGTTCGACCGCTTCGAGCAGGTCTGGACCGAGGAGCTGAAGCAGCGGGCCCGGGAGCTGAACCTGACCATCCACCAGGTGGTCACCCTGGCCTCCATCGTGGAGACCGAAGCTCGGGTGGCGCAGGAGCGGCCCGCCATCGCCGGGGTCTACCTGAACCGGCTGGAGGTGGAGATGCCGCTGCAGGCCGACCCCACCGTCTACTACGCCCTGGGGCTGCCCCGCGGCGAGCAGCTGCTCTACAGCCACCTGGAGGTGGACTCCCCGTACAACACCTACCGGTACGGCGGGCTGCCGCCGGGGCCGATCGCGGCGCCGGGGGAGGACTCGATCCGGGCGGTGCTCTTCCCGGAGGAGCACGACTACTACTACTTTGTGGCCAAGGCGGACGGCACGGGGGAGCACTACTTCGGCCGGACGCTGGATGAGCACAACGAGAACGTGGCGCGGGCGGAGGCCAACGCCCGGAAGTAGTGTGACATAACGCATAAAAGGAGGCACCTCGGGGCAAGGTAACCCCCGAGGTGTTTTCGTATGCGTGTCAGAATGGCCCAGCGGATCCTCTGGCTCAGCGTGGTGGCGCTCCTGCTTTTCAGCGGGCTGGGATACCGGCTCTACGGCTACCAGATCGGGCGGCACCAGGAGCTGGTGGAGGCGGTCCACAGCCAGCGGACCCAGGCGCTGCCGCTGCAGATGCGGCGGGGGCGGATCCTGGACCGGAACGGGGTGGTGCTGACCGACCCGGCCTCCAGTTTCGGGGTGGGGCTCTTTCCCCGGCTGATGGGCGACCTGGAGGCGGTGGAGCGGCAGCTGGCCCGGCTGCTCTCCCCCGCGCAGCTGGCGCAGGTGCTGGCGTATGCCCGCTCCACCCGGGAGCCGGGGTGGGTGGGGGAGAGCCTGACCGCCCGCCAGGCGGAGCAGGTGCGGGCGCTGGGCCTGCCGGGGATCGTGGTGGGGCCCACCGGGCAGCGGTACGGGCACGGGTCGCTGGCCCGGCACCTGGTGGGCTTCGCCAGCGACCGGCAGGGCGGCAAGCTGGGGCTGGAGGCGGCCTTTGAGCAGCAGCTGTACGGCCGGAACGTACCCCACTACCTGGCCGCCTTCGACGGGCGGGGCAGGCCTCTCTTCCCCGAGGGGATCCGGCGGGTGGAGCCCCGGGATCCGGCGGGGAAGCAGCCCTACGACCTCTTCACCACCCTGGACGCAGGGGTCCAGGGGGCGGTGGAGGCGGCGATGGACCGGACCTTCCACCCGGTGGGGGGCCCGCTCCGGGGGGCGGTGGTGGTGCTGGATGTTCAGACCGGGGAGCCGCTGGCCATCGCCTCCCGGCCGCAGCTCAACCAGCGGGAGGGGACAGGCGACCAGACCAACCGGGCCCTGATCCCCTACGAGCTGGGCTCGGTCTTCAAGCCGCTGGTGGCGGCCTGGGCGCTGGAGCAGGAGCGGGTGACGCCGGAGGAGCGCTTCGAGTGCCAGGGCCACTACGACCTGGGGAAGCTCTCCTTCCGGGACGCCGGCGGGAAGGCGCACGGGAGCGTCCGGCTGCAGGAGGCGATCGCCTGGTCCTGCAACGTGGCCTTCATCCAGATCGGCTATGAGCGGCTGGGGCGGACGGAACTGCTGGAGGCGGCCCGCCGCTTCGGCCTGGACCGGCCCACAGGCCTCTACCCCGGGGCGGAGGAGCCCGTGGCGCCCCTGCCGGCGCTGCCCTACGGCGGCGATGTGGCCCAGTTCAGCTTCGGCCAGGCGGGGCTGATGGCCTCCCCGCTGCAGGTGGCCCGGGCCTACGCGGCGCTGGCCAACGGGGGCGTGCTGCCGCCCGTCCGGCTGGTGACGGCGGTGCGGGACCCGTCCGGTGTGGTGATGGATCAGCCGCCCCCCGCCGAGCGCCCCCAGCGGGTGATCAGCCCGGAGACCGCCCGCGAGGTGCAGGAGGCGCTGGGGGCGGTCACCGACCCCCGGGGGCAGGGGACCGGCCGGGCGGCCTGGCTGGAGCGGTTCGGGGCGGCAGGGAAGACCGGCTCGGCCGAGACGGCCCGGGAGGGCCGCCCGGTCACCCACGCCTGGTTCGCCGGCTGGGTGCCGGCCCGCCAACCCCGCTACGTGATCGTGGTCCTGATCGAGGACGGCCAGGCGGGCGGCCTCTACGCCGCCCCGCTCTTCCGCCGGATCGGCGAGGCATTGTTGGGGGTCTAGCCAGGGGTTGGGCCCCTCTACACGGATTCCCCTGAAAATGACGGCCACGGATTACACGGATTACACGGATGAAGACAGAACATGGACAATGATGGGGTTCGTACCTTTTCATGGGTGGTGCTGGTGCGAAGCACCGCACCATGGTGGTTACACGGAAAATAATGGCCACGGATTCCCCTGAAAATGACGGCCACGGATTACACGGATTACACGGATGAAGACATGAAAACTTACAACGATGGGGTTCGTACCCTTTTCATGGGTGGTGCTGGTGCGTAAGCACCGCACCATGGTGGTTACACGGATTACACGGATGAAGGCATAAAACTTACAATGATGGGGTTTGACCCTTTTCATCAGGGGTGCTGGTGCGAAGCACCGCACCATGGTGGTTACACGGGAAAATGCAGATACCACTATTGCGCGGTGTTCCGCACCAGCACCACTGACCAAAGGGGCGGCCCACATTGTTGTAATGTATTGGTTTTAATCCGTGTAATCCGTGTCATCCGTGGCGAAGAAAATGGCTCCACTTCTCGGCATGACAGAAGGGCATCGAACTAATCGGGCCGCCGGCAACGCCGGCGGCCCTTGCTTATGCTTGCTCCCTCAGGAAGGCCTCGACCTGCTCCCGGGTCGGGATCGGGGCTACCGCCCCGTATCCCGTCGTGGAGAGGGCGGCGGCGGCGTTGGCGTAGCGGGCGGCCTCGGCCGGGGGGGCGCCCCGGAGCAGCTGGGTGACGAAGGCGCCGTCGAAGGTGTCGCCGGCGCCGGTGGCATCCACCGTCGCCACCCTGTAGCCGGCCACCCGCTCCCGGGTGGTGGGGGTGGCCACCAGGACGCCCTCCCTCCCCAGCTTCAGGGCGATCAGCCTGATCCCCAGGGCCAGGTAGCGGTCGATGATCCGGTCGGGGTCGGTCTGGCCGGTCAGCTGCTGGGCATCCTCCAGGCTGGGCAGGAAGATGTCGGCCTGCTCCGCGGTGGCGTGGATCACCGCCCGCGCCCGGGGCAGCGGCCAGAGCTTCAGCCTCAGGTTCGGGTCGTAGGAGATCAGCGCCCCGTGGCCCCGGGCGACCTCGATCGCCCGCAGCACGGCGTCGCAGCTGGACTCGCTGATCCCCTGGCTGATCCCCGAGACGTGCAGGAGGCGGAGGTTGGCCAGCGCCTCTTCGGGCAGCTCCTCCGGACGGATCCGGCTGGCGGCCGAGCCCTTCCGGTAGTAGGTGAACTGGTGACCCTTCGCGGTGTGGGTGATGAAGTAGATGCCGGTGGGGGCCGCGGGGTCCCGGACCACCAGGTCGGTGGCGATTCCCTCGGCCTGCCAGAGCTTCAGGAACTCGTCGCCGAAGGCGTCGGCGCCGACCCGGGTCAGGTAGCCCACCTTCGCCCCCTGGCGGGCCGCAGCGACGGCGAAGTTGGAGGTGTCGCCGCCGAACCCGGGCAGGTAGACCCGGCCGCGGACCGGATCCGCCACCTCGCTGAACTCCATCATCGGCTCACCCATAGCCAGGATGTCCATATGCACCCTCCGTTTAGATCCGGTTGTAGCGGGCGATGCCCTCGCGCAGCGACTTGGCCGCCTTGATCAGCCGGGTCTGCTCCGCCTCCCGCTGGTCGATCTCCTGCGCCTTGGCCAGCACCTCCTCGGCGTGCTCGGCGGGCACCACCACCACCCCATCGGCATCGGCGACGATGATATCGCCCGGGTTGACCCAGATCCCGCCGCAGAGGACCGGCACGTTCAGCGCCTCGGTCTTGTACCGCCCGACGGTGGTGCCGGGGGAGATGGAGCGGGAGAAGACGGGGAAGCCGAAGTCCCGCTTGATCTCGGTCACATCCCGGACCCCGGCGTCCAGGATGGCGCCGGCCAGGTTGTTGGCCACGGCCCCGGCGGTCATCAGACCGCCCCAGACCGCCACGTTCCTGTCGCTCCCCTCCAGCCCGATCACCACGATCGAGCCCTCGGGAGAGGTGTCGATCGCCTCCAGGGCGTGGCTGGGGGGCAGCTTCTCGTCGGTGGGGACCTCCTTGACGGTCACCGCCGGTCCGACGATCTTCCGCTCGTTGATCCGGGGGCGGATCTCGTGGTCCATGTAGCCCCGCCGACCGACCACCTGGTCGACGGCATCGGCCACCGAGGCGGTGGCCACAAACCGCATCCGTTCGATCAGTTCCTTCCTGTCCACAGGGTCATCCTCCTCGCCTGGCGGTCTCCACCGCCTGCAGGTACATCCGGCCGATGACGGTGATCGCCTGCGCATCCTCCTGCTCCAGCAGCGCCGGGCTGACCAGGTCGCTGCCGGCCCCGACGCAGACCGCGCCGGCCTTGAGGTACTCGCCGACGCTCTCCAGCTTGACCCCGCCGGTGGGGATCAGGGGAATGGTCGGGAAGACGGCCTTCAGCGCCCGCAGGTAGGCGGGGCCGCCCATCGAGTCCACCGGGAAGACCTTCACCGCCCCGCTCTTCTGCCGCCAGGCGGTCAGGATCTCGGTGGGGGTGAGCGCCCCGGTGATGCAGAGCAGATCCGCCTCCCGGCACAGCTCCGGCACGCCCTCCACCAGGCAGGGCGTCACCAGGTACCGGGCGCCCGCCCGGATGCTGGCCTCCGCCGTCGGGAGGTCCAGCACGGTGCCGGCCCCGACCAGCAGGTCCGGCCTGCCGGAGAGCTCCTGGATCAGCTCCAGGGCGCCCGGCACGGTCATGGTGATCTCCGCGGTGGTGAAGCCGGCCTCCACCAGGGCGCCCACGGCCCGACGTGCCGCCTCCGGGGTCTGGACCCGGACCACCGGGATGACGCCCAGGGCTGTGAGCCTTGCCAACGTTTTCGTCGCTCCATGGGATTGCACGTTTAGTCCTCCCAGCGGTTGACCCAGGAGCGCGGGCGTTCCCCGGTCAGCACCCGGGCAACCTCCTGAGCAGCCTTCGTCTGTAGATCGTAGAGGCACTCCTCCGAGTACCAGCCGGTGTGGTCGGTCAGGATCACGTTGCTCAGGCCGAACAGCGGGTGGGTGGTATCCGGGGGCTCGGATTCGAAGACATCAAGCCCGGCGCCGAAGATCCGCCCCTCGGCCAGCGCCGCCGCCAGGGCCTCCTCGTCGATCAGCCCGCCCCGGCCGGTGTTGACCAGGATGGCGTTGGGCTTCATCAGGGCGATCTGGGGGGCGCTGATCAGGTGGTAGTTCTCGGCGGTGCGCGGGCTGTGGATCGAGATCACGTCCGATTCCCGGCAGAGCCTTTCCAGCCCCACCGGTTCCACCCCCTCGGGGGCGGCGGCGAGGTAGGGGTCGTGGACCAGGGTCCGGCCGAAGCCGAGGGGGGCGGCCTTCCGGTGGAAGGCCCGCCCGATCCGGCCGTAGCCGATGATCCCCAGGGTCCGGCCCCGGAAGCCGTAGACCGGCTCCCGGGGACCGACCCCCCAGGCCCCGCCCCGGACCGCCCGGTCCCGGGTGACGATCCGGCGGGAGACCGCCATCAGGAGGGCGAGGGCGTGGTCGGAGACCTCCTCGCTGCCGTAGTCGGGCACGTTGGCCACGAAGATGCGGCGCTCCCGGGCGGCGGCCAGGTCGATGTTGTCGACCCCGACCCCGTACCGGACGATCACCCGGCAGCGGCTCATCGCCGCGATGGCCCCGGCTGGCAGCGGGGTCTCCCGCACCAGCACAGCATCAGCCTCCCGAACCGCCTCGATCACCCGGGCGGAATCACCGCCGGTGGCGATGTGGGCCAGCTCGGCCCCGAGGGGCGCGAGGATCTCCCGTTCCGCTTCGTAGTGGGGGTAGTGAGCGTTGATCATCACGATTCGATAACGAGAGATCGAAGCCATGGGGTGCCCCTCCCGGTCCATCCTGGTTTACTTGCCGCGGACCGCCTCTACTGTCTTCAGCAGGTCGCTGACCCACTTCTCGCCGTACTCCTTCTTCATCCAGTCGGCGACGGGGGGCAGGGTGGCCTGACGGAAGGCCTCGATCTCGGCCGGGGTCAGCTTGGTCACCTTCATCCCCTTGGCGGAGAGGATCGACTCGGCGTTCATATCCTGGTTGGCGGTCATGCCGCGGTGGATCCACTTGGCCAGCTCAACGCCCTCCTGGACCGCCTTCTGCTGCTCGGGGGTCAGGCCGGCGAAGAACTTGTCGTTCATCAGGTAGGCGTGGTAGCTGTAAACGTGGCCGTCCAGGGTAATGAACTTCTGGGTCTGGAAGAGGCTGGCGGCCAGGATGTTGGTGACGCCGTTCTCCTGCCCGTCGACGACGCCCTGCTGCAGGGCGGCCGGCAGTTCGGCCCAGCCGATGGCGGAGGGGCTGGCGCCGGTGCCCTTGACCAGCATCTCATAGAGCGGGCTGGGCTGGATTCGGATCTTCATCCCCTTCATGTCCTCGGGGCTCCGGATCTCCTTCTTGCTGTTGGTGAAGTGGCGGATGCCGTTGTCGGCGAGGGCCAGCAGCCGGATGCCGGTCTGCTTGCGCATATCCTCGCCCATCTCCTTGGTGTAGGCGCTGTCGAAGACGGTCCAGGCCTCGCCCTGGCCGTTGAAGAGGAAGGGGAGGTTGAAGACGCCCAGCGGCTTGTAGACGGCGGAGATCGGGCCGTCATGGACGACGCCCATCTGGATGGAGCCCAGCTTCAGCCCCTCCAGGACGACGTTGGCGTCGCCCAGCTGGCTGGCCGGGAAGATCTCGACCTTGACGGAGCCGCCGGTGTTGGCCTCGACGTAGGACTTGAAGGCCAGGGCGGCCGCCTGCTTCGGCTGGTCCATGGTCCCGGGCTGGAAGTGGGCGTAGCGGATGGTGACCGACTTGGCCGCCGCGGGGGCGGTGCCGCCGCTCTGGGCCGGGGCGGCGGTCTCGCCCTTCGCCTCGGACTTGGGCTCCTGCTTGGTCTCCGTGGCCTTGGTGCAGCCGGTGCCGATCAGCGCCATCAGGCTCAGAATCGCTACGGCGAACAGGAGGCGGGATTTGCGCAGCATCATGCTCTCTCCTCTGCGGGGTATTTGCGACCCGGAACAACCGGTAGCTGGGCAAAAACTGGACCCTGAACCCCCCTGTGAGCGAGCCTCCCTTCCGTGCGGCTTACTGAATGAAGCCCAACAACTTGGGCAGTCCGGTGCTGAGCACCGGGAAGATGACGAGCAGGAGGATGACGACGATCTCGGCCACCAGCAGCGGGAGCACCGAGATGGAGAGCCGTTCAAATTTGAGTCCGCCGACGCTGCTGATCACGAAGAGGAGCGGGGCGACCGGCGGGGTCAGCATGCCGACCGCCAGGGTGAGGACGATGATCATCGCCACCTGCAGCGGGTGGTTGCCGAACTGGACCGCCACCGGGGCGAGCACCGGTACCAGGATGATCAAGGCGGGAAGGGTGTCGACGAACATGCCGGTGATCAGGGTGACCAACATCACCAGCAGCAGGATCAGGATCCGGTTGTCGGTCAGCCCGCCCACCCACATGGCCACCTTCTGCGGCACCTGGGCGTAGGTGAGGATAAAGGAGAAGGCGGTGCCCATGGAGACCACCAGCAGCACCGAGGAGATCACCATGCCGCTGCGCAGCACGATCCGGGGCAGGTTCTTCAGGGTGAGTGCCCGGGTCCAGAAGAAGCCGACCAGCAGCGAGTAGGCGACGGCGACGGCGGCGGCCTCGGTGGCGGTGAAGATGCCGGCCAGGATGCCGCCCAGGATGATCAGGGGCATCAGCATGGCGGGCAGGGCGCCGAAGAAGGACTTGACGATCTCCAGCAGGGAGGGGCGGGCCGAGGCGAAGCGGTAGCCCCGGCGGACGGAGATGACGTGGTTCATCGCCATCAGCACGCCGCCCAGCATCAGCCCGGGCACCACGCCGGCCAGGAAGAGGCCCATCACGGTGGTCTTCCCGTCGGTCAGGGCGTAGATCACCATCAGGATGGAGGGGGGGATGATCGGGCCGATCACCGCCGTGGCGGCGCTGAGGGAGCCGGCGTAGTACGGGTCGTAGCCGGCCTTGCGCATCATCGTCATCTCGATCGCCCCGGCGCCCGCCGCATCGGCCAGAGCCGAGCCGCTGATGCCGGCGAAGAGCATGCTGACCAGGACGTTGACGTGGCCCAGGCCGCCCCGAATGTGGCCCACCAGGCAGTTCGCGAAGTGGATCAGCAGGTCGGTCAGCTTGCCGCCGGTCATCAGATCAGCCGCCAGGATGAAGAAGGGGATTGCCATCATCGGGAAGGAGTCGATGCCGCTGAAGAGCCGCTGCGGCAGAAGGACCAGGGGGAGGCTGCCGTCGGCCAGCAGGGCGGCCAGGGTGGCGATGCCCATCACCAGGGCGACGGGGATGCCGATCAGCAGGCCCACGAAGAAGACCACCAGCAGCACCGTGATCATGAGGGCACCTCCGCATTCTCCTCCGGCGCCTCCTCGGTCTGGTTGGGGACCGTCTCCACGTACTCCCGGAAGATGGCGATCATATGGAGGATGAAGGCGGCGGCCCCGATGGGGATCACCAGGTAGACGGCGCCCGCCGGGATCTGCAGGGCGGCGGTCTCCTGGCCCATGCCGAACTGGGTGTACTGGTAGCCCAGCACCATCAGCACGCTCATGAAGGCGAGGATGATCAGGCCGACCAGCGCCCGGAGCGCCCGCTGGACGGGACGGGGCAGCCAGGACTGAACGATCTCGATCGCCACGTGCTTCCCCTCCCGCATCGCCAGGCCGGCGCCGAGGAAGGCGGTGCCGATCATCAGGTAGCGGGCCGCCTCCTCCGCCCAGTTCATGGAGAAGCCGAAGAGGTAGCGGGTCACGACGTTGGTGAAGACCAGGAGGAACATCACCCCCAGCAGCGTCAGCAACAGGGCGCCGTTCAGCTTTACGAAGAACTCGTCGAGCCGTTTAAGCATGCTCATCCTCCCCCAGATCCTTCAGTCGCTTCAGGGCAAGGGCTGATTTCATCCGCTGCAGCCGTTGGGTCACCTGGTGGCCCCGCCGCAGGGTGACCCCGATCACCAGGATGTCGACCAGGAGCAGGTGGGCCAGCCGGGAGAGCATGGGGGTAAAGACGTCGGTGTTCTCGTCCAGGTCGACGCCCAGCACCAGGGAGGACTCCCGGGCCAGGGGCGAATCGCTCTGGGTGATGCCGATCACCGTGGCCCCGGAGCGGCGGGCCAGCCGGACGTTCTCGATCAGGTCGGCGGAGCGGCCGGTGTGGGAGATGGCCACCACCACATCGTTGGCGCCCAGGGTGCTGGCCGACATGCACTGCATGTGGGAGTCGGCGTGGGCGGCACAGGGCACCCCCAGCCGGAAGAACTTGTGGTAGGCGTCGGCGGCGACGGCGGCCGAGGCCCCGAAGCCGAAGAACTCGATCCGCTGGGCACTGGTAAGGGTGGCAACGGCGTACTCCACATGGTCCGGATCTAGTCGGGTTACAACATTTGATAGGACGTCGATGGTGGAGCGGCCCACCTTCCGGATGTAGGTGGCGGCATCATCGCCGGGCTTCAGCTCGCTGTGGGCATAGGTGACGCCGGCCGCCAACTCCTGGGCCAACCGGAGCTTGAAGTCCCGGAAACCCTCGAAGCCGAAGGAGCGGCAAAAGCGCACGACAGTAGGCTCGCTCACCTCTGCGAGGCCCGCCAGCTTGGCGATGCTCATGTTGATCACCGCCTCGGGGCGTGCCAGCAGCACCTCCCCGACCTTCCGCTCTGCATTGCTGTACGCATGCAGGTTGTCACGGATCCGGTCCACGATGTTGGGGAAGCCCTCCAGAGCCATAGCAGCCTCCTTCATGTAGTAAAGTTACGAGATTTGACCTTAGGCACAGTCTAACATAGCCAGGATCGATGGGACAAGAGTCCATTTTGTGTGAAAGACCACCTGTCCGCCGGGCGGACAGGTGGTCTCATGTAGGAAAGCTACAGGGTGTTGATATGGCCGCCATCCACCATGATGGTGGAGCCGGTGATGTAGGAGGCCACCTCACTGGCGAGGAAGACGACGGTGTTGGCGAACTCCTCCGGCCGGCCGTACCGCCCGGCGGGGATGCGGCTGATCCGCTCGGTGCGCACCTCCTCCACCGTCCGGGAGGTGGCCTTGGCCGAGATGGAGTCCAGGGCGTCGATCCGGTCGGTGTGGACCCAGCCGGGGGCGACGCAGTTGACGGTGATGCCCTCCCTGGCCACCTGGGCGGAGAGGGTCTTCATCATGCCGGTGACCGCTGCCCGGAGCGAGTTGGAGAGGACCAGGTTGATGATCGGCTGCTTGACCGCCCCGGAGGTGACGTAGAGGATGCGGCCGAAGCCCCGCTCCTTCATGGAGGGGATGACGGCCCGGCTCAGCCGGACGGCGGGCATGAGCAGCGAGTCGAAGGCGCCCTGCCAGGCGGCGTCCTCCATCTCCATGAACATGCCGGCGGGCGGACCCCCGGTGTTGGAGAGGAGGATGTCGACCCCGCCGTAGTGCTCCAGGGCGGTCTGGGTAAAGCGGTCCAGGTCCTCCTTGCGGGCGATGTCCATCGCCATGGCCAGCACCTTCCGGCCGGTCTCCTGCCGGATGCGCTCCGCAGCCCGGTGGATCGCCCCCTCATCCCGGCTGCAGATGGCCAGGTCGCATCCCTCCCGAGCCAGGCCCAGGGCGGAGGCGAAGCCGAGGCCCTTGCTGGCGGCGGTCACCCAGGCGATCTTGCCTTGAAGTCCAAGATGCATGCTCCCCACTCCCTTACGTTGGTGATGGGGTTAACTGTTCGACAGAAAGAGAGCCCGTCACCTGCTGGGCAGGTTACGGGCTCTCCTCGACCTTCAGGAGGTCGCGGGCCATCTGCAGGGCGGTCAGCTTGGCTGTGAGCAGGTCGATCTCGCCGTCCAGGGCGCTCATGGTCCGCTCGGTGGAGTGGAGGACCTCCTTGAGGGAGGCCAGCTCCGACTGGATCGCCCGCTGGTGTTCGCTGGCGAGGAGGGCCAGGCTGGCGAGGGTCCGCTCCAGGTTGACCCGGTTGGCGGCGAGGATCTCGCGCTCGGCCTTCTTGCCGATCAGAATCTGTTCGACCTCACTGATCTTCTGGGCAAAGAAGCCGGCGGCGTCAAAGAATTGAATATCCGGCATATGCCCCTCCCACGCAACATAAAGCGGTTTCTCTCTATTTTACACGGGAGCGAACGGACCGTCCACCGCTTCGGCGGGCCGGCCGTGCGGTTCGCCCTCCGCCGGGAACCGGAGGCTTGCGGCGGCCCGGTTGACAGTGACCCGGTCCCGTTGTAAGATCGAATTCCAGCCGCCGATCGTTCGGTTGGCAGCGAGTAGGGGCTTGCAGAGAGAGCGCCAATATAGTAACATAACATCTCGCCAGGAGTATCGGCCCCATCGTCTAGAGGCCTAGGACGGCGCCCTCTCACGGCGCAAACTGGGGTTCGAATCCCCATGGGGTCACCAACTTGCGGCGGTGTAGCTCAGTTGGTCAGAGCACACGGTTCATACCCGTGGTGTCGCTGGTTCAAATCCAGCCACCGCTACCACCGACGGCCCGGTAGCTCAGTTGGTAGAGCACGCGACTGAAAATCGCGGTGTCGCCAGTTCGATTCTGGCCTGGGCCACCAGTGCAGCGGCCTTGGTCGCTGCAGTTCTGCGGGTTTAGCTCAGTTGGTAGAGCGCCACCTTGCCAAGGTGGAGGTCGCGAGTTCGAGTCTCGTAACCCGCTCCATCTGTCACGGGGCTATAGCTCAGTTGGGAGAGCGCTTGAATGGCATTCAAGAGGTCAGGGGTTCGACTCCCCTTAGCTCCACCAGTCCGCTAGTGATCCGGCGGAAACGCGTCAGGACCGGAAGGTAGCAGCGCACCGTCGGGTCGCTAGGTGGACGTTTCACGGGGATCAGGCGCGGTTAGCTCAGCTGGGAGAGCGCATGATTGACGTTCATGAGGTCAGAGGTTCGATCCCTCTACCGCGCACCAGGGGACAAGGCCCGACATCTTCGGAGGTGTCGGGCTTTTTCTTGCTTGGGCGGGCGCTGCCCGAGGAAATGACAGGAAGAGCCGGGGGTGGGGGAGAAATTCCG
Organism: Bacillota bacterium; assembly: GCA_049324875.1. Classification (GTDB taxonomy): domain Bacteria; phylum Bacillota; class Sulfobacillia; order Symbiobacteriales; family Symbiobacteriaceae; genus JAWLHU01. The sequence goes on from JBMONC010000073.1 coordinate 62,106, forward strand.
GAGCGTCGCACTTCGGCACCGGCTTCGGAGGGGAGGCCTCATCCCATGCGTCTGAACCCATTTCGGTCCCTGCTGGTCACGCTTGGCTATCTCGCCACGGGGCGGCTCTGCTTTCGGCGGGAGTTGGTGGGGAAGCGGCTGACCCTGCCCGATGGGCGGCAGTACGTGATCTTCCGGCACGTCGTGGTGGAGGCGGGACCGGGCACCCCCGGGCCCGGGGCCACCTTCATCGTGCAGTTCCACCTGGCGGGGATGAGCGTGGCGCAGAACATCCGCTTCTCCCTGATCCCGATCCCGTTCTTCGTCGGGCTGCCGGGGTTCCGGAGCAAGCTGTGGAGCTACTGCCCCGAGACGGGAGACTTCGCGGGCATCTACGAGTGGAGCACGGTCCAGGATGCGGAGAACTACGCCGCCTCCTTTGCGGTCCGGTTCATGACCCGGCGCTCGGTGCCTGGTTCGGTCCGGTTTGAGATCCTGCCCGGGGACAGGCGGAGCGCGCTGAGCGCCATCTCCTGAGTTTCGGTGAGGTGGTATAGATTCGGGGTTGCGAATGCCCGGCGTTCCTGTTATAGTAGACCTCGCCAGTATACGGAGGCGTGGTGTAGAGGCCTAACATGCGGCCCTGTCACGGCCGAGACCGCGGGTTCGAATCCCGTCGCCTCCGCCAACTTCATATTGAGGATGCAGATGTGGCGGAATTGGCAGACGCGCACGGCTCAGGACCGTGTCGGGTAACCACTCCCGGTGGGAGTTCGACTCTCCCCATCTGCACCAACGAAGTGAAAGGGGGGCAGAACGCAGCCCCCCTTTCACCTTTCCCCCGCCTCCCGCGGGCCCGTCGCCTGCTGTGACGCCATGTCGTCACAGCAGGCTCTGCTCTTGTGGGGCGGTTGCTGATGCTGGCTTGGCTTCGCTCGGCTTCGCCTTCGCTTGGCTTCGCTCGGCTTTGCCTTCGCTGGGCTTTGCTTGGCTTCGCCTTCGCTCGGCTTCGCCATCGCCCCTGCTCGGCTTCGCCTTTGCTGGGGGAGGAGTTGGGGCGGCTGGGGAGAAGTTACCTCCATTCTTCCTGGGGGGTGGTTGGATGGCTCACTCTCCCGAGCGGTTGGCGGAGTTCGGCGAGCAGTTCCAGCGGATGGTGGGAATGTGGGAAGAGGCGATGGGGTCGGGGGATACTCGTGGGCTTGAGTCCGATATGGCTGAGGGGGTTGTCTGCTACTTTGGCCAGGCTGGGGCGGGGCTGATGACGGTGCTGGATCGGGACGGGATCGTGGCGGGGATGCGGAGGTCGGTGGCGGCGCTGCAGGGGTGCAGCAAGCGGTTTGAGCATGTGATGATCCGGATGCGGAGTGATGAGGAGGCGGTGGTCTTCTTTGAGCAGGTGGTGGAGCGGGCAGGGCGGGTTCTGGCCAGGCTCTTTACCATTGAGACCTACCAGCGACGGTCCTCCGGTCACTGGGTCTGCGTGCGCGAGGTGGTTGAACATACGGGGAGCTGAGCCGGACAGGCGAACGGCCACTGCCATTTTTGGGCGGTGGCCGTTTCTGGTTGGGGGACATCCTTCCCGCGGCTTTGGCATAGGTTCTGGTGGGCGTGTCGCGCTCATAGGGGGGGAAATCCTTCTGGGCGTGGTGGCGGCTGGAGATGTGCGGGAGGAGGATGTTGAATGCATACGGCAGTTCCCTTGTTCTGTTCCCAGTGTGGACGTGCGTTGGAGGGGCGCAGCCTCTGTGCCTGTGGGCATGCGGTGGAGCGGCCGGTCCAGGAAGGGGCGCTCTCTGGGCCGGGGCTTGGGCAGTTGGGGGAATGGGCCCGGCTTGTCCAGCGGCGGGTGGTGGAGATTGCCCTCCTTCGGCCCTCTCGGGTGGAGCTGCCCTTGCCGGCGGTGCTCCTCAGCCTGCTGGTGCGCTCGGCGGCTCTGGCGCTTCTGCTGCAACTGTGGCTGCGGGCTGAGATTGGGGGGGCGATCGAGCGGCTTGGTTTGGCTGCGGCCGTCCTGCCCCTGGGGGAGCTGGAGTTGGGGGCGGCGCTCTTTCTCCGCCTCTTCCTGGCCCTGGTGGCTGCGTCGGCGGGGGCGTTGGGGG
>JBMONC010000074.1:0-37046 GCA_049324875.1 Bacillota bacterium
ATCCAGGCCGGGTGAGCCGGCCAGGCGGGGGCGGTGACCAGGTTGCCGTCGGTGACCGCCTGATCCACCTCCACCTCCACGTAGGTGCCGCCCGCCCGGGTCACATCCGGTCCGACGGCGGGGTAGCAGGAGCACTTCCGCCCCTCCAGGATGTTGGCCGCTGCCAGCACCTGCGCCCCGTGGCAGATGGCGGCGATCGGCTTGTTGGCGATGGCGAAGTGGCGGGTGACGGCCAGCACCTTCTCATCCAGCCGGATGTACTCGGGGGCTCGCCCGCCGGGGATCACCAGGGCGTCGAACTCCTCGGGCCGCACCTGGTCAAAGGAGAGGTTGAGGGTGAAGTTGTGGCCGGGCTTCTCCGTGTAGGTCTGATCCCCCTCGAAGTCGTGGATGGCGGTCCGCACCTTCTCCCCGGCCTTCTTGCCGGGGCAGGCGGCGAAGACCTCGTGCCCGATCGCCTTGAGGGCCTGGAAGGGTACCATCACCTCGTAGTCCTCCACGAAGTCGCCAACCAGGAACAGGATCTTCTTGGCAGCCATCTCTACCGCTCCTTTCTGTGATGCCCGGGCCTCTGCCCGGAGGTGGATCGCCTCTGAAGAGGCGGGTAAGATTTCGCCAACGCTCCGAGAATTCCTGCCGCTAATCAAAAAATTCTGTTTTTATTCGGTGGGGCGAAGGATGGGAGTCCGAACCTTTCCGGCAGGCGGGGAACCGGGTAGAATAAAGCTGTTGCGCCCCGGGCCCAACGGGACCCGGTTTCATGGATATGAACGGAGGGGAGTCCTCTTGACCATCTGGCACCGGCTGCTGCCCTCTTGCCCCGACCGCATCGCCGCCGCCGCTGCGGAGGCGCTGGCCCTGGTGAAGCCGCTCTGGGAGGCGGTGGACGAGCGGGTGCTGCTCAACCAGGCCAGGGTTCTGCGCGCCTTTCAGGAGGCGGGCGTGGCCGACATCCACTTCGCCGCTTCCACCGGCTACGGTTACAGCGATATCGGCCGGGAGAAGATCGAGGAGCTCTTCGCCCGGACCTTCCGGACCGAGGCGGCGCTGGTGCGGGTCCAGATCGCCTCGGGCACCCACGCCATCGCAACGGCGCTCTTCGGGGCGCTCCGGCCGGGCGACCGGCTGGTGGCCGCTGCCGGCGCTCCCTACGACACCCTGCGCCAGGTAATCCACGGGGCGCCGGGCTGCCTGACCGAGTGGGGTGTCCGCTATGAGGAGGTCCCCCTGCTGCCGGACGGGGGTGTCGACATCCCGGCGGTGGCCGCTGCGGCGGCGGGTGCCGCCTGCCTCTTCATCCAGCGCTCCCGGGGCTACTCGCTCCGCCCCACCCTGTCGGTGGCGCAGATCGGGGAGATCATCGCCGCCGCCAAAGCGGCCAACCCCGGGGTGGCGGTGGTGGTGGACAACTGCTACGGCGAGTTCGTGGAGGAGCGGGAGCCCTCCGAGGTGGGGGCTGATCTGACCTGCGGCTCGCTGATCAAGAACCCCGGCGGCGGCATCGCCCCGACGGGCGGCTATGTGGTGGGCCGGCGGGAGCTGGTGGAGCGGGCGGCCGCCCGGCTGATCGCCCCGGGGATCGGCACCGAGGTGGGGGCCAACCTGGGGGTGAACCGGCTGCTGCTCCAGGGGCTCTTCCTGGCGCCCCATGTCACCGGCGAGGCGCTCCGGGGGGCGCAGTTCACCGCCGCCTTCTTCCAGCTGCTGGGCTTCGGGGTCCGCCCCGGCTACGCCGAGGAGCGGTACGACCTGGTCCAGGCGGTGGAGCTGGGTTCGGCGGAGGGGCTGGTCGCCTTCTGCGAGGCGGTCCAGGGCGCCAGCCCGGTCGATGCCCACGTCCGGCCCGAGCCGTGGGATATGCCCGGCTACACCGACCAGGTGATCATGGCGGCGGGTACCTTCGTGCAGGGCTCTTCCATTGAACTCTCCGCCGACGGGCCGATGCGCCCGCCCTTCGCCGCCTACTTCCAGGGAGGGCTGACCCGGGAGCACGTGATCTGGGCAGCGCTGAACGCCGCGAACGAATTGGCCGCCCGCGGCATCCTAAAGATATAGGAAGTTTCCCTCCCGGCAGGGAAACCCCCCTGCCCCCGTACAATAGTAGGAAGGGAGAGGTGATGGGGTTGGTGGCGGAGACGATCGCCTTCCTCCTGGCGCTGGCCGCCATGGTCGTGGGGATCATCGGCACCTTCATCCCGGCGCTGCCGGGCCTGCCGATCATCTGGCTGGCGATGCTGGGCTACGGCTTCTTTGAGGGCTTCCGGGAGATGACAACCGCCTTCCTGGTGGCGACGCTCCTGGTGGTGGCCGTCACGCAGGTGGCGGAGCACTACGCCCGGGCCTGGGGCGCCAAAACCTTCGGGGCCGGCCGGGCCGGCGCCTGGGGTGCGGTGATCGGCTCGCTCGCCGGCCTCTTCTTCATGCCGCTGGGGTTGGTGCTGGGCCCCTTCCTGGGCGCCCTGATCGCCGAACTGCTGGCCGGCCGCAACAGCCAGGAGGCCCTGCGGGCAGGCTTCGGCGGCCTGGTCGGGGTGCTGGGCTCCGTCGTGGTCAACGTGATCGTCGCCCTGAGCCTTACGATCGCCTTTGTTCTGAAGGTCCTCATCTAAGGGGGGTCCCATGTGAATCATTCCCGTCCACAGTCCCGGGAAGAGGTGATGGAGCGGGTCAAGGAGCTTGACGTCCGCTTCATCCGGCTGCAGTTCACCGACATCCTCGGGGTGATCAAGAACGTCGACATTCCGGTGGAGCAGTTGCCCAAGGCGCTCGACGGACAGCTGCTCTTTGACGGCTCCTCCATCGAGGGGTTCGTCCGGATCGAGGAGTCCGACATGCTGCTCAAGCCCGACCCGACCACCTTCGCCGTCTTCCCCTGGCAGGAGCAGGGGGAGGGGGCGACCGCCCGCCTGATCTGCGATGTGTACAACGCCGACGGCACCCCCTTCGAGGGGGATCCCCGGGGCATCCTGAAGCGGGTCTGCGCCGAGGCGGCGGCGATGGGCTACATCATGATGGTGGGTCCTGAGCCGGAGTTCTTCCTCTTCCACCGGGAGCCCGACGGCAAGCCGACCACCCGGACCAACGACCAGGCCTCCTACTTCGACCTGGGGCCGGTGGACCGGGGCGAGGAGTGCCGGCGTGACTGCGTCCTGGCGCTGCAGAAGATGGGCTTCGAGATCGAGGCGTCGCACCATGAGGTGGCGCCCGGGCAGCACGAGATCGACTTCAAGTACGCCGATGCGGTCCACACCGCCGACAACATCGCCACCTTCCGCTTCGTGGTGCGGACCATCGCCCTGCAGCACGGCCTGCATGCCTCCTTCATGCCGAAGCCGCTGATGGGCGTCAACGGCTCGGGGCTGCACTTCCACCAGTCGCTCTTCAATACCAAAGGGGAGAACGCCTTCCACGATCCCAGCGCCCCCAACGGCCTGTCGAAGGTCTGCATGCAGTACGTGGCGGGGCTGCTGGAGCATGCCAAGGCCTACACGGCGGTCTGCAACCCGCTGGTCAACTCCTACAAGCGGCTGGTGCCGGGCTACGAGGCGCCGGTCTACATCGCCTGGTCGGAGCGGAACCGCTCCCCGCTGGTCCGGATCCCGGCGCGGCGGGGCAAGTCGACCCGCTGCGAGCTGCGCAGCCCCGATCCCTCCTGCAACCCCTACCTGGCGCTGGCGGTCACCCTGGCGGCCGGGCTGGACGGGATCAAGCGGGGGCTGACCCCGCCGCAGGCGGTCAACCGGAACATCTACACCATGAGCCCGGCGGAGCGGGCGGCGGAGGGGATCGACTCCCTGCCGGCCAACCTGCGGGAGGCGCTGCGGCACCTGGAGGGTGACGACGTGATCCGGGGGGCCCTGGGCGAGCACATCTTCGCCAGCTTCATGGAGGCGAAGCTGATCGAGTGGGACATCTACCGCACCCAGGTCCACCAGTGGGAACTGGACCAGTACCTCGCGATCTTCTAAAAGGGCAAGGCCCCTGCCGGAACGCTCCGGCAGGGGCTTCTTCGCTGTGCAGCCCAAAGGGGGGATTTGATGGTCTGGGTCCGCAGGATCGCACTCTTTCCCGTGACCAGGCTGGCCCTCTACCTGCTGCTGGCCTCCCTCGGCACCGGCCTGCTCGATCTGCTGCTGCCCGGCTGGGCGGCGGGGGCGGCCGGGGCGGTGCTGGCCTACCTGGCCCTGGGCCGCTGGGTGGAGCGGCGCAGCCTGGAGGAGATCGGGCTGGGGAGGGCACACCTGGTGTCCCACCTGCTGGGCGGCTTCGCCCTGGGCGGGGTGATGATCGGTCTGGCGGTGGGCGCCCTGGCTGCTCAGGGCTGGTACCGGGTGGAGGGGATCGCCTGGAGCTGGCCGGTCCTCTGGTCCGGGCTGGCGGGATGGCTCCGGGTTGCCCTCTACGAGGAGATCGCCGCCCGCGGCGTCCTCTTCCGCTCGGTGGAGGAGTCGCTTGGCTCCTGGATCGCCCTTGGGGTGAGCGCTCTCCTCTTCGGGCTGGGCCATGGCCTCAACGCGGGGGCGACCCCGATCAGCCTGCTGGCGATCACCCTGGAGGCGGGGATCCTGCTCGGCGCCGCCTATCTCCTCACCCGGAGCCTCTGGCTGGCCATCGGGATCCACTGGGGCTGGAACTTCGTGCAGGGAACGCTCCTGGGCGCCACCGTCTCCGGCAACCCCTCCCGGGGGATGCTCCGGGCGGTGGTGGAAGGACCGACCTGGGCCACCGGCGGCGCCTTCGGGCCGGAGGCCGGGCTGCCGGCGCTGCTGGTGGGGACGGTGACCGGCGTGCTGCTTCTGGCCCGAGCGGTCAGGGCCGGCCGGCTCAGGCCGCCCCGGTGGAGGCGCTAAGGGCGGCCGGAGATGGGGCCCTCCCGTACGCCGCTGGTCACTGGGCCGCCATCTGCCGGTCGAGGCCGGCCAGCCCCTGGTAGGCCAGGCCCCAGGGGGGCCGGAGGAAGCCAAGGGCGCGCACATCCTGCATCCAGTAGCCGAAGGGGGCGTGCCGGGAGAAGGTGCCGCCTCCGAGGACCCGGCAGATCCGCTGCAGGAGCGACTCGGCCAGCTCGGCGATCGCCACCTTGCCGTGGGAGGCGGCGTGGACCGCCTCCAGGGTGCTCTGCCCCTCGATCGCCCGCAGCACGCCCTGGTAGGCCTGCTGGATGAGCCATGCCTCGGTCTCGCAGCGGCTCCACTCCACCTCTTCGTAGGGACGGAGCGACTCCCGCCTGCGAATCTGCTCCCGGGCGGTCCGGGTCGCCACCTCGGCCACCCCGACGATCACGGCGGTGAAGAGCGCCAGCACCACCCCCCGGGTCGCCTCGGTGTAGCGGGCGCCGTCCGGGTCGCCCACCCAGGCGGTGCGCTGGGCGGGGAAGTCGGCAAAGGCCATCGCATGGCTCTGGGTGGCGCTCATGCCCCATCCGTCCCAGGGGGCCGTCAGGGTGACGCCCCGGGAGCCGTCCCAGGGGACCCCCTGCATATCCATGAAGAACCAGTCAGCCATCTCCTCGCCCTCGGGGAGGGCGGTGGTGATCATGTAGCGGGTGATGCCGGAGCCCGAGCCAAAGTGCTTCTGGCCGGTCAGCCGGTAGCCGCCGCCCAGCTTCCGGGCGGTGGTCCGGGTCCGGTTGACGTCGCCGCCGGAGCCGGGCTCCGAGGTGATGGTGCCCCACCAGGCGCCGTCGAGGGCGGTCTGGCAGGCCCAGCGGCGCTGCTCGGCCCAGGCCGCCTGGTGGGCCGGCTCGGTCTCGGGCAGGACGGCCCAGCGGCCGGTGATCAGCACAGCCGGGTGCATGGCGGCCACGAGGGCGACCGACGGGTCGCCGTGGGCCAGGGTCCGCAGGGCCTCACAGAGGAGTCGGGCCGAGGCGGAGGCCCCCTGCCACAGCCCGCCGAACTCGGCGGGGACGCCGGTCCGCAGGAAGCCCGCATCCGCCAGGAGGTCGAAATCCTCCCTATGCAGTTCACGGCGCTGCTGCCGGGACTGGCGCTGGGCCGAGAACTGATCAGCGATCGCCCGGATCCGGTTCAGGAACCGCTGCCCATCCACCTGCAAGGGCTCTGCCATCGGGGGCCTCCTCTGTGGGTGCTCGCTTTGCCTCTCGAGGGGTTGGAGAGGATAGAAGCATAACTTTTACAATCAAGTTGAGATTCCTTCTTATTACGAGCGCAAAAAAATCGGGGCCCGGCGCGAGGAGAATCGCGCCGGGCCTTCGACTTGTCTACTAAATGGGTCACCCGCTACTCCATGCGGCGGATCAGGCCGATCACCTTGCCGAGGATTTCGCAGTTGGGGACGATGATCGGGTCCATGAAGCGGTTCTCGGGCTGCAGCCGAATGTGGCCCTGCTCCTTGTAGAAGCGCTTGACCGTGGCCTCGTCCTCGATCAGCGCCACCACGATCTCGCCGTTGCGGGCGTGCTGCTGCCGGTGGACCAGGACGTAGTCCCCGTCCAGGATGCCCGCCTCGATCATGGAGTCGCCCTGGACGGTGAGGAAGAAGAGGTTGGATTCATCCGCACGGACAAAGTCGGCGGGGAGGGGGAAGTGGTCCTCCACCGACTGCTCGGCCAGGATCGGCTGACCCGCGGTGACCCGGCCGACCACGGGCACGGTGACGGTGCGGCGCATCGGCACCACTCCGGAGCCGTCCAGCACCTCAATCGCCCGGGGCTTGGTGGGATCGCGGCGGATGTAGCCCTTCTCCTCGAGCCGGCTCATGTGCCCATGAACCGTGGAACTGGAGCTCAGGCCGATCGCTTCACCGATCTCGCGGACCGAGGGAGGGTATCCCTTGGTGCGAATCTCCTCCTTGATGAACTGCAGGATCTGGCGCTGGCGTTCGGTAAGACCGTCCGGCATGCAGTTGGCACCCCCTAAAATGAGGGCGAGACCCCGCACACCTGGGCTTCGCTTCAATGTCTCACAACCGTCCGACACTGAATCCCCACGGTGTATGCCCCGCCTCTATTCCCGGAAATCGAATGACCGGTCAGTTAGATTGTACCATAAGGTTGACGCCGTGCAAACGCCTGTTCGAAGAATTTGGCCACATCTCTTGACTCGAACATCCATTCGTGTTACGCTGGTACCGAACAAATGTTCTTTTGCCGGGCAGGCAGTGCTCCGGCTCCCATACGAAGGAGGATTCGCCATGGCCGCTCACGCTCTCCAGCCGATCATTTCCACGGAACGGAAGCCCCGCCCGGCAGCGCGGCGCACGCCGAAGGCGGTCCGCCGGGCCCGGACCCTGACCGTGCTCTTCCTGCTCCTGGTGGCGGCGCTGCTGCTGCTCTTCCCGCGGGTGGTGCACACCCAGGGTCATCCGGCGCCCCCTGCCGGCCAGGAGTACATCGTGGCCGCCGGCGACACCCTCTGGGAGATCGCCGCCCAGCACGCCGGCCGGCGGGACGTGCGGGAGGTCCTCTTTCTGATCGAGCAGGCAAACGACCTGAGTTCGGCGGAGATCCAGCCGGGGCAGGTCCTCTGGATCCCGGCGGTGCCGGGCAGCAAGCTGGCGGGGAGGTAGTGCGCATGGCGGTGCTGGTTCAGACTTTCCAGGCCTCGCTGCCCCTCGATCTCTTTGCCCGGCTGCAGCGGGTCCGGCGCCGCTACGCCGCCGTGCTGCAGGCGGCAGCCCGGGGCGACTTCTCCCGCGAGGGCGAGCTGCACGCCATCAGCCGGATCCTGGGGCATATGCTGGCGAAGGAGGCGCGCAAGTCCCCCGAGGAGCGGGGTGGTCTTCGGATGTTGGAGATCTCCATGGCGGTCGACTCCTACTTCCCGGAGATGCGGGCCTGGAATCAGCAGGCGGCGCTGCGCTACCGGCCGCCCGGGGCGATGGCCCGGTGAAGGACCGGAGGAGATCGGGCGATACTAGGGTCCGCGCTGGAGGGGCGCGGACCCTACTTGTTTTCCACTCTAAAACGGCGACTGGATTGACCCCCTCTGGCATCGCTCTGGTATAATGAAACGGGTCTCGATGCTCCCCGGGCTCGAAGTATCAAACAACGGATCCAGCGAAGTATCCAAGTGGACAGGCCGAGCGACTGTATGTAAGGCGAGGTGACAGATGTGCTCTGCCCGGAATGCGGTACGGCCATGGAGAAAGCGGCACGCTTCTGCCACCATTGCGGCTGGGATTCCAAGCTGGCGGCCGCCGGCAGGGGCGCAGCGGCGGCCAATCAGCGGCCTGCCTGGAAGCGCTGGGTCGCCGGGGTCTCGCTCTCCGTCGCCGGCCTGCTGGTCCTGCTGCTGATGTTGATTCCACGATCCGGGGCGGAGACCGTGCTGCAGGTCGGACAGCCCGCCCCGGACTTCACCCTGACCACCCTGGAGGGGGAGCGCATCACCCTCTCGGAGCTGAAGGGCAAGGCGGTGGTGGTCAACTTCTGGGCCTCCTGGTGCAAGCCCTGCCGGGAGGAGATGCCCCACTTCCAGATGGTCTACGACCAGTACCGGGATCAGGGGCTTGAGCTGTTGGGCATCAACGTCGGCGATGCCAAGCCGACGGTGACCGATTTCGTGGACCGGGTGGGGGTCCGGTTCCCGATTCTGATTGATGTGGATGAGTCGGCGCAGACGGCCTACAAGATCCTGCCGCTGCCGGCCACCTTCTTCATCGATCGGGAGGGCATCATCCGTGGGGTGTACCAGTTCCAGATGTCGCTGCCCCAGATTGAGGATGAAGTGAAGCGCCTGTTGGTGCGCTAAAGGAGTCGATCGCCCATGGAATCCTCCGGCTTTCTGATGCAGCTCTTCCTGGCCTTCGGCGCCGGGGTTCTCTCCTTCCTCACCCCCTGCTGCCTGCCGATCTATCCCTCCTTCCTCAGCTATGTCACCGGCGTTTCGATGGATGAGATCTCCGCCGGAACCCGCGCAGCCCGCTCCCGGGTGCTGAAGCACTCCCTGGCCTTCTTCGTCGGCTTCTCCACCATCTATGTCTCCCTGGGGCTCACGGCGAGCGCCCTGGGTTCCTTCTTTTACACCAGCCGGGACTGGCTCCCGGTGGTCGGCGGCATCTTTGTCTCCCTGATGGGGCTCGCCCTGCTGGGCGTGATCCGGATTCCCTTCCTGATGCGGGACAGCCGGATCCAGCTGGCCAACCGGCCGGAGGGCTACCTCGGCTCGGTGGTGATCGGCCTTACCTTCGCCGCCGGCTGGACCCCCTGCATCGGGCCGATCCTCGGTGCGGTGCTGGCCCTGGCGGCGAACAGCCCGGGCATGGGCGGCATCCTGCTGCTGGCCTACTCGGTCGGCTTTGCCATCCCCTTTGTCGGCCTGGCCTACGCCCTGGGCTCGGTCCGGGTGCTCTCCCGGTACTCGATCTGGGTGGAGCGGGTCGGCGGCGCCATGATGGTGCTGATGGGAATCCTGCTGGCCACCGGCTACATGGAGCGGATGTCGGCCTGGCTGATCGAGGTGACCGGCTTCCAGGGCTTCTAGCGACCCGATCCGCCAACCCTGAAGAGGAGGTTGTCCGTTGGCCGTCTCCAAGTGCCCCGGGTGCGGTGGCGCCGTGCCCGACGGGGCGAATTTCTGCCCCGCCTGCGGTCTGGCTCTTGGTGACCGGGAGCGGCCGCGCCAGGGGCCGCACCCTTGGATCGAATTCCTAGACAAGGCGTGGGACTTCTTCGCCTCCACCAAGGTGGCCGCCTGGCTGATCGTGGCGATCGCCGTCGCCTCCATCGCCGGCTCCCTGATCGAGCAGGAGTCGCTCTACCAGGACTGGCGGCCGCCCTATCTGTACTATCCTGCACGTTACGGTGAGTTCTGGGGCAACCTGTATATGCGGCTGGGGCTGACCCATGCGTACAGCTCCATCTGGTACGCAGCGCTGGTGCTGATGATCGTCCTCAGCCTGATCATCTGCTCGCTGCAGCGGCTGGTGCCGCTCCACCGGACCCTAATGCGGCCCCAGGTCTGGAAGCTCCCCCACTTCCTCAAGCGGCAGGAGGTGGTGGTGGAGGCCGAGGGCGATCTCGCCCTGGCGGAGGCGAAGCTGAAGCGGGCGGGGTACAAGCTCCTGCGTGAGCGGGAGTGCCTCTACGGCGACAAGGGCCGGCTGAGCCGCTACGGCCCCTACATCATCCACATCGGCCTGCTGGTGGTCTGCTTTGCCGCCTTCGCCAAGGGGCTCCCCGGGTGGGACCAGACCGCCGACGTCTGGATTCCGGACGGGCAGACGGCCATGGTGCCCGGCACCGACTTTGCCATCACCAACCATAAGTTCACCATGGACCTCTACGAGAACGGGATGCCCTCCCGCTTTGCCACCGACGCCTCCATCGTGGTGGGGGAGCAGGAGGTGCTGCGGAAGACGATCGAGGTGAACAAGCCGCTCTCCTACGGCGGCTGGGACATCTACCAGGCCTCCTGGCGGGAGGAGCCGGGCGTCGCCCACCTGAAGGTGATGGACGCCGCCAACAAGCGGCAGTTGGCCAGCATCGCCTTCGATTTGCGGCAGCCCGAGGCCGAGTACCCGATCGCCGGCACCAACCTGAAACTGGTGGTCCGCTCCTACCTGCACGACTTCATGGTCGACCCCGAGACGAACCAGCCCACCAACGCCTCCTTTGAGGTGCGCAACCCGGTCCTGCTCTCGGAGTTTGTGACAGCGGATAAACAGGAGGTGGTGGGCCGGGCGGCCCTGATGATTCTGGGCAAGACGCCGCCGGTCTACGAGGGGGCGCTCTACCTGGAGGTGGAGCGGGTGGAGCAGCGCTGGTTCACGGCGCTGAAGCTGCACCGGGACCGGACCGTGCCCTACATGTTCGCAGGCCTGACGATCGTGATGCTGGGGATGGGGATTACCTTCTTTATCTTCCACTGGCAGGTCTGGGTCCGGGAGGAGCAGGGGAGGCTTCTGATCGGGGCCCGCGCCTACAAGAACAAGTTCGGTCTGAAGCAGGAGATGAAGCGCCTCTTCGGCGCACCCCATGGGGAGGGGAATTGATTCGATGACACCGCCAAATCCGACGCTGGTCTTGCTCAGTCAGTGGCTGCTGTTCGGCACCTTTGTGAGCTACCTGGCTGCGACGCTTCTCTATGTCTCGGGCACTCTGGGCCAGCGCCTCTCCCAGGGGGAGCGGTTCGCGAAGAACGGTCGGTGGGGGACCGCCGCGAACACCCTGGGCGTGATCCTGCACGGCGGGGCGATTTTGGCCCGCTGGCAGGGGGCGGGCCACTGGCCCACCTCCAACATGTATGAGTTCATCGGCTTCATGGCCTTCACCAGCATGCTGGCCTTTCTGGTGATCCACCGGATGTACCGGATGTACGTCGTCGGTGCCCTGGTCACCCCGGTGGGCCTCTTCCTGCTGGCCTACTCCTATGTCTTCCCGCCCAAGGTGGCCCCGCTGGTGCCGGCGCTCAAGTCGTACTGGCTGCCGCTGCACGTCTCCATGGCCGCCCTGGGCGAAGGCTTCTTCGCCGTCGCCTTCGGCGCCGCCCTGCTCTACCTGCTCCGGGTCCGGGGGATGGAACTGGCTGCGGAGGAGAGCCAGGCGGGGGCCGTGGCAGCCTCGGCAGGCGGCCTCCCGGTGGCGGGGCCGGCGGCGGAGAGCGGGCAGCAGCGCTGGGAGCGGACCTGGGGGGTCCGTGGCCTGGAGGTGCTCTTCTACACCATCCTGGTGCTGGTGGGCTTCACCCTGCTGGCCCTGGCGCTGCGGTGGACGGGCAACCAGTGGATCTTCGAGAACGCCACCTACCACCTGCCGCCGCTGATCGGTCCGGTCGGCTCGGCGGTGGGGGAGAAGGGGAGCCTCTTCGGCTTCATCCCGATGCCCCTGGTGGTGCTGACCCAGAACTTCAAGGCGAAGAACTGGAACACCCTCCTCTACTCGCTGGCGGTGGGCGGGGTGCTCTACTGGACCATCCGCCGCTTCTGGACCCGGGGGCCCATCGGCGACTACCTGGCTCGGCGGGTGGGCGGCGATCCCGAACTGCTGGATGAGATCAGCTACCGGGCGGTGGCGATCGGCTACCCGATCTTCACCCTGGGCGGCCTGGTCTTCGCCATGCTCTGGGCGAAGGAGGCCTGGGGCCGGTACTGGTTCTTCGATCCGAAGGAGACCTGGGCGCTGATCGCCTGGCTGGTTTACTCGGCCTACCTCCACTTCCGGATCACCCGGGGCTGGGAGGGGCGTCGGTCGGCCTGGATCGCTGTGCTGGGCTTCGGGGTGATCCTCTTCACCCTGGTGGGCGTCAACCTGCTGATCGTCGGCCTGCACTCCTACGCCGGCGGCGACATCTAGAGAGAAGCAAAGGACGGCCCCGGGCGGGCCGTCCTTTATCGTGGCGCCAGGGTGACCGACTGGACCTCCATGGGGGCCGCAGCAAGGGCCGCCCGCAGCTCCCCGTCGCTCGCGTAGGGCCGGTCCTCCAGCCAGCGGGCCGGCCAGAGCAGGGTGATTCGCTCCACCGAGAACGGCCAGGGATCGAGGGTGAAGAGCTCCTCGCCGGCGCCGCGCAGGGTGAGCCGCTCATCGGGGCCGCCGGGGAACCGGGGCATCGCACCGAGATAGTACTCCCCCCGGTCCGCGGGGTTCATCATGCAGGCCCAGAGGGAGGCCATATCCCACAGCTCCAGCCAGCGGTAGTGGGTCCAGAGGACCACCGGATCGGGCTGGAGCTCTTCTGTCAACTGCCTCTGCAGCTGATCCTGATCCGCCAAAAATCGGTCGACCGCCTCCTGGCAGGCGGGGTCCACCGGCCGCTGGGGAATGTGGGGCAGGTGTCCGTACCGCTTCCGGTAGAGCCCGGTGGCGTGAAGGCTGGTCAGCAGGCCGGCGTAGGGATGGGCGGCCAGCGCCCGCTCCACGGTGCGGGTGTGTGCGGCGGTGTGATGCTGCTGCGGGATCTGCAGGAAGTCGTAGGGGCGGCCGGTGGCGGGGTTGACCATGGGCGCTGCGTCCAGTTCGCTCCAGCCCTCGTCGTGCATCTCGGTCGCCAGCCGGATCGGCTCCAGCGGTTCGGGCCTGGCAAAGAGCCCCCCGCCCCAGGCAGCCGCAAGCTCCCCGGCCAGCCGGGCATGATCCGTCTGCAACGTGAGTCGAAGGCGACCACCGGCGGGATAGATAACCACGCTCGCATACCTCCATCTCGCGCGGCGAAGACTAGGGCCGACGAGGCGATTTGGGTTCGAAAGGGAGTGGCATTCCGGTGACGGTGCAGACCGATCTGCAGCGGGCAATTGCCATGGCAGAGGCAGCCAAGGGCAACTACCTGCTCTTCGCCACGGACTCGGAAGATCAGAAGGCAACCCAGGTGTTCAGGCAGATGGCGGAGGATATGCAGCGACATGTGACGATCTTGGAGTCCCGGCTGAACTACCTGAGCCAGAACAACCCGCTGAATAAGCAGGGGCAGGGCGAGGCGCAAGGGCAGCAGGGCGGCCAGGCACAGGGGCAGCAGCGCAGCCAGGAACAAGGGCAGCAAGGCGGCCAGATGCAGGGGCAGGGGCAAGGTCAGGATCAGCGGCGACCGGATCAAACCCAGCCACAGGGACAGGGCGAGGGGACGGGGCAGAAACCGAACGTGGCGGGTCAGGCGGGCGGGCAATAGCCGTCTGCCTGACCCTTTCCTGCAGCGCTCAGCGGAGAGCGGTGCGAACGGCGCTGAGGTGGCGCTGAAGCTGGAGCAGGTCCTGCTGAAAGGGATCCAGGCGGCCCGCGGCCAGGGCCGGCCTGAGGCGGGGCAGGAGCGCCTCGGCGGCAGCCAGCGCCGCCACCGCCTCCGCGGGCGGCTCCGACAGGGCCGCCACCCGGGTCCGGAGATCGGCGATCTCCTCCTCGGCCTGAACGATGGCACCGGCGCCGCTCGCGTAGGTGCTCACCTGCTCCACCACCCGCCGCTGGGCATGCCGGAGGTCCTCCACCTGGTGATTGGCCTCGATCGGGTTCCCCTCGGCCAGGGTCCGGCGGATCTTCTCCAGGTGCTGCTCCAGCCGGACCACCTGCTCGGAGAGAGGGAGGGGGGCACCGACCCGGGCCGCCGCCTGCTCTACCTGGTGCCTCAGCTCCGCCAGCTCCCGGGCCGCCTCATCAATGCGCTGGGGAGCGGTGCGCCAGGTCTGCTCCCAGGTGGTCAGGTTGCGGTCCAGCTCGTCCATGATCGGACCGAGCGCCTTCAGGGCCGACTCCAGTCCGGCGAAGTCCCCCACCCGGCCCTTGCTCAGCCCGGCCTCAATCGCCTCGAGGAGGCCGCCGATGCGCGCATACTCCTGGGTGGCCTTGACGAAGGCGTTCTCCACGAACTCGAACGCCTTCTTTGTGCTGCCTGCGGTCCGCCGGGCCAGGTCGGTCCGCTGGGAGAGCTTGATCACCCGCTCGCCGTGGGCCCCGTACTGCTGCCTGGCAGCCTCAAGCCGGGCATAGGCCCGCTCCTTCTCCGCACCGCGACCGAACCAGATCAACCAGTCCTTCATGCAGACACCTCCGCCGATCGATGGCGACCCTCTACCAACTTCTCTGGGGATGGGGCTCAAATCCTTCTGCTGGAGGATTGCCCCCACTTCATAGAGAAGTATCGACGGCGAAAGGTTCGCGCCGTGGGGAGGTCTTCGAATGACGGAGTCTGAGCTGGTCGCCACCTTTTCCATTGTCGGGCGGGACCCGCAGACCGGGGAGTTGGGTGTCGCCGTGCAGTCCAAGTTCCTCTCGGTGGGCTCCGTCGTGCCCTGGGCGGCAGCCGGCGCCGGCGCCGTCGCCACCCAGTCCCTGGCCAACACCCAGTTCGGCCCCCGGGGGCTGGAGCTGCTCCGGAGGGGGCTCTCCGCCGAGGAGGCGCTGACGGCGGTGCTGGAGGGGGATTCGGGGCGGGAGTACCGGCAGGTCGGGATCGTGGACGGCCAGGGCCGGTCGGCCTCCTTCACCGGGCGGGACTGCCTCCCCTGGGCGGGTGGGGTGACAGGGCCCAACTTTGCCGCGCAGGGGAATATCCTGGTCTCGTCCGAGACGGTGGAGGCGATGGCCCGTACCTTCCAGGAGACCCCCGGCGACCTGGCCCATCGGCTGACCGAAGCGCTGGAGGCCGGCCAGCGGGCCGGGGGGGACAGCCGCGGCCGCCAGTCGGCGGCGCTCTGCATCGTGAAGGAGGCGGGGGGCTACGGCGGCCGGAACGACCGGTACATCGACCTCCGGGTCGACGATCACCCCGAGCCGATCGAGGAGCTGAAGCGGCTCCTGGGCCTCTGGCGGCTCTACTTCGAGAAGCCGGCACCCCAGGCGATGCTGCGGCTGGAGGGCGAACTGCTGGACGAGGTGATCGCCCGGCTTGACCGGTTGGGTTACGCCGCCGAGGGCCAGCCATTCCCCCAGCTCTGGCGCCGCTTCGTCGGCACCGAGAACTTCGAGGAGCGAGACATCCAGGAGGGGTATATCGATCCGCTGCTCCTGGACTGGATCCGCCAACGCACCTAGCTGCCAGCCCGTGAGGGGCAGTCCAGGCGTGCCGCCCGGCACGCCTGGACGCTCTCCTAGTGGTTCGCCTTCTCGGTGGCGCCGGGGGGCCGCCCCGTCTCGCCGCGCAGTTCCTCGCCCCGCAGGCGGGGCGCCTGGAGCAGGTGCTCCCACTTCTCGGGGAAGAAGCCGACCACCAGATGCCCGTCGACGTTGATCGCCGGGTACTCCGCCTTGCCCGTGTGGTGCATCAGCTCGCCCCTCGCCCCGGAGGAGAGCACCACGTTCTTCTCCTCGTAGTGGATCTCCCGCGCCTTCAAGAACCGGCGGGCCGCCTCCAGCTCCGGTGTCTCCGGACCGGAGTAGAGGGTCACATGCAGATCTCCCATTCAGAGCATCCCTCCCTGATCAGATAGTCTCCCCGACAGAAAGGGTCGTTCATCAACGTGGCGCGGAGAAAGTCAGGCCGTCAATATGATGCCGGCGAGCGTGGAGCAGCCATCGCCGCCGACCTCCTGAACTGGTATGCAACCCATCAGCGGGACCTGCCCTGGCGGCGCTCCCGGGACCCCTACCGGATCTGGGTCTCCGAGGTGATGCTGCAGCAGACCCGGGTGGAGACGGTGATCCCTTACTACCAGCGCTGGCTCGAGCAGTTCCCCACCCTGCAGGCGCTGGCCGCAGCCCCGGAGGAGCAGGTGCTGAAGGCCTGGGAGGGGCTTGGCTACTACTCCAGGGCCCGCAACCTGCACCAGGCGGTCCGGGAGGTGGCCGCCCGCTACGGTGGCGAGGTGCCGGACGACCCGGAGGCGGTCTCCCAGCTCAAGGGAGTGGGGCCCTACACCGTGGGCGCCATCCTCTCCATCGCCTTCAACCGGGCCGTTCCCGCCGTCGACGGCAACGTGATGCGGGTCCTCTCCCGGCTCTACCTGATCACCGACGATATCATGCAGCCCGCCACCCGCCAGGGGATGGAGGGGCTGGCCCGGGCGCTGATCCCACCCGGTCAGGCCTCCGCCTTCAACCAGGCGCTGATGGAGCTGGGCGCCCTGGTCTGCACGCCGCAGAGCCCCAAGTGCCTGCTCTGCCCGGTCAGGGCTCACTGCCGGGCGCTGGCCGAGGGCGCCGTGGAGCGGCTGCCGGTCAGGGCCAGGGCGAGGGCGCCACGGCCGGTGGATATCGCCACGGTGGTGCTCTGGCACGCCGGCCGGGTGATGATCGTCCGCCGTCCGCCGGAAGGGCTCCTGGGCGGGCTCTGGGAGTTCCCCAGCGCCGAGCGGCCGGCGGAGCTGCCCTGGGAGCGGGCGATTCACGCCCACCTGCGGGAGCGGCACGGCCTGGAGGTGGAGGTGGAGGCACACCTGGTCAGCGTCAAGCACACCTTCTCCCACCTGGTCTGGAACCTGCAGGCCTACACCGCCCGGCTGGCGGCGGGCCACCCGCCGGCGGAGGGGGAGGGGATCCGCTGGGTGGCGCCCGAGGAGCTCCCCCGGTTCCCTTTCCCAGTCGCCCACCAGAGGGTGATGGCGGCGTTGCGGGGGCAGCGCTGACGGGTTACAATAACAGGGGCCTTGGCGCTACTTATGGAAAGCAACGGAGGCGGAAGGCGTTTGGCACTCGATCATGCTGCGGTCCGGGTGATCGTCTACGACCTGGACGGCACGGTCTACGACGATACCCGACACTTCGAACTCTACGCACGGGAGATCCAGTCACACCTGCCCGAGGAGGTCCGGGAACCCTTCTGGGCGGACTACACCGCCGCCGTGGAGGGCCGTCATCCGGCCCTGCGGATCGGCACTTTCTACGATGTCCAGCGGGACCTGGTGCTGGAGATGAGGGGCGGCCGGGTGGAGCGGGCGCTCCACTGGGATGGTTCGGAGCTCCCGCCGGTGCTGCGGGAGCAGATCTACCCCGGGCCGGTGGAGCCCGACCACCGGAGCCTGCTGAACGTGGGCGACCTCTGGTGGGTCCCCTCGGCGGTCTCCTTCCACCACGGGGGCGTGGCCGAGAAGCACGGGGAGGCCTTTCTGAAGATCCGGGAGATCATGTCCGACCCCGCCTTTGAGGTGCGGCCCATCCCGCTGCTGGCCGAGGTGATGGCAGGACTGCGCGGGAAGGTGGTTCAGGTGCTGGCCACCAACAGCCCGCAGCCGGACAGCGAGGCGATCCTGAGGAAGGTGGGCCTGCTCGGGCTCTTCGACCGGATGTACTTCCGCTCCAACAAGCCGGCCGGCCTGCGGCGGATCATGGAGGAGATCGCCGCCGACTACCGGATCGGCATGGGCAACATCCTCAGCGTCGGCGACAATCTGGTCAACGAGATCGCCCCGAGCCGGGCACTGGGCTGCCAGGCGGTCTACATCGATCCGCACGGCACCGCCGGCCCGGAGGAGGCCGACCTGGTGGTGCCCAGCATGAGCCTGCTCCTTCCCGAACTGCAGCGGTTGGGGAAGTAAAGTGGCATACGGGCTCCCCCCGGGACGTAGTTATGGAACCATCCACACCGGGGGGTGCTGCCTTGGCGGAACGACTGGAACGGCTCCTGACGGAGGCGATTCGGAACGACCGGCCCGTGCTGGTCAATCCGACGGAGGATGAGATCCGGGCTGCGGCCGACCGGCTGCGGTCCGAGGGGCGGCTGATCTGCACCAGGTGCCGCAAGGCGATCGAGGAGGCGAACTTCGTCACACGCCGGATCGAGTTCGGGCCGCGCCTGCAGGCGATCGCCCACCTTCATCCGGGCTGCTCGGAGGGGCTGGTGCCCGATCGGGCGGAGAGCGAGGGCGAGGCAGGCGAGATCGCCCAGTAGACAGAAAGAGGCCGGCGGCCCCGCTCGGGGGTCCCGGCCTTTTTCAGCCAAAGAGGCCGAACATATGTTCCCTTTTCGTCCGGTTTGTGGTATAATCTGGGCGAGGTGGGGTGATGGGCCACGTCCGGGAGCGAATCCGGGAGCTGGAGGCGAGGGTCGGGAGGAGTCTGGAGGAGTTCCTGGGGGAGCAGGTGGCTGCGGGCATGTCCAAGTCCGAGTTCGCCCGGGTCTATCTGGGGCTCACGCTGGTGCAGATGGCCGGGGCGCTGAGGGACAGAGCCAGGCCCAAGATCGGGCAAAACAACAAGTACCCGGGGAAGTTACAGGAGCTTGCTCGCGACCGATATGGAAGGAACCTGGATGATCTCCTGCGGGACTGGCATGCGGAGGGGCTTTTGCCCCCGGAGATGCAGGAGCGACTCCCTGGCGCCAGTGAGCGTCAGCTGCAGCGCCACCTGAAGCGCTTGAAGCTGGCCAACACCCGTCCGGAGGCGCGCAAGAAATCGATCGCCAAAGGGCGGACCAGGTACGCAGCCTTCTTGCCGCAGGTCAGGAAAAGCTTGGTCCGCACCATGGTCCTGGGCTCCGCTCGCGAGAATCTATTCCGGGATCTGCTGAACGCCCAGCTGGACGTCGCTCTTCCGAGCGAGATGGAGTACACCGTCGGCCTGCAGAACCGGCGGATCCTGCCCGGCGGTCGGGAGGTAGATGTCCCCGTCCTGGTCTTTCATAGGGGACAGACCTATCGCTTCGCGATTGAGTTTGACGGTATGCGGTTTCATGGAGATGAAGAGCAGCAGGGCCGGGATCGGGAGAAGACCGGGGAGCTGGTCAGGCGGGGATGGAGTGTCATCCGCATCGCCGATTCAGCCGGCACAGATCTGCATACTCTAGTCGATCGAGCCTCACAGCAGATCCTGGCCCACCTGTCAACCAGACCCTGAATGCTCCCAAACGCAGATTTGAGCGTATTCGCATTGGACGGTTCAGGCATGCAGCAGGCCAGACAGACCCCGCGGTACCTGACCTTCTGCATGCCCATCAGATATACCTGACCTGATGCTTCTTGATCGTCCGCTTGAGCTCCTCATGCTCTCTCACGCCGGCATAGATCATCGTGGTGTCCAGCGATTCGTGTCCAGCCAGCTTCTGCACCTCGCGCGGGTTTGCACCGCTGATCAGCAACTGCGTCACCCAGGTGGCCCGCAGTTTGTGTGGCGTGATCTTTTTCTGAATGCCCGCCTCCTTCGCCAGGGTCCGGACCAGCCGCTCGATCTGATGCCGTGAGAGCCTTCCATTCTTACGGCTGACGAAGAGCGGGTGTCCAAGGGCGTCAGGCGGAACAGCGGGCCGCATCCGGATGTATGCCTGGACATATTCAACCGCCTCATCCGAAGGCGGTACGATCCGTTCCTTGTCACCCTTGCCAATGATGGTCAGCCACCCGTTCAGCATCGCCTCCCGCCAGGTGTCCAGGTTCAGCGCCACCAACTCGCTGATGCGCAGTCCTGAGCCTAACAGCAGTGCCAGAATGGCCAAATCCCGGGCTCGCATCAACTGCTGAAACGGGGTCTCCGTGGGCCGGTTCATCACGCACATGATAATTCTGGATCCTTCATCCAATTCCAGGAAGATAGGGTTTCGCCGTGGCGGCTTCTGCACGCCCACCAGGGCTGCAGGATCATCGATCGGGGCGATGATCCGGTCCTTGACCAGTGACTTGAAGTACCCCTTGATCACAGCCAGAACCCGGTTGCGGGTAACCGCCGCATAGCGGATCCCATCCCGGCGCCGGAGGCCCGAGAGAAACTCTTCAATATCGCTGGCGGTGATCGAGCGGGGGTCCTCCTTCCCCCTCTCCTTGGCCCATTGGATGAAGAGGGAAAGGTCACGGCGGTACTCCTCGCGGGTGCGGGGTGCGCGCCGCAGCGTGGCGATGAACCGGGCAGCGGTAGCTTCGAGCACATGAGCCACCTCCAGGATACACCTTCGACACGGGTCCCGACGCGCCCTGCCGGAGGATATTCCGTAGGATCAGGAGGGCTCCGCCACGGCGACCACCTCGCCGGTCAGGCTGGTGTCGTAGCCACCCAGCGCCTCCAGCTGGGAGCGGACCCAGCGGTGGTTCAGGGTGGAGAGCCAGTGGCGCACCGGGGGCTCCTCCAGGTACTCCCGGGGGATGACGATGTCGTAGCGGGCCTGGTGGAGCGGGACGAAGCCCAGGCCGAAGGCGGCGGCCACCGAGGCCGCGCTGACCCCGGCATCCGCCTCGCCGGCGGCGACCGCCTGGGCCACGGCCAGGTGGCTGCCGGCCTGCTGGTCGAAGCCGCAGACCGCCCCGAAGGGGATCCGCTCCCGGCGGAGGATCCGCTCCAGGAGGAGCCGGGCCCCGGCGCCGGGCTCCCGGTTGATCACCCGGACCCCGGGCTGGGCCAGGTCGGCCCCGCACCGCAGGCCCAGGGGGTTGCCCGGACGGACCAGCAGCCCCTCCTCCCAGGTGCCCAGGTTGATCAGCACCAGCGCCCGGCCCGGCAGGATCCGGCGGGCGAAGGGCAGGTTATGCTCCCCCGTCTCCTCGTCGTACAGGTGGGAGCCGGCGGCGTGGATCTCACCCCGGGCCAGCGCCTCCAGGGCGGCGGTGGAGTTGGCGAAGGTCCAGAGCACCCGGAGCCCCGGGTGCCAGCGCTCCGCGGCCCTGGCCCAGAGCGAGAGCACCGGGGTGCAGCCGGCCACGGCCACCGTGTGGTGCAGGTTTTGGGGATCATCCAGCAGCTGGACGTGGAGGGCCGGGTCGCCGAACCGCCAGGTCCCCTCGCCGTCGGCCGGCAGCAGTTCGGTGCGGAAGGCCTGCTCCCCGGCCAGCGGGTGGGCCACCCAGCGACCCCCCACCCGGGCCAGCGCCAGCCGGGACCGCTCCCCCGGCGGGAAGGAGCGGACGGGGATGGCGTCCAGCACCGGCGGGTCATCCTCCAGCCAGAAGAGATCGTCGATCTGGCAGCCGAGCACCCGGGCCATCCGGAGGGCGATGGCCGCCGACGGGCTGGACTGCCCCGCCTCAATGGCGCCGACCGCCTGGCGGGTGATGCCCACCTGCTCGGCCAGCTCCTGCTGGCTCAGCCCCAGCCGGGTCCGGACCTCCCGCAGGTTGTTGCGCAGGGGCAGATCGGCCTTGCTCATGATGCTCCCTCCCGTCGAGCGTGATCAGCGGGGCGGTGAGGCGGTCCGGGGCGGCGCCGCCGGGGCCCTGAGGCGGATCCCCGCCCACATGGCCAGTCCGGCCAGCAGGGTCAGCAGCAGCGCCAGGTAGTTGGCGGTGGTCACCTCGCCCGCCTGGACGGCGGTGTAGATGGCCAGGGCCACCGTCTGGGTCCTCCCCGGGATGTTGCCGGCCACCATCAGGGTGGCGCCGAACTCGCCCAGCGACCGGGCGAAGGCCAGCAGCACCCCGGTCCAGACCCCCGGCCAGGCCAGGGGCAGGAAGAGGTGGCGAAAGGCGGCCCAGCGGTCGCAGCCGTCGATCTGCCCGGCCTCGTAGACCTCGTCCGGCACCGCCTCCAGGGCGTTGCGGGCCGCCTGGACGAAGAGCGGCAGGCAGACCACCGCCGAGGCCAGCACGGCGGCGGCGGGGGTGAAGATCAGGGTGGCGCCCCAGAGGCTCCGGGTGAGCGCCCCCACCGGCCCCTCCCGCCCGATCAGCAGCAGCAGGTAGTAGCCCACCACCGTGGGCGGGAGCGCCAGGGGCAGGTTGACCGCCACATCCAGCACCCGGTGGCCGCGCCAGCCGGGCCGGGCCAGCGCCCAGGCCAGGGGCAGGCCGGCAGCGAAGACCAGGGCGGTGGCCGTCAGCGAGATCTTCAGGGAGATCCAGAGGTTTGTCAGCAGCATCGGCCGGCGCCTCCATCAGGGTCTCGTTTACTGGGGTGCTGCAAAGCCGTGGCGGGCGAAGATCTGCTGCCCCTGCGCCGAGCGGAGGAAGTCGGCAAACCGCCGGGCATCTGCTGCAAGCCTGGACTCCTTCAGCACCGCCATGGGGTAGCCAACGGGGGGATGGCTCCCCGCCGGCGCCTCCGCCACCACCACCACCTGCGGCGACGAGGCGGCATCGCTCCGGTAAACCAGTCCGGCATCCACCTCGCCGGATGCGACGAACTGGAGCACCTGCCGGACATCCTCGCCAAACACCAGTCTCGGCTCCACAGCGCCCCACAGGCCCAGGCTCTCCAGCACAGCCCTGCCGTACTGGCCGGCCGGTACGTGCTGCGGATTCCCCAGGGCGATCCGCCCGGCCCGGGGGAGGTCGGCCCAGCCCCGGACCCGCTCCACCGCCCTACTCCGGATCAGGACGATCTGGTTGGAGGCCAGGTTCGCCACCGCCCTCCGCTCCACCAGCCCGGCCTGGACCAGGGCCTCCATGGGCGCATCGGCGGCGGAGAGGAAGAGATCGGCGGGGGCTCCCTGCTGGATCTGCCTGGAGAGGGCACCGGAGGAGCCCAGGTTGAGCCGGATCACCAGCCCCTGCTCCCGGCCCTGGAAGGCGGTGCGTGCCTCCTCCAGCGCATCGCCCAGGGAGGCGGCGGCCGAGACCACCAGCTCCCTGGGTGCAGCCCGCTCCGGTCCGGCGGAACAGCCGGCCAGGAGCACGCCCACCCCCAGCAGGAGCCAGGGCAGCCAGATTCTCATCACGATCCCCTCCCGCAGACCTCTGCCTGCTTCTGCCTACAGATGCAAGTATACCAGACATAGCGCAAACAAGCATGACACGGGCGACAAACCTGGTACTAGAGTCTCCACCCTAGGGGCGCGAAAAGGCCCCCGGACGAAGATCCGGAGGCCGCCCTGCTCTTGGACTACCGGCTCAGGCTTGCCGCCTTCTGCGGCGCCACAGGGCGCCGGAGCCGCAGGTTCATGCGATAACCGTCGGTCAGCAGGTGGACCTTCAGGGCGTTGGTGCCCCCATCCCGCTCGCGCGGGTCGAGGAAGGTGACGCTGCTCTCGCCCAGCACCCGGGCCTCACCGCTCACCACCACCAGGGCCGCCCCGGCGTCCAGCCCCGCTCCCAGCATGAGCGAAGCGCCCTCGACGCCCAGCGCCTTGGCCAGGCGGCCAAAGCGGGAGCACTGGGTAAACTCCGTATCCACGATCAGGGCCGGGAGCACCCCCAGGCCGGCCGTCGCCTCGCTCACCTCGCTGCTGGAGAAGGCGCGGCTTCCCAGGATGGCGGCTCCCGCATCGATGCCCACCAGCAACTTGCCGGCGGCCACCATATCCCGCAGGGTGACCGCTGCCAGGGTCGCCTGGAGCACCTGCAGACCCTGGGCCGGGCTCTCGCCGCAGAGGACCACGGCATCAAACTCGGCCAGCCGGGTGCACCATTCCTGGCTCGCAGCCTTCTCCCGGCTGTCCAGGGAGAAGAGTTCCACCTTCTTCATGCCAAAGCGGGTGAAGAGCCGCATTGCCTCTGCTGCCGAGGCCGCCGGATCGACGATCGCTGCCACCGGGATCACGGCGACCCGGGCAGACCGGCCGCCGGCCAGGTGGATCGCCTCCACGATCGCTTCATCCGGGTAGGGGCTGCCACCCAGGAGCACGACAGGCCCGGCAGGATACTCCGCCAGGGCGATATCCAGGCTGTCGTCGCCCCGCAGATCCGGGCGGGAGAGCCGCTGCCGTTCACGGGCGCGGTCGGCCCGGTGCCGGGTGAACCAGCCAAGCAGACCACCAGGGGGAACCACGATGGATTTGATAAGGTTCGAGGAGAGTTCCGACGTGATGGAACCCAGCCTTTCCAGGTTCACCGAGCATTCACCACCTTGAGACCTATCCGAGTATCTACCGCCGACTGCCCGTCTCCGTAAGATACCTACCCCATTGGGCAGGACAGCCGGTCGTTCCATATCTATTTCGCTTAAGACGCCAAATTCCTGCTTACCGTGTGGACAGGTTGCGAATCTGTCCGTCCACTGAGATATTCTACCACACCATCCGCCGGCTCATCCAGTCGGCCTCATTCCCACCGGATCTCCGCCACATCCCCGTCCTTCAGCGGGCTGATGAACTCGGCCTCCTCGCCGTTCAACCGCATAACCAGGGTGGACTTGCCGGGCGGCGGGGTCGGGGTGATGCCGATGAGTGGCAGCAGGCTGGCGAAGATCGGGTCGGCGCCGGTCCGGAGAACCCCGATCTCGTCGTTCTCGGCCAGCGGCTCCTCCGGCTTCGCCTTCATCCCGTTCCGGGTCAGCTCAGAGCCCCCAACGGCGAGCTCGTAAAGCCGGCCGTTGACCGTCACCCGCAGGCCGGCGGCCTGCTCCATCACCCCGGCGGCCACCTGCCCCAGGGTCAGCGGCCCCACCGGGAGCACCTCCAGCCGGTCGCCGTCCCGGAGCGGGGTCTCGGGGGAGGCCTCAGCCCCGTTCAGCCGGATCCGGTACCGGGGGCGCCGGGCGGTCTGGGTCCGGCCGTCCAGGGTGAAGCGGACCAGGTCGACCGCCGAGGGATCCTCAAATCCGAGATGGTAGAGGGCGTCCTCCACCGTCTTGATCTCCCGGACCACCACCACATCGTTGTCCTTCAGCTCATGCTCGGGGTCCACCACCACCCCGTTGACGGTGATCAGCGGGGAGAGGTCGTGGGGGGCGCCATTAACGGTGAGCGTCAGCCGCTCCAGGGTGGCAGGGGCCACATCCCTCACGGCGGCCCGCCCGGGTTCGCCGGGGGTGCCGGGCTCGATCACGATCCGGTCCCGGTGGGAGACCGGGGACTCCAGGGTGGCGGGCTCGCCGTTCAGCAGGATCCGGGCTGGCTTGCCGAAGGTGCCGCGCACGATCCGGAGGGTGCCGTTGACGGTGACGGTGAAGCCCTTGCCGATCTGCCCCTGCAGATCCTTGATGGAGATGCCGGCGGCCAGGAGGGCGTCGGCCACGGTCAGCAGCGACGGGTGGAAGAGCCGGACGCCCCGGTTGTTGACGTGGATGTAGGCGAAGCCGAGGGTGGAGCGGTCGCGCGCCGCCACCGCAATCCCGATGGGGGTGACGGCGTCGGGGCCGTTCAGCAGCCCCTTCGCCCCCTCCACCCCCGCGATCGCATCCCGCCCCCGGACCGCCACCCGCTGCTCCACCAGCCCCACCGCCCGGGCCAGCTGGGCCGGCAGCCCGGGGGTGAGGCTGCCGCCGCCCACCAGCAGGATCGCCTGCGGCGGCTGGCCGCCGTTCAGATCGAGGATCCGCTGGGCGATCTGGCCGGCCAGCCGCTCCGCTGCGGGCTGGATCGCCTCGGTCAGCTGCTCGGCCTGGACGGTGTAGCGCTGGCCCAGGATGTCCTGGAAGGTGACAGGGCCGCCCTTGATGATCCGCCGCTTCACCTCTTCGCCCACGTTGAAGTCGAGCAGGTAGGCCTCGGAGAGCGCCTCGGTGATCTCATCGCCCGCCATGGGCACCATGTCGTAGGCGATGACCGACCCCTTGGCGGTGATGGCGATGTCCGAGGTGCCGGCGCCGATGTCCACCAGGGCCAGGTTCAGGTGGCGCATCGACTGGGGCACCGCCACGGTCAGGGCGGCGATCGGCTCCAGGGTGAGCGCCGTCATCTCGAGGCCTGTCCGCTGCAGGACCGCCTGCAGGGAGTCGACCACCCCGCGGGGAAGGAAGGTGGCGATCACATCCACCTGGGCCAGGTTGCCCCGCTGCCCCACCAGGTTGCCGATCGGAAGGCCGTCCAGCTTGGCGCCCATCACCGAGTGGCCCACGTAGTGGTAGTCCTGGGGCTCCTCCCCCTCCCGGAGCAGCTTGGCCAGCGCCCCCTGTGCCGCCTGGACCGCCTCCAGCTCCAGGGAGAAGACCTCGTCGTGGGTCAGCTCCAGCAGGCCGGACAGCTCCCGGGAGGCGGTGCCCCGGATCGTCCGCAGGGCCCGGCCGGCGGCGGCTACCGCCGCCTCGGTCAGAGGGCCCCCCGCCTTGGCGGAGAGCCGCTCCACAATCCTCGCCACCACGTTGGCGACCTCGACCACGTCGTGGATCTGGCCGTCGAGCATGGAGCGGGTGGCGTGCTCGATCTTCTCGGCGGCCACGATCTTCAGCCCCTTGGGGCCTGGGACAGTCAGCAGTCCCACGACCTTGCGGGTACCGATATCCAGCGAGAGGGCAGGACGTTGGGACACGCGGTACAACCTCCTTCTGCTAAGCGGGGGCCTGCCGGAGCCAGCCGGCCAGGACCTCCGCTGCCTGTTCGTTTACCGCCCGGTCGGTGATCAGGAGGACGTGACCGGCGGGGCGGCGGATGCGGGCCGGGCGGCCCCAGCGCTCCCAGAAGGCCTCCTGAAACTCCGCCCGCACCACCCGGTCCCAGTCGGCGGTCACGAAGAGGATCCGCTCCCGCGCCACCGCCGGCTGGTATGAAGAGGGGGCAACCCCGGCGAAGAACCGGTGCAGACCTGAAGATTCGACGCCATGCGCCGCCAGCACCTCCCGGATCTCGCGGGTGGCAGGGAGGCTGGCCATGATATCGCCCGGGTTGTCCAGCGGCTCCATCAGGAGCAGCCCGCTCAGCTCCGCCACCTGGCTGGCGGCGAGGCCGGCGATGCAGCCCCCCAGGCTGATGCCCCAGAGCGCCACCGGACGCCCGGTATGGCGGCGGAGCCAGCGGATCAGGGCGATCAGGTCCAGGGCGGACTGGAGGACCGCCTCCTGTGTGGCCTGCAGGTCCGGGCTGAAGAACCCCTCGCCGGAGGCCCGCCCCGGGGCCCTTCGGCTCAGATGGTAGGGCAGGTCGATCAGGGCGACGCTCACCCCGCACCGGAGCAGGGCCCAGCCCTGCCGCTCCTGGAAGGGGCCATAGTTGTGCGGGGGCGTGGCGCCGGTGGCATAGCCCGGCACCACCACCGCCCAGGGAGCCTCGTGGCCGGCGTGGAGCAGCCGGCCACGCACCAGCCGGTTGTGCTCCGGGCCGCCCTCGAAGGGGCTGACAAAGGTGAAACGCTCGCTCTTGAAGCCCCGCCACGGGGGCTCTGCCGCCAACCGGAGCTCCACCGGCCGCAGGGATTGGGCCAACGGCGTCAGGGCGTGGCGGGGCAGCTCCGCGGTCGGCCGGTAGGGCGGAAGGCGGCGGCGATAGCCCGGGGCGAAGAGCTTCAGCAGCGGCAGCATCGCATCATCGATTCGGTCACTGATCCACTTGCGCACGGAAACGGGTCGCCTCCCAGACGCTCAGAGCTTCTCCCCCGACTCCCGGGCGATGGCGGCCAGCCGGTGGAGCTTGGCGAGCACCTCCTGGGTGGAGCCCTCGCCGGTATAGATGATCGGGCTGGACTCAAAGCGGTCGAGGAAGCTGACCAGCTCCTCCGTCCGCTCCAGGATCGCCCCGACCGTCGCCTGCATCTCCTGGTGGACCGTGGTCATATCCCCCTGGCGGACACGTGCCTGCTCCAGCGCCAGCCGTTCACTGTGGCTCATGCTCAGCAGTTGGTGCAGCCTTTGGGCGCTCTTCAGAATCTCGGCCAGCTCTTCACGCATCGATCCCACTTCCAGAAAGCTCGTCATGACCGACACCCGCTCCATTCGATTTGTTGAAAAGGCTGTGTCCCTCTGCTGCGGGCTTCGCCGGGCGAACGGTTCGCCCCCCCGGCCTTCTGGTGCTGCCCGGACATCTAGGAAATTACTGACAAGGTTTCGACATTCTCAGCCGCTCTTCCTTCAGTATCACCCTTTGTTCCCGATCTGCCGGGCATTGCTAGACATAAGTCGGTGCTCTTTGGCCGAGACTAGCGGTGTAAAACCGAAGGGGGTGGATCTCTGTGGCGCAGTTCACATCCACCGATCGCGTTTTACCGCATGAGATCCTGGACCGGTTCAAGTGGGAGGTCGCCCAGCAGGATGGGCTGACCGGGAAGATCGCCGAGCTGGGCTGGCCCGGGATGACCTCACGCGACTGTGGGCACATTGGGGGCCGCATCGGCGGACGGCTGGTCAAGGTGATGATCCGGCAGGCCGAGCAGGCCCTGGCTGACGGCTCCGCCAACCGGTAGCGGGGCCCCGCAACAGGTGGGGGAGCGCGCCCCCCACCGATAAGATAGAGCAGGCCGGCGCCGTGCCGGCCTGCCCGCGCGAGGGGAGGCGTTTGAGATGAAGGGCAAGGACACAGACTCCGGGGCCGCCCGGCGCAGCCGGGGGCTCCGGGCCGCCTACCTGGCGGGCCGGCTGGCCGGCCGCTTCGACCTGGGGCCGGTGGGCGGGCAGGCCCGGCCGGGAGCCGCCCCGCTGGATGAACGGCGGGCGGAGCCGGCCCGGATCGGAGGGGATGAGTGGCACCACTGATCAGGCCCCCAGCGCCTGGTTGTAGCAGTTGAGCGCCTCATCGGCCCGGCCGAGCCGCTCCAGGCAGGCCCCCATCGACCAGAGCAGCTGCCGGTTGCCCGGGTCGGTGGCGACGGCCAGCCGGTAGGTGGCCAGGGACTGCTCATACCGGCCCAGGGCGAAGTAGCAGGCCGCCTGGTTGGCCAGGGTGGCCGGGTCGTTCGGGGCGCTCTTCAGGGCGAGTTCGAAGCTGGCCAGGGCCTCCCGGAGCTGTCCGGCTTGCATCAGCAGGTGGCCCTTGTTGTTCAGCAGGGTGGCATCGCCGGGGGCCAGCTCCAGCGCCCTGTCCAGCAGGGCGGTGCCCTCGCCCGCCTGACCGTCCTCGAAGAGGGCGGCTGCCAGGTTGCCCAGGGTGAGGATCGAATCGGGCTCCAGCCGGTGGGCCTGCCGGAAGGACTGGATCGCCTCCCGGACCCGGCCCGCCCTGAGCAGGGAGAACCCGACGTTGTTCAGCAGGATCGGGTCGGAGGGGCGCATCCGGACCGCCCGCAGGAGGGCGCTCAGCGCCTCCCGGGGCTCCCCGGCCTTCTGCAGGGCCAGCCCGAGGTTGGCCCAGGCCGCCCCGTCGGTGCGGAGCAGGCGGGCGGCATGCCGGTAGGCCCGCACCGCCTCCGCGGCCCGGCCCAGCCGGTCCAGGCAGAGGCCGCGCAGGTTCCAGAGCGCCCCCTCCCGCGGCCGGGCGGCCAGGGCCCCGTCGATGAAGAGAAGCGCCTCCCCGGCCCGCCCCTGCCCCAGCAGCAGCCGCCCCTTGGCCTCCCAGAGCTCGGGCAGGTCCGGCTGGAGCCGGAGCCCCGCCTCCAGCTGCTCCAGGGCGTGCTCCGCCCTGCCGCAGCGGCGCAGCCCCTCTGCCAGCCAGTAGCGCAGGTGGGGGTTCTCGGGCTCCCGGCGGACGGCGGGCTCCAGCCGGCTGACCGCCTCGGCCGCCCCGGAGCCGGTGAGCAGGAGCAGCACGCCCAGGCGGGCCGCCAGGTCCGCCCGCTCGGGCTCCGCCTGCGCAAGCGCCCGGCAGCGGGCGATGGCCGCCTCCGCCCTGCCGGCCCACAGGGTCAGGATGACGGTGCCCCACGCAGCGGGTGGCCTGCGGTGCCAGGAGAGCGCCGCCAGCGCCTTGACGAGCCCGGTGCCCCGCACCCGGGCGAGGCCGGGGGTAGCAGTAGCTTCCGACATAACCGTTCCTCCCGGTGAGTAGCCTGCTACCCCTTATTTGGCTTTTTCTTCCTACCATTCCTGCCCGGTTCCTGGTGGAATCGCTCGACACTTTCCAGCAAGATTCGAGCCTAGGGCCTCCCGGTCAGCGTTGAGAGGGTGCGGCTCCGGTAGCCTGCCGCCGCCATCCGCTCCAGCAGCGGCTCCAGGGCGGCCACCGCCACGGGCCGGTCCATGGGGAGCATCAGGACCGCCCGGGGGAAGAGCGAGCCGGAGAGCGCCTCCACCAGCCGCCCGGCGGTCATCTCCGGGACGGGGCGCACCGCCACGTTGGACCAGAGCACCAGGGAGAGCCCCTCCCCCTCCGCCAGCTGCGAGAGCTGCCGGTCGAAGCGGCCCAGGGGGGGCCGGAAGAAGGCGGGGGCGCTCCCGGTGGCCGATGCGATCGCCCGCTGGGTGCGGCTGATCAGGGCCCGGGCGGTCAGCGGGGTAATCCGGCGCATGTCCAGGGCGGTGTAACCCAGATTGCCCACCTCGTGACCTGCCCGGTGGATCCGGCGGAGCAGCTCGGGGTGCGCCTCCGCCTCCTCCCCGGTCACGAAGAAGGTCACCGCCATCTCCAGCTGTGCCAGCCGCTCCAGGATCCGGGAGAGGCTCTCCGGGTCGGGCAGGCCGTTGATCGTCAGGGCCAGGTCGACTGGGGCAGCCGGCGCCGGCTGGTCGGGAGCGGCCGGAGCGGGGGCCCCGGCAGCGAGCCCGGGCGCAGCCTCCGGACCCGCGGTGGGCGGCCCCGGCAGCCGGGCCTGCCGGCTCCCCGCGGCCAGGGCCGGCACGGCGGGCTCCTGCTCGGCCCGGTAGATCACCAACCCGCCAGCCTCCGGCGGGGCGGTGGCCGGGGCGGGGTTCCGGCGGAGGGCGGCCATGGTCAGGGGCCCGGCCAGCCCGTCGCTCTCCAGCCCGAGGGCTGACTGGGCCGCCCGGACCGCCTCCCCGGTGAGCGGGCCGAAGATCCCGTCCCGGGGGCCGGGGTCGAAGCCGCGCGCGGCCAGGAGGGCCTGCAGTTCTCCCACCGCTTCGCCCCGGTCCCCCGGCCGGAGGGTCCGCTGCGGGGCAGCGGCCTGCCGGTCCGCGGCGGCCAGGCAGGTGGTCAGGGCGGTGGCGGAGAGCAGCGCCCCCAGCAGCAGCAGGAGCAGGCCAATGCGAAAGGAAGGCTTCATGGACAGATCACTCCTTGCCTCCTGGATCAGGAGGGGAATTCTGTCCATTGAGCCTTCCCCAAAGTGGGCTTACGTAAACCGGCTACCGGCCGGCCAGGTTGACCCCGGTGATCCCCGCCACCGCCCCGAGGGCGGCCCCCCCCTGCCAGCCCCTTCAGCAGGGCGGCCCAGGTCGGGAGGTCGGTCAGCACCCCCATCACCAGCGCCATGGTCAGGGCCAGCCCCGCACCCGCCATGGAGCCGTGCAGCCAGCCCGCCCCCGCCGCCCGCCTGCCGGACTGAAAGCCGGCCATCAGGGCGCCCAGCCCCTGCCACAGGTAGGTCCAGACCGCCTCCGCCCCCGGGGAGAGCGGGGAGCGATAGGCATAGATCCCCTGGAACAGGGCGCCCGCCAGCATCAGGATCAGCCCGCAGAGGATGCCCGACCCCACCGCCGACAGATCGAAGGATGACCCAGTCTCGCGCTCGCTGTTCAACCCCTCGCCTCCCTCCCGGGCTCTCTGCCACATCCCTACGCTGCGGCGGGCGGGAGTATGCCTCCGATCCAAGCAGAAACCCCTCGCCCCGGCCGGGGGAGGGGTTGGTGCGCGCTGCGTGGACTAGCGCCGGACCAGCCAGGGCTGGACCTTCTCGCTCCAGTGCTTCAGGATGTAGAGCCAGGGACCCAGGGCCACATAGGCGGAGAGCGGCATCAGGACCAGCGCCCAGGGGTTCCAGCCGGCCGAGTAGAGCAGCCCGGCCACCACCAGCACCGGCCCGATGATCGGCCAGAACTTCACCCCCGCCCCCTTCTCCCGCTTCTTGAAGTCGGGGTAGGGGATCGAGGAGGTCATCAGGTAGGAGAGCAGGATCACCACCGCCGGGAAGATGAAGGGGAGCGGCTCCGCCGTCGACCCCTGGACGGTGTAGAAGGCCAGGGTGGAGAGCAGCGTCCCGGCCGCCGTGATCGGCACGCCCATGAAGAAGCCGCTGGTCTTGATGATGTTGAAGCGGGCCAGCCGCAGGGCGCCGCAGAGCGGGAAGAGGACCGCCACCGCCAGGCCGAAGTAGCCCAGCCGGTGGAGCGTCATCTCATAGAGCAGCAGCGCCGGGGCGGTGCCGAAGGAGACCACGTCGGCCAGGCTGTCCAGCTCCTTGCCGAACTCCCCGTCGGCCTTCAGGAGCCGTGCGAGCCGCCCGTCCAGCCCGTCGGCCAGCAGGGAGCCCACCACCATCAGCGAGGCATGGTAGTAATCCCCCCGGACCGTCAGCACGATGCTGATGAAGCCGAAGGCCAGATTGGCCAGGGTAAAGAGGTGCGGAATGCTGGAGAGCCCCTTCTGCCCCCGCTCCCGCCACCACTTTCCGCCCCGGACCGACCGGATCCGCCACTTGGGGCGCCACCAGTCCAGTTGGCTGGGCCGCTTGTAACTCACGACGGCAGCCTCCCTATCACCGATTCCCCGCCCGCCACGCGATCACCGGGCTTCACCAGCACCTCGCTGCCCGGGGGCAGCCAGACCTGGGTGCAGGAGCCGAACCGGATCAGACCGAACCGCTCGCCCCGCTCCAGGGTGGAGCCGATCGGCGGCCAGGTCAGGATCCGGCGGGCCAGGAGGCCGGCCACCTGGCTGACCAGGACCCGGTACCCGGGCCCCTCGATCCCGAGGTAGGAGCGCTCGTTCACCTCGCCCACCGTCTCGTCCCAGGCGGCCAGGAACCGCCCCTTGATGTGCTCCTTGTAGGTGACCTTGCCGGCCACCGGGGAGCGGTTGATGTGCACATCGAAGACCGAGAGGAAGATGGAGATCATGATCGCCCGACCGCCCATGAAGCGGGGCTCATCCACCTCCCGGACGAACATCACCCGGCCGTCGGCAGGGGAGACCACCGCCCGCTCCTCCCCCGGAACCGGCCGCTCCGGGTCCCGGAAGAACCAGGCCACAAAGAGGAGCAGCACCGCCAGGGGGAGCGAGGCGGCCCAGTGGAGCCAGAAAGCCAGGAGCGTGGCCAGCGCGAGTCCGCCGACGAACGGCCAGCCCTCGCGGGCGATGATCGGACGCTTCATGCAGGCACCCTTTCCTTGCCGGATGCTTCTTCCACGATACGGGAGGACACCGCTTCTTTCTTCGACCTTTCAGGCCTCGCTCCTTCCGAGAGGCCCGTTTCAATAATCGTGTGATCTTTTTCGTCCTGTCTAGAGCTCCAGCCCCCAGAGGTTGAGCCGGGCGATCTGGTCGTAGCGGGTCAGGTCCAGCTGGACCGGGGTGACGGAGATGTAGCCCGCCTCGGCCGCCGCCACATCCGAGTCCGCCTCGTTCTCCAGCTCCATCAGCTCCCCCGCCAGCCAGTAGTAGGTCCGGCCGCGGGGGTCGGTCCGCTTATCCCACTGATCACGGTAGAGCCGCCGGCCCATCTTGGTGATGCGGACGCCCTTGATCTGCTCCCTGGGCAGGGCCGGGACGTTGACGTTGAGCAGCGTCCCCTCCGGCAGCCCCTCCTGCAGGACCTTCAGGGCGAGCTGGGCGGTGAAGTCGGCGGCCAGGCTGTAGTCCCGCGCCGTCCAGGAGTCCAGCGAGCAGGCGATGGCCGGGATTCCCAGGATCGGCCCCTCCAGCGCCGCCGCCACCGTGCCCGAGTAGAAGAGATCGGTCCCCAGGTTGGCCCCCCGGTTGATCCCCGAGATCACCAGGTCGGGTCGGCGGGGGAGCAGCGCCTCGATCGCCAGCTTGGCGGAGTCGGCGGGGGTGCCGGTCACCGAGTAGCAGGGCGACTGGGCGCCGGGTATCTCCACCGGGATCGGGAAGAGCGGCCGGTACATGGTGATCGCATGGCCGCTGGCGGAGCGCTCCCGGTCGGGGGCGACCGACCAGAGCTCGATCCCTTCGATCTGCTCCATCCGCTCCCGCAGGGCGTTGATGCCAGGGGCCAGGATCCCGTCGTCGTTAGTCAGCAGCACCAGAGCCATCGCGCCTACCCCTCCGTGCCAGGTTCCAGATGATAGTCTTTCCAAATCGGTCTATTCCTCGTCTGCCATATTCAGCCATGCCATCGCCCGGGAGAGGACCTCCTCGGTGGGGCCGCCGTAGGTGAGCGGGCCCGGCAGCGACTTGATAAACTGGGTGCCGTAGCGGGTGACCCGGGGGCTGATCCGGTTGTCCAGCACGATCACCACGCCCCGGTCGGTCTTGGTCCGGATCAGCCGGCCGAAGCCCTGCTTGAACTTGATCACCGCCTGGGGCAGGCTCAGGTGGACGAAGCTGGAGAGGCCGCGCCGCTCCAGGTCCTCCATCCGGGCCTCGGTCACCGGGTCGCCGGGCGGGCTGAAGGGCAGCTTCACCATGATCACGCTGGTCAGCCCGTCGCCGGGGATGTCCACCCCCTCCCAGAAGGAGGCGGAGCCGAAGAGGACGGCGTTGGCCGCCGCCTTGAACTCGTCCACCAGCCGGCCGCGGGAGCCGTCCAGCCCCTGCCCCAGCAGGAAGAGCCCCGCCCCCTCCAGCTCCTCCTTCAGGCTGGCGTAGACCTGGCGGAGCTGCCGGTGGGAGGTGAAGAGGACCAGCGTTCGGCCCCCCGCCTGGACCAGGTAGCGGCGCAGGAAGGAGTCGACGTAGCGGGTGAACTCCCGCTCCCCGGCCGCCTTCGGGTTGGGCAGGTCCTCGGGGACCAGCAGCAGCGCCTGGCTCCGGTAGGCGAAGGGCGAGGAGAGCACCCCCTCGAGCAGCCGCCCCGGGGGAAGGCCGCTCAGCCCCAGCCGGTACTTCAGGTGCTCGAAGGAGCTGCCCACCGAGAGGGTGGCCGAGGTCATTACCACCGAGCGGAGGCGGCCGAAGAGCTTCTCCTTCAGCAGCTCCCCCACGTTGACCGGGGCGGAGCGGAGGGCGACCCGGAGGTGCTCGCCCCGCTGCCCTGCCTCGATCCAGGTCACATCGCCCTCGGCCGGCTCCAGGAGCACCCCGTCGATCGCCCTGGCGCTCTGCATCAGGATACCACTCTGCTTCTGGATGTCAACGATCAGCGGCTCCAGATCCCGGATGGGCGGCTCGAACCCCTCCAGCGCCTCGGCCAGCGCCCCCAGTCCGTTGGCCAGGGTCTTCAGCCGGTAGACGGCGTTGGAGCGGGCCAGGTCGACCGCCTCCCAGAGCGGGCCCACCCGCACCTCGCCGGTCAGCCGCAGCGCCCGGGCCCCGCCCTCCTCCTCGCCGGAGCCCCGCACCTCCACCATTTGTGCGCAGAGCTTGAACAGCTCGTCCGCCGCCGAGCGGCAGGCGAAGCTCAGGTCGATCAGCTTCTCGATCAGGTCCTCGTGGGGCAGTCCCACGGGGGGCCGGGCCGGGATCCGCTGCTCCCGCGGCACCTTCCGCTTCACCTGCGGGAGGAAGCCCTGGCCGGCCGCCCGGAAGAGGTGGAGCAGCGCCCCGGTCACATCCCAGTTCTCCAGGTTGATCCCCAGGTTCTGGGTCGCCACCGCCTCCAGGTGGTGCGCCTCGTCCACGATCAGGTGGCGGAAGGGCGGCAGGATCTGGTTGCCGGTGGCCATGTCGGCGAAGAGCAGGGCGTGGTTGAGCACCAGGATATCCGCATCCCGCGCCCGCCGGCGGGCCCGGTAGGCGAAGCAGTGGTTCCGGTACCACTTGCACTTGGGTCCAAGGCAGGTCTCGGTCTCGGACATCACATCCAGCCAGAGCCGGTCCTCCTCGCCCGCCAGGTTCAGCTCCGAGCGGTCGCCGGTCTCGGTCTCGGCCAGCCAGGAGGCCAGCCGGATGTGGAAGCGCCGCTCCTCCGACGTGGTGAAAAAGTCCGAGGCGGTCGCCTCCTCCTCCCACTTCCGCAGGCAGATGTAGTTGGAGCGCCCCTTGACCAGCGCCGCCTGCACCCCATCCAGCTCGGTCCCCCGGAGCGCCGCCTGCAGGAAGGGGATGTCCTTCTCCCAGAGCTGCTCCTGCAGGGTGATGGTGTGGGTGGAGACCGCCACCTTCTCCCCGTTCTGCTTCGCCCAGGCGAAGGCGGGCACCAGGTAGGCCAGCGACTTGCCGGTGCCGGTCCCCGCCTCCATCAGCAGGTGGGCGCCGGTGTTGAAGGCCCCGGTCACCCCCTCGGCCATCTGCAGCTGCTGGGGCCGGTGCTCGTAGGCGGGGAAGGCGTCGCTCACCACCCCGCCCGGGCCGAGGATCTCCTGGATGATCCAGGGCTCGATCGGGCCCGGCTCCGCCTCCTCGCCCTCCTCCTCCGGCCGGTGCAGCTGCCCCGGGTAGGGCTTGACCCACTGCATGATCGGGCTGGGCTTCTCCCCCGCCGCCTCCCGCCGCTCCAGCTCAGCCCGGAAGAGGGGCGCCAGCGACCAGCCCGCCGGCTCACCCACCCCCAGGATGAACCGGAGGAGGCCGACGTCCATCCGCCCGATCTGGGAGAGCAGCGCCAGGAAGATCTGGCCGCAGGCCCGGGCGTCATCCTCCGCCCGGTGGTGCTGCTCCAGCCGGGCCTCCAGCAGCCGGGCCAGGGTGTTCAGCCGGTGGTTCTTGGCGCGCGGCAAAGCGACACGGGCCAGCTCGGCCGTGTCGTAGACCCGGTTTGGCAGGGTGAGCCCCTGGCGGGCGAAGGCGGCCGTCAGGAAGCCCATGTCGAAGGAGGCGTTGTGGGCGACCAGCGGCAGGTCGCCGATCAGCTCCTTCAGGGCCGGGACCACCTGGGCGACGGAGGGCTTCCCCTGGAGCATGCCCGGGTGGATGCCGGTCAGGTTCTGGATCCGCAGCGGGATCGGGATGCCCGGATCGATCAGCTGGGAGAGGGCCGCCCTCTCCCGGCCCTCCTCGTAGCGGACGGCGCCGATCTCGATCAGCTGGTCCCGCTCGGGGTCGATGCCGGTGGTCTCCACATCTATGGCGACGAAGGAGCGCAGCCCCATCTGGGCGGCCCCCTCCTTTCGTGCGAGCGCTTATCCTCAGGGTGTTCGCCATCGGGCCACCGGACTCCTCCGCCTGCCAAAATCCCGGCGCCGGTTCACCCCAGCCGCTCCCAGAGCCAGCCCGCAAAGGCGCCGGCCAGGGCGAAGGGGAGCGCCAGCCAGCCCGCCGCCGGCCAGATCCGGGGCCAGGAGGCGGCCCATCCGCCCCAGGCCTCCACCTGACTGGCCAGCAGGAAGGCGACAT
>JBMONC010000074.1:37056-63078 GCA_049324875.1 Bacillota bacterium
CGAGCCAGCCCTCCAGCCCCCAGAGGCGGGCCAGCACCCGCCCGCCCACCAGCGAGAGCGCCACCAGCAGGGCGAAGAGCCAGACCAGGGACCAGAACTCCGGGGTGGTGAGAAACTCCTGCAGCCCCGCCCAGAAGCGGGGAGAGCGCTCCTGCCCGTAGGCGGCCAGCAGCAGGCCGGTCAGGGCCAGCAGCAGTCCGGAAAAGCTGCACGAGAGAAATCGGGCCCAGCGCGGCATCGCCCCGACCACCTCCTTCTCCCATGGGTATGCCGCGAACCGGGTGCAAAGACTAGAGCCAGTCAGACCGGGCGAGAGGGGTGATCACAGATGGCGGAGGATCGGAGGCGGGCGCCGGAGAGCCCCACCGAGCTGGGGCTGCGCTTCGGCCTGCCCGTGGCCGGGCTGGGGGAGATCGCCAACCTGGGCGAGATCGGGGCCGGGGCCGGCGGGCTCCCCCTGGCGGACGGGTTGCAGGCGGCGCCGGGCCAGAGCGGGGCCGAGGGGCTGGCCGAGCTGCCCCGGGAGAGCGGGACCCGGCTGGGAAACGACCGGGTGGAGGATCCCTACGATGGTCCCTGAGCCGCGCAGGAGCACGGGCTGCCCCGTGCTCCTCTCCGTTCGGCGACTGGTGGAGGGCGCCGCCTGCTCATATAATGAGGGCGTGGCATTACGGGTTGCTTTTCCAGGGAGGCCGTACCATGCGAGTCGATGTCTATCCGACCGTGCTGAACATCCCCCCCGCCGAGGAGCTGGCGGGCCGGGTCGCCGTGGTGATCGATGTGCTCCGGGCCACCAGCACCATCTGCACCGCCCTGGCCAACGGGGCGGACACGGTGGTGCCGGTGCTCACCCCCGAGGAGGCCCGGCAGGTGGCCGCCGACAACCCCGACCGGGAGTTCCTGCTGGGCGGGGAGCGGAAGTCGGTGCTGATCCCGGGCTTTCACTGCGGCAACTCCCCGCTGGAGTACACCGAGTCCCGGGTGAAGGGCCGGGCGATCCTCTTCACCACCACCAATGGGACCCGGGCGATCCGGCGGGCGGCGGGGGCTGACCGGGTCTACATCGCCAGCCTGCTCAACGCCCCGGCGGTGGCCCGGGAGCTGGCCGCCCTGGAGCGGGATGCGGCGATCTGCTGCGCCGGCACCCACGACCAGTTCTCCCTGGAGGACACCGCCTGCGCCGGGGCGATCCTGGACCTCCTGGGGGGCCCCGGACGCCCCCTGGAGAGCAACGACATGGGCCGGGTGGCCCGGGAGATCTTCCGCCGGTACGACGGCAGGCTGGCCGACCTGCTCCACCTCTCCGAGCACGGCCAGAACCTGCTGAAGCTGGGGCTGCAGGAGGACCTGCTCTTCTGCGCCCAGCTGGGGACCCTGGACCTCCTCCCCCGCTTCACCGAGGGGCAGGTGATCCTCTGAGCCGGGAGGCCTGCCAAGGGATCATGCGGCGGAGCCCTTTCTGTCCCTGTCCGGCTGATACCATCGGAGCATTTCCGCCCACCCGTGGTGACAGATGCCCCCACATGCCCTACGATGGAGCAGATACGGGCCGCTGCGCGGCCGGGGAAAGGAACTGCCCATGCTCACCCACATCCTGCGGGATCTCTTCATTAACTTCTGCGTGCTGGTCACGATCATGGTCCTTGGCTCTGTGGTGGTCAGGGGCAGGCCGGAGCTCCCCCGGGGTTGGGGGGAGCGGCTCCTCTACACCGCGGGCGGGATCCTGACCGGGCTGCTGCTGATGCAGTTTCCGGTCCGCCATGCCGACGGGGTGATCCTGGCCTTCCACGCCGTCTCCCCGGCGCTGAGCGGACTGTACGGGGGGCCGGTCTGGGGGCTGGCGGTCGCCCTCCCCCTCGCCCTTTACCGTTTCTCGATGGGCGGTGCCGGCGGACTGCCGGGGGGCGCCCATCTGCTGATCGCCGGGCTGGCGGCGGGCTTCTTTACCATCGGGGTGCGCGGGTTCAACCGTCCCCACCGCCAGCTGGTCTGGCGCGCCTTCCTGATCTTCGCCCCGGCCAACCTGACCCTGCTGCTGGTGCCGGTCCATGGTCCGGACCTCTTCCGGGGCTACTTCCTGCCCGTCACCCTGGCCCACGCCGGTGCCATGCTGGTCAGCACCTGGGTGCTCCACCACCGGTTCGCCCACGAGCAGAGCCTGCAGCAGATGACCGACCTCTCCCTGACCGACCACCTGACCCGCCTGCCCAACCTGCGGGCCTTTGAGGAGGCGCTGGGGCAGATCCAGGGCGGCGAGACGGGCTGCTTCCTGCTGCTGGACGTGGATCACTTCAAGCTGGTCAACGACCGGTACGGCCACCTGGAGGGCGACCGGGTGCTGCAGAAGGTGGGCGAGATCCTGCGGCAGGAGGTCCGGGAGAGCGACCTGCTCTGCCGGTACGGCGGCGAGGAGTTCGCCGTCTACATGCGCGCTTGTGCCCCGCACCAGGCGGCTGAGGTGGCGGAGCGGATCCGGGCCGCCATCGCCCGGGGCGGGGTCTCGACCAGCCAGGGGGAGATCCGGGTGACGGTGTCGGGCGGGCTGATCTCCTTTGATCCCGGCATCGACTTCCGCCGCCAGTTTGAGTCAGCCGACCGGCTCCTCTACCGGGCCAAGGCGCTGGGCCGGAACCGGATCGAGAGCGAGCTGAAC
Source organism: Bacillota bacterium (assembly GCA_049324875.1). GTDB lineage: Bacteria > Bacillota > Sulfobacillia > Symbiobacteriales > Symbiobacteriaceae > JAWLHU01. The sequence goes on from JBMONC010000074.1 coordinate 39,710, forward strand.
GCACATCTGAAGAGAGACCGGCCGAGTGTATAGGAGGTTATCGCCGAGGGCGGGACCGCCCCCGATGATGCCGATCTGCTCCGGGCCCTGGCCAGCCGGCCAACACCCTGGCAGGGGGGCTGATATCAGGAACGTGCAAAAGGACCGCCCGCCCGGGCGGTTCTTCTGCTACTCACCTCCTTCATTTTCGAAGATCGTTTATTTGGGTAATGGTACCCCCATAAACTCTTCCCCTGGCACGAATGGCTAGTAGCGACCCGTACGAAGGGAGAGTTGACAGTTGCGCATGCTGCAGAAGGCCGTCGCACTCGTGGCGGTAATGGTGTTCCTGACCGGGGTTCTGGCCGGTTCCGCTCTGGCTGAAGGCAAGGGGAAGGGCAACCAGTCCAAGGGGACGGCCAAGATCTCCGGCACCTTCTCCGACATGGAGGGCTTTGAGTGGGGACTGGGTGACGTGATCCGGCTCTGGGTCCAGGGGATCTTCATGGGCCAGGGCGACGGCAAGTTCGCCCCGGGCGCTGCCATCACCCACCAGGAGATGGCGGTGGCCACCGTCCGGCTGATGGGGGCTGAGGCGGCGGCCAAGGCGCTCAGTGATGCCACGGTGGCGAGCCTGCTCAGCGGGATCGCCGATGCGGATCAGATCGCCGGCTGGGCCCGCAACTACGTGGCCTACCTGGTCAGCCAGGGGGTCGTGGAGGGCGATGAGCCCTTCGACCCCAGGGCGGAGTCCAAGCGGATCACCGTGGCGGTGATCCTGGTGAAGGCGCTGGGCTACACCGCAGAGGCACAGGCCAAGGCCGGCGCCGAGCTCCCCTTCAAGGACGCCGATGAGATCCCGGCCGAGCTGGTCGGCTATGTGGCCGCGGCGGTGGATCACGGCCTGATCAAGGGGTATGAGAACAACACCTTCCGGCCCAACCGGGCGGTGAAGCGGATCGAGATGGGCGTCATGATGTCCCGGGCCGACCAGCAGGCCGGCCACGGCAAGGGCAAGGGCAAGGAGAAGCGGAAGGAGATCCGGGGCAGCATCCTGGATCTGGACCTGGCCAACTGGGAGCTGACCATCTTCACCCGGGGTGAGGAGAAGAGCTTCACGGTGGACCCGACGGCTGCGGTCTTCGTGGACAAGGCCGAGGCGGAGTTCGCCGACCTCCAGACCGGGATGCGGGTGGGGCTCCTGCTGAACGAGGCGGGCGACGCCATCTACATAGACGCCCGGACCCCGGATGAGGACGAGGCCGAGGATGAGGCGAAGGTGGCGGGCTACATCACCGGTCTGACCGCCGCCACCAACGCCGCCCTGGCGCTGATCGAGATCGATGAGAAGCCGCCCTTCTCGGTGGCGGCGGACGCCCAGGTGGAGCTGAACGGCCAGGCGGCCGCCTTCACCGATCTGATGGTGGGCGACTACGTCGCGGTGGAGGTCGAGATGGGCCTGGTCACCGTCATCACGGCGACCCGCGGCAGTGGGAATAACAACCCGCCGCCCGTCTCCACCACCACCGTCAGCGGCACCGTGGTCGCCATCGTCCCGGCCGGCGCCGGCAGCCCGGCCTACGTGCTCCTGACCGTCAACAACCAGAACAGCCTCTACGCCGTGGCCGCCAACGCCGCCATCACCCTGGACGGGCAGCCCGCCCTGGTCGGCAGCCTGCTGACCGGCGACCAGGCCACCCTTACCCTGCAGAACAACGTGGCGATCCAGATCGCCGCGATCCGGACCAGCACCTTCAGCGGCCTGGTCAAGGGAGTCACCGCCGCCGGCGGCGGCAACCCGGCCAAGCTGAAGCTGGGCCGCCCCGTCAACAGCCAGACGGTGGTGACGGAGTACCCCGTGGCGGCCGACGCCCCGGTCACCGTCAACGGCAACACCGCCGCCATCACCGGTCTGATGATGGATGATGCCGTCACCGTGACCGTGACCAACGGTGTGGTGAAACAGGTGACCGCCACCCGGACCTTCTCCGAGACCAGCGGCGTCGTGGTGATCAAGGTGCTCCCCAGCGGCGGCAGCCCGGGCCAGATCACCCTGAGCAAGGACGGGGTCTACACCACCTACAACGTGGCGGCCAATGCGATGCTGTTGGTCTCTCTCTCCAACGACTTCAGCCTGGCGAACCTCCCCCTGGGGGCCAGGGCCCACGTGGTGAAGCTGGTCAACAACTGGGTGACCGAAGGGATCTTCGAACAGCCGACCATCACCGCGGTGAGCCTCCCGATCGTCAGCGTCACCCCCGGCGTCAACGGGCATGTGATCGGCACCGTTCAGGTGCAGAACGGCCCCTTCGTGTTACCCGTCAACATCATGGACACCACGGAGATCCTCCTCAACGGCAGCCCCGCCACCCTCAGCCAGATCCCGGCCAACTCGTTCGGCGAGTTTGTCTACGCCAACGACCTGCTGATCCAGCTGAAGGTGACCACCAACTAAACGCAGGCGCAAGCAGCCCCCGCCCGAAGACTCGGGCGGGGGCTCCTGGACCACAGGTGACGCGCACGAGGTAAATCTTCCTTCGATCACCGGTGGAATCAAGCTGTCCGCCCCGGATCTTCACGTCCCTTCCTTCGATCGCCGAAGGTTCGTCTTGTGATCACGCCTTATCCTCCTTCGATCGCCGGTGGAAACAGGGTGTCCGCCCGTAATCACGCCGTGTCCTCCTTCGATGGCCGAGGGAATCAGGCTGTCCGCCCATCATCAGCGCCGTGACGTTCTTCGATCTCCGTGGATCGCGCTGCATCATCCTTCGATCTCCGGTGGACCACGCTGTATCCTCCTTCGATCTCCGGCGGGTCACGCCGTATCCTCCTTCAATCCCCGGTGGAAACGGGGTGTCCGTCCGTGATCACACCGTTCTTTTTTCGGTCGCCGATGGCTTCCGGGCGTCGCCCGTGATCACAGCGAATCTCTGCGCCCGCGCAAAGATCCTGGCACGCCAGGTGCCCACCACCAGCACCCCCGCCCGGCGATTCGGGCGGGGGTGCTGCGGCTCTCTTCCGAACCCTTCCGGCTCACTCTACCCCTTGGCGAAGGGCAGGTCCACATCCACCGCCTCGCCGATGATCTTGTAGATATCCCCCAGCAGCGTGCCCAGCCGCTGCTCGGCCAGCAGGTACTCCCGGATGTCCGGGTCCTGGGCCAGGACACTGTAGAGCTTCTGCAACCCCTCCTGCTGCTCGGGGGTCAGCTGCTTCCCCTGCAGGACCTGGGCCTGCAGCTCCATCTGCCGCTTGTGGAAGTCGGCGATCATCTGCTCGGCGGAGCCCTTCCCCTTGATCCGGCTCCTGGCCTCCAGGAAGGCCTTGTGCTCCTGGCTCTCCTTCAGGGCCCGGGCCAGGCTGTGGGCATGGTCGTAGACGTTCACCATCGGGATTGCTGCACCTCCGATAGGCTATCTTTCGCCCTTCGGTGCGCTTTCCCTCCTGCTCCACGGCAGCTCAGCGCTGCCCGCCCACCGCCCCTGGCACGTCGGGCTGGAAGACCTCGGCCAGGACCTTCTGTACCTCGCCCAGCATGGCGCCGTAAGCGTTCTCCGCCTCCAGGTACTGCCGCAGCGGGGGCCTCTCCTGCAGCTGGGTGACCAGCCGCTGGAGCGCCTGCTGCTCCGCCGGGGGCGGCTGCTGCCCCTGCAGCGCCATCGCCTGCAGCTCCAACTGCTTCAGCCGGAAGCTGGCCAGCAGCTGCTCCGCCGCCGGGTCCGACCGGATCGGTCCGGCCAGCTTCCGCATCCGCTGCCACTCCGGGCTCTCCCGGACCGCCCTCACCAGGGCCCGGGCCTGTGCGTAGACATCTGCCATCAGCGATCCCCTCCTGACCCCTCCAGGGTATGCACGTAGAGGTTGGATGTGAAGCCGCCCCGCCCCCCGGACGGGGCCAGCAGCAGCCGGGAGAGCACCAGCCGCCGCCCGTCGGGGGAGAAGCCGGGGTGGAAGTACATCGCCTTGGGCTCGTCGGCCACCAGCCGCTCCGACTGGCGGGTGGCCAGGTTCAGCAGGTAGATCCCTGTCTCCTGCCGGGGGTTGCGGAAGGCGACCAGCCTCCCTGTCGGGTCCAGGGCGGGCATGATCCCGCCCCGCTCGGTCAGCCGCTTGAGCGGGTTGCCGCCGCTCAGCTCCAGCCGCCACAGGTCGTAGCGGACGCTCCCCTCCGCCCGGGGACCGCCCCCGAAGATCAGCGCCCGGCCGTCCCGAGTGACGGCCAGGCCGCCGGAGAGCAGCTCCCAGCCCCGCGGGGCGGTGAAGATCCGCTCCCTCTTCCCGGTGGCCGGGTCGACCCGGAGCAGCTGCTCCTTGGTGCTGTAGTAGAGCCAGCGCCCGTCAGGGCTCCAGGCGAGGTAGCCGATGGCGCCGGGCTCCCGGACCAGCTCCTTCGGCCTCCCCTCCCCCAGGCCCAGCAGCATCACCCGGGCCTGCTTCCCCTGCATCGAGAGCCGGGCGAAGGCGATCGCCCTGCCGTCCGGCCGCCAGGCCGGGGTGGCGTCCCATTGCTCCAGCTCGCTGGTCAGCACCCGGACCTTCCTGCCCGTGGGGTCGGTCAGCAGGATCTGCCCGTCCCGCATGAAGGCCAGCTGCTCCCCCTCGGGTGACCAGGCGCCGAAGCCGTCCATGGAGGGCCCCTGGGTGAGGGGGCTCAGGGCGGGCCGCGGCTCCGCCGCCGCCGGGATCAGCCCGGCGGAGAGCACCGTCTGCAGGTCGGTGAGCAGCAGGTGGCAGAGCCCCGCTGTGCCCAGGATCAGGAGGAGCCCGTAGAGGCGAAGTCGGACGGTGACCACCGTCTCCGCCAGCGCTCTGCTCCGCATGGCCAACACCCCTTCTGCCGCACGCTTCGTCTCTCCCCTCTGGGATATTCGGGGGGCCGGCCGGCTAGTACCCGGGGCATGAAGCGCCCCTCCCCGGGCGTAGATCAGAGACGGGGGTGGCCGACGATGAGCCACATGATCCTCTTCACCGCCACGGGCGGGCTGCTGGCGACCATCCTCTGGCTGGGCCGGGACTCGGCCAACGTGCTGCGCCACGCCTTGCTCCGCCCGGCGCTGCTGGCGCTGATGGCGCTGCTCCTCCTGCTGGTGGCCGCCGACGAGGGGGTGCTCTGGCCCTTCGGCCTGATCGCCGCCGCCTGCCTCTGCGCCATCGGCGAGAGCTACAGCGGGATCTACCGGCTGCTGGCGGCCCCGCCCCGCCGCTCCACCGCCCTGGACCAGGTCCGCATCTCCACCCTCTGGCTGATCAACGTGCTGACCAACCTGGTCCTCCTCAACCTCTCCGTCCACCTGGCCTACCCCTCCACCTTCCAGTGGCGGGGCGACCCCGCCTCGCTGCTGGACGTGGTCTACTTCACCCTGCTCACCTTCGCCTCCGGCGGCTACGGGGACGTGCTCCCGGTCACCGCCCTGGGCAAGCTGCTGGCGATGCTGACCAGCCTGGTGGGACTGACCTACGGGACGATTCTCTTCGCGGCGCTTTTTCAGTGGCTCCGGGCAGACTAGTGCCATGCCGTACATCCGACATCTCCACTACGAGGAGGCCGGGAAGGGCCACCCGGTGATCCTGATCCACTGCCCCGCCGTCAGCCGCCTGCTCTGGCGTCCCCTCATGGCCCGGCTCCGCACCGCCTGCCGCCCCATCGCCGTCGACCTGCGGGGCCACGGCCAGTCCGGCCTGGGGGATATCCGCTGGGGCTTCCCGGACATCGCCGCCGACCTGGCGCTGCTGGTCCAACGGCTCGACCTCCGCCCCGCTCCGGTGCTGGTGGGCTACTCCACCGGCGGCTCCGTCGCCCTGCAGGCCGCCCTGGACAACCCGGGGCTCTACAGCGGGCTGGTGCTGATCGGCAGCTTCTCCGAGTGCACCACCCTGCACCTGCGGTCCAAGGTCCAGGCCGGGCTGATGGCCGCCCGGGCCGGTCTGACCCCCCTGTTGGGGCGGGCGGTGGTGGCCGCCAACCACGCCACCCCCGAGCATGGGCGGCTGATGCTGCCCGAGGCGCAGGCCACCCGCCCCCAGTCGCTGGCATCCCTCCTGCAGGAAACACTGCGGGCCAACTTCACCCCCCGCCTGGGGGAGATCCGCCAGCCCGCCCTGCTGGTCTACGGGAGCCGGGATGAGCTGATGCACCCCTACTACCGGATCCTCCGGCGGGGGCTGGCCAACGCCCGCTCGGTCTTCGTGCCCGGCTGCGGCCACCATGTGCCCACCAGCCATCCCACCGCCCTGGCCGACCTGCTGGCCCAGTTCGTGGCCGGCCTGGAGCCGCCGGCGGCCGATCCGCTCCTGCTGCCCACCTTCCACCACCCCGGGGTGGACCTGCACCCTTTGGACCAACATCCGTAGGGGGCTCCGGGGGGATGGCGATCATCCGGGCCGGGTCGTTGGAGGAGGCCCGGGCCATCGCCGCTGCCGATCCCTTTGTGGCGGCGGGGAGCAGCGATTTCGAACTCCGGACCTGGCACCTCTCCCACGAGGGGAACAACCAGATGGGTTTCGGTGACTGACCCGGGGCATCCCCGGCTGGGCGGCCAGCTGGGGGCGATCCGAAGGACGGCAAGGCGCCGGTCCCTCCTGGACCGGCGCCTGCTTATGCTCTTACCCCCGCACCAGCCGGGCCGCCGCCTCCCGGGCCCGGGCCATGATCTCCCGCCCGTCGGCCTGGGTCAGCCGGCCCGCCTCGTAGACCACCTGGCCGTCCACCAGGGTCATCGCCACATCCCCCGGCAGGGCCGAGTAGGCCACCAGCCCGAAGGGATCGTGGTTGGGCACCATGTGGGGCCGCTCGGTGTCGATCAGGATGATGTCCGCCCGCTTCCCCGGCTGCAGCGAGCCCAGCTCGTCCGCCAGCCCCAGCACCCGGGCCGCCTCGATGGTGGCCATCTCCACGGCGTCGTAGGCGGTATAGGCGGAGGGATCCCCCTCCAGCTCCTTGGCCTGGATCGCCCCGATCCGCATCTCGGAGCCAAGGATGTGCAGCAGGTTCTCCGAGGCGGCGCCGTCGGTCCCGAAGCCCACGTTGACCCCCATCCGCCGCATGGTGGTGATCGGGGTCCGGCCGGAGGCCAGCTTCAGGTTGGAGACCGGGCAGTGGCAGACCCCGGTCCCGGTCTCGGCCAGGATGGCGATGTCGTCATCGCTGGCGTGGACGCAGTGGGCCGCCACCACGTGCCGGTTCTTCATCAGGCCGAGGTTGTAGACATGCTGGATCGGCGAGGCGTTCCAGTTCTCCCAGGCGGCCTCCACCTCCCCCATCGTCTCCGAGAGGTGGATGTGGATGCCGACCCCCAGCTCGTCCGCCAGCTCGGCACAGGCCTCCAGGGTGTCGGGGGGGCAGGTGTAGGGGGCGTGGGGGCCGACCATGAAGGAGATGCGGCCGTTGGCCTTGCCGTTCCACTTGTGGAAGACGGTCCGGGTCTCCTCCATCCGCTGGGCCGCCTCGCCCGGGCCGCCCACGGCGATGATCCCCCGGGCGATGATCCCCCGGATGCCGGTGTCCTGGATCGCCCGGGCCACCTCGTCGGCGTGGAAGTACATGTCCAGGAAGGTGGTGATGCCGCCGGAGAGCATCTCATAGGCGGCCAGGGCGGTGCCCCAGTAGATGTCCTCCGGGCTCATCTTCGCCTCGGCGGGCCAGATCTTGGTCTGGAGCCAGTCCATCAGCTGCATGTCGTCCGCATAGCCCCGGAGCAGGGTCATGGCGGCGTGGCAGTGGGTGTTGATGATCCCGGGCATCACGATCTTGCCGGTCGCATCGATGGTCCGAGCGCCGGCGTCGAAGCGGGGCGCCTCGCCCTTCGGTCCGGCGTAGCGGATCCGCCCGTCCTCGATCAGGACGATCCCATCGTCGAACACGTCGTGCCGTCCGGTGACGGTGATCACGGTGCCACCCTGGATCACGAGCCGGTCCATGGTAGAACTCCCCCTCGTTTGCCTCTCGCATTGCACGTCCCTCATTGTAGCCCACTGGAAACCCTTGAGCAAGGTAGATTCCAGGGGTCTCCGGCCAGGAGGCGGCGGCGCAACGGGGGGTGATCAGACCGGGGGGCTGTGGGCGGAGAGGTGCTCCAGCAGCCGGTCGATCAGGTGGAGGCGCTGGCTGGCCGGGAGCGAGCCCACCTCGGCCGCGCCCAGTTCCCACCCGGTGACCCGGGCGACCAGGGGGCGGAGTGCGGTGTCGAACCGGGCGGCGAGGGCGGGGTCGGGCAACCCCCGAAAGGATGTGAGCTCCACCAGCCGGTCGCAGCGAAAGGGGGAGTTGAACCGGTAGCGCCCCGCCACGGCCAGCAGGGCCTCGGCGAAGGCGGGGTCCTCCCCGTCGTAGAGGGTGATGTGGGGGTGGTACCCGTAATCACGCTTCGCCCATACCCGGCGCAGCCGGGTGCCGTCGCAGCCGAGAAAGACGGTCTGTTGCCGGTCACCCCGGAAGCTGTCCACCCCGGCGAGGGTGATCAGGTTCCCGGCCAGCTGCCGGTTAAGCGGCTCGGTTGCGATGGGCTCGGCGCAGGGCCCCCGGACGGTGATGTGGGCCAGGTGCTTGGCGGACGGGTCGGCCAGGTACCGGACGGCGTCCAGGCAACCGGAGAGGGTCTCCCCGGGGATGTAGAGCACATAGAACAGCCGGCGCTGACCAAGGGCAGGCGCCGGCTCCAGGTCACAGGGGAACCCTCTTTCCGCCCACGCACTGCTCAAGCAGGGCGCTGGCAGACCGGCTGAACTGGTCAGCCCGCTCAAACTCGGCGGTGCGGTAGCCTCGATCCTGGAGCCTGGTAAGAATGTCACGGTGGTGCACCTCGTCGAGAAATCTGGCGTATTGACTCCGCACCTGTTCAAACAGCCTGCGCCGGCGCTGCCGCACCGCCACCGCTTCGAGCCGCTCCAGGGGGGTTCTGGCGGTCCAGGCGAGCAGCTCCTCCGGGGAGAGCGAGGGATGGGCTCCCAGCACCGCCATCAGGGAGTAGCAGGTGAGGCGGCGGCAATACTTCAGCTTCAGGTTGCGCAGGCGGTGCAGCGCCTCCGTCTCCGCCGAGCCCCCCGGGCGGCGCCGCGGGTTCTCGTAGTTGACCCAGAGGGTGTACCAGTAGCGGCAGAGGTCATTCTGGAGAAAGGCCGGCTGAAAGTCGGCCCGGTGGGCGGGGTAGTCACCGTAGTACCCGGCGATCACCTGGCGGAGCGCCTCGGTGTAGACCGCCGGGTTGTGGACCGGCCTGCTCTCCATCAGCAGGAGCAGCCGGACGGTAAAGTCGTTGGTGAAGTCGTCCATGCGGCTGCCCAACCGCCTGACCAGGTCGCGGGCAGCGTGGGTGCGGAGGTAGCGGCCGTTTCGGGTGAACTCGGGAAAGCCCAGCTCCCGTCCCACCGCCATCAGCTCGGCCCGCACCCGGGCGTCCTCCGCCTTGCGGCCCCGGCGCCGGGGTCCGGTGTCGACCAGGAAGAGGTCCAGGTCAGAGCCCTCACCCGCCTCCAGCCGCCCGTAGGAGCCACAGGCGATCACGGTCAGGCTCTCCCTCTCCACCAGGGTGGAGGAGCCCTTGATCCGCTCCGCCAGTTGACGAAGCCTGCTTTCAGAGAATTCCCTGCGATCCTCCAACCTATTCAGACGGGGCTGAATCTGGTCCAAAGGGCTGCTCCTCCATTCCTGGCGATGGTGCCTCACCGGCCTCCAGCGGGTAGAGCGGCTGGAACGGCTGGACGGGGGCGGAGAGGAAGAGGCGCTGCACCTGGTCGAGCGACCTGCGGGCCTGCCACTCGCCGTATGCCTCCAGGTCGCCGGCCGTGCCGGTGTTATCCAGGCTGTACCGGCCCTCGGGGACGGTGGGGTTGATGCGGAGGTACCGCTCCTTCAACAGCAGCCCGGCCATGTTGCTGATCGACCGGCTGTGGGCCCCCATGGGCAGGTGGAGCAGCCGCTGTTTCCAGAGCCAGGGGAGGATGCCGCCGGCTGCGGCGACACCGCTCAGTTCGGCCTGGTGCAGGGTCGTCCCAATGCTGAGCATGAAGAGTTGCTCGATGGGCCAGTCCAGGACGCCCAGCGCCTCGACAATCCCCACCATGGCGGGGTTGTTGGCCCAGACCCCGCCGTCGACCAGGCTGGCCCCCGACCGGGCCCTCCAGGCGGGGAAGAAGGTGGGCGCCGCCGTGGTCGCCCGCAGCACCTCGACCACGGGGAGCCGGTAGTCCATCCGGAGCTTCGGGTGGTGGGCCGTCTTGTAAACCCAGACATCGTCCACCGACCCGTTGAAGCTGGGGATGCAGAGCCGGCAGCGGGCCTCCCCGAGCCGGCGGGAGCCGAAGCTCCGCCCCAGGACCCGCATCAGGGGCTCCGCGGCGTACTTGGGCCGGAGGATGTGGCGGAGCCTGCGCCCCCACTCCCCCGCCAGGGCAGAGCGGGCGAAGACCTGCTCCCCGCAGTCCCGGTAGAGGTCGAGGATCTCCCGGGCGGGCATGCCCAGGCTGAGGGCCAGCACGATGATCGCCCCCGTCGAGGTGCCCACCATCAGGTCAAAGTGGTCGAGAACCCGCTGGCCCGTCAACTCCTCCAGATGGGCCAGGTAGGCCGCGGGGAAGAAGCCCTTCAGGCCTCCCCCATCAATGGAGAGGATCCGACGCTGCGGTCCGGCGAAGCGCTCCATCCCTGTCGCCTCCCTGCTCTGCGCCGCTGGCCCCGCCCGCTCCGGAGCGGGCGCAGAGCGCTCCCCCTATGTCTACGCCGAACGCCCCCCGCCCATGCCGCCTGCAAATAAAACACGAGGCTTCAGAAGCTGGTTCGCTTCTGGAGCCTCGTGCTTGTGTACCAGTGGGACCTGCTCGGGGCCTACCTGCCCTCCACCAGGGAGGCGGCGAAGGCGTGGGCCGCCTCCAGCTGCTCGGGGGTGGCCTTCTTCGGGTTGTGCTCCAGCACGATGGTGCAGCGGGGCTGGGCCGCCACCACCATCCGGGCGATCTCCGCAGCCGGGGTGACCTGGGGCCAGCGCTCGGCGGTGTGGGTGGCATCGGTGGGGTGGTGGTTGCTGTAGCGCCCCTCCGCATCCCACATGGAGGTGGAGAGGTGCAGGTGGCGGGCCCACGGGAGCCAGCGCCTCGCCAGCGCCACCGGGTCCTGCCCGTGGGTCCGGGCCAGCAGCCCCAGCCGGCCGGTGTCGATGCAGAGCGAGAGGTCCGGGAACTCCTGGAAGAGCCGGCTGAACATCTCCCCCTCGTAGAAGAAGGGGTTGGGGCCGTCGATCTCCAGGACGACCTTGATCAGCTCCTTCGCCTGGATCTCGGCGAAGCGCTCGAAGCAGCGGCGGCTCCAATCGTAGAGTGCCTCCTCGCTCCAGGCGGCCGCCTCCTCCACCGGGTACTCCAGGTACCAGCCGTCGGCCCTGTGGGCCTGCCGGTCGGTCACCAGCGCCGGCCACGGGAAGTGGAACAGGATGTAGCGGGCCCCCAGGTGGTGGGCCGCCTGGGCGGAGGTGAAGGCCAGGTCGAGGGCGGCCTGCCGCACCGCCGGGTCCCGGTCCAGGAAGCGGCACCAGGCCGGCCCGCCCTCCTTGTAGAGCGGGTGGTGAACCCCGATGATCCAGTCGTGGAACTCCGCCTCGGAGACGGCGCCCAGCACGTCGGGGAAGATGTCGCACATCCCGATCTCCGCCCCCCGCCAGAGGGGGCGCTCCAGGTCCTCCCCGTAGATGTTGAAGCCCGAGCCGGTGACCGTCCGGAAGGCGCCGTGCAGGGGGACGAAGAGCTGCGCCATGGGCTACACCTGCCAGGAGTTGAGGTACTTGGCCTGCTCGTCGGTCAGCCGGTCGATCTCGATCCCCAGGGCCCGGAGCCGGGTCTCGGCCACCCGGGTGTCGATCTCCAGGGGGACGGGGATCACCCGGCGGCTCAGGCCGGCCTGGTTCTCCAGGATCCAGAGGTGGGTGAGGAACTGGACGGCGAAGGAGAGGTCCATCACCTCGGCGGGGTGGCCGTCGCCGGCGGCCAGGTTGGCCAGGCGCCCCTCGCCGATCAGGTAGAGGCGCCGGCCGTCGGCCAGGGTGTAGCTGTCCACGTTCTTGCGGACCCGGACCGGCTTGCCGCCCAGGGCCTCCAGGTCGGGCTTGCAGATCTCGGCGTCGAAGTGGCCGGCGTTGGCCAGGATCACCCCGTCCTTCATCTGCTCAAAGTGCTCCCGGCGGATCACCTTCTCGCAGCCGGTGACGGTGATGAAGATGTCGCCCTTCTTCGCCGCCTCGATCATCGGCATCACGTCGTAGCCGTCCATCAGCGCCTCGTTGGCGTAGATCGGGTTGACCTCGCAGACGATCACCCTCGCTCCCAGCCCCTTGGCCCGCATCGCCACGCCCTTGCCGCACCAGCCGTAGCCCGCCACCACCACCGTCTTGCCGGCGACGGAGAGGTTGGTGTTCCGCATCACCGACTCCAGGGTGGACTGGCCGGTGCCGTACCGGTTGTCGAAGAGGTGCTTCATGTAGGCGTTGTTCACCGCCACCATGGGGAACTTCAGCACCCCCTCCGCCTCCATCGCCCGGAGCCGCTGGACCCCGGTGGAGGTCTCCTCCGTGCCGCCGATCAGCCCGCCGGCCAGGTCGGCCCGGGAGGTGTGGAGCAGGTAGGTCAGGTCGCCGCCGTCATCCAGCAGCAGGGTGGGCCGGGCGGCGTCCAGGGTCCGGTTCAGGTGGTCGAAGTACTCCTCGTTGGTGGCGGCGTGCCAGGCGTGGACGGTCACCCCGTTCTCCGCGGCGGCGGCCGCCACATCATCCTGGGTGGAGAGCGGGTTGGAGCCGGTCAGGTAGACATCGGCCCCCGCCGCGGCGAAGACCATCGCCATGTAGGCGGTCTTGGCCTCCAGGTGGATCGACATCGCCACCCGCTGCCCGGCGAAGGGCTTCGACTGGCCGAACTCCTTCTCCAGCTGGTTCAGGATCGGCATGTGGGCCCGGACCCAGTTGATCTTCTGATGCCCTTCCGGGGCGAGGGCCGGGTTCTTCAGGGTGGATGCGCTCAGCTTGCTCGGCATGGTCTGGCCTCCCATTTCTTAACACGGATTACACGGACCCTGGACGGATTACACGGATAAAACAGGCTATTACAAAAAGAGTGGATGGTGCCCATTTCATTCCCGCACCATATACGGATGCAGACGGAAAATGGGCAAGGATGGGGGGCGGTGGTGCGGTGCTTCGCACCGGCACCCAGCCCCATAAATTGGTCTGTATGGTCCGTGTCATCCGTGTAATCCGTGGCAGAGATTAAGGACCTATACCTGCATGGCCTGGTTGTTCTGGGCGCAATGGCAGGTGCGCTCCACCGGGATCCGGGTCAGGGTGGCCATCACCAGCTTTTTCAGGTTTTCGCTGTTGGCGGCCATCACCTCCAGGACCTCTTCGTGGGTCAGGTTGGTGGGGGAGATGCCGGCGGCGAAGTTGGTCACCATCGAGACCGTGGCGTAGCAGAGGCCGGCCTCCCGGGCCAGGACCACCTCGGGGACGTTGGTCATGCCCACCAGGTCGCCGCCCAGGGTGGCGAACATGCGGATCTCGGCCGGGGTCTCGAAGCGGGGGCCCTCGGTGCAGACGTAGGTGCCGGCCCGGTGGGCCTGGATGCCGACCTCACCTGCCGCCTCCAGCAGCACCCTCCGGCACTCGGGGCAGTAGGGGTCGGTCACGTCGATGTGGACGACGCCCCGCTCGCCGCCATCGAAGAAGGTGCTGTGGCGGCCCTTGGTAAAGTCGAGGAACTGGTCGATGATCACGAAGTCGCCGGGCTTCATGTTCCGGTTGACCGAGCCGACGGCGGTGGTGGCGATCACCCGCTCCACCCCGAGCATCTTCAGCGCCCAGATGTTGGCCCGGTAGTTGATCAGGTGCGGCGGCACCGAGTGGTTGGTGCCGTGCCGGGCCAGGAAGGCCACCTCCTCCCCCTGGTAGGTGCCGATCCGGACCTTGGCCTCGCCGTAGGGGGTGGTGATGATCTCCTCCCGGATCTGCTCCAGAATGCGCGGGTCGTAGACGCCGGTCCCGCCGATGATGGCGAGCCGGACCTTCTTCGCAGCCATAAACGCACGCCCACCTTTCGGATGACATAAGCTGTTGACACAGGGGCTGATATCGCACTGGGTCGAGCCCCGACAGCAGCATGGCGAGGTGGGGCTCGGATGACAGAGCACGGATCTCACGGCGAAGGAGGCAAGGAGAGCCAGTACCACCGGCGCTGGCGCGGCGGCGGGCTGGGCCGCCTGCTCCTGGTGGCGACGGGCGACCTGGATCTGGACGGCACCCCGGAGATCATCGCCTGCGCCGGGCGGGAGCTGAAGGTCTACCGCTGGTCAGGCGATACTTATGGGCTGCTCTCCGAGGCGGTGCTGCCCAAGGACGGACTCTCCCTGGCGGTCGGCCAGGTCGACCCCAGCGGGCCGGGGACGGTGGCCGTCGGGTCGAAGGACAACGTCCTGCTCTACGCCCAGACCTCCCAGGGCCTCTCCCCGCTCTGCCAGACGCTGCTCTACCCCAACGCCTACTTCCGCTCCCTCAGCCTGGATGACGTCAACGCCGACGGGCGGGCCGAGGTGGTGGCCGCCGCTTCGGGCGCCCAGACGATCTACGTCTACCAGGTGATGGCGGTGGGCCGGGAGAGCCGGCTGGAGGAGCTGGGGCGGCTCTATGTGGGCGGGCTGGTGGCAGCCCGCTCCACCACGGGCGGGGAGCTGGTGGCCTCCACCCGCGACGGGTATGTGGATGTCTATGTACCCTGCTCGCTCCTGCCCAAGGAGAGCCAGACGATCTACACGGTGCGCCGGGGCGACAGCCTCTGGCGGCTGGCCCGGAAGTTCAACACCTCACCGGCGGCGATCGCCCGGGCCAACAAGCTGGAGGAGCCCTACCAGCTGCAGCCCGGTCAGGTGCTGATCATCCCCGGCGGACGGGGAGAGCGGATATGACCACAGGGGTGAGCCATAGGATCGATAAGGCCCGGATCCGGCGCCACGCCCCCTCTCTTGCGGGGATGAGCGCCGGGACCGGGCCGCTGTCGCTGCGCAGGGCGCTTACTTGGTGGGGTAGATCCAGGCGTCGATGTTCCGGCTGTACGAGGGGCCGAGCTCGCCGAACCAGAGCTTGATCTCCCGGGCGGCGTTCTCGGGGCCGTCGGAGCCGTGGACGATGTTGTTGGAGACATCGCAGGCGAAGTCGGCCCGGATGGTGCCCGGCTCAGCGTTGGCCGGGTTGGTGGCGCCCATCGTCTTGCGGATGGTGGCGATGGCGTTGGGGCCCTCCCAGACCATGGCCATGACCGGGCCGGAGGTGATGAACTGGATCAGGCCCGGGAAGAAGGGCCGCTCCTTCAGCTCCGCATAGTGCTCCTCGGCCAGCTCACGGGAGACGGTCATCAACTTGGCGGCCACAAGCTTGAGGCCACGGCGCTCGAACCGGCTGATCACCTCGCCGATGAGGCCCCGCTGGACGCCATCGGGCTTTACCATGACAAAGCTGCGTTCCATCTGCGTGAATTCCCCTTTCAGCTCAGGGGGTCTTCCCCTAAAGTTGCCTCCATGATTGTAGCGAAATGGTATCGCTTTGGCAAGCGACTTTGGCGGGGCGGCCGCATCAAGGGATCAGCGCCCTGCCGCCCGGAGCCGCCCGACCAGCTCCGCCTGGTTGGCCTCCACCCAGTCCGCGAAGGCCAGGGCCCGCTGGGCCCGCTCCCGCAGCTCCGGCAGGCCGTAGAGCCCCTGCCGCATCCGGCCGGTCCAGTGGAGCAGCCCCACCAGCCGGACCAGCTTCAGCAGGGTGGGGATCGCCTCCACCTCCTCGGCCCGGAGGGGCTGGACCGAGGCGTAGCCCCCGGCGTAGGCCTCCAGCAGCTCCCAGTGCAGGCCGGTCTCCACGTGGGCCAGGGCGAAGGGGTAGAGGGCGACGGCGTAATCGGTGGCCCGCAGGTCCTCGCAGGCGAACTCGAAGTCGATCACCCCGGTCACCCGGTCCCCCTCGCAGAAGACGTTGGCCCGGGCGTAGTCGGCGTGGATGATCTGGCGGTCCAGCCCGCGGTAGAGCCGCTCCGCCTCGGGCCGGATCGACCGGAGCAGCCCCTCCAGCCGGGTGGGCTCCTCCCCGATCGACCGCAGCGCCTCGGCCGGGTCGGCGGTGAGCGGGTGGACCCGGTCCAGGTCGCCGTAGGTGCCGGGCTGTCGTCCCACCGAGATCCGGCCCAGCCGGGCCATGGCCCGGTGCAGGTGGGCCTGGGCCTCCCCCGCCGCCCTGGCCTGCGCCAGGTTGAGCGGCTCGGCGCCACGGCCGGGTATCCAGCGGAAGAGGGCGGCCAGCCGCCCGCCGGCCCCTACAGCCAGGCTCTCCCCCTCCCGGGTCGGGACGGGGGCGGGAACGGCGAAGGGAAGGTCGCCGGCGGCCAGACCGGTCAGCACGGCGTGCTCAAAGCGGACCCGCTCGGCGTCGGCGGTGTTCTGGTAGAGCCGGAGCACGAAGCGGCCCTCGGCGGAGCGGACGAACCAGGTGAGGTTGTTGATCCCGCCCTCTGCCGGCTCCGCCTCAATCTCGCCGCTCAGGCTCCAGGGTTCCAGCAGATCCTTGACTTCCATATGTAGTGCCTCCATGGGTTTGGGCCGCCCGGCGCCCTGCCAGCCAGAGCGCCGTCGCTGCCCCGATGGTGTCGATCAGCACGTCGGTCCAGCGGCCCTGCCGGTCCGGCACCAGCGACTGGTGCCACTCGTCGGTGACCGCATAGAGCACGGCGATCCCCAGCGCCCAGCCCGCCGCCCGCCACCGGGGCCAGAGCCCACGAAACCCCCACAGCAGGAGCAGGGCCAGCAGGCCGTAGCTGAGCAGGTGGGCCGACTTGCGCAGGCTCCACTCCAGCAGGTTGAGCAGCGCCGGGCTCAGGTCGAAGGGGAGCAGCCCCATCCGCTGGGCCAGGGGGACGGTGCGCAGGCCGGGGGTGGCCGAGAACCGGTAGATCACCGCCATCCAGAACAGGGCGGGAAGGAAGCGGAGTCCGGATCGGATCCGCATCAAATCCGCCTCTCCATCCACCAGGCCTTGACGTCCCGGTAGTGGAGCAGGCAGACCATCAGGCCCCAGGCGGTCATGGCGCCCACCGCTCCCCCATCCCGCAGGAGGAGCCATCCCATCGCCGGGTAGAGCAGAGCGGCGATGGCCACCCCGACGTGCATGTTCCGGCTCAGGGCCCAGCCGGCCAGGATGGTGCCGCCGGCGACGGCGAAGAGGGCCGGCGAGATCACCAGGAGCGCCCCGCCCGTGGCCGCCAGGCCGACGCCGCCCCGGAAGCCGGCGAAGACCGGGAAGCAGTGGCCGGCCACCACCAGAAAGCCGCCGAGGGCGGCGGCGGTCAGCGGCGTGACGCCCACGAAGCCCGGCAGCAGCCTCAGGGCCATGTAGGTGGCGACCAGCCCCTTGGAGAGGTCCAGGAGCATCACCACCGGGAACCAGCGCTTCCCCAGCACCCGCCCGGCGTTGAGGGCGCCCATGTTGCCGCTGCCGTGCTGCCGCAGATCGACCCCGCGGACCAGCCTGCTGACAATCACCGGGAAGGGGATGGAGCCGATCAGGTAGGCGGCAAGAAGGAGCAGCGCTGCATAGGTCATGGGTCGCACCTCCGGGAAGAATGAAAGCGGGGTACCGCTCCCACGCTCAGGTGGATCGCACCCCGCTCGGCAACAGAGCTTATGTGATTGGACCGCCCCCGAGTCCGGCTGACAGCGGTGTAATCAGCGCTCACAGGCGATGGCGTGCTGGGTGAGGATGCGGTCCACATCCTTCGGCGGCCATCCGGCCAGGTAGGCCGGCGCCCCGGTCTCGATGTTCTCACGGATCCGCTTGATCATTGCCTTGGCGGTGATCCCCTTCAGGCCGACACGCAGCAACCGGCGACCGGCGCTGTCAAAGACATGGATAAAGCTCGGATCGGACTGGTCGATAAAGTAGAGCCGGCCCGACGGGCTCCGAACCTCCAATCGATTCTCCACGGCGCTCAACCCACACACCCCCTTACTCAATATATTGTCTATGATTTTCCCGTTCTCCTGCAACCCCCAAGTGGACGGTTCGGCGCGGCCAAATGGTGGCGTCGGTCCCAGCGCCGGTTGCGGTGCCTTTTCCATCCTTGGTGCTGCTGCGGAGCGGTGGCTGGAGACCGCTCACGGTTGGTTTTGTCTTGGTAACCACCATGGTTCGGTGCTTCGCACCGGCACCACGGATGAAAAGGGTCCACCCCATCATTGTCCATGTTTATGTCTTCATCCGTGTAATCCGTGTAATCCGTGGCAAAATGAGCGGCTCCACTTTTTTGCCCGGCTGCTCATAGTAACGCCCCCGTGCGCATTCGCACGGGGGCTTACACCTACTTCGCCGCTGGCGCCAGCTTGCCCAGCTCGAACTTGTCGTGGACCGCCCGGACCGCCTCCACCGCCTGGGAGGAGCGGACGAGACAGGAGATCTTGATCTCCGAACCGGTGATCAGCTCGATGTTGACGCCCTTCTCGGCCAGCGCCTCGAACATCCGGGCGGCGACGCCGTAGTTGGAGGCGACGCCGGAGCCGACGATCGAGACCTTGGCCACGTCGATGTCGTAGACCACCTGGGCGCCGGGGAACTCGGGGAGCAGCCCCTGGCAGACCTCCAGGGCCAGGTCCAGGTCGTCCCGGGCGCAGGTGAAGGAGATGTCGGCGGTGGGGGAGCCGCTGGCCACCGCACCGGCAGACTGGACGATCATATCCAGGTTGATCTTGGCCTTGCCCAGGGCGCTGAAGACCCGGGAGGCCACGCCCGGCCTGTCGGGCAGGGAGAGCAGGGTAATGCGGGCGATCTTCGAGTCGACAGCCACACCGGAGACGATCCGATTATTGGTCGGGCTCAACGCTGCCACCACCTTCGTGCCCCGCTCCACGCCGCCCTCCTCGGGCAGGGGAGCCAGGGAGCTGAGTACTTCGAACTCCACACCATACTGCTTGGCGAACTCCACGGACCGGAGCTGCATCACCTGGGCCCCGGCGGCCGCCAGCTCCAGGATCTCGTCGTAGGCGATCTCATCGAGCCGCCCGGCGGTCGGCACCAGCCGGGGGTCAGCGGAGTAGATGCCGTCCACGTCGGTGAAGATCTGACAGGCCTCGGCATCCAGGTAGGCGGCCAGGGCGATGGCCGAGGCGTCGGAGCCGCCGCGCCCCAGGGTCGCGATGTCGCCGTTCGGGTTGAGCCCCTGGAAGCCGGCCACGATCACGACCTTGCCGGCCGCCAGCTCCCGGCGGATCCGGGCGGTGTTGATGTTCAGGATCTTGGCGGCCCGGTGGTTCTCATCGGTCTCGAAGCCCGCCTGGGGGCCGGTCAGCGAGACGGCCGGGCAGCCGATCTCGTTCAGCGCCATCGCCAGCAGGGCGATGGAGATCTGTTCGCCGGTGGAGAGGAGCACATCCATCTCCCGGGCCGGCGGGGCGCCGGTGATCTCCCGGGCCCGTTCGATCAGGTCATCGGTCATGTCGCCGGGGGCGCTCACGACCACCACCACATCATGTCCTTGCTGCCGCTTCCAGGCGATCCGCCTGGCTACCCGGCGGAACTTCTCGGCGTTGGCCACCGAGGAGCCGCCGTACTTCTGCACTACGATACCCAAGAGCGCCCAATCCTCCCTTATCCTTTACCAGGTCCAGGCTCTACGATGGGAGGCTAGCCAGGCGGGCTCCTCCCTGTGCTCGATTGGTGCGGATCAGCCGTTTGCCAACTTTCCCCGAGCCGTCCATGGGCCCACCTCCCCTGCGCTCCGCGGTACCGGAGGATGCTGGTGCGACTGCGCCGGCCCCGGGGGGGCGACGCAAATGTTGTCCACGATTATACAACGGATTGACGGAACTCGTCTATGAGTCGAACGACGGATCCAGGGAGCGGAGGAAGCGCCGGATCGGCCCGGCGATCAGGGGGAAGTCCACCAGGAAGGCGTCATGCCCCCAGGGCGAGTCCATCTCCAGGTACTCGGCCTGACCGCCCGCCGCCCGGACCAGCTCCACCGTCTCCCGCTGCAGGTAGGTGGGGAAGAGCAGGTCGGAGCGGATGCCGACGGCCAGCACCTTCGCCTTGATCAGTCCGTGGGCCGCCTCGTAGGAGGGGCGGCCCCGGCCCAGGTCCATCAGGTCCATCGCCCGGGAAAGATAGAGGTAGGAGTTGGCGTCGAAGCGCCGCACCAGGGCATCCCCCTGGTGGTGGAGGTAGGACTCCACCTGGTAAGCGATGGAGAAACCCCGCTCCAGGGGGGAGCCCTCCCCCCGGACCTCCCGGCCGAACTGCTGCCACATCGACTCGTCGGAGCGGTAGGTGATCATCCCCAGCATCCGGGCGGTGGCCAGCCCCCGCACCGGGCCGGGGGTGCCGTAGTACTGGCCGCCCCGGAAGTCCGGATCGTTCAGGATCGCCTGCCGCTGCACCTCGTTGAAGGCGATCCCCTGCGGGTGGAAGCGGCCTGCCCCGCCGATGGGGATGATCCCCGCCATCCGGTCGGGGTAGGTGGCCGCCCATTCCAGGGTCTGCATCGCTCCCAGGGAGCCGCCCACCACCGCCACGAGCCGGGTGACCCCCAGCCGGTCCAGCAGCCGGGCCTGCGCCCGGACCATGTCCCGCGGGGTGATGATCGGGAAGTCCAGCCCGTAGGGCCGCCCGGTCTCCGGGTTCAGCTCGGCGGGGCCGGTGGAGCCCTGGCAGCCGCCGATCACGTTGGAACAGATGACGAAGTAGCGGTCGGTGTCCAGCGGCTTGCCGGGGCCTACCGCCTCATCCCACCAGCCGGGCTTCCGGTCGGCCGGGTCGTACCGGCCGGCCACGTGGCTGTCGCCGGTCAGGGCGTGGCAGACCAGGATAGCGTTATCGCCGGTGGGGCTCAGCCGGCCGAAGGTCTCGTAGCACAGGGTGACCGGGGCCAGCCGGCGGCCGCACTCCAGCTCCAGCGGATCCTCCGGGGTGGCCACGAGACAGTACTGCCGCTGCGACAGCAGGGGGGGGACCTCCAATACGCTCACCTGCCTGCCCTCCTTGGAATTTGGACAACAAGAAAGCCGCTCCGACAAGGGAGCGGGCGATGGTACGCGCAGAACGCGACGGTGCACGCTCTCTTATCTCCCGGCAGCCGCCAGGCCGCCGGTGGAATTGGCACCTTCAGATGCGAGGACGCATCCTGGGTTGCCGGGTTTCATCGGGCCATTTCCCTCCACCTCTCTGGATAAGAGCCCTCCGGGCGAATGGGCCCGGGGGTATCCGGTATGCAGTTGTTTACAAATACGTACCCCATGCTACCATGGGGCGCATTGGGGTGTCAATAAGGGTGGAGAGGCCTTGGCGGCTGATTTGGCGGCGTTATGGCCCGCCTCGTCCCTTCTGTTCGACAACGCTTCACCGGACGAAAAAACCAGACCGGAATGCCGATCTGGGTTGTGGACCGATCTGTACGGTTTTGCCGCTAAAGAGGCCCTTCGGGACTAGAAGCGGGGTCCCTGGCCCTGCGACCGCTTGCGGGCGGACTGCTGGCAGAGGTTGAGCACCTCATCGGCCTCCATCTCGCCCGACCCCCACAGCCGGATCGCCCTCAGCACGAGCTCGGTCTCCCCGGCGCCGGCCAGCCTGGCCAGGACGGCTGGAAGCTCCTCCTTGGCCTGCGCCTGCCGCCGGTAGATCTCGCCGATCCTGGCCAGGATCGCCTCCGCCTTCTCCGCGGCCTCCTCCTGCCGGAGGGCAGGCGGGACCGGGAACTGCACAATGGTGCCCACGAACGTGATGCCTCCTCCGTGACCCTTGGGGGGGCAGGCCACCCCAAGCGGCCTGCCCTCGGGAAAAGTGTAACATACCGGGTCCGAGGGCGCAACGGCGGGAGCCACTTTTTTCCTGACAGCTTCGGCAGATGCGGCCCCGGGATAGCAAGTTGCTGGAATAGCAACCGGGTGCAGATGGCGATGCTGATAGGTGGGATCAAGAGGCCGGACCACGGCCGGAGGTGGGGGTGAGGTGCCATGCGGACAGGGGCGCGCTACTTCAGCTGGCGGGAGCTGACGGCACTGATCGTGGCCAACAAGCTCTCGATGCTGACCACCTATGCCCCGATCCTGACCGGGGCCCCGGCGACGCGGGACGCCTGGCTCTCCGCCTGGCTGGCGGCCGGCATCGCCCTGGTCTTCGCCCTGATCCCCTTCCACCTGCTGCTCCGCTTCCCCGGCCATACCCTCTTCACCATCAACATGAAGGTGCTGGGCGGCTGGGCAGGGCGGCTCCTCAACCTGGCCTACGCCGGCCTCTTCCTCTACCTGGCCGCCGTCTCGACCCGGATGTTCACCGAGGTCTTCCTGGTGGCCATGCTCCCCGAGACCCCCTCCTTCGCCATCAACCTGCTGATGACCCTGCTGGTGGTGACCGGGGTGCTGGGCGGGATGGAGGTGCTGGCCCGGTTGGCTGACATGGTCACCCCGGTGATCCTGGTAACCATTCTCCTCCTGGTGATGATCGGCTCCACCCTGATGGAGTTGGACCGGCTCCTCCCCCTCTTCGAGTTCGGGGTGGGACCGATGCTGCATCAGACCCTCACCCCGATCGGCATCTTCGGGGAGATCTCCTGGACGGTGGCGCTGGGGATGCCCTTCCTCCGGCAGCCCCGGGATGCGCTGAAGGCGATCGGGGCCGCCACCCTGATCAACGGCCTCTTCGTCAGCCTGGGGGCGGCGATGCTGATCGCCATGATGGGGCCGGAGCTGATCGACCGGGAGCTCTTCCCCACCCTGACCGCCATCCGGATGATCCGGCTGGCCGAGTTCCTCACCCGGATCGAGTGGCTGCTGGCGACGCTCTGGGTCGGATCGATCTACGTGAAGCTGGGGCTGCTGATCTGGGGCGCCGCCCGGGCGCTCCGGGAGAGCCTGGGACTGACCCACCGGCGGCTGACGGTGCTGGCGGTGGCGAGTGTCGGCGCGGTCTGGTCCCACTACCTCTTCGCCGACACCGCCGAGATGATGGCCTACTTCCTGCCGGAGAACAACCTCCTGCTCTCCCTCACCCCCGCCCTGCTCCTCCCCCTTCTCACCCTGGCGGTGGCCCTGGTCCGGGGCCTCCGTGAGTCCCCGCCGGCAGGGGGGGCCGACCATGGCTAACCGCCTTCCCTGGTGGCAGGGAGAGCCCGACCGGTCCCTGAGCCCCCACCTGGAGGAGAGCCTGGAGCGGCTCCAGCAGCTCTTCGGGCATACCGGCGACCTGGTGATCCGGCGCTTCCGCCTGGGGCTGACCGAGCCGCAGGCGGCGGCGGTGGTCTACCTGGAGGGGACGGCGGACGAGGCGGCCGTCTCCCGGCAGGTGATCGAGCCGCTCTCCCGCGGGGCGATGGAGCTGGCCCTCAGGCCCGCGGCTCCCATC
>JBMONC010000075.1:0-9218 GCA_049324875.1 Bacillota bacterium
CCACCACCGCCGCCATCACAGTGCTGTCAAAGGCCATAGGAAGGCTCCTTCTCGTCCAGATCGTCAACCTCTGCATCCCCAGGATACCACGGCACCGGCTCCCCCGCCAGCGGCTCACTCCACCCGGGAGGCCCGGACCCGCTCAAAGGCGGAGACGCCCAGCACCAGGCCGCAGGCCAGGGCGGGCATCAGCGGTTGCGGCGCCTGCATCTGCAGGGCCGGGTCCTCGGTGACCATCACCCCGGCGGTCCAGGCCAGCACCGCCGCCCCGGCATGGACCAGCCAGGGCGCCAGCCGGAGGAGCGCTGCCACCAGGGTGCTGCCCCCGATGATGATCGGGATGGTCAGGCCGAGCCCGAAGAGGAGCAGGCCGATATTTCCCCGGGCCACGCCGCCCACCGCCAGCACGTTGTCCACCGACATCACCAGATCGGCCAGGGCGATGGTGCGCACCGCCTGCCAGAGCCCGGTGGCCGGCGCCACCCGGTGACCGCCCTCCGGCTCCCCCCGGGAGAGTTTGTAGGCGATCCAGAGCAGCAGCAGCCCGCCCGCTGCCTGGAGCCAGGGGACCTGCAGCAGCGTCGCCGCCCCCGCCGCCAGGCAGATCCGCAGGGCGATGGCCGCCAGCGCCCCGCAGAGGATGCCCGCCCGCCGCTGTCGGGCCGGCAGGTTGGCACAGGCCATGCCGATCACCAGGGCGTTGTCGCCCGAGAGCACCAGATCGATCAGGATCACGCTCAGCACACCCGAGAGTCCATCCATGCGCAGCCCTCCCGCTGGAAGGGCTATGCCGGGCTGATTTCCGTGAGCACCGGAGGGGAAGCCTGGGCAGAGAGGGTAGACTAAGATCTGCCCTGGGGTAGAGAAAGAATGGACCGGTGGACAGAGGAAGGGGCAGGCCGTTCTGGGGTACCTTATTACCAGATACTAATACCAGGAGGTCTGCGGCAATGGATCTGCCTACGTTGCGCGTCGGTGATAAGGTGGCCCGGACCTGCATCGTGCAGGGGGGCATGTCTGTCCGCATCGCCCTGCACCGGCTCGCCGCCGCTGTAGCGGAGTGTGGTGGTGTGGGCACCATCGGCGGCATGGGCATTCCGCCCGAGGAGCTGCGCCGGGAGATCCGGGCAGCCCGGGCGCTGACAGACGGCATCTTCGGCGTCAACCTGATGTACGCCGGCTACCTCTTTGACCGGCTGCTGGAGGTCTGCATCGAGGAGCGGGTCGACTACGTGGCGATCGGCGCCGGCTTTGCCCGCGGCCCCTTCAAGAAGCTGGGCGAGGCGGGCATTCCGGCCTTCTGCATCATCTCATCGGTCAAGGCGGCCCGCATCGCCGCCAAGACGCCGGGGATCACCGGCATTGTGGTGGAGAGCGGCCAGGCCGGCGGCCACCTGGGGCCGGAGGATCCGGAGATCTCCACCTGGGAGCTCTTCCCGCCGGTCCGGGCTGCGCTGAAGGAGGCCGGCTTCACCGGTCCGATCATCGCCGCCGGCGGGCTGCTGACCCGGGAGGATATCCTCCGCTGCCTGGCGATGGGCGCCGACGGCGTCCAGATGGGCATCCGCTTCGCCATGACCGAGGAGTCCGCCGCCTCGGAGCAGATGAAGGCCGCCTGGGTCGCCGCCGTCGGCTCCAAGGTGACCGACTGGTCTCCCACCGGGATGCCCAGCCGCTCCATCGTGCCGCATCCGCCCTTCGAGGCGCTGCCGCTGACCCAGGTGGAGGACACCCCCTACCGCTGCACCGACTGCCTGAAGTACTGCCTGCACCGGGATGAGGGCAAGTCCCACTGCATTTACAACGCCCTGATCAACGCCCAGCGGGGCAAGGTGGAGAACGGGCTGGTCTTCTGCGGCGGCCGGGTAGGCGAGATCAACGATATCGTGCCCGTCGCCGAGGTCTTCCGCCGGCTGACCACCCCGGTGCCCGGGGAGATCGAGCTGATCAGCGCCGACTAGTCCGGCCGACAGGGTTGCCTGATCTGCATGCCATTACCCTTCCGCAGGGATTGCGCAAATGGGTGACGAAGAAGATGGGAGCACTTGCCGGAGGTGAGGCCATGGGCAAGGAACGCTCCCATCTTCTTGTGTTTGTGCTGCTGAACGAGCCCCGGTTGCCGGACGCTGAACAGATTGCCGCCCGCCTTGCGGCACGGGCCTCCCGGTATGAGCTGAGCTGGGAGGAGCCGGCCGGGCAGAGGGAGCCGAACAGGGCTGTCCAGTTTTACGACCTGAACGGCCAGCGGGTCACCGTGGGGCTGATGCCCGTCCCGGTCCCCTGGTCCGACCTGGAGGGGCCCTGCGCCACCAACCGGTTCTGGCCCCAGGCGACCGAGGTCTGCCGGGCACACCGGGCCCACCTGGTGGTGATGCTCCACTCCGAGCGGGAGGACCCGGTCTGGAACCATCTGGCCATGACCCACCTGATCGCCGCCCTGGTGGAGGCTGTCGGGGCGCTTGCGGTCTACTGGGGCGCCGGTTCGGTGGTCCAGCCGGCGGAGCTCTTCTGCCGGTGGGCGGCCGAGGCATCGCCCAACGACCTGCCGCTCTTCCTCTGGGTGGACTTCCGCCTCTTCGCCCACGAGGGCCACCCCTTCCTCGCCACCACCGGGCTGACCGCCCTGGGGGTGATGGAGATCGAGGGCGGTTCCCGGCGTCTGAAGCCGTCGGAGCTGCTGGGCAGGGTCTATGATCTGGCGCATTACGCCTGCCTGGAGGGCCCGGTGCTCAACGACGGCGACTCCATCGGGGCAGATGAGCAGGAACGGATCCGGATCCGCCATGCCGACTCGGTCTGGGAGCGTCCCGGGCCGGTGATCCGGGTCGACTTTGACGGGGAGGAGCGCCCCCGGGGGCTGCTCTCCCGGCTGTTCGGCCGCTGATGAAAGGAGCCCTCAACCGGCGATGGTTGAGGGCTTTGCCGTGGGCGTCTCAGACCAGGTGCTGGATGATCTCCCGGAGCGTCTCCACGCCCCGCACATCCCGGTCCAGCATCGGGATGTACTGCCGCCGGTAGGAGCGGAACTCCCGCTCAATCTCCGCCAGGTACTCCCGCTCCTGCTCCTTCCGCCGCTGCAGGAAGGATCCCTCCGGATTCTCGGGCAGCACCCGGTTGACGATGATCCCGCCGATCGGGATCTTGTACTGCTCCAGCACCTTGACCGCCTTCTGCGTCTCCAGAATCGGCAGCTTCTCCGGGTTCATCACGAAGACGAAGGCGGTGGTGGGCCGGTCCAGCAGCAGCCGCCGGGCGACGGCAAACTTCCGCCGCCGCTCCATCAGGATCCGGTAGACCGGGTCCTCCTCCACATCCTCGGGCGGCCCCTCCTCGGTCCGCCACATCTGGTTCAGGGTATGCACCTTCTCCCGCCGCTTGATCATCCCCTCCACCCAGGCGGTCATCAACTCCGGGAGGGAGAGGAGGCGCAGGGTGTGGCCCGTGGGCGCTGTGTCGAAGACCACCAGGTCATACGTCCCCTCCGCCTCGTCGATCACGGTCACCAGCCGGTCGAAGAGGGCCGCCTCCTCGGCGCCGGGTGAGACCTGGGCCACCTCGATCTGCCGCTCGATCTCGTGGAAGAAGGCGGGGGAGACCACGGTGGAGAGGTTCTGCTTCACCTGGCTGATGTAGCGGGAGGCCTCCGCCTCGGGGTCGATCTCCAGCCCC
Organism: Bacillota bacterium; assembly: GCA_049324875.1. Classification (GTDB taxonomy): domain Bacteria; phylum Bacillota; class Sulfobacillia; order Symbiobacteriales; family Symbiobacteriaceae; genus JAWLHU01. The sequence continues at coordinate 3,670 of JBMONC010000075.1, forward strand.
CAGAGGTTGGGCAGGATCTGCCTCACCTCGGGCCCGATTGGGAGGGCGAAGGCGTCGGCGGTGGAGTGGGCCGGGTCGGTGGAGACGATCAGGGTGCGCCTGCCCTGGGAGGCGGCGTAGGTGGCGAAGGCGGCGGCGCAGGTGGTCTTGCCCACCCCGCCCTTGCCGCCGAAGAAGAGCAGACGCCGCTGCAGCAAGTCTCGCATGACTACTCCCTCTTTCCCCATCCTGGGGATCTGGTGATCAGCATCAGCTGAACCCGGTGATGGGCGACTTCTCCATCCCCATCCGCTTGTGCCACTGGTGGAACCGCTCGTAGAGGTGCGGGTACAGCTCCAGGGTATAGAACTGGACCGGGTTCGGAATCCCCAGCAGGTCGGAGAAGGCGAGCAGGATGAACAGGTCCTCCTCGTGCCGGGCCTCCCGGGCGATCTGCGCCCGGTACTTGGACTGGAAGAACTCCTCGTAGAGCCGCAGGGCGTGCTCTACCTTCCCCTTGAACTCGTGCAGCCGCATGGGAACCCCTCCCGTCAGGTGCGCGGCGGCGGAGCCCAGCCGTCTGGGCCCCGCCCCGTACCCCCTCTGTATGGACGCACCCTCTCCCGCAGGGGCGGAAGGGAGCAGCTCGTCGCTTAGTCGTCGCCGGCGGCGGCCTGCGCAGCCGGGGTCTGGAACCGCTTGAACAGGGCGTAGAACCCCTCGATGATCAGCCAGGCCGAGAGGACGAAGATGATCAGGGCGGTGCTGAAGAGCAGCATGTTGTTGGCGGCGTAGTAGGTCCGCATCTGGACCAGCATGCCCCAGACGATCATCGTGCCCAGGAAGGTCATCGGCAGCAGGCTGACCCAGTAGTTGCGCGCCAGCCGCTTGAGGAAGAGGGTGAGCGCCAGCAGCGAGAGCGCCGCCAGGATCTGGTTGGAGGCGCCGAAGACCGGCCAGAGCACCATGGCGCCGGCGCCGGGGTTCTTGGGGTCGGCGAAGACGGCCAGGGCGAAGGAGGCGACCAGGGTGAGCGCCGTTGCTGCGGTGCCGCCCTGGAGGAACTTCACGTTATAGGTGGCCGCCATCTCGCTGATGATGTAGCGCTGCAGCCGGAAGGAGCTGTCCAGGGTGGTGGAGGCGAAGCTGACCACCAGCACGGCGGCGAAGACCTGGGCGATCTCCACGGGGAGCCCGACGCCGGAGGCCAGCTTGGCGATGCCCTGGACCCAGTAGGTCTGCGCTCCGCCGGAGGCGACGACCCAGGAGGAGAAGGCCTTGGTCCAGTCAGCCTGCGAGGCGTAACCCGCAGCCGCCACGGCGATGATCGAGGCGATGGCCAGGGTGCCCTCGCCCAGCGAGCCCAGGTAGCCGACGAAGCGGGCGTCAGGCTCCCGGTCCAGCTGCTTGGAGGAGGTGCCGGAGGAGACCAGCCCGTGGAAGCCGGAGATGGCGCCGCAGGCGATGGTGATGAAGAGGATCGGGAAGAGCGAGGGCGAACCGGCGGGCAGGTCGGTCCGGATCATGGGAGCGACCACCGTCGGGTTGGTGATCAGGGCGCCGAGGAAGACCACCGCCAGGCCGACGAAGAGCTGGTGGCTGTTGATGAAGTCACGGGGCTGCAGCAGCATCCAGACCGGCAGGCCGGCGGCGAAGGCGGAGTAGAGGAAGATGATCGCCATCCAGACCACCCGGGGCGGGATCCCGGCGACCGCCGGCATGGTGATCGGCATCATGTGGCCGACCAGCACGAAGGCATAGAGGGTGATCAGCGCTGCGATGGAGGGCCAGAGCAGCCCGCCCTTGCGCCGGTAGACCCACCAGCCCACCAGCATGGCGACCGGCACCTCGATCCAGATCGGCACCACCGAGCCGGGGAAGGCCATGAAGAGGTTGGCGATGATCAGGGCAAAGACGGCGTTGACCAGCAGCAGGAGGAAGAAGATCAGCAGCTGGAAGAGCACCTTCGCCCGGGCGCCGATCAGGTTCTCCACCAGGGTGCCGACCGACTTGCCCTTGTGGCGGACCGAGAGCCAGAGGGTGCCGAAGTCATGAATCCCGGAGAAGAAGACCGAGCCGACCAGCACCCAGATCAGCGCCGGGAGCCAGCCGAAGTAGAGGGCGATCACGGGGCCGACGATCGGGCCGGTGCCGGCCACCGAGGTGTAGTGATGGCCCCAGAGCACATGCTTGTTGGTCGGGACATAGTCGGTGCCGTCTTCGAACTCATGGGCCGGTGTCGTGAAGTTGGGGTCGAGTCGGAACACCTTTTCCGCAATGTACCGGCTGTAGAACTGCCATCCCAAATAGAAGACAATGAATGCCAGGGCCATGATATGGATTGCAGTCAACGGTGAACCCTCCCCTTGATGTGAGTGTTCCTGATACCCTGAACTCGAACCCGGTTCCAACCGAGCAAGCGCTTGCTCGCTTTGATCGCCATGGTCACCCCCCGAAAAGCGTGGATATAAAACTTGAGGGACATCAAGAAATATTGGACCGATTCCTTTCGGATTCCTGCCGAGTCCATAACAATGAGCCACTATTTTGCGAATGGAAGGAGCCAGGGCTTCTCAGCTCTGGCTCCCATCGTTGACGGCATGGTTACAGGTTGTTGACGATCTTCATGAAGACCTCCTTCAGCTTCGGGCCCAGGAGAGCCATCCCCACAATGGCCACCACGGCCACCAGCGCAAGGATCAGGGCATACTCAGCCATCCCCTGGCCCTCCCGGCGCTTCCAGAGCTGAACCCATTGATGAAGCATCCCGATCGCCCTCCTCTGATTCTGATTCAGACAAGATCAGTCGACAAGCTTGCTGCCCCAGCGCTCCCCCGTCCCATCGCCGAGGATCCCCGCCCGCCGGACCGGGGTGGCGGTGGCGGAGCGGCTCAGTCTCAGCTGCTTTACGCCGATCAGCCGCAGGAAGTGGGTGGGGAGCCGCAGGGTGGCGGAGACCTTCACGGTGATAGACCGCCGGTCGATCTCTACCTCGAGGGACTCCATCACGGTGCCCCGCCGCCCCTCGGGCCAGGTGGCATTCACCTGCACCGCCTGGCGAACGGCCGCCCTGCACCTCGCCTCGGACGCCGGCAAGGGATCAGCGGCTGTAGGCGTCACCTCCATCGCTCCGGCCAGCGCCCCCGCATCGACGGCGGTCTGCAGCTGGGCCCGGAGCAGGTGGGCCCGCCCCAGATCGAGCACCAGGCCGGCGAAGAGGAGGAGGGCGGTGAGCACCACCGAGAGGATCACCATGGTGCCGCCTCTCTGGTTCCGGAGCCACTCGCCCATGGGTGCCACCTACCTTTCCACCCGGAAGAGCGCCTGGCTGCGCAGGGTCACTGTCCCGTCGCCCGGGCTGGCGGGGTCGATCAGCCCGGCCAGGAGCGGGATGAAGATGGGCTGCCGGTACTGAACCGTCACGGCGATGTAGTCGCCCTGCAGGGTCAGCAGGAGGTCCCGCTCGGGGTCGAAGAGGATCTGTCCGGCGCCACGCACCGGGAGGCCGCCGCCCCTGATCGCCTCGGCCGCCCTCTGCCTGGCCAGCTGGTCCGACCCGTTGATCGCCCAGCTTCGCCCCGCCTCCCTGGCGGCGCCGGCCACCACGATCTTGGCGTTGATCACCAGGCCGATCCCCATGATGCCGACCAGGAGGAGGAGCAGGAGGGGGGCCACCAGGGCGAACTCCACCAGGGCGGAACCCGTTTGCCTGCGGATCTGGGTCATCGGGAGCACCTCCTCAGAGCAGCAGCTCAGCGACCTGGAGCAGGGCGGGGCCCAGGAGCAGCACCATGAAGGGCAGGAGGATCAAGAGGAGCATGGGGATTCTCATCTTGACACTGGCCGCCTGGGCGGTCCGCTGCGCCTCAGCCTGCTTGAGCGCCCGGATCTGCCGGACCTGGTAGCGGAGCATCTCCGCCACGCTGGTGCCGTGCTGCTCCGCCTGCATGATCGACTGGACCAGGGTGCGGAAGTCCTCCCCGGGCACCCGGTCGATCAGGGCCCGCCAGGCCTGCAGGCGGGGCTTTCCCGCGGCCATCTCCTGCACGGCCCGGAGGAACTCCCGGGCCACCAGCCCCGGCAGGTCGGCCGAGACCCGGCGGACCGCCTCGGGCAGGGGGAGGCCGGCGCTGACGGCGGTGGCCACCAGGTCGGCGAAGAGCGGGAGCTCCGCCCGGGCCTGCCGCTGCCGCTCCGCCACCCGGGCCTTCAGCCAGAGGTCGGGGGCGACGAAGGCGGCCAGGCCCACCAGCGCCATGGCGGTCACCGTGTGGCTCCCCAGGGCGAAGAGCGTCACCAGCGGCACCAGCACCGGGAAGAGCACGGCGAGCACGATCTTGAGCGAGACGAACTGCTCGGCGTCCAGCCCCCGGGGCCGGCCCGCCTGGGCGATCAGCGCCTGGAACTCGGCCAGCTTGGCCGCGGGCATGAAGCGGCGCAGCCGCTCCAGCAGCCTTGGCCCCGCCGCAGGCGGCTGGGCCCGCTCCTCCATGGCCAGGATCAGTCGGGCCACCCGGCCCGACGGGCGGCTGCGGAGCAGCAGGAGGCCGGTGACCGTCCCGCCGGCGGCCAGCGCCGCCAGAAGCGCCACGGCGATCTGCATGGCAGGCCCTCCCTTACTCGATCCGGATATCGACCATCCGCCGGACGCTCCGCCAGCCCAGGTAGATCAGTCCCAGGCAGATGGCGAGGACGATCCGGCCCGGCCAGCTCTCCAGGTAGGTGGTGAAGTAGCCGGGGCTGAGCAGTTGGAGCAGCCCCATCACCAACAGGGGGAGCAGGGCGATCAGGTCGGCTGACATCCGCCCCTCGGTGGTGAGGGAGCGCAGCGCCCGCTGGGCATTCTGGGTCTCCACCACCGCCCGGCCGATCCCGTCGAAGATGTGGGCCAGGTCGCCGCCCACCTCGGTCGCGATGCGGGCGGCCACCACCACGGCGGCGAACTCACGCACGCCGACCCGGTCCAGCGACTCGGCCATCGCCAGGTGCGCCGGCACCTGCAGCCGCATCTTCGCCTGGATGCGCCGGAACTCGCCCCCGACCGGGTCCGGCAGCTCGGCCGCGATCGCCTCTACCGCCTGCAGCAGCGTTCCGCCGGCCCGGAGGACCGAGGCGGCCAGAAAGAGCGCCGCCGGCAGCTGGCGGGCGAAGCGGGCGCCCCGGAGCGCCCGGAGCCGCCGTACGTAGAGCCAGGGACCGGCCACCGCCGCCGCTGCCACCAGCAGCCCGGAGCCGCCCCGACCGGCGAGGATCAGCACCGTGCCCAGGCCGAGGCCGCCTCCGGCGACCGCCAGGTAGACCCGGCGGCCCCAGCCCAGCCCTGCCTGGAGCGTCAGCCGCTCCCAGCGGTCGAGCCATCCTCCCGATCCCTCGCCGGTTTCCGGCCCCGGCCCCAGCCCCTCGTCGCCGGGGAGGACCTCCTTCAGGTGGTTCCGGCGCGGCACCTGGTGCAGGGCCAGCACCCCGAGGGAGACCGCTGCGAAGACCAGCAGGGAGATCAGATGGAGCACCGGCTACACCCCCTCCAGCGGGATTGAGAGCCACCGGCACCGCTCCGCTATGCGGCGGGG
>JBMONC010000075.1:9318-62978 GCA_049324875.1 Bacillota bacterium
CCTGGTGCAGGGCCAGCACCCCGAGGGAGACCGCTGCGAAGACCAGCAGGGAGATCAGATGGAGCACCGGCTACACCCCCTCCAGCGGGATTGAGAGCCACCGGCACCGCTCCGCTATGCGGCGGGGCGGGCCCGCTGCCCGGAGTTCATCGGCGTCCGGGTCGTACCGGTACAGCTCCGCCACCGCCAGGTCGGCACCGCCGGAACGGACCACCTCCGCGATGGAGAGGATCCGCCGGCGGCCGTCCTTCAACCGCCCTGCCTCCAGCACCAGGTCGAAGGCGGAGCTGATCTGCTGGCGGATCGCCCGGGCCGGCAGGCCGCTGTCGGCCATCAGCACCATCGTCTCCAGGCGGGAGAGCGCATCCAGCGGCGAGTTGGCGTGCAGGGTGGAGAAGGTGCCGTCGTGGCCGGTGTTGGCCGCCTGCATCATGTCCAGCGCCTCGGGCCCCCGGCACTCGCCCACCACGATCCGGTCGGGCCGCATCCGCAGGGCGTTGCGCACCAGCTCCCGCACCGTGATCTCGCCCCGGCCCTCCACGTTGGACGGCCGGGTCTCCAGCCGCACCACATGGGGCTGCTGGAGCCGCAGCTCGGCTGCATCCTCGATGGTCACGATCCGCTCATCCGCCGGGATGAAGGAGGAGAGGGCGTTGAGCAGCGCCGTCTTGCCGGTGGAGGTGCCTCCCGCTACCAGGATGTTGGCGCGGGCCTGCACGCAGGTGCGCAGGAAGCTCGCCAGCGCCGGGCTCAGCGTCCCGTAGGCGATCAGCCGCTCCACGGTCAGCGCCCGGGCGAACTTGCGGATGGTGAGGCAGGCGCCGTCCAGCGCCACGGGGTGCAGCACAGCGTTGACCCGGCTGCCGTCGGGCAGGCGGCCGTCCAGGATCGGGTTGGTCTCGTCGATCCGCCGCCGCAGGGGGAGGGCGATCCGCTCGCAGAGGTCCCGCACCTCCTGATCCGACTGGAACCGGACCGACGGCTCCCGCCGGAGCCGCCCCAGCCGCTCCGTCCAGATGTCGTCGAAGCGGTTGACCATGATCTCGCTCACATCGGGGTCGTCGATCAGCGGCTGGATGGCGCCGAACCCGGCGATGTCGTGCACCAGCCGGGTGACCAGCGCCGGGCGGCCCGCCGCCGGCACCTGCGAGTCGCCCTCGACCAGCTGGGCGATCTCCCGGCGCACCGACTCCATCAGCCGGGCGTCGTGGGGCCGGAAGAGGATGTTCGGGTCGATGCGCCCCAGCAGACGGTCGCGGATCCGTCCCTTCAGCAGCTGGTAGGGTCCGTCGGCATCGCCGGGCAGCATACCGCCGCTCTTGCTCAAGTGCTGTCGGATGATGCTCATCGCCGCCACCACCTTCGCAGGGCCTGGATCAGCCCGGCGGGGCGTGGACCGGGCACGCTGGACCACACCTGTTGCGGGATGCCGGCGAACTGAAGGGCGTCAGCGATCCCGTCCACCGCCCGGGCGAAGTCGGTGTCGGAGCGGAGGGCGGCGGAGAGCATGCCCCGGTTGATCGCCGCAGCCAGCCCGGGCAGGCTGGGCAGACGGCCTGCCAGCTCCACCTCCAGCAGCTCCAGGATCTCCTTCTCGGGGATTCCCTGCTGCTCGCTGCTCCGGTTGATCACCAGCCGGTAGGGGGAGAGGTCGACCCCCTCGGCCATCGCCTCCTGAACGAACCGGCGCAGGGCATAGATCGCCAGCAGGTCCGGCGTGGTCACCAGCAGCACCGCATCGGCCCGGGAGAGGGCGACGGCGGTCGGCTCCCGCAGGTCGCTGTCCAGGTCGGCCACCACCGCCGCGTGGCTGGCGACGGCGGCGGTCAGCACCGAGTCGACCAGCGGGCCGGTCACCAGCGCCTCCTCCGTCAGCCGGACCGGGCCGGGCAGCAGCCGGATGCCGCTGGGGTGGGCGAGGGTCCGGAGGCGTTCGCCGCCGAACTCCAGGATGGACGGGTGGCGGGCCGCCTGCAGCAGCGGGGCCAGGTCGGCCTTGCCGCCGTCCAGGTCGGCCAGGAGCACCTCGCCGGCGCAGCGCCGGCTGATGGCGACCGCCAGCCCGGCGGCCAGCAGGCTCTTGCCCACCCCGCCCTTGGGGCTCCAGATGGCGATCAGCGGAGCGCTCATGGCGGCTCACCTCCCTGCGTGCCGCTCCAGAAACTGCTCGGGTGTGACGCCCTCGGTGGGCGGTGCGCTCTCGTCGATGCGGTAGGGGTTGGTCGCCAGGTAGATCCGGCCCGCCAGCTGGACGTAGGCGATCTCCTCGGCCACCGCCGGGGTCACCTGCAGCACCACCGTCGCCCCAGCGGAGTCCTCGCCCTCGGTCCGGTGCAGCACCGGCACCGCCCGGGCGATGATCTTGCTGAAGGTGACGGCGGGCGCCTTCTCCCGCTCCACCTGGACGGCGGCGATGATGTCGACCCGGTCTCCCGGCTGGACCGTACCGCCCACCCCGGTGGTGTTGTCCACCGGGATCGCCAGGGCGCGGCTGTTGGGGTCGCCCGTCTCGGTCAGCCGGGCCGCCAGCGAGCCGCCGGCGCCCGCGGTCCCGGCCAGGTGGCCCTGCCGCACCGCCGATCCCTGCAGGATCAGCGCCCGGGAGTATCTCCCCTGCAGGGCGGCTGGGGTCTGCAGGGCATCGGCCGGCACCGCCGGGGCGGGCCAGCGCTCCGCCGTGAACATGGTGGGGGAGAGGGGGGTGAAGGGCGGGATCTCCCGGTTGGCGACCAGCACGACCGCCGTCTCCGCAACGCCCTGCAGGTAGCCTACCGCCAGAAAGGCGGCCAGCAGCCCTGCCGCGATGCTGATCAGCAGAATCAACACGCCCCCGGTCCGATGCCGCATGGCCATCACACCCTCATTTGCCGAACTATTAGGAAAAAACTACCATGCCAGCAGGGGAGGGTCAACGCCCTCCGCCGGCTATTCGCTGGCGGGGAAGGCGGGGAGGGCCGGTGGGTCCGGGCAGCGACTTACGGGCCAGGCGGTAACAGTCCAGTTTGCCTATTGAGAATGGCTATCGAGAGGACTATAATCGTTTCGATAGCCAGTAACTGATAATCGTTATCAGACAACCATGATCCTGGTACAGGCGATTCAGCCCGGAGGCGTGTCCTCCAGGGCGAGGCCCGACTCTGGAAGCGAGGTGGAGATGGATGAACAGCCTGCCCTTGCAGATCACCAACCTGGAGAAGCGCTTCGGCTCCACCGTGGCCGTGAAGGGGTTCGACCTGGACCTGGAGACCGGCGAGATCCTGACCCTGCTGGGCCCCAGCGGCTGCGGCAAGACCACCACCCTCCGGCTGATCGCCGGCTTTGAGCGGCCCGACGGCGGCGAGATCGCCATCGCCGGCCGGGTCGTCGCCGGCAGCGGCCGGTGGGTCCCCCCCGAGGAGCGGGGCGTCGGCATGGTCTTCCAGGATTACGCCCTCTTCCCCCACCTTACGGTGGCCGAGAACGTGGGCTTCGGCCTGATCAGGCTCTCTTCGGACCAGCGGCGGCAGCGGGTCTCGCAGATGCTCCGGATGATCGGCCTGGAGAGTCTGGCGGACCGCTATCCCCACGCCCTCTCCGGCGGCCAGCAGCAGCGGGTCGCCCTGGCCCGGGCGCTGGCTCCCAGGCCTGCCCTGGTCCTGCTGGATGAGCCCTTTTCCAACCTGGACGCCTCCCTGCGGGTCCAGATGCGGGAGGAGGTTCGCCGCATCCTGAAGGAGAGCGGGGCGGCTGCCATCTTCGTCACCCACGACCAGAAGGACGCCCTGGCCATCTCGGACCGGGTGGTGGTGATGAACCAGGGGCAGATCGAGCAGGTGGGCACCCCCCGGGAGATCTACCAGTTCCCCCACACCGCCTTCGTCGCCCGGTTCGTCGGGCAGACCAACCTGCTGCTGGGGGAGATCAGCCTCTACAATGAACATGTGGTGATCACCCCCATCGGACCGGTCCCCTGCGTCCATACCCATGGCCTCCCCAGGGGGGCGAACGTGATCCTCTCGATCCGCCCCGACTCCTTTGAGGTCGATCCAAACGGCTCCCTGTCCGGGGTGGTCAGGCGGGTGGTCTACATGGGCAACGCCACCGAGGTGGAGGTGGAGGTGACCGGCTCCGGGGCGGGGACGCCTCTGCTGATCCACATCCACCCCGAGGAGCATGTGAACCCGGGGAAGAAGGTCCGCTTCCGGGCCCGCCCCGACTTCGTGGCGGTGATTGAGGGCTCCACCCCCTGTGCCGATGTGCTGATCTCCTGAGACCCCGGACCGATCCGGGGGTGTATAGACCAAAGTACTGGTCACCGATATGCGCTGCAGAGCCGATAGCCGTTCTCAGCATCCTAACGGATAATGAACAGGACGGTCTATCGAAGTGGGGAGGCGATCCCTTTGCAGCGCTCGGTCCGATGCCCCATAGCCTTTGCCACCCTCCCGGCGGAAACCGTGAGCGACCTGGTCAGCCTCATGAGCCTGCGCACCTACCGCAAGGGCTCGCACCTCTTCTACCAGGGGGAGGACCCCCATGCCGTCTGGTTCCTGGAGACCGGGCGGGCCAAGTGGTTCAAGATCAGCGAGGACGGGCAGGAGCAGATCCTCCAGCTGGTCAAGCCCGGGGAGCCGGTGGGGCTGGTGGCGCTGCTTGACCGCAAACCCTATGTGGCGGCGGCCATGGCGCTGGAGGATACCACCGCCTGGGCGCTCTCGATCCACGACTTTGACAGGATGGTGATGCGCCATCCGGAGCTCGCCCTGCTGGTGATGCGCCACCTGGGCGAGGGGGTGCGGTGGCTGCTGGAGCACATCCACTGCATGCAGAACCGGAGCGCCCATGAGCGGGTGGTCTCGGTGCTGATGCGCAAGGCGCAGCCCCGGGAGAACGGCCTGCGGGTGATTCCGCTGACCCATCAGGAGATCGCCCAGCTGTCGGGCATGGCCCGGGAGACGGCCAGCCGGGTGCTGGCGGACCTGCAGCGCCGGGGAGCGGTCCGGCTGACCCGGAGCCAGGTGATCCTGCTGGATGCCTCCCGCTTCTGGAACGGACCGCCGGAGCAGGCCCAACTGGGATAGGGATAAGGCAGAGCCGGGGAGACCCCCGGCTCCTTTCGTATTTTTGGTGCCGCTCCGACAGGAACATGCGGAACGTTCCCGAATATTTAAGATACTCACCATCAACGATCTTAGCAAAGGGGGATGCTCCATGAGGCGGCTGATGGTCCTGGTCCTACTGTTCCTTCTGATAGGGTCTGCGGTTCCCCTCTCGGCGGCCAACTCGGACAGGCAGCAGATCGACATCAATGTCGCGCTCAACACCGCCATCACCGAGGGGATTCTGGCTGACCTCAGCACCTATGGCACCATCCGGGAGACCATCCCGCAGATCAACGCCGTGCTGATGAAGGCCCCGGCCGGCAAGCTGACGTCGATTCAGGCGCTGCCCTACGTGAAGGGCGCCGGACCGGACGCGGAGCGGATGGGCTCCCCCGTGGACCTGGTTGAGGTGACCGATTTTGCCGCTGGTCTCAACACCTGGGACCTGGACGCCATCAACGTGACGGACTTCGGCGTGACGGGCCGGCAGGTGGCCTACGACGGCACAGACGTCTATGTGGCGGTCCTGGATACCGGCCTGCAGGATTCCTGGCGGAAGCTCTTCCCGGAGGAGCGGATCGCCGTGGAATATGCCAAGGCCTTCACCGGTGGTCCGGTCGGCCCGGCGGCTGTGGCGGAGCCGGAGAACCAGTGGGAGCATGACCAGAACGGCCACGGCACCCACGTCACCAGCACCATCCTGGGGTACAACTTCTACGGCCACTCGGTCAACGGGGTCTCGCCGAAGGTGACGATCATCCCGGTAAAGGTGCTGGGCAACGCCGGTTGGGGCACCTCTGGCATGGTGGCCAAGGGCATCGTCTACGTCGCTGACCTGAAGAAGGGTCCGCTGGCGGCCCACCCGGTGGTGATCAACATGAGCCTGGGTGGCTCGGTGCTGGATGAGGTCGAGAAGGCGGCCATCGACTATGCCATCGGAGCCGGGGTGGTGATTGTCGCCGCCGCCGGCAACGCGGCCGAGGCGGGGATGGGCTACCCTGGCGCCTACGCCCCGGTGATCTCGGTCGCTGCCGCAGGCTGGGTCGGCGAGTGGCAGCTGCGGTATCCGGACGGCAGGCTGAACCGGATGTGGACCTTCCTGGAGGATGTGCCTGACCCGACGGATGCGGAGGACTACTACATCACCGACTTCTCCAGCCGGGAGCTGGAGGGTCAGGATCTGGATGTGGCGGCCCCCGGCTCCTGGGTTCTGGGCCCCTACCAGTGGGACAGCGGGAACAAGCTGACCTACTACTACCTGGGCGGGACCAGCATGGCCTCCCCCCACGTGGCGGGCATTGTCGCCCTGATGCTGCAGAAGAACCCCGGCCTCTCGGCCTCCGAGGTGGAGACCATCCTGGAGGGGGCGGCCACCCCGCTGCCGTCTGATACGAAGACGGTCTACGATCCCTACTACGGGACGGAGATGGACTTTACATGGGGTGACGACGCCGCCGGCGCAGGCCTGATCACCGCCGATGCGGCCCTGAACGCCACCCCTGCCGCTCCCTAGACCCGACGGGGAATGAGCCTCCCATGGGGGATGATAGCGATGGAGAGGGTGCCGGAACGTGTGAAGGTGCTGCAGCAGGCGCTCCGGGCGGGCGGGAACCGGCTGCCCCGGGCCGCCGCCCGGCTGGTGATGGCCGTCCTGGCCGATACGGAACTGCTGGAACGGATGCGCTTCTGCAACCCCACCGACCGCCGCCACCTGCGGGACTCGATCCTGGTGAGCGCCGAGGACGGCGGCTGCTACTCGGTGATTCTGGGCAGCGAGGGGCCGCAGGGAGAGCGGGGGAGGGGAAACCGGACCCGGCTGGCCCTGGAGGGGCTGAACCTCCCCCTCTTCGACCTGCTGGAGCGCCTTCGGACCCTTCCGGTCTGGTTCCTGGCGGTGGACGAGGCAGTCCACCAGGTGGAGCCCGGGGAGGCGATCCGGCTGCAGGAGACCATCTACCGGCTGGCATCCCTCTCGGGAACCGCCCTGCGGCGCCTGGCCCTGCAGGACCAGCTGGACGCAGCCCTGGACGCGGAGGACTACGGTGCCTGTGCCCGGATCCGGGAGGTCATGGACCGGCTTTGAGCAGATCGCACAAGAACCCTGCGGCCCGCCGGGCTCGCAGGGTTCTTCATGCCTCACAGCCGGTCTACCCAAGCCCACCGGCGAGTATGGTTGGTGCGAGAGGTGAAGACGATGTCGAAACCGTGGCACCAACTGACCGCCGCTGAGCTCTTCGACGCCCTCGCCACCGACCCCGAGCGAGGGCTCTCGGCGGGAGAGTGCCAGAAGCGGCTGGAGGAACTCGGTCCGAACCTGCTGGCGGCGGCGCCCCGAGCCCCCTGGTGGCGGATGCTCCTGGCCCAGTTCCAGGACTTCATGGTCCTCGTCCTGCTGGTGGCGACCGGCATCTCGGCCGGGATGGGCGAGACGGCGGACGCCATCACCATCGTGGTGATCGTGATCATCAACGCCGTCCTCGGTTTCGTGCAGGAGTACCGGGCGGAGCGGTCGCTGGAGGCGCTCAAGGAGCTGGCGGCGCCCACCGCCCGGGTCCGGCGCGGCGGCCAGGAGCTGACGGTCGCCGCCCGGGAACTGGTGCCGGGCGACATCCTCCTGGTGGAGGCGGGCGACCGGATTCCGGCGGATGCCCGGCTGCTGGAGGTGATGAGCCTGGAGGTGGAGGAGTCGGCGCTGACCGGCGAATCCCTCCCGGTCCGGAAGTCGGCCGCCTGGTCGGGGCCGTCTGACGCCCCCCTGGGGGACCGGCAGAACATGCTTTACATGGGCACCACGGCCACCCGGGGCCGGGGGGTGGCGGTGGTGGTGGCCACCGGCATGGAGACCGAGATGGGCCGCATCGCCGGGATGATGCAGGAGGTGGAGCAGGAGGAGACCCCCCTGCAGCGCCGGCTGGAGCAGCTGGGCAAGTGGCTGGTGGCCGCCTGCCTGGTGGTCTGCGCCATCGTGGTGGCGGCAGGGCTGCTGCGCGCCGAGAGCCTGAGCGGGGCTGAGATCACCCAGCTCTTCCTGGCGGGCGTCTCGCTGGCGGTGGCCGCCATCCCCGAGGGGCTACCGGCCATCGTCACCGTCGCCCTGGCGCTTGGCGTCCAGCGGATGATCAAGCGGAACGCCATCGTCCGCCGGCTGCAGGCGGTGGAGACCCTGGGGTGCGCCACGGTGATCTGCTCCGATAAGACGGGGACCCTGACCAAGAACGAGATGATGGCCCGGGCCGCCTGGGCCGGAGGCCGGCGCTATGAGATCACCGGCGACGGCTACCGCCCGGTCGGCGACTTCCTGCGGGACGGCCAGCCGGTCAGCCCGCTGGAGGAGCCGGGGCTGGCGCAGGCGCTGAAGTCGGCCGCCCTCTGCTCCAACGCCCTGCTGGTGTCGCCCAAGAAAAAGAATGGGAAGGGGAGCTACGCCATCCAGGGCGACCCCACCGAGGGGGCGCTGGTGGTGGCGGCCCATAAGGGGGGCTACCGGCCCAGCCTCTTCCAGGAGCACTACCAGCGGCTGCTGGAGATCCCCTTCGAGTCGGAGCGGCGGCGGATGAGCGTGCTGACCCGGGAGGAGACGGGCGAGGCAAAGGTCCACGTCAAGGGCGCCCCGGACACGGTCCTGGAGCTCTCCACCCAGGTTCTGATCGACGGGCGGGTGGTGCCGCTGACCGACGAGCTGCGCCGGGCGATCGCGGCGGAGAACGAGCGGATGGCCGACCAGGCGCTGCGGGTGCTGGCGGTGGCCTACCGGCCGGTCTCCGCCCCGGCGCAGGCCCTCGAAGCTGCGGCGGACCTGCCCACCGACCAGGCAGCAGCCCGGCTGGAGCGGGATCTGATCTTCCTCGGCCTCTTCGGGATGATCGACCCGCCCCGCCCCGAGGTAAAGAGGGCGGTCCAGGCGGCCACCCGGGCCGGCATCCGGACGGTGATGATCACCGGCGACCACCCGGCCACGGCGCTGGCGGTCGCCCGGGAGCTGGGCCTCGCCGGCGACGATGCCATCGCCATCACCGGACGGCAGCTGGACGCCATGTCCGACTCGGAGTTAATCGAAGCGGTGCAGCGCTGCCGGGTCTTCGCCCGGGTCTCGCCCCAGCACAAGCTGCAGATCGTCCGTGCCTTCAAGGCGCTGGGCGAGGTGGTGGCCATGACCGGCGATGGGGTGAACGACGCCCCGGCGGTGAAGGAGGCGGACATCGGCGTCGCCATGGGCCGGACCGGCACCGACGTGACGAAGGAGGCCTCGGCCATGATCCTGGCCGACGACAACTACGCCACGATCGTCGCTGCCGTGGAGGAGGGGCGGGGCATCTATGACAACATCCGCAAGTTCATCCGCTACCTGCTCTCCTGCAACACCGGCGAGGTGCTGACCATGTTCCTGGCCGCCGTGATGCGGCTGCCGCTGCCGCTCCTGCCGATCCAGATCCTCTTTGTCAACCTGGTGACCGACGGGCTGCCCGCCATGGCGCTGGGTGTCGATCCGCTCGACAAGGATGTGATGAGCCGGCCGCCCCGGCGGCCCGACGAGGGGGTCTTTGCCCGGCGTCTGGGCATCAAGATCCTGGGGCGCGGCACCCTGATCGGCCTGGGGACGCTGGCGGCCTTTATCACCGGCCTCGTCACGGTCCCCGGGACACCGGGGATGGCGCCCTACAGCGACCCGCTGGTGCTGGCCCACGCCCGGACCATGGCACTGGCAACCCTGGTCTGCGCCCAGCTGATCCACGTCTTCGACTGCCGGTCGGAGCGCCGCTCTATCTTTGAGACGCCCTTCTTCTCGAACCCGTGGCTGGTGGCGGCGGTCGGCTCGTCGATCACCGCCCTGCTGCTCGCCATATACTGGCAGCCGATGGCCACTGTGTTCGGCACGGCGCCGCTCTCCACCGCACAGTGGCTGATCGTGCTCGCCCTGGCCGCCCTCGGCGAGGTCGCCGTCGCCCTTCGCCGCTTTCTGCTCTTTGGCCGCCCGGTGCGGATTCGCCGTCAGATTGGTGAGGAAGCATAGCGTTGACGGAATCCGGTCATTCTAACCGCAGGGTTGCGCTTGTGAGGCGCGGGGCAGACCCGCGCCTGACCCTTTTGGAGCCAAGCCAAGACCGCTACGGAAGGGAGACCACAACGATGAAGCGTCTGACCTTGCAGTGGATCAGCCTCACCGCAGCCACGGCGGTGCTTGCCGCCGGATGCGCCGCCGGCCCCAACCGCGCACCCGAGCGCGCTCCCAACGCCGGCAACAACATCTCCACCACCACCGGCGATGCGGATGCCTGCGCCGTGGCCCTGGGCAATACGGTGGCCGCAGGCGGCACCCTGACCGCTCCCGGCGGTGCCGGCACCCCCGCCGGAGGCGGGGCCGCAGGAGCCGGGGGAGTGAACGGCGCCGGCAGGGCCGGCGGTGCGGCCGGAGGAGCGAATGCCGGCGGCGGGGCCGCAGGGGCCGGAGGGGCCAACGCCGGCGCCCGCGGCGGCACGGAGATCACGGCCAACGGCGTGATCATCGGCAACGTGGCCCTGGTGGCTCTGCCGACCCAGGATGACATGCCCACCACCCCGCCCACCGGCGCCACCCCCGGCGCCCCGGCCACGCCGGAGCGGGCGGTTCCGCCTGCGGCGGCCCCCGGCACCACCGGCGCCGCAGCCACCGGGGCGGCCCCGGGGACCACCGTGGGCGCCCCCGGCACCCGGACCACGGCCGATACGATCGTCCCGGGAACCAAGACCGCCCCGGCCCCGATCACCGGTGCCGCCGCTCCGCCCAACCCGGTGGTGACCGGCGCCGCCACCCCGGGCAACCCGAATGCGGCCGGCGCCCCCGGCGGTGTGCAGGACAACCGGGCCACCGCCCCGGCTCCCGCCGGCAATGTGGGCACGGTCGGGGCAGACGCCAACGCCATCGATCGGATCAAGGTCGCCTGCGACAAGCTGGTCGACATCCGGGTGGTCAACACGGCGGCCGACCGGGCCCGCCTGGCGCAGATCACCGACTCGATCCGGGAGGGCCGCCCCGTCACCGACTTCATGGCGGACATCAGCCGGATGATGGCCGGTGCCACCTCGGTGGGCGGCGGCCGGAACGCCAACCGGGGGGCCGGGGCGCCCGGGGCTCCCGCGGCCCCGGCTGCGCCGGCAGGCCCGGACGTGGACGTCCGGGGGGCGGAGGTCCCGCCGGCCGACCCCGACCGGCCGGGCGCCCCGGCCGTCCCCACCACACCTGTCACCCCAGGCACCCCGTAGCTACGCAAGGGCCCCCCTCGCCGCAGTCCGCGGGAGGGGGGCGGCTTCATGCTAGGGTTCCAGAACCACCAGCTCGTACACGAAGGAGTAGCCGGCCAGTTCGAAGGTGATATGGCCCTTGCCCGGCGCGCTTCCCGCCGTGAAGATTCCGGAGGCGCTGTCGTAAGTGCCCAGGTCGGAGGTGACCCGTGGCGGCAGGTTCAGCGGCTCCCCGTCCTGGGTGACCAGGATCTCCACCGGCACCTGCTGGCCCGGTTTCAACTGGAAGGCCATCTTGGCCTGGATCTCAATCTCGCCGGGGTTGACAAAGAGGTTGGCGGTGCCCACCTTGCCGTCCGCCTCGGCCTTGACCACCAGCAGACCCTTCACCTCCGGGATGCTCAGCATGCCGTCCGCGGTGATCTCGGCCAGGTTAAGGAGCACCGACCAGGTGACCGCCCCCAGGGCGACCTCGTCACCGTTGAAGTCCAGGCCTCTGGCGCTGAACTGGATCTCCTCCCCCAGCTTGGCCTCGATCACGTTCGGTGTCACCTCGATCAAGGCGAGGCCGTTGTAGACCGGCACCTCCAGGGTGACGGAGGCCCCGTGCGGGGTCTGCACGGTGATGATGCCGGTGCCGGGGCTCTTGCCCGCCGTCACCTGACGGCTCTGGGGGTCGTAACCGGCGAGGGCTCCGCCCACCGTGACGGTGTAGGGAGCGCCGGCCACCGCCTGCCCGTTCTCGGTGACCGTGACGGTCAGCAGGGCCGCATGGGAGACCGGGACCTGCTCCATGGAGAGGGTGGCGGTCACCTGCTGCGCCACGGCGGCCGGCTTCCGGAGGATGCTGACCGTCGCCGTCCCGGCATTGCCCGCCAGATCCCTGGCGCTGAGGGGGATGGAGTTGGGCCCCTCCTTGAGAGTGAGCGGAGCGGCGAACTTGCCGTCCACCACGGGGATGGGGCCCTGGGGCGAGAAGAGCTCCACCGTGTCGGCGGAGACGCTGCCGGTGATGGTGACCGTCGCCTCCGCCACCTCAGCGGGGTACTGATCGATGGTGATCGCCGGCGCCTGGCTGTCCACGTAGGTTTGGTAGACGGTCTTGCCGTTGGGGGTCTTGTAGCTGGCGAAGGCGTTGTCCGATAGGTAGAAGACCAGGCCGCGGTCGACCGGGAGGTTGCCCATGGAGGCCATCAGCGGGAGGTCATCCTGGGAGATCAGCCCCGCCTCCACCGCCGGCATCAGGAAGTTGTTGGGCCAGGCGAGGCTGGAGTCGGAGGAGACCCCCAGGAACTTCATCAGAAAGGCGACCGCCTCGGCTGCCGTCACATTGCCGTTGGGGTTGAACTGCGTCCCCTCGGCGTTGACGCCGAGCTTGTGGCCGTTCTGCTCGATCAGGTTCTTGGCCAGGGTGACGTACCCGGAGGCCCAATGATTTGGCGGCACGTCGCCGAACCCGGTGGGGGCGCCGGCCAGCATCTTCGCCACATCCTCCTGGCCGAAGGCCCTCACGATGATGGTGATCAGCTCGGCCCGGGTGATGGTGGCACCGAGTTGGAGATCTCCGCCGGTGCGGCCCTTGACGAGCTCGAGCAACTTCATGCGGTTCGCAGCGCTCTCGGCGCTCGCCGGGGAGTACTCTGCCCGGACAGGGGCCGTCAGAACCAGGAGCAGGATCAGGGCAACCCCGAGCACCGGCACCGCTCTTCTCTTTATCAACGAGCTTCCTCCTCATATAACATCGGGATGTTTAAAAAGATTCAACCCGATGCCAATCTTTCCCTTCAGGAATCGTCGCCCTTCGACAAGAAAGCTGTTCATGGCACAGAGATCCAGGCCAACCGCCGGGTTTGGATGACTCCAATTGGCGGTTTGACACCCTTTTCGCCCGGTCGATACAATAGGGTGGACAATGTGAGGGAACGGTTCCAATTGCCGGGGAGGAGATGGCGTGGTCCGCTTTACCAAGATGGAGGGCCTGGGGAACGACTACATCTATGTGAACAACTTTGAGGAGCAGGTCCCGGAGGAGCGGCTGCCCGCCCTCGCGGTCGCCGTCAGCGAGCGCCACTTCGGCGTGGGCTCTGACGGATTGATCGCCATCCTGCCGCCGACGCAGGAAGGGCATGACTTCCGCTTCCGCATATTCAACGCTGACGGCTCCGAGTCGGAGATGTGCGGCAACGGCATCCGCTGCTTCGCCCGCTACTGCTACGACCGGGGGCTGACCCGCAAGACCACCTTCAAGGTCCAGACCGGGGCGGGCACCATCATCCCGCAGCTGAAGCTGGACGAGGCCGGCCAGGTGGTCGGCGTCCGGGTGGACATGGGGGAGCCCCGGCTGAAGCGTGGGGAGATCCCGATGGTGGGCCCGGCCGAGGAGCGGGTGGTGGATGAGGCGTTTGCCGTGGCGGGTCGCACCTACCGGATCACCTGCGTCTCCATGGGCAACCCGCACGTGATGATCTACGTGGACGACGTGGATGCGGTCGATCTGGAGGTGATCGGGCCGAAGATCGAGCACCACCCGGCCTTCCCCCGGCGGATCAACGTCCACTTCGTCCAGGTGATCAGTGATTCGGAGCTGAAGATGCGGACCTGGGAGCGGGGCTCGGGCATCACCCTGGCCTGCGGCACCGGAGCCTCCGCGGTATTGGTTGCCAGCCACCTGCTGGGCAAGACCGGGCGGACGGCTCTGATCCACCTGCCCGGCGGTGACCTGACCATCGAGTGGGATGAGGCGACCAACCACGTCTTCAAGACCGGTCCCGCCACCTATGTCTGCGACGGGAGCTTTCTGAAGCCTTATTAGATAAGCCGCAGCCGGCGCGGCCCGTGGGGGGCGCCGCAAACAAGGGAGAGGGAGTGCTGTTTCATGCCCAAGCGCGCACAGCGTATCGCTGCCGTTCCGCCCTACCTGTTCGCCGAGATCGACAAGAAGAAGCGGGAGGTGATCGCCCGGGGGGTTGACGTGATCTCCCTGGGGATCGGCGATCCCGACCTGCCCACCCCGCCGTTCGTCATCGAGGCCATGCACAAGGCGATCGAGAAGCCGGCCTACCACCAGTACCCGGACTATGACGGCTCGCTCGCCTTCCGGCAGGCCGCCTGCTCCTTCTATCAGAAGCGGTTCGGCCAGACCTTTGACCCCAAGAGCGAGGCGCTGGCGCTGATCGGCTCCAAGGAAGGGCTGGCTCACATCATCTGGGCCTACATCGACGCCGGGGATGTGGCCCTGGTGCCCGACCCGGCCTACCCGGTCTACAAGACCCACACCCTGCTGGCCGGCGGCACCCCCTACATGATGCCGCTGAAGGCGGAGAACGACTTCCTGCCCGACCTGGATGCGATTCCGGAGGATGTGGCCCGGAAGGCGAAGCTGATGTTCCTGAACTACCCCAACAACCCCACCGGCGCCGTGGCCACCGTCGAGTTCTATCAGAAGGCGGTCGACTTCTGCCGGAAGTACGACATCCTGCTGGTCTCCGACAACGCCTACTCCGAGATGACCTACGACGGCTACAAGGCCCCGTCGATCTTCGACGCCGAGGGCGCCCGGGAGGTGGCGGTGGAGTTCTGGTCGCTCTCCAAGCCCTTCAACATGACCGGCTGGCGTATCGCCTTCGTGGTGGGCAACGCCGATGCCATCGGGGCGCTGGGGATCATCAAGACCAACACCGATTCGGGCCAGTTCACCGCCGTGCAGGAGGCGGCCATCGCCGCCCTGACCAGCCCCGAGGCCGACCAGTTCATCGCCGAGATGAACGAGGTCTACCGGGTGCGGCGTGACATCGCCGTCGAGGGGCTCCGGGCCATCGGGCTGGATGCCAAGCCGATGAAGGGCTCCTTCTACCTCTGGGTGCCGGTGCCGGAGGGGCATACCTCGGCCTCCTTCGCCACTCTGCTGCTGGAGGAGGCCGGCGTGGTGGTCACCCCGGGCGGCGCTTACGGGCAGTACGGCGAGGGCTACATCCGGGTCGCCCTCTGCCTGAAGGAGGAACGGCTCAAGGAAGCGGTGGAGCGGATCAAGAAGCACGTCAAGGTGTAGAGCGGTGGACGGACTCGCACACCCCGGGGTGGCGAGTCCGTCTGGCTGTCCTGTCCGCCGCATCGGTCCCCGGACAGACGGAAACCCTGGAAGGAAGCTCTGACCCGGACACCGAACTATGAAAGGAAAGAGTCACGGGAGCCCGGGCGCGAGCGGTTGCGGCGCCCGGTCTACGTATGAAGGGGGTTCCATATACCTATGGTTCGCAGCATGACCGGCTTCGGACGGGGCGAGGCGACCGGGGAGCCGGGGAAGGTAACCGTGGAGATGAAGGCGGTCAACCACCGCTTCTCCGAGGTAGTCTTTCGCATGCCTCGCCAGTTCAATGTCCATGAAGATCAGGCCAGGAAGCTGATCCTGGCCCAGGTGGCCCGGGGCCGGGTGGAGGTCTTCATCTCGTGGGAGGCAGCGGCCAAGGCGAGGGGTGTCAAGGTTGACAAGGAACTGGCACTGGCGTATCATAATGCCTTGAAGGAGCTAGCGGGAGAGATTGGGAGCAAATCGGAGCTAACGCTCGATACTCTCGCCAAACTGCCCGATGTGCTCTCCGTAGAGGAGGGGTCGGTCTCCGACGAAGAGGTCTGGTCGGTGCTGGAACCAGCCCTCAGCGAGGCGCTGGCCAACCTGGTTGCCATGCGGGAGCGGGAGGGTGCGGCCCTGGTGGCCGATCTGGCCGACCGGCTGGACAAGATCGAAGCCTTCCGGCAGACCGTGGCCGAGCGGGCGCCGCAGGTGGTGGAGGAGTACCGGCAGAAGCTGACCCGGCGGCTGGAGGAGCTGTTGCCCCAGGGCAACGCCGTCGACCCGCAGCGGTTGGCGCAGGAGGTCGCCCTCTTCGCCGACCGGGCCGACATCGCCGAGGAGATCGCCCGGTTGGGCAGCCATATCGCCCAGTTCCGAGCCGCCTTCGCCGAGGGGGAGGCCATCGGGCGCAAGCTCGACTTCCTGGTGCAGGAGCTGGGGCGTGAGGTGAACACCATCGGCTCCAAGGCCAACGATGCGGCGATCACGGCGGCGGTCATCGCTGCCAAGGGCGAGCTGGAGAAGGTCAGGGAGCAGGTCCAGAACATCGAGTAGTGCCTCTGTTCCAGTCCTATGCGCATCCAAACAACGGGGGAGGCTCCGGCTGTGGATATCAAGCTGGTGAACATCGGCTTCGGTAACATCGTTTCAGCGAACCGGATCGTGGCGATCGTCAGTCCGGAATCTGCCCCAATCAAGCGGATTATCACGGAAGCCCGCGACCGGGGCGTTCTGATCGACGCAACCTACGGCCGGCGCACTCGGGCTGTCGTGATTACCGACTCCGACCACGTTGTGCTCTCGGCGGTCCAGCCCGAGACGGTCGCCCATCGGCTCACCTCCAAGGAGGTCGCCGTAACCAACGAGGAAGAGGACGAGTAGCCACATGTCCACGAAGACCAAAGGCCTCCTGATCGTCGTCACGGGGCCCTCCGCTGTCGGCAAGGGCACGATCTGTCGTGCACTGCTGGCGGAGGCCCCTGATATCCGTTTCTCCGTCTCCTGTACCACACGGCCCATCCGCCCCGGGGAGCAGCACGGGGTCGAGTACTTCTTTCTGAGCCGCGAGGAGTTTCAGCAGCGGATCGAGGCAGGGGAACTGCTGGAGTGGGCCGAGGTCTACGGCAACTATTATGGAACGCCTCGGGCCTACGTCGAGGAAGTGACCGATCAGGGGCAGGATATCATCCTTGACATCGACCGGGTGGGGGCCAAGGCGGTCCGGGAGCGTTACCCCGGCGCCGTCTCCGTCTTCGTGATCCCCCCGTCGATGGAGGCGCTCCGGCAGCGCATCGCCGCCCGCGGCACCGAGAGCGAAGAGGCGGTGCAGCGGCGCCTGAACGAGGCCCCGGAATGGATCCGTGAGGGGCTGACGTACGATTATGTGATCGTCAACGACGACCTCTCCCGTGCCGTGCAGCAGCTGAAGGCGATCGTCGTCGCTGAGAAGGCCCGCACGGTCCGGGGAGGCGCTGCTTTGATCAAGACCCTGTTGGAGAAAGGAGCGTTAACGTAAAGATGATCAAGCCATCTCTTGATCAGTTGATGGAAAAAGTCGATTCCAAGTACACCCTGGTGATCCTGGGTGCCCGTCGCGGCCGCGATCTCCAGGCTGGCAAGCCCAAGCAGGTCGACTCCAAGTCGAACAAGCCCGTCACCATCGCCCTGGAGGAGTTGGTCGGCGGCAAGCTCTTCTTCGAGCGCGGCAAAGCAGGTGGCCCCCGGGGATAACCCCGCATCAGCCAGCCCGACAGGGCGCCCGGTGCCCCGGGCGCCCGTTTTGCCGTGGGATTGCACGGAAAGTAGGCCACGGATTCCCCTGAAAATAACGGCCACGGATTACACGGATTACACGGATAAAACTAATAAATTACAAAAATGTGGGTGGTGCTCTGTTCATAGGTGGTGCTGGTGCGAAGCACCGCGCCATGGTGGAAAACCTTTAATAATGGGGTTGTGCCCATTTTCTTCGGTGGGTGCTGGTGCAAGCACAGCACATGAAAGCGCCCATACTAAATTCATAATTTGTGTCCGCGTAATCACGGAAATATGTCGTTTCACACAGCATTACTGGCGAGTAGGTCGTAAACTCCATTATTATTTATTTCATGTATTTATCCGTGTAATCCGTGTAATCCGTGGCAAAAAAAGGAGCAGAACCATGCTGCAAGGTAAGACGGTTCTCCTGGGCGTGAGCGGTGGGATCGCGGCGTACAAGGCGGTGGAGGTCTGCTCCCGGCTGGTGAAGCTGGGGGCTTCGGTCCATGTGCTGATGACCCCTGCGGCCACCCAGCTGGTGGCCCCGTTGACCTTTCAGGCGATCTCCGGCAACCCGGTCAAGACCGACATCTTCGGGGAGCAGGTGCACGGCCACGTGGACCATGTGAGCCTCACCCACCGGGCGGACCTGCTGATCATCGCCCCGGCCACCGCCAATACCATCGCCCGGCTGGCGGGTGGCCATGCCGGGGACTGGATCACGGTGGTCGCCCTGGGGGTCCGGTGCCCGGTGCTGCTGGCCCCGGCCATGGAGGCGGAGATGTACGCCAACCCGCTCACCCAGCGGAACCTGCAGACCTTGGCGGGGCTGGGCTGGCGGATCATGGAGCCGGTGGAGGGGCGGCTCGCCTCCGGGCTGATGGGCAAGGGGCGGCTGCCGGAGCCGGCCGAGATCGTGGAGGCGGCGCTGCAGCTGCTCCAGCCCAAGCGTGACCTGGCCGGAAAGCGGGTGCTGGTCACGGCGGGCACCACCCGGGAGTACTTCGACCCGGTCCGCTTCATCGGCAACCGCTCCACCGGCAAGATGGGCTACGCCATCGCCGCGGCGGCGGCGGAGCGGGGGGCGGAGGTGGTGCTGGTCAGCGGGCCCTCGGCCCTGACCCCGCCGCCCGGCGTCCAGTTCGTGCCCATCGAGACCTGCCTGGAGCTGCTGGCCGCCTGCGAGGCGCATTTCCCCCTGATGGATATCACCATCGCCGCGGCCGCCCCGGCGGACTACCGGCCGGCCACCGTGGCGGAGGAGAAGATCAAGAAGGCCGGCGATGAGCTGACCGTCACCCTGGTGAAGAACCCTGACGTGATCGCTGCCCTGGGCCGGCAGAAGCGGCCCGGCCAGGTGACCGTTGCCTTCGCTGCCGAGACCGAGAGGCTGATCGAGCACGCCCGGAAGAAGCTGCTGGCCAAGAACGCCGACTTCGTCGTCGCCAACGATGTGCGGGCGGAGGGGGCGGGCTTCGGCACCGACACCAACAAGGTGACCTTTGTGGATGCCGACGGTGCTGAAGAGCTTCCGCTGATGTCCAAGACCGAGGTCTCACACCGGATTCTCGACAGGGCGGTGGCGCTGCTTGGGGGCTGAACTGGCGCAGGTCGCAGTCGATGTGACCGCCGAGGGGACCGACAGGCTCTTCACCTATGCCGTGCCCGCGAGCCTGGCCGGGCGGCTGGTTCCCGGCCAGTGGGTGCGCGTGCCCTTTGGCCCGCGCCGGCTGGTCGGCCTCTACGTGGGCCGGGCCGAGCAGCCCCCGGAGGGGATCAAGCAGCTGAAGGAGATCGCCGGGCTGCTGCCGGAGATCCCCCCGATCCCCCCGACGCTGGTGCAGCTGGCCCGCTGGACCGCCGACCGCTACCTCTCCACCTTCCCGGCGGCCCTCCGGCTGCTGGTGCCCGCCGAGGCCCGGCGGCAGGAGGTGAGCACCCTCAAGATCACCACCTACCGGCTCGCCCTGGAGGATGTGGCCCCGGTGGTGGAGCAGGTGAAGCGGCGGGCGCCCCGGCAGGCGGAGCTGCTGACCTACCTGGCCCAGCGGGGGGGTCACGCCTCCCGGCCCGAGTTGCTGCAGGCCCTGGGCGACTCCATCGACGGGCCGATCAAGGTGGCCCTGTCCAGGGGCTGGCTGGTGGCCGGCGAGGTGCAGAAGCGGCGGGACCCCTTCGCCGGGGAGCAGGTGGAGCCGGCGCCCCCGCCCACCCTGACCCCGGAGCAGGCCCAGGCCCTCCAGTCGATCCAGCAGGAGCTGATCGCCCCGGCCGGCTTCCGCCAGCCGGTGCTGATCCACGGCGTCACCGGGTCGGGCAAGACCGAGCTCTACCTGCGGGCGATCGCCGAGGTGCGGAAGCTGGGCAGGCAGGCGATCTGCCTGGTGCCCGAGATCTCCCTCACCCCGCAGATGATCCAGCGCTTCCGCTCCCGCTTCGGCGGGGAGGTGGCGGTGCTCCACTCCGCCCTCTCGGCCGGGGAGAAGTTCGATGAGTGGCAGCGGATCCGCCGGGGCGAGGTCTCCATCGCCGTGGGCGCCCGCTCTGCCATCTTCGCCCCCTTCGAGCGGGTGGGGCTGATCATCATCGACGAGGAGCACGAGCAGTCCTACAAGCAGGAGTCGCCGCCCCCGGCCTACCACGCCCGGGAGGTGGCGGCGGAGCGGGCCCGCCTGGAGGATGCCCTCCTGGTGCTCGGCTCGGCCACGCCCGCCCTGGAGTCCTTCTACCGGGCCCGCTCCGGGGAGTACCGGCTGGTCTCCCTGCAGCACCGGATCGACCACCGGCCGATGCCCGGCGTCACCCTTGTGGACATGCGGGAGGAGCTCCGGGCGGGCAACCGCTCCATCTTCTCCACCGCCCTGCAGGAGGCCCTGCAGCAGACGCTGGCGGCGAGGGAGCAGGCAATCCTCTTCCTGAACCGGCGTGGGTATAATACCTTCATTATGTGCCGCTCCTGCGGTGAGGCGGTCCAGTGCCCGAACTGCGCCGTGGCCATGACCTACCACCTGGGCGACGATCACCTGGCCTGCCACTACTGCGACCACCAGAGCCGGGTTCCCCTCACCTGCCCCAACTGCGGCTCCAAGGCCATCCGGCACATGGGGGCGGGGACCGAGCGGGTCGAGGAGGAGCTGCGCAGGCTCTTCCCCGCCATGCGGATCGCCCGGATGGATGTGGACACCACCCGGCGCAAGGGCTCCCACGCCGCCATCCTGCGGGAGTTCGCCCACCGGAAGGTGGACGTCCTGGTGGGCACCCAGATGATCGCCAAGGGTCTCGACTTCCCGGAGGTCACCCTGGTGGGGGTGGTCCTGGCCGACACCTCCATCAACCTGCCCGACTTCCGGGCGGCGGAGCGGACCTTCCAGCTGGTCACCCAGGTGGCCGGCCGGGCCGGGCGGGGGCTGAAGCCGGGGCGTGTCCTGGTCCAGACCTACCAGCCCGACCACCGCTCGCTGCAGGCGGCGCTGGCGCACGACTTCCACAGCTTCTACACCGGCGAGGTGGAGTTCCGGCGGCAGCTGGACTACCCGCCCTTCGCCCACATGATCCACCTGGTGGTCTCCGGCGAGGCGGAAGAGGCGGTGGCAGCGACCGCCCAGGCGATTCAGCAGCTGCTGGTCCAGCACCGCTTCAGCGGCACCATCCTGGGCCCCGGTCCCGCCCCGCT
This sequence comes from Bacillota bacterium, assembly GCA_049324875.1. Lineage (GTDB taxonomy): Bacteria > Bacillota > Sulfobacillia > Symbiobacteriales > Symbiobacteriaceae > JAWLHU01. Next base: position 30,620 of record JBMONC010000075.1, read on the forward strand.
GGCCAAGCTGCGGGGGCGCCACCGCCACCACCTGGTGCTGAAGGGCGACTCCGTGACCGAGATGGCCCGCCAGGTCCGGGCCGCCTTCGCCGCCTCCGCGGGCCGGTGGCGCGCATCGAAGGATGTCTCGCTCAGCGTGGATGTGGATCCGCTGAGCATCCTGTAACCTACTGGAGGGGACCTACGCATCATGGCGATCCTGGAGATTGTGAAGGAGCCGGCTGAGGTGCTGCGGAAGAAGGCCAAGCCGGTGACCAAGGTGAACGCAGCGATCAAAAGGCTCCTGGACGATATGGCCGAGACCATGTACGCCGCCCCGGGCGTGGGCTTGGCCGGCCCGCAGGTGGGCGTCTCCAAGCGGGTGATCGTGATCGACCCGCACGACGAGACCACCGGCCTGCTCCAGCTGATCAACCCGGAGATCATCCACAAGGAGGGCTGGGTGAAGGGGGTCGAGGGATGCCTCTCGATCCCGGGCTACGTGGGCGATGTCTACCGCTACGAGAAGATCCGGGTGGTGGCGCTGGACCGGAACGGCCACCGGGTCTGGTACGACGCTGAGGGCTGGCTGGCCCGCATCTTCCAGCACGAGATCGATCACCTGGACGGCATCCTCTACACCGACAAGTGCACCAACCTCCGTGAGGTTCAGCCCGAGGAGGAGGAGGCGGTGGAGGGCGATCTCGAAGGCGGGCCGCTCCCGTCCGAGGCGGAGGAGAGCCCCAGCCCCAAGGGGGAGTGAGTATGCTGAAGATCCTCTTCATGGGGACCCCCGAGTTCGCGGCGGAGTCCCTGAAGGCGCTGCTGGCGGCGGGCTACCCGGTGGTAGGCGTCGTGACCCAGCCCGACAAGCCGGTGGGGCGGGGGGGCAAGGTCCGGTTCTCCCCGGTGAAGGAGGTCGCCCTGGCCCACAACCTGCCGCTCTTCCAGCCCCGGCGGGTCCGGCGGCCCGAGGTGATTGCCCAGCTCAAGGAGCTGGGCTCCGACCTGACGGTGGTGGTCGCCTTCGGCCAGATCCTCTCCAAGGAGGCCCTGGAGATCAGCCCGCTGGGCTCGATCAACGTCCACGGCTCGATCCTGCCGCGCTGGCGCGGGGCGGCGCCGATCCACCGGGCGGTCATGGCCGGCGATACCGAGACCGGCATCACCACCATGTGGATGGATGAGGGGATGGACACCGGCGATATCTGCCTGGAGGCCAGGACGCCGATCGGGCCGGAGGAGACCGGCGGGGAGGTCCACGACCGGCTCGCCCGGATCGGGGCCGAGCTGCTGGTGGAGACCGTTCGCCGGATCGAGGCGGGCACCGCCCCTCGGATCCCGCAGCCCGAGGAGGGGGTCACTTACGCCTCCAAGCTGGAGCGGGTCGACGAGCAGATCGACTGGCGCCGGCCGGCGCGCGCCCTGTTTGACCAGATTCGGGCGCTCAACCCCTGGCCGGGGGCGTATACCGTCGGGCCCAGGGGGAGTCTAAAGATCTGGAGGGCCTCGCTGATCGACCATCCGACGGGCGAGGCCGAGCCCGGGACGGTGGTGGCAATCCGGAAGCGGGAGGGCTTCGTGGTGGCCACCGGCGAGGGCGCCCTGCTGGTCCGCGAGGTCCAGCCGCCCGGCAGGGGGAGGATGGACGCCCCCTCCTTCGTCAACGGCGGCGGGGTCCAGGTAGGCACCCGCTTTATCATGGAGATTTCGTGATTTGACGCGAACCTTTTCCGCCCCTCGCGCAGTCTACACGAATGACAGGCACGCCGGCAGGCCCGCCGGCCTCTGTTACATCAAACCGAAACTGGGAGGGTCGTTTACGATGTTCCCGTTCTTCTTCGATTGGACCCAGATCATCCTGCTTCCGGCCATCATCATGGTCTTCTGGGCGCAGGCCCGGGTCCGCAGCGCCTTCAACGAGTGGTCCCGGGTCACCACCCGCACCGGTGTGACGGCGGCCCAGGTGGCGCGCGACATCCTGGACAAGCACGGGCTGACCGATGTCCCGGTGCAGCACACCCCCGGCGAGCTCTCCGACCATTACGATCCGAAGAAGCGGGTGGTCCGGCTCTCCGATTCCACCTACTACAGCAACTCGGTTGCTGCGATCGGCGTCGCCGCCCATGAGGTGGGCCATGCGATCCAGCACGAGCACGCCTACGTGCCGCTGCACATGCGGAACATGATCTGGCCGGTCGCCCGCATCGGCGACATGCTCGGTCCCTGGATCGTCATCCTCGGCCTGATCTTCGGCGGCAACTGGGCCTACGAGATCATCACCGTCGGCATCTGGCTCTTCACGGCGGCGGTCGGCTTCTATATCGTCACCCTGCCGGTGGAGTTCAACGCCTCCAGCCGGGCGGTGGAGATCCTGGAGACCGGCGGCTACATGACCCGGGACGAGGTGGCCGGCGCCAGGAAGGTGCTGAACGCCGCGGCGCTCACCTACGTGGCGGCGGCGGCGGGCGCTGTGCTCAGCCTGGTCCGCCTGCTGGTCCTCCGGGGCATGGCCCGGGATGACGACTAACCGTATCCGAAAGAACGCCTCCGGCCCTGTGGCTGGAGGCGTTCTCTCTTCCTGTCAGCCGGCCCGGACGGGGCCGGTCAGGGGCCGGTGACCACCGGGAGCACCTGCCGCTCGGCGATGAAGCCCACCTGCCCCAGGTGGTTCTGGAGGATGTAGCTGACGGTGTGGACCGGGGGCTGAGGGGCACCATCTTCAGCGAAGAGCCAGGCGGGCTGGAAGAGGGTGACCAGCGCCCTCTCCACCACAAAGCGCTCCTCCTTCAGCGCCTCGGGCGACTGCTCCGGGTCGAGCCGCACCCGGTCGCCCGGGTGATAGCGCGGCCGTGGCCTTCCCGCCGCCTCGCAGGCCAGCGCCTGCTCCGGGGTCTCGTAGTGGGTGCCGCAGATCTCGCATTCGTAGGTATCAATCACGATGGTTCGCATGGGCATTCCTCCCCACCTCAGCCAGATGGTACTCCGGCACGAAGGTGATCCGCAGTCCGTCCTGGCCCCGCAGCACGTAGAAGACGGTGTGCCTGCCCGGCTCGCCCTCCTCCCAGAGCTCCAGGCCGGGCTTCTCCAGGTAGATGTCGCCCTGGGTCACGGTGAAGAGACGGTCGGGGAATTGCTCCCGGTAGTCGCCGCCGATGAGCCGGACCCAATCCCCCGGCTGGAACCGGGGCTCCGGCCGCCCGGCGACCTCGCAGGCGGTGGCCAGCCGCTCCTCCTTGAACCGGGTGCCGCAGACCTCACACTCGAATTGCACAACATGATGATGCCGCATCGCTGCACCTCCGCTCAGCCTCGGGGCTCCTCGTGGCCGGGCTGGTCCTCTTCCGGACCGGCGTCGACCAGGCGAGCGCCCTGGTTGCCGGGGCTGTTGCCGTAGGCGGTGTTGCCGCCGGTCGCCCCGTCGCCCACCATGTGCTGGGTGAACTCAGCGTCGGCCCCGGTGCGCCGGGCTCGTGGATGCTTGGCCTGCTCTGAATCGGTCATGCGGGTCACTCCCTTTCGTCCGTTCGTCGGTTGACTCTCCCCACCGTTTGGGCATCTTAGCGTGTGAGGGGGTGGTCACCATGGGTTTCACACCGGTCTCCTTTGCTGTTCAGGCTTACAACGAGCAGGAAGAGCGGCTGGCCATCTCCATCGGGGAGCGGCCTGCCGGCGAGGCGACCGTCCGCTACGAGGAGGCCACGGCTACCATCCGAGCCCGGGTCGACCTGGCGCGGCTCTCCTTTGCGGAGGAGCACCTGGACCGGTTCCATTACGAGTTTGCCACCGAACTGCTGGCCTATGTGCTCAACCGGGGGGCGATGGCGCAGGATTCGGACGGCGCCATCATCTACGAACTGGGCACCGGCTCACGGGCGATGCCGCTCCCCTCCAACCCGGAGGTGGGGCTGGGCTATCCAAACTCGTGGTAGAGCAGAAGGGCCGCCATCGGGAGTTCCCGGTGGCGGCCCCATCCTATCAGGCGGAGGTCAGCTGCTGCGCAAACCGGTAGGCGGACTCCTCATCCTCCAGGGCCAGGAGGAGCCGCTTCCCCACGAAGCTCAGCTCCAGGCCGAAGAGCCTCTGGCCGCCGCTGTAAATCCAGCCGGTCCGGACCCGGCTGCCCGGGTACCAGAGGGACCAGGTGGAGGCATCCACCGTGGGGTTTTTCAGGGTGGACTGCAGGTTCCGGGGGGCGAGGACCGCCAGGTGGGGCGGGGCGACCTCGCTCAGCCAGCGGACCTGGACCGGCAGGTTGATCACGGTGGCATCCATCTCGATCTCAAAGGAGCCGCGGAAGATGGCCCGCACGTGGCCGGTGGCCAGGCCGAATGCGGTGGGGGGCAGCTGTTCGACCCGCGCGACCGGCGCCGTCGGGTGGGAGGCCGGCCAGAAGATGGCGTGGCCCGTGGCCTTTCCAGCCAGGCTGAGCAGGGCGATCAGCCCGGCGAGCACCCACATGAACGGGGTGTCGCCCACCCATGCCCAGAGGACCAGGCCGAAGACAACCAGCCACTCTACGGGCTCATGGCGGCGGATCAGGAGGAAGAGGTAGGTGATCAGTCTAAGCAACCCCTTCACCTCCCTGGAGGGCCCGCCGGAGGTAGGCGATCCGCTCGGGGGTGGGCGGGTGGCTGGCGTGCATCCGCCGGGCGATCCAGGCGGCCGACCAGCGGGACAGCCCTCCGTCGCGGGAGGGATGCCGCTCCTCCAGCCGCTGCAGCGCCTGGATCATCGTATCGGCCGAGGTCAGGCGGGCGCCCGCCAGGTCAGCCAGGTGCTCCTCCATGCGGGAGCGCTTGGCCAGAAAGGCCTCCGCCACCCAGCCGACCACCAGCAGGCAGAGGTAGAGGAGGAGGCCGGTGATCATGGACAGGGCGGAGATGATGCCGCCTCCCTGCCTGCCCAGGTGGGTGAAGAGCGCCTCGGTATAGCCGAGGATGGCCATCCAACTGCCACCGATCAGGGCGGGAAGGCTGTCCCGCCCCGCCAGGTGCTGTAACTCGTGCCCGGCCACCGCCAGGAGCTCCTCCGGCGAGAGGCGCTTGAGGAGCTCGGTGGTGAAGACCACCAGCCCCCGCCGCCCCCCGATGGCCCATGCGTTCATCCACTCATCCTCCGCCACCGCCCAGATCGGAGGACGCCGGAGCCCGGCCGCGCGTGACGCCTCCTCCAGCCGCTCCAGGAAGCGGGGATCCCCCGGCACATCCCAGCGGGTGAGCGGGCGCAGGTTCATGGAGCGGCCGGCGGAGACCTCCTGGGACCAATAGCTCCAGAGCAGGTACGGGAAGAAGACCATCAGCAGGGGCAGTCCCAGCCAGGTGGGCAGCGCCAGCAGGAGCAGGAACCAAAGGGCTACGTAGATCACGCCCAGGAGCCATTTGCCAATGATTGCATACCGAAAATTCATGATCTCACCTACCACATATTTCCCTGATTAGTGACGGTAAGATCATTCCATCTTCGATGGATCGCCTCCTCCTGAGCGGCACCTGCTCCTTCAGGAGGAGGGAAGCGACGGGGGAAGAGGGAAATGCCCGAGTGGACAGGGATGGGAGATTTGGGCGCAGGCGCCCGTAGTACCGGGTGACCCTGGGTCATCGAGCTGCCCAACGCCCGCTAGCCGGGGAGGCCCTTCCACCGGAGGGCCTCCTTTCCTGTTTGCCCGCCGGCTCTCCGCGCGGTACACTACAAGGTAGTCCCATCTGGTTGGAATGCTGGAGGCGAACCCATGGCCCGACCCGATATAAAGCCCCCCCGCACCGGGCGCGAGGCCGCCCTGCGAGCCCTGCGCGATGTCGATGTGAAGGAAGCCTACGCCAATCTCGCCCTCGACCACCACCTCTCGGGCAGCCGGCTCGAGGGGCGGGAGCGCGCCCTGGCCACCGAGCTGGCCTACGGCGTCACCCGCCGCCGGGCCACCCTGGACTGGGCGATCAGCCAGGTGGCCACCCGCCCCCTGGAGCAGATGGACCCCTGGATCCGGAACATCCTGCGGGAGGCGGTCTACCAACTGCTCTACATGGACCGGATCCCCCCGTCCGCCGCCGTCGACCAGGCGGTGGAGCTGGCCAAGCAGTACGGCCACGTGGGCGTGGCCAAGTTCGTCAATGGCGTCCTCCGCAGCCTGCTGCGCAAGCTGCCCGAGCTGGCCTGGCCCGACGAGGCGACCGACCCGGTCCGGGCGCTGGCGGTCCGCCACTCCTACCCCGACTGGCTGGTGGCCGAATGGCGGGAGCGCTTCGGCGCCGGCGAGACGGTCCGGCTGCTGGAGGCGGGCAACGAGGTGCCGCCCCTCACCATCCGGGCCAACCGGCTGAAGGCGACCCGGGAGCAGGTGGCCGCCGCCCTGGCGGAGGAGGGGGTCCAGACCGAGCCCACCCGCCACTCCCCCCAGGGGCTGATCATCAAGGAGCTGACCGCCGCCGCCCACCTGGACCGGCTGAAGGCGATGAAGCAGGGGCTCTTCACCGTGCAGGATGAGTCCTCCATGCTGGTGGCCGCCGTGGTCGACCCCCAGCCCGGCTGGACGGTGATCGACCTGGCCGCTGCCCCCGGCGGCAAGTCGACCCACCTGGCGGAGCTGATGCAGAACCAGGGCCGGGTGATCGCCATCGACATCCACCCCCACAAGGTGGAGCTGATCGAGCAGAACGCCGCCCGGCTGGGCATCGAGATCGTGCAGGCGGTCGCCATGGACGCCCGGGATGTGGGCCGCTCCATGCCGGACCGGGCCGATGCGGTCCTCTGCGACGTGCCCTGCTCCGGCCTGGGCACCCTCTCCCGCCGGGCCGACGCCCGCTGGCGGAAGAGCCCGGCGGATATCGAGGCGCTGGTCCCGATCCAGCGGGCGATCCTGGAGTCGGCCGCGAAGGCGGTCAAGCCGGGAGGCGTGCTGGTCTACTCCACCTGCACCATCCACCCCGCCGAGAACCAGGAGCTGGTGGAGGGGTTCATCGCCGAGCATCCCGAGTTCCGCTTCGACGACATCTGGCCCCACCTGCCGCCCAGCATCCCGCGGGAGGGACAGGCGGAGGGCTACGTCCAGCTGCTGCCCCACATCCACGGAACCGACGGTTTCTTTCTCTGCCGGATGATCCGTGAGCGATAGCACCGACGCCCCCGGGCCCACCGGGGGCGTTCGCTTTTCTGAAGGATTTTACAGTTGTAAATCGAAAAGAGTGAACGGATTTCGAAACAGAGGGGAAGGGGGACCGATTTGTGAGCGAGATCCAGCGAGACCTATCGCCAGGTGGGCTGGCCCAGGCGATCCACCGGGGATTTGTGGAGCATGTGCTGGCCATCGCCCGGGTGGTGCCCGGCTGGCAACTGGAACAGGTGGGCCCGTTCACCCTGATTTACCACCAGCAGGGACCCACCCCGCTGGATGGCGTCCTGGAGGCCCGGCTGGAGCCCGCCACCGCCGAGGGGGAGATCCGGGCGCTCCTGGACCGGTTCCGCAGCATGGGCCGCTCCCTCCTCTGGATGGCGACCGGACCCGACCGGCTGCCCGACCTGGCGCAGCGGCTCACCGCCCTCGGCTTCGCGCCGGATGACCCGCTGCCCGCCATGGCCCTGGACCTGGAGCGGCTGGACGGGACGGAGCCCCTCCCCGACGGGTTGCGGATCGAGCCCGTGCGGGACCAGGCGAGCCACGGCGCCCTGATGCAGATCCAGGTGCAGACCCTGGGGGAGGGGTTTGGCCCCCGCGCCGCCTTGAAGGCCGCCTTCGGCCTGAACGAGGACGGCCCTGTCCAGCACTGTCTGGGCTACCTGGAGGGCCGGCCGGTGGCCGGCGCCACCACCGTCTACTTCGGCGGTCTGGCCACCCTGTACGGCATCGGCACCCTGCCGGAGGCCCGGGGCCGGGGGATCGGCCGGGCCATGACCATCCAGGCCTGCCGGGAGGCCCGCCGGCGGGGCTACCGGGTGGCCGCCCTCTTCGCCACGCCATCGGGCCTGCCCGTCTACCAGCGGCTGGGCTTCCAGGCCTACGATCAGTTCCAGATGTTCTTCCACCCCCATCGCTGATCGCCCGCAGACAGAGAGGCAGCACCCGAGCGGTGCTGCCTTGCGTTTCTGTTTGCTCCCGCGTTCGGTCTGCGGTAAACTGAAAGGTGGACTTTTGCCTAAGCGGACCGGGGGGCCGCGGGCAGAGGGAGCAAAGGAGGACCCAGATGCAGGAACAGAACGGCTATGTGCCGATGAAGATCGCCGACCCCGACCTCCTCTTCGAGGCGGTAGGACGGCGCCCCCTGGTGGGGATGACCAAGGAGGAGATGGAGGCCTTCGTCCAGGAGCTGGGCGAGCCCCGTTTCCGGGCGAAACAGCTCTTCCAGTGGGTCTATCAGAAGGGCGTCAAGTCCTTCGACCAGCTGACCAACCTCCCGGCCGGCTTCCGCCAGCGGTTGGCGGAGCGGGCGCTCCTCCAGCTGCTGGAGGAGGAGGTGGAGCAGCACGCCCAGCCCACCGCCACCACCAAGTACCTCTTCCGCCTGCACGACGGACAGAAGGTGGAGGCGGTGCTGATGCGCCACGACTACGGCAACTCCGTCTGCGTCACCACCCAGGTGGGCTGCCGGATGGGCTGCACCTTCTGCGCCTCCACGTTCGGCGGGCTGGTCCGGAACTTAACCGCCGGGGAAATCGTCGATCAGATAATCATGATGCAGCGGGACCTGCCCAGGGGCGAGCGGATCGGCCATGTGGTGCTGATGGGCTCCGGCGAGCCGCTGGAGAACTACGACCACGTGCTGAAGGCGGTCCGGCTGATGCATGACCCCGACGGCCTCAACATCGGCTACCGGCACATCACCGTCTCCACCTCGGGCATCGTGCCGGGCATGCGCCGGCTGGCCGAGGAGGGGCTGCCCATCACCCTGGCCCTCTCGCTGCACGCCCCGAACAACGAGCTCCGGCAGCAGCTGATGCCCGTCGCCCGGATCTGGCCCATCGACGAGGTGATGGAGGCGGCCCGGGCATACGGGGAGAAGACCGGGCGTAGGGTCACCTACGAGTACATCCTGATCAGCGGGGTGAACGACAACCCCGAGCAGGCCGTCGAATTGGCGGGCCTGCTGAAGGGGACGCTGGCCCACGTCAACCTGATCCCCATGAACCCGGTCTCGGAGCGGCCGCAGTACCAGCGGCCCGGGCCGAACCGGATCCAGCGCTTCAAGGAGATCCTGGAGTCCGGCGGCATCACCACCACGGTCCGCCGGGAGATGGGCGGCGACATTGAGGCCGCCTGCGGCCAGTTGCGGAACCGGGTCCAGCGAGAGCGCGGCGCCGCACGGCAGCGGGGGCCGCAGTGAGGAGATGACACCACCGTGAGGCTGAGCTTTGGCGAGCGGAGCGACCCCGGCCGTGTGAGACCGAACAACGAGGATGCCTGTGCCGTTGAGGTGCTGAACCTGCCCGGCGGGGGAGCCCTGCTGGTGGTCGCCGACGGCATGGGCGGATACGATGGGGGCGAGGTGGCCTCCCGCCTGGCCGTGGAGACCCTGCGGTCCCACGTGGTCGCCGGCGCTGCGGCCGCCGCCGAGCGAGAGGGGCTTGCCAACCTGCTCTACGATGCCATCCATCAGGCGAACCTCGCCATCCTGAAGGCACAGGCCAGCCGCCCTGAGTTGGCCCACATGGGAACCACGCTCACCGTCGCCCTGGCGGCCGGGAGCCGGCTTTACATCGGGCACGTGGGCGACAGCCGGGCCTTCCTCATCAACGCGGGGAAGGCGCAGCAGATCACCTCCGACCACAACGTCCCCAACGAACTGGTCCAGAGCGGCCACCTGACGGCGGAGCAGGCGGCGGTCCACCCCCAGCGGCACGTGCTGACCCGGGTGCTCGGCATCCAGGAAGAGCTCCCGGTGGACCGGCTGGAGCTGACCTGGCAGCCGGGCGACCTGCTGCTGCTCTGTACCGATGGCCTCTCCAATCTGGTAGGTCCCACCGAGATCGAGACGCTGGCCGCAGGGCTGGCGCCGGCAGCGCTGGTCGACCAGCTGGTCGAACTGGCGCTCAGTCGGGGTGGCCACGATAACATCACGGTGCTAGCCGCCCGGTGGGAGGGATAACGACCGATGATCGGCAAGATACTTGGCAATCGCTATCGCATGGAAGAGCGCATCGGCGGCGGCGGGATGGCGCTGGTCTATCGCGCCTATGACCTCCAGCTGAACCGGGAGGTGGCGGTGAAGGTCCTCCGGGGCCAATTCGGCTCCGATGAGGAGTTCGTCCGGCGCTTTCGCCGGGAGGCGCAGAACGCCGCCAGCCTCTCCCACCCCAACATCGTCCAGATCTATGACGTGGGCGAGGAGAACGACACCTACTACATCGTCATGGAGCTGGTCACCGGCAAGACGCTGAAGGCGGTGATCCAGGAGCAGGGGCCGCTCCCGGTGACCGAGGCGGCCCGGATCGCCATCGAGATCGCCGACGCCCTGGCCCACGCCCACGCCCAGCGGATCGTCCACCGGGACATCAAGCCCCACAACATCCTGATCGCCCGGGACGGCCGGGTGAAGGTGACCGACTTCGGCATCGCCCGAGCCACCACCACCGACACGGTGACCCACACCGGCTCGATCATGGGCTCGGCCCACTACTTCAGCCCCGAGCAGGCCAACGGCCAGCCCACCGGCGAGAAGTCCGATCTCTACTCCCTGGGCGTGGTCCTCTACGAGATGGTGACCGGCACCGTCCCCTTCCAGGGGGATAGCCCGATTACCGTGGCGCTCAAGCACCTGCGGGAGCATGTGGTGCCGCCCTCGGAGCTGAACCCCGAGGTGCCGGTGGAGCTGGATGAGATCATCCTGCAGGCGATGGAGAAGGAGCCCGACGACCGGTACGAGTCGGCGATCAAGATGCGTCAGGCGCTGGAACGGTTCATCCAACTGCACACCGCCGGCAAGACCCACATGAACGCCGGCGACTTCCCCACCATGGATATCCGGATGGCCAAGACCCGCAAGGCCAAGACCCGGGCGGAGCGGGAGGCGGAGGCCGAGGAGCGCCGGGAGCGACGGAACACCTGGATCTGGGTGATCGCCACCGCCCTGGTGGTCCTGGGCGGCATCGCAGTGGCCGCCTGGGGCGTGATGCGCTTCCTCTACGTCCCCGAGGTGAAGGTGCCGCCCATCGAGCGGCTCTATATCACCCAGGCCTCGCAGGAGCTGGGGCTGGTCAACCTGAAGCTCGAGGTGGTGGGCGAGCGCCACTCCGACCTGGACCCGCTCTACGTCATCTCCGCCGACCCGGCACCCGGCACCTGGGTGAAGGAGGGGGCGACCATCCAGGTGATCGTCTCCAAGGGGCCGGAGACGGTGGAGCTGCCCGACGTGCGTGGACAAACCTATGAGCAGGCCCGCCTCGCCCTCGAGAACGCCCGGTTCCAGGTGAACGAGCCCACATACCGGACCGCCCCGGAGCCCGAGGGCCAGGTGATCGAGATGTCCCCCCCGGCCAAGACGCCCCTGAAGGTGGGGAGCCGGGTCGACCTGGTGATCTCCAGCGGCCCGCTGAAGGTGCCGGTGATCTACGGCAAGACGCTGACGGAGGCGACCCGGCTGCTGGCCGAGGCCGGCCTGCAGGTCGGCAACGTGGAGCTTCGGCCCGACCCGCGGATGCCCAAGGATACGGTGCTCACCTCCAGCCCGCTGCAGGGCGATACCGTCTCCAAGGGGCAGAAGATCGATCTCGTTGTCTCCCTGGGCAACGACCTGCCGGGCACCCCCTTCACCAAGGAGCTGACGGTGCCGGGGGATGCGACCCAGACCGTCAAGTTCCAGGTGATTCTGGTGGATGTGATCGGCGGGGCGCCCAGCGAGCGGCTCCTGGAGGACCGGAGCCTCACCGGCGGCCAGAAGGTGCAGATCAGCGACAAGTTCTACGGCGAGGCCTATCTCATTGTGAAGGTGAACGGCGTGGAGCGGGGTCGCGTTCCGCTGCCGTAACGCTGAAGGAGGATCCAAGGTTTGCCAACAGGTCAGGTCATTCGTTCCCATTCCAACATCTACTACGTCCTGGTGGAGGGCCGCGAGGTGGAGTGCCGCCCGCGGGGAAAGTTCCGCCTGGAGAAGCTCCAGGTGCTTACGGGCGATCTGGTGGAGGTCCATCTTGAAGGGGATGACGAGGGGCGGATCGAGCGGGTGCTCCCCCGCCGCAACGCCCTGGAGCGCCCCCCGGTGGCCAACGTGGATCAGGCGGTGCTGATCTTCACCATCCGGGAGCCGGAGGCCGACTACCCCTTCCTCGACCGGGTGCTGGTCCACATCGAGCAGGTGGGGGTGGAGGTGCTGATCCTGCTGAACAAGGTCGACCTGCTGGAGCCCGGCGAGGTGGAGGCCTTCCTCCGCACCTACCGGGAGCAGGTCGGCTACCCCGTGCTGCCGATCTCGGCCCGGGAGGGGCTGGGGGTGGAGGCGGTCCGCCCCTACCTGGCCGGCAGGACCTCGGTGCTGGCCGGCCACTCGGGGGTGGGCAAGTCCCGCCTGATCCGGGCGCTGGAGCCCCACCGGGAGGATGTGAAGGTGGGCGCCCTCTCCGAGAAGCTCGGCCGGGGCCGCCACACCACCCGCCACGTGGAGCTGATCCCCCTGACGGGCGGGGGGCTGGTGGCCGATGCCCCCGGCTTCACCTACCTGGAGTTTCAGGGGATCGATAAGTGGGGCCTGCGGGACCACTTCCCCGAGTTCCGGGAGCGGCTGGGGCAGTGCCGCTTCGATGACTGCCTGCACCGCAAGGAGCCCGACTGTGCCGTGCGGAAGGCGGTGGATGCGGGGGAGATCCCGCAGAGCCGCTACGCGAATTACCTCGTCTTCCTCGCCGAAGTGGAAGCGATGAAAAGGTGGTAGCCAGCACGTGTTCGATCCCAGCCGTCTGAAGATCGCCCCCTCGATCCTCGCCTCGGACTTTGCCGACCTGGCCGGTGAGCTGGGCCGCATCGAGGCCGCCGGCGCCGATTGGGCCCACCTGGATGTGATGGACGGCCACTTCGTGCCCAACATCACCTTCGGCGCCCCGGTGATCGCCCGGATGCGCCCCCGCTCCAACCTCTTCTATGACGCCCACCTGATGATCCGCCAGCCCGAGCGCTACATCGGCGACTTCGTCAAGGCCGGCTGCCAGCTGATCACCGTTCACGCCGAGGCCTGCGACCACCTGCACCGGGTGCTGGGTCAGATCCGGGAGTCCGGCGTCAAGGCGGGGGTGGCGCTCAACCCCCACACCCCGGTCGCCCAGATCCAGCACGTCCTGGAGCTGACCGACCTGGTGCTGATCATGACCGTCAACCCCGGCTTCGGCGGCCAGCGGTTCATCCACGCCGCCCTCCCCAAGATCCGGGAGGCCCGGGAGATGCTCCGGACCGCCGGCCTGGAGGGCAAAGTGGAGGTCCAGGTGGACGGCGGCGTCGACCCGAAGACCGCTCCCCTCTGCATCGAGGCCGGCGCCACCTGCCTGGTGGCCGGCACCGCCGTCTTCGGCCAGCCCGACTACGCTGCGGCCATTGCCTCGCTAAGGCGGTAGAGGGGTTTATCTGCCACGGATTACGCGGATTACACGGACGCCGGGCGCCAGCACCACGATGAAAAGCGTGCAGCCCACTTTGGCGTGATTCAAATGTATTCATCCGTGTAATCACCATGGTGCGGTGCTTCGCACCAGCACCACTGATGACAAGGGCACCACCCACATTTTTGTAATGTATTTGTTTTATCCGTGTAATCCGTGTAATCCGTGGCTTCATCATCCACTTCTTAGCGCGACTGGCAGGAATCCGCTTCCCCTGCGGCTAATTATTTGAAGTATATCCCAGTATCGGGGGTAAGCAAAATGTCCACCGAGAAGCAATATGTGGTGTTCCGGCTTGATGGCCAGCTCTACGGTGCGGAGATCACGGTGGTGCGGGAGGTCAGCTACCTGACCCCGATCACCCGGCTGCCGAACACGCCGGCCTATGTGGAGGGCGTGATCGACCTCCGGGGCGAGGTGATGCCGGTGATCGACATCCGGAAGCGGCTGGGTCTCTCCTCCCGCTCGGCGGACGGCGAGACCCGGGTGATGATCCTGAGCGTCGGCGATATGACCTCCGCCCTGGTGGTGGATGGGGTTGACCAGGTGCTGACCCTGAGCGATGAGCAGATCACACCGCCCGACAGCCGGGTGACCGTGGCCGGGCAGGACTACGTCGTCGGGGTCGCCCGCTCGGGGGAGAAGCTGGTGGTGATCATGGACCTGGCCCGGCTGATCAGCAGCGCCGCTGCCTAGGAGAACCAGGAGAACAGAGAGGGCTGAGGAGCGTGGGAGCGCCCCTCAGCCCTTTTCTCTTTCGCTGGCAGGAGCTAGGACTTCGGCCGCACCGGGATGTAGATCTCCAGCTCGGAGTTGGCCTCATCCTGCAGGTGGAAGCGCTCATCATAGAGCTCAAAGTCGAAGTTGGCCGCCAGTTGGTAAGGGGCGGTGGGGAGCCAGCCCTTGTACGCCCGGGCGTACGTCTCGCCCAGGGCCGCCACCGGGCCCCGGTGGGTGAAGACGGCATAGGTGTGGGCGGGAACCGACTTGGCGAACATCTCGGGCGGGATCTCGCTCACCCGCTCCACCGCCACAGAGGCCAGGTACCAGAAGTTCGGGCTGTTCGGGTGGTCGGTGAAGCAGAAGCCATAAGCGACCCCGGGAATCTGGTGCGGGATCTGGTTCATGCGGTCATTGAACCGGTCCCAGAGCCGGGGGATCTCGCCGTTCTGGTTCTCGCCGAAGTAGAGCAGGCCGACGATGGTTAGCGGGCCGCGTTCCACGATGCGGGGTTCCATGGTACTCCCTCCCATTGCAACAGGGTGTGGTGTGGCGGGTTGGTGGGCGGCGCACTCCCACCGCCGGTACCGGCCGGGCGTAACGCCGTACAGCCGGCGGAAGGCCCGGATGAACGCCTCCTGGGAGTCGTACTGGCAGGCCAGGGCCACCTCAATCATGCGCACCCCCGGCTGGGCCAGTCTCCGGGCGGATTCCTCCAGTCTGCGCCTCCGGATGAACGCAGCCGGGGTCTCCCCGGTGACCGCCAGGAAGAGGCGGTGGAAGTGGAAGGGTGAGTACCCGACCGTCTGTGCGATCTCGCCCAGCGACAGCGGCTCCTGCAGGTGTGCTTCCATATAAGCCACGGCCCTTCGAATCTCCGCGTCATGCGACATGCCCGTCACCACCAGGACCAGTATAACGAGGCCCACCCCGGCCCGTCCTGATCATTCTTGCTGAGGTGTCGGCATCCCTTTCCATCCCGTTGGTATCCCGCCACCTGACATTCAGGTCTAAAAAGCAACAAAGCGCGGGGCATTCGGGGGTGGCGGCGTGGCGGTGGAGATGGCGGCAGGTGAGGTGGGGGGCAGGAGGAGGCGGCTTCTGCTCCGGGTGGTGGGGGCGCTGCTGACCGCCCTCTTCTTCTGGATGATGTGGCGGCAGGTGGGGGCTGTTCCCCCGGGGCCCCGCTGGGATGCGGTCCCGCTGGGCGATGGGCGGTTCACCATGCGGTTCCCGGGCCGTCCCGAGCAGGGGGCGCAGCAGGTCGATCAGGGGGAGGAACGGGAGCCCCTGCTGGCAACCCAGTTCCTGTACAGCGAGGGGGAGGTCGTCTACGCCGCCGGCTATGTGGATTACCCGGGAGGGTTCTCCCGCCAGGGGACGCAGCGGCTCTTCGACGAGTCCCAGCACACCTTCCTGAAGGACCGGGAGGGGAGGGTGGTGCACCAGGAGGAGGTCGGGTATCAGCAGTATCCGGGCCGGGAGATCCAGGTCGCGTTCGCCAACGGG
Organism: Bacillota bacterium; assembly: GCA_049324875.1. Classification (GTDB taxonomy): domain Bacteria; phylum Bacillota; class Sulfobacillia; order Symbiobacteriales; family Symbiobacteriaceae; genus JAWLHU01. The sequence continues at coordinate 46,400 of JBMONC010000075.1, forward strand.
CTGGTCGCCTGGTACCGGCTCTACCTGGTGCGGAACCGGCTCTACATCCTCTCCGTGGTCACCACCCGGGAGCAGCGGTCGGCGGTCTCCCCGCACTCCTTCCTGGACTCCTTTGAGCTGGTGCGGTTCTACTAGCCCTCCGCACCGGTCCCGGGCGGGTGGCAGGAAAAATCAGCGGACCCGTCAAGTTTTTACGGCTCACTCCGTATGCTGGATGAAGAGGGGGCGGGGATGCGCCGCTCTCCCCGGCAGTGACACCATTGCCGGTCCGGATTCATATCGTAGCAACGTCTAAGCAGGCCCGAATCCAGGGGGGATCGACGTGCGGATGGGCTTGGGGGGCCGGAAGGTGCCTCCGAACCGGGCGATTGGTTTTCTGCTGATCGCTGTGGGCGGGATCATCATGCTCATCTCGATGCCCCTTTTCGTCTATGCGGCCGCAATCGGGGGCCTGATTGCGTTCGTCGGCTACACGCTAATCGGCCGGTGAGTCACCGGTCAGGAAGGGGGGCACCTGTGTGCGCATCACCGTCATCAAACTGCCAAAGCCCATCGGGCGCATGGTCATGGCGATCCTGGCCATCTTCTCCGGCAAGAAGGGGGAGGGCAGGGACGCAGCATAGGGTGCAGCCGGGCGTCCCCGCGGTCGATGGCGCTTCGGGATACATCTGCAGGCCGACCCCGGCGGCAAATTGCCGTCGGGGTTGCGCGTTGGCTATAATAGAACGGACGTCTCTCCCTGGGACCGGTCACAAATCGTTGGAGGTTTTTACAGCATGTCCGACTACCTTGTGCGCGCGATCGCGGCGGGCGGCAACATCCGGGTCTTCGCCGCCGTTACCACCCAACTGGTTGAGGAGGCCCGCCGGCGGCATGACACCTGGCCGGTGGCCACCGCCGCCCTGGGGCGGACCCTGACCGGCACCGCCCTGCTGGGCGCCACCCTGAAGGACCCCGATGAGTCGCTCACCGTTCGCTTCGCCGGGGACGGACCCCTGGGCGGGATCATCTGCGACTCCGACGAGCAGGGGCAGGTGCGTGGCTACGTCAACCACCCGCACGTCGACCTGGAACTGAATGCGGCGGGCAAGCTGAGCGTGGCGGCCGCCGTCGGCGCCGGCCATCTCCACGTCACCCGTCAGCTGGCGCTGACCGGCATGTACACAGGCTCCGCCGAGATCATCTCGGGCGAGATCGCCGAGGACCTGGCCTACTACCTGACCCAGTCGGAGCAGACCCCCTCCGCTGTCGGTCTGGGCGTCCGCGTGGGGCCAGACGGGTCGGTGGTCGCCTCGGGCGGCTACCTGGTCCAGCTGCTGCCGGCCACCAGTGAATCGGATATCGAGCAGCTGGAGGTGAATTTGAACGCATTCGGCTCGGTCAGCCTGGCGGTGGAGCAGGGGCTGACGCCGGAGCAGATCCTGGCCTCGATCCTGGTCGGCCTGGACTATCAAATCCTGGAGCGGCGGGACCTGCACTTCGCCTGCCGTTGCAGCCGGGAGCGGGCGCTGGGCGCTCTGGCGCTGCTGACCTCGGAGGAGTTGGAGGTCATGATCACCGAGGACAAGGGGGCGGAGATGACCTGCCACTTCTGCAACGAGGTCTACCGCTTCAGCGAGGAGGAGGTCCGCTCGGTCAAGACCCAGCCCGGCGAGCCCCACTGAGCCCGCCGGCCCGGCCTGGAGCAAAAGCCAAAAACCCGGCCGCCTGCCGGCGACCGGGTTTGTTAGCGAGAATGGGTTCTCCGGGACAGGGGTACCAGGGGCGTTAGACCGCCCGCTGGACCTTCCCGCTGCGGAGGCAGCGGGTGCAGACGGTGAGCCGAACGGCGCGGCCATTCACCAGCGCCCGGACGGTCTGAACGTTAGGCGACCAGGACCGCTTGGTCTTGTTCTCCGCGTGGCTGACGTTGTTGCCACGGGTGACGCCCTTAGAGCACACCTCGCACAGTCGAGCCAAGGTCTGACACCTCCTCATGGACCAGCGCATCGGCAGGACCATCTCTCGTTAAGCACAATCCACATCATAGCACATCCGATCCACCAGTGACAAGCAGGAGCCGGCGAGAATCTGTGATCCGGTGCCGTCGGGAAACGGCATCATCAAATCCTGTGGATGCAGGAATTCGCGGCACGCAGGCAGAACTTAACGCCGCTGGAAGGGGGACAACTCTGTGGGAAAAGAGGTTGTCACCGATCTTGGGCGAATCCATGTCTCCGAAGACGTCATCGCCACCATGGCGGGGGTGGCCACCACCGAGTGCTACGGCATTGTGGGGATGGCCTCTTCCCGGCTGCAGGACGGGATTTCCGACCTGCTGGGGCGTGAGAACCTGGCCCGGGGCGTCCAGGTTCACCTGGACGGCGATTGGGTGGAGATCGACCTCTTCATCGTCGTCGGCTACGGCACCCGCATCTCGGAGATCGGGCGGAACGTCACGGACAAGGTTCGCTATGTGGTCGAGAGTTTCACCGGCTTGAAGGTGCGGGGCGTGCACATCCACGTGCAGGGCGTCAAGGTCGGGCACAGCTAGGCCCGACCACCGCAGATCCCGAATTAAGAGCTCCCGGGGGCCGCCGGCTGTCCGGGATGAGGAGGCACCTTTCGTTGAGCATCCAGGCCATCGACGGAAAGACCCTAAAGCAGATGATCCTCCACGCCGCCTCCAAGCTGGAGGCACTTAAGGATACGGTCAACGCCCTCAACGTCTTCCCCGTGCCCGATGGTGACACGGGCACCAACATGTCGATGACGCTCACCTCCGCCACCCGGGAGGTGGAGCGGACTGGTGACCGGACGGTGGGCGAGGTGGCCGCAGCGGTGGCCCAGGGCTCTCTGATGGGCGCTCGCGGCAACTCCGGTGTCATCCTCTCCCAGCTCTTCCGCGGCTTCGCCAAGTACCTGGACGGCAAGGCGACGGTCGATGGCCGCGACCTGGCCCGGGCCTTCCAGGAGGGCGTCGACACCGCCTACAAGGCCGTGATGAAGCCGGTGGAGGGCACCATTCTGACCGTCGCCCGCGAGTCGGCGGCGGCGGCGGTGCAGGCCTCCCGCCGGGAGCAGGACCCGGTCCGGATCATGAAGATCGTGGTCGACGCCGCCGAGGTGTCGCTGGCCCGCACCCCCGAGCTGCTGCCCGTGCTGAAGAAGGCGGGCGTGGTCGACTCGGGCGGCAAGGGGCTGACGGTGATCCTCCACGGCTACTACGAGGCGCTGACCGGCGAGGCGGCGGTGGTGGAGATCCCGGAGGGCGTGGCGGAGCAGGCTCAGCCGCTCAAGCACGACGTCTCCCCGGCCGCCAAGATCGACTTCAAGGTGGACGAGGAGATCTCCCACATCGAGTTTCCCTACGACTGCGAGTTCTTCATCCGCCGGTACAAGGATGCCGGTCCGATCCCGATGGAGCAGGTCGCCCGGGAGCTGGAGCAGTGGGGCGATTCGGTCTATGTGGTGGGGAGCGAGGACCTGGCCAAGGTCCACGTCCATGCCTCCAACCCCGGCCCGGTGCTCTCCCTCTGCATCCAGTATGGCGACCTGATCGACATCGTCATCCACAACATGCGGGAGCAGCATGAGGATCTGCTCCAGAACGCCCAGCGGGGCGAGAGCAGCACACCGACCCCCGCTGCGGCGGCGATGCCCGAAGCGGAGCCGGAGCAGCCGACCGCCGTGGTGGCGGTGGCGGTGGGGGAGGGCATGGAGGCGATCTTCCGCTCCCTCGGCGTCTCCCAGGTGATCCAGGGCGGGCAGACCATGAACCCCTCCACCCAGGATCTGCTGGAGGCGATCGAGAGCTGCCCGTCGCAGCAGGTCTTCGTCCTGCCCAACAACAAGAACATCATCCTGGCCGCCGAGCAGGCGGCGGCGCTGACCGAGAAGCGGGTCTATGTGATCCCCACCCGGTCGGTGCCCCAGGGGATCGCCGCCATGGTCTCCTGGATGCCGGACGAGGCCGACGGCGACAAGCTGGCCCGGGCGATGAACCGGGCGCTGGAGGCGGTCCAGACCGGCGAGGTCACCTTCTCGGTGCGGGACACGGTCTACGGCGACCTGCAGATCAAGGAGGGCGACATCCTCGGCCTCTGGAACGGCAAGATCCACCTGACCGGCGAGACGCCGGAGCAGGTGATCGGCGACCTCCTGCAGGCCATGGCCGACCAGCACGGCGGCGAGGTGATCTCCGTCTACTACGGCGAGGGCATCGAGGAGGAGCGGGCGGAGGCGCTGGCCGCCCAGCTCCGGGAGCGGTTCCCCGGCTACGAGATCGAGGTCCAGTATGGAGGCCAGCCGCTCTACTTCTACGTGTTCTCCTTGGAATAGCGAAGAAGACCCCTGTGGCCACGGCCGCGGGGGTCTCGATTTCCCCTGAAAATGACGGCCACGGATTACACGGATTACACGGATAAAACAAATAAATTATAAAAATGTAGGTTTCATCCGGTGGTGCTGGTGCGAAGCACCGCACCATTGTAATGGGGGTTGTCACCGTTTTGATCGGCGCTGCATTCATAGCAGTGCCTGATGAAAACAGGACAGACCCCCATCATTTTTGGGTTGTTCGGGTTAATCCGTGTATTACCATGGTGCGGTGCTTCGCACCAGCACCGCCCATAACAAGGGTACGACCCCCATCATTGTCCATGTTCTGTCTTCATCCGTGTAATCCGTGTAATCCGTGGCGAAGAAACGGCCCTACCTCCCGGCCCCCAGCTCACGGGCCTGGTCGATCATTTCGAGCAGGGGCAGGTGGGACTCGGGCATCCCCAGGTCGGCGGCGGCCCGGCGGGCGGCGGTGCGGACATCGGCGATCCGGCTCTCCAGCGCCCAGGGCGACTGGGCCAGGATCCCGGCGAACTCGGCCACCGAGGCGGTCCAGAGCAGGTGGGCGGAGGGGGTCTTGAAGACCGCCGTCCGGCGGATGTCCACCGCCTTCTCGGTCACCTCGCCGCTCTCGGGATCCTTGTAGCGGATGGAGACGGAGCCCAGCAGGCTGCCCCGGCCGGTCAGCGTCACCTCGTAGAGGGCGGTCACCGACTGGCCCGAGCCCATCTCACCGGCGTCGGCCCGGTCGTTCCGGAAGTCCTGGTTGGCCATCACCCGGTTCTCGTAGCCCACCAGCCGGTACGAGGCGACCTGCTCCGGGTCGAAGTAGACCTGCACCTTGGTGTCCTTCGCCACCACCTGCAGCGTCCCAGTGAGCTGCGCCGCGAAGACCCGGCGGGCCTCATCCAGCTCGTCGACGTAGGCGTACTGCCCGTCACCCTTGTCGGCCAGCCGCTCCATCAGGGCGTCGTTGAAGTTGCCCATGCCGAAGCCGACGGTGGTCAGGGTGATCCCCTTCTGCCGGTAGTCCTCGATCTGCCGGAGGATCTCATCCGGGCCGGTCTTGCCCACGTTGGCGACGCCGTCGGAGCAGAGGATCACCCGGTTGATCGCCCCCTCCTGGTAGTTGCGGTAGGCCAGGCTGTACCCGAGGCGGATGCCCTCCTCGGCGTAGGTGGAGCCGCCCGGCTTCAGGCTGTCGAGCGCCCGGCGGATCCGCTCCTTGTCGGCGGTGTGCTCCAGCACCACCTTCGCCTCGCTGGCGTAGACCACCAGGGCGACCCGGTCATCCGCCTCCAGCTGGTCCAGCAGCAGGCCGAGGGAGCGCTTCACCAGCCCGAGCCGGTTCTCCATGTCCATGGAGCCGGAGACATCGACCACGAAGGTGAGGACGGCCGGCTTCCGCTCGGCCTTCTCGATGGTCCGGGCCTGCAGCCCGATCTCAATCAGGTGGGTGCCGTGGTGGAAGGGGTGGGGCGCCCCCTCAATGTAGACGGCCAGATCCTCCCGGGAGCGGGGATAGCCCTGCGGGAAGTAGTTGATGAACTCCTCGGCCCGAATCGCCTCCGGCGGGGGCAGCATCCCCCGGCTCAGGTAGCTGCGGGCCAGGGTGAAGGAGGCGGTGTCCACATCGACCGAGAAGGTGGAGACCGGCCGCTTGGCGGTGTTGATCAGCGGGTTCTCCCCGGCGTCGTTGAAGTACATGTCGGCGGGCGGCGGGGCCGGTTGGTTCCAGGCGGGAGGGGCGGTGGCGCCCTGGGGCGAGGCCGGCTTTCGGGTGGCGCCGGTGCTGTTGGCCACGGCGCTGTCGGCGGCGCTGGTGCCGGAAGAGGCGGTGCTCCGCTCCGGGACCGGGCTGCTGGTGGGAGCGGGCTTGCTCTCCGCCCCGGGGGTCATCTGCTGGCTGGGGGCAGGGGCCTCCGCCATCCCTTGCTTGCGGGAACCGGCGCAGCCGCTGATCAGGAGTGCAAGGGCGAGCAGCAGGGCGAGGCGCTGTTTGAGCATCATGATCGTCTCCCTCCTGGGTGGTTCTCGCCTCATAGACGGGGGGATCACCGGGGGAGGTTTCAGTTATTTTACAGTTTGATGACAAGACCCGCGCTCCCCTCTCTCCATGCGCTCCCGCCGGGAGAGGAATCGTTCGCCCCCACGGCGAACAGGTTGCGTAGAGGTGAGACCATTGCCTCCCACCCAGGGAAGATCCAAACTGCAGCCCTACATGGGCGATCCGCTCAACCAGCCGGTCCAGTACCTGCGGGGCATCGGCCCCGAGAAGGCCAAGGACCTGGCCAAGCAGGGGATCGCCACGGTGCGCGACCTGATCGAGCGGGTCCCCCGGACCTACCGGGACTACTCCAACTTCAAGGCGATCATCCAGGCGCAGAACGGCCAGATTGAGGCGCTGCGCGGCACGGTAATCCAGGCGCTGGAGCAGAAGCTCCGGGGGCGCCTCTCGCTGACCAAGGTGATCATCTCCGACGGCTCCGGCACCGCCGCCGGGGTCTGGTTCAACCAGCCCTGGCAGGCCAAGCGCTTCCCGATCGGCACCAAGGTGCTCTTCGCCGGGGTGGTGGAGCGGCGGGGCGCCCAGATCCAGATCACCAACCCCGAGTGGGAGATCATCGACGACGAGGGCGCCGATCCCATCCATGCCGGGCGGATCGTCCCCATCTACCCGCTGACCGGGGCGCTCAACCCGCGGGATGTCCGGCGCGCCGTCAAGCAGGCGGTGGAGATGGCCGCCCACCTGATGCCCGCCACCCTGCCCGAGCCGGTCCGCCTCCGCCAGGGGCTCCTGCCCATGGCGGAGGCCTGGCGGGAGATCCACTTCCCCGCCTCGGAGGAGGAGAAGGCGCGGGCCCGGACCACCCTCGCCTTCGAGGAGCTGCTGGTGCTCCAGGTGGGGCTGGCCCTGATCCGGCAGCAGACGGTGGAGGAGCAGGTGGGCATCGCCCATGGCCCCGACGGGGAGATAACCCGCCGGTTCTATGACAGCCTGCCCTTCAGGCTGACCGAGGCCCAGGAGCGGGTGATCCGCCAGGTCAAGCAGGACATGGAGGGCACCAAGCCGATGAACCGGTTGGTGCAGGGCGACGTGGGCTCCGGCAAGACGATGGTGGCCGCGGCGGCCCTGGCCAAGGCGGTTGACTCGGGCCACCAGGGGGTGCTGATGGCCCCCACCGAGATCCTGGCGGAGCAGCACTACCTGAACCTGCGCCGCATCTTCGCCCCCCTGGGGGTGGAGGTGGTGCTGGTGACCGGCTCGCTGACCAAGAAGGAGCGGGAGGCGAACCTGGGGCTGCTCCAGATGGGGCTGGCCCAGATCGCTGTGGGCACCCACGCCCTGATCGAGGACCGGGTCAACTTCAAGGATCTGAGCCTGGTGATCACCGACGAGCAGCACCGCTTCGGCGTCCGGCAGCGGGCCCGGCTGCAGCAGAAGGGCGAGGTGATGCCCGATGTGCTGGTGATGACCGCCACGCCCATCCCGCGCACCCTGGCGCTGACCCTCTACGGCGACCTGGACGTCTCGATCATCGACCAGCTTCCCCCGGGCCGCAAGCCGGTGGGCACCTACTGGCGGCCCGAGGCGGACCGGCGGAAGGTCTATGACCACCTGGTGAAGACCGAGGTGGCGGCAGGCCGGCAGGGTTATGTGATCTGCCCGCTGGTGGAGGAGTCGGACAAGTTGCAGGCCCAGGCCGCCACCGAGTGGCGGGACAGGCTGGCCGACCAGTACCCCCAGGTCCGGTTCGGCCTGCTCCACGGGCGGCTCAGGCCCGCCGAGAAGGAGGCGGTGATGGAGCAGTTCCGCCGGGGCGAGATCCAGGTGCTGGTCGCCACCACCGTGGTGGAGGTGGGCGTCGACGTGCCCAACGCCTCCATGATCATCATCGAGGGGGCCGACCGGTTCGGGCTCTCCCAGCTGCACCAGCTCCGGGGCCGGGTGGGCCGCGGGCCGCATCAATCCTACTGCGTGCTGATCTCCGACGCCAAGAACGAGGAGGCCCGGGAGCGGATGCAGGTGATGCAGAAGTACGCCGACGGCTTCTCCCTCTCCGAGAAGGACCTGGAGCTGCGGGGGCCCGGCGAGTTCTTCGGCACCCGGCAGCACGGCATGCCCGACCTGAAGGTGGCCAACCCGATCGCCGATCTGCCGATTCTGGAGAAGGCCCGGGCGGAGGCGCTGGAGCTGGTCCGGCAGGACCCGCAGCTCCGGCGGGCCGAGCACCAGGCGCTCCGGCAGGCGATCAGGGCCCGGCTGGGCGAGGCGTTCGGTTTCATCCTGGTCAGCTGAACCGGCGCCGGCAGAGGGCTGTACGGAATAAGCCGCAAGGACCTGGCCCTGCCGTGGGAGCCAGGTCCTTCTCACGGAAGGGGAGCACGGGCGCGAACCTTTTTCACCGCCATACGCATCTTTCATACAGGTTGCAGGAACACCCGAAGCTGTTTAACTTGGTTGGTTCGGAAGGAGTTCCTGCTCTAGAGAGCCAATACTTTCCGCGGGAAACCCCGCAGGAGGTACAGCCCATGCGCCCATCCTGGCTGGACGACTTGATCTTCAAGTACAAGAGTTCCATTGCCAACCTCTTCGTCCTCCACTTCAACGTGGCGGACTACGCCGGGCCCGACAACCGGCGAGTGCGGGATGTGGTGATCCAGGACTTCCTGGAAAACCCGGCCCACGCCCCCACCGACCGGCCCCGCCGGGTGGTGGCGGTCTACAACCGGGCCGAGGGAATCACCTTTGCTCGCCCGGGTATGCGGGAGGAGTTCATCCGCATACTGACCGGGGAGTGGGTGCGGGAGGGGGAGGAGGTCAAACTCCCCGTCTCCCCGGGCGCCGCCTTCGCCCTGCTCGACAGGCTGATCTACGCCGAGCCCTCGGCGGTGGTGATCGAGCAGGCGGAGACGATCCTGCCCACCGAGGACCTGGCCACCATGGACCAGGAGGAGCTGCGGGCGCTCACCTTCATCAAGAAGTGGGCCGGCGATATCCGGCTCAACCGGATGGGCAGCCCGGTGATCCTGCTGACCCAGTCGCTCACCGAACTGCACCCGCACCTGCGGCTCGCCTCCACCAAGACCGAATCGATCATGGTGCCGCTCCCCGATCTGGAGGCTCGGCTGAGCTACATCGAGGCGATGGTGGAGAAGCGGAAGCTGAACATGGCCATCACCCCCCTGGAGCTGGCCAACGCCACAGCGGGCCTCTCCCGCATCCTGATCGAGGACATCGGCCTGCGGGCCGAGGCCTCCGGGCAGCCGATCACCATCGACTTCGCCCGGGATCGAAAGGAGTCGCTGATCCGGTCCGAGTTCGGCGATGTCCTGGAGATCGTGGAGCCCCGCCACGACTTCTCTGTCGTCGGCGGGTTGACCGAGGCGAAGCTCTTCGCCGCCCGGAACATTGTCGCTCCGCTCCGCACCGGCAACTACCGCCGGGTCCCCCTGGGCGTTCTGCTGACCGGCCCCTCCGGCACCGGCAAATCCTTCTTCTTCTACGCCCTTGTGGCGGAGAGCGGCGTCAACGGGGTGAAGCTCAACTTCAACAAGATCCTCGGCCCCTACGTCGGCCTCAGCGAGCAGAACCTGGAGAAGGCGCTGCTGGGCATCGAATCGCTCGCCCCTTGCCTGGTGCTGATCGACGAGGTCGACCAGATCCTGCAGCGGGGCAACGGCACAGACAGCGGGGTGCAGCAGCGGCTCTTCGCCCGCATGCTGGACTTCATGTCCAACCTGCACAACCGGGGCCGCATCGTCTTCATCGCCGCCACCAACCGTCCCGACCTGATGGACCCCGCACTGAAGCGCCCGGGCCGGTTTGACCGCAAGATCCCCTTCCTGCTCCCCGGCTGGGCCCAGCGGGTGGCGATTCTCCAGGCGCTGCACAGGCGCTATAAGATGGGAGGTAACCCCAGCTGGGAGGAGGCCGCCGGCAAGACCGAGGGCTACACCGGCGCCGAGTTGGAGTCGGTGGTCCTGAAGGCCTGGGAGCTGGCGGAGGACGCCGGGCGGAGCGAGATCACCCAGGCCGACATCGATGCCGCACTGGAGCGAATCCGCCCCTCCACCGGTCAGGTGGAGTTCATGACCGATCTGGCGATTCTGGAATGCGACGACAAGGATGTACTGCCCCCCGAGTTCCGGGACCGGCTTGATGACCGCAAGGCCCTGGAGGAGCGGGTATACCGTTTCAAGCTGATGCAGCTTCGTTAAGCACAACGACAACGTTGAAGGAGGATGACCACCATGGGATTCTTTGAGCGTCTGGGCCGTCTGATTCGCGGGTTCCTCTCCCTGTTCATCGGCGGGCTGGAGGAGCGGAACCCGAAGGCGCTGCTGGAGGATATCAAGAACCAGCTGAACGCTGCCAAGGTCCGCTACAACACCACCACGGCCAACATCATCGCCCGGGAGAAGGTGGCTGCGGCGAAGCTGAAGTCCGCCGAGAAGGAGCTGGACGAGTGCCGCCGGATGATCCAGGAGGCAAAGCGGCAGAACGACCGTGAGATGGCGCTCCAGCTCCTGATCCAGGAGGAGCACCTGACCGCCGCCCTGGAGACCGCCCAGCAGGCCTACGATGCCATCAAGGCCGAGGCGGATAACGCCCGCAAGGAGTTCGAGAACTTCCAGACCGAGATGTTCCAGAAGATGAGCCAGATCGAGCAGCTGAAGGTGCAGGCCGACCTGGCCGACCTGAAGAAGGAGATGAACAACCTCCGTTCCAACTACGCCACCGAGAACGGTGCCGGGAAGGTGAACGAGGGGCTGAAGCAGGCGGAGGAGCTGATCCAGGGCAAGCTGGCGAAGGAGGATGCCGTGGCCGAGCTCGGCAAGAACTCCATCGATACCCGCATGCGGGACCTGAAGACATCCGCCGCCAAGAGCCGGGCCGAGGAGAAGCTGGCTGCGCTCTTCGGCGACGACCCCGTCTCCCTCGAAGAGGAGGGCCGGGTGGTCAAGGAGAAGACTCAGCAGTAGCGATGCACAGGGACGGGACCCGTGGCGCATGGCGTCACGGGTCCCGTCAAGAGGCGCAGATCCCGGGGCAGGAGGCATTCGCGCATGAAAGTCAAATGGGGCAATCTCTTCATCTTCCTGCTGATCATCGGTGGAGTCGTCGGCTACTTCCAGTGGGAACGGATTCAGGGCCTGATCGACGAGAAGCTGACCACCCAGCGGACCACCAGCGTCGCCCCCAGCAAGGACGCCGTCATCTACGCCCGGGACACCTGGATCACCGGCTCCATCCCGGAGCTGGGCCTGCTGCGCGGCTATGACCGCGACTTCGAGCTGGAGCTCTCCCAGAGCTTCTACGGCTCCGATCACGAGCGGCTGGTCGCCCTGGGCGAGGGGAAGGCCCACTTCTCCGAGATGTCGTGGCCCTCCCTGATCCGCAACCTGGAGAAGGTGGAGAACGGCAAGTACGCCGACCAGGTGGTCGTCCTCGCCTTTATCGACTTCAGCCGGGGCGGTGACGGCGTCATCGTCCAGCAGGGCATCAAGACGGTCAACGACCTGATCAACAAGCGGGTCGGCTACTTCGATGACGGCACCTCCAAGTACATGCTCTCCTTCCTGCTCCGCATGGTCGACATGCGGCTGGAGGATGTAAAGGGCGTCCCCTACGACGACGAGGCGAAGCTGCAGCAGGACTTCGTGAGCGGAAAGCTGGACGCCATCGCTTACTGGCAGCCCGGCATGAGCGAGGTGCTGAAGAACAAGCCCGGCTCATCCGTGCTCCTCTCCACCGCCGACATGCCCACCCTGATCCCGGATGTGCTGATCGCCAACCGGGCCTACGTGGCCAAGAACCCGGAGAAGGCAGAGGCCTTCCTCAAGTTCTGGTTTGCGACGGTTAAGCACATCCAGGAGCGGCCTGAGCTGGCCTATGACCGCTGGGCGGAGGCCTTGAACAAGGCCACCTACACCGAGGGGGGCAAGGAGGAGCCGATCTACGGCACCGATTTTGACGCCGCTGCGGTCAAGGAGATCTTCACCAACGAGATCCGGCTGGTCGGCTTCGAGGAGAACTTGAAGCTGATGGGCATCAGCCAGAAGTCCGAGCTGGACCAGATGATCAAGTTCGCCGTGGAGAACTGGCGCCGGATCGAGAAGATCAACGGCCCCAGCGAGCAGATCGCCTTCAACGGCACCCTGGCGGCGATCAAGGATGACGTCACCTTGAAGGTCGGCGCCATCGATCCGTCCAAGAGCGGCGCCGCCGTCCCGGTGGCGGAGAGGCCGAAGGAGTTCCAGCCGAACGCCGATGCCACCAAGCTGAATGAGGTCGCCCAGATGGCGATCCCGAACATCGAGTTCGCGCCCGACGCCACCGCGATCACCCCGGCGGGCAAGAAGGTGATCAACGAGGTGCTGGTGCCGCTGATGAAGCAGTTCCCCAACTTCTACCTGCTGATCGACGGCCACACCGATGTCGGCGGCGACGTTGGCTTCCTGACCCGGCTCAGCCTGGGGCGGGCGGAGTCCGTCAAGCGGGAGCTGATGGCCCTCGGCTTCCCCGAGGCACAGCTGATCGTCCGCGGCTTTGGGGATACCAAACCCCTCTTCCCCAACCCCAAGAACGCTGAGGAGAAGGCCAAGAACCGGCGCACCGAGTTCCGCCTGCTGCGGGAACCCACTCGCTGAGCGGAGCGCGCCGGTAGAAGGGAGCAAGACGAGATGGCGATCAAGCGTATCCTCGCAGCTGCCAGCGACTGGCGGACGCTGATCTGGCTCGGAGCTGGCATCGTGGCGGCTGCTGCGCTCTCCAACCCCTTCCCGGCGGTGATCGGCCTCGGGCTCTACCTCTGGGCGGTCCAGAAGCTCGCCCAGAGCCCGGCGCTTCAGCAGGCGGCCGAGCGAGCGCTGATTGCCGAGGGGCTGGCCAAGCGCTACCAGGAGCTCCAGGAGACCATACGGGAGGTGAGCGGCCGCCTGCCCACCGTCTCCCGGCGGGGCGAGACCCGCTCCTGGGCCTTCCGGGCGCAGGAGGTGGTCAACGCCGCCGTCTCCCTCTACCGTGAGTGGCTCCGGAAGCCGAACAACGACCCCGAAAGGGCCCGCTGGGTGGAGGAGGCGCTCCGCCTGGCCCATCACTACCTGCGCATTGTGCGGGCCTACCACGAGATCTACGTGAAGGGCGGGCCCAACGCCGATCTGCAGGTGGTGGTGGAACGGCTCCGCCGCAACAAGGCACGGCTCCGGGAGATCACTGACATGGAGGCCCGCAGCCTCCTGCTCCGGGCCATTGAGATGGATGAGCGGGTCCTTGCCCGCGAAGAGGACGAGGAGGCGGCCGCCGAGCGCTACCTGGCCAAGCTGGCCGCCATCGAGTCGACCCTTGACATGCTCCGCCGGCGGATGTTTGAGCCCGATGCCACCAACGAGGAGGGCAACCGGGTCCATGACCTCCTCCTGGAGGCGGAGGCGATGGACCAGGCGCTGGAGGAGGTACAGCACCGGGCACGGGTCCGTGCCTAGCAGCCAGCAAAGGAGGTCTGCAGGATGAGCCTGTTTAAGAAGGCGCTGGGCGCCTTTGTGGAGTTTGAGGAGGGGAAGGAGCAGCCCCCGGCCTCCCAGGCCGCTGCCGGCGAGAGCCCGGCGACGCCCGAGGCCGCCCTGCCGGACGCCCCTGCCGATCTGTCGGCCGATCCGGATGTCCAGAGGGTCCAGCAGGCGATCCAGCTGCTCTCCTCGCTGCCGCTGACCGACATCCCGGTGGAGAAGGCGCGCGAGCTGATCGTCCGCACCCTCCAGTTCGCCGGCATGGACCCCGAAGCGCTGATCGGCTCCTTCCAGCGGGCCGAGGAGCTCTACCGGTCGCAGATCCGGACGGAGCAGGAGCTGATGGAGTCCCGGAAGAAGCTGAACGCCGAGCGGCTGGCTCTGCTGGAGGCGGCGATCCAGGAGGAGAAGGCCCAGTGCGAGGCGGAGCTGACCGCCCGCACCGAGCGGATCGACAAGGCGAACCTCTACCTGACCGAGATCGACAAGGCGATGGCCTTTTTTGCCGCCGAAGAGCCCAAGGAGTGATCCAACCCCTCCCCCTGTCCGTATGTCAGGCAGACCCAAGGACAAGGGAGGAGTTGCGGATGAGAAAGGTTACCGTGGTCGTCCTGATGCTGATGCTCCTGACCCTGGCTCTGGCCGGAACCGCTTCAGCCCACACGGCTCCGCCCTGCAACGACTCGAACGGCGACGGCAGCCCGAGCGGCCAGGAGTACGCCTGGCACCACATCCGTCCGATGGCCCAGGCGGGCAGTCTCGGGGAGGGCGGCCACAAGCCGGGCGTTCACCATGGTTTCTCCGTCTGCCTCGGTGTCCACAACTGACAGAACGACGCCCCTGCCGGTCTCGGCAGGGGCGCCTCGCCTCTTAGAAGATATCATCCGTCTCCGGATCGTAGCGCAGGGTGGGGATCAGGGGAGCGGTCACCGCCGAATACTCGCCGGCCACCACCCGGAAGTTCATGGGTACCCACTTCTCGCCTACCAGCCGCTCCACGGTGAAGGTGACCGTCTGGCCCGGCTTGGTCTTCTCCAGCTCCCGGCGCAGGTCCATCAGGTAGTTGACGGGGACGCCGTTCACCTTCATGATGTAGTCCTCCGGCTTCAGCCCCACCTTGGCGGCGAAGCTGGACGGGTGCAGGTCGGTAATCATCAGCCCCAGGTCGTTGGGCAGGCCGCCCCGTGCCCAGTAGGGCTCCTGGACCGAGATGCCGAACCAGGGCCGGACGATCCCCTTCTTCGGGTCCCGCTTGGCCAGCGCCGCCATCACCTGGTCCACCGGGATGCCGAAGGCGATGGAGTCGGTCTCGCCCTTTCCCTCCGTCCAGGTGGCGATCGCCACCACCTCACCGGCGGCATTGAGGATGGGACCGCCCGAGTTGCCGTGGTTGATGGCGGCATCGGTCTGCAGCGAGGGGTAGTGGACGATGGCGTGATAGGGGCTGGGCCGGTCCACCCCGCTGACGATGCCGAAGCTGACCGAGTGGCTGTAGCCCGCCGCGTTGCCGATGACCACCACCGGGGCGCCCACCGCCGGCTTCTCCTTGGCAAAGGTCAGGAAGGGATGGTCCGTCCCCTCCACATCCAGGATGGCCAGGTCGAGGAAGGAGTCGACCAGCACCCGCTCAGCGTCCAGCACCCTGCCATCGGCGAACTTCGCCTTGACCCGCAGCTCCTCATCCTGCACGACGTGGGCGTTGGTCAGGATGGTACCGTCCTTCGACCAGAGAAACCCGGTCCCCTCGGCGATCACCCGGTCCTGATCGGTGACCAGGTAGAGGCTGACCACCGCCGGTTGGCTCTTCGCCACCAGGGCCGGGATGTCGATGGTGGTCAGGGCCAGCAGCCGCTCCAGTTCGGCCAGCCGCTTCTCCAGGGCCTCGAGCCGTTGCTCCAGGGGGGAGGGCTCGGTCGCCGGGGCCGTCGTCACCGGCTGGGTCTCAGCGGCAGCCGAGGCAGCGAGGGTCAGGGTGAGCAGGGTGGTGAGCAGGAGCGTCAGGATCCTTTTCATTGACTTCGGCATAACGAATCCCTCCAGTTGGCTTCCCTAGCTCTGGGATTCGCCGGGGGCAAAGCCGTTCCCTGCTCCTGCCAGCATGGGCCGCCCTCCCCCATTTGAAAGATGTGCGTGAGGTCGGTAAACTGAGAGCATGGTGGCCCGGTGGATGGCCTCCCCCCCGTCCTGTTGGCGCCCCGTCTTCGGTGCTGCCCTGGAGGGATAAGCGTCGCCGGATCTTGGATCACGGGATTTCACCTGTCCGAACTGTGGGCACCGATTCTCCTGGGCCTGGGATGATATCTTCGTCATGCAGGAGATGACCCATGGTATGGTCGCCTATGATGCCCCCGTGGATTTTGTCATCTGCCCGGAGTGCGGGGAGACGGTGGATGAGGGGCGGTTCTTCGAAGCGGAGGAGGGACGAGCCCCGCCCCGCAGGGAGCAGCGTCGCCTCCCCAGGTCGATTCCAGGCCGACCTGCCCGCACCGCCTTTGGGCTGCAGGCGAAGGGCTGATCCCGAAGGCGGGGCAGGGCTCGGGTGACCAATGGCGAATGCTTCATGGATCGTCTGATATCGTGATCAGGAGGAGACCCCCTTGTTAGGCAGAACCCGCTATGGCTCCTTTGGCGTTGAGGAGACCGCCCGCCGGCTGGCCGATATTCATGGAGCCCTGGTCGCCTCGGTCCACTGCCTGGGCGCCTGGATCGCCGCCGTGCCCGAGCTGGAGACCAAGATAGCCTGGTC
>JBMONC010000076.1:0-62836 GCA_049324875.1 Bacillota bacterium
AATAAGTCCTCCTTCTGTTCGGTCTGACTTGCGAGGTCGCACCGAACTTCGACAGGACCTATTGGATGCCTTTCATTTTCCGGAGCGCTTCCAGCGCTCCACAACACTCAGCGTAGCTTCTTTTTTTCTGCCGCCGAGGAATTCTTAACAAATCAAAGAATACATACAAAGTGCTATTTATAGTGGGGGGAGGGCTTCTTCGTGGCCAGTTCATCACCTCTGGCTCCTTCTGTTCCCGCACCAAGGTCCCGGCCCCTGGCCCGCTGGTTCGCCTTCGCTGCTGCCGGCCTGGTCCTCCTGGTTCTCCTCGGGGCGGCCGGGGGATACGCCTACGCCAGGCGCAGCCTGCCGGTCCTGACCGGGGAGGTCACGCTCCCGGGGCTTCGGGCCGCTGTCACGGTTTATCGCGACGAGCGGGGGGTCCCGCACATCGAGGCCTCCAACGAGCACGACCTCTACATGGCACAGGGCTACGTGGTCGCCCAGGATCGACTCTGGCAGATGGACCTGACCCGTCGCGCCGCCAGCGGCCGTCTCTCTGAGGTCATGGGCGCCAGCCAGCTGAAGACCGACAAGTTCTTCCGGGCGCTCAACCTGCGGCGAGCTGCCGAGGAGTCGGTCAAAGCCTATCGCCCGGAGACCGCAGCGCTGCTGGAGGCCTACGCGGCCGGCGTGAACGCCTTCATCAACCAGGCTGTGGCGGCGGGAAGGCTGCCGGTGGAGTTCACCCTCCTGGGGTACAAGCCCGAGCCCTGGACCCCGGCCGACTCGGCGATCATCGGCAAGATCATGGCCTACGACCTGGGCGGCAACTTCGCAGCCGAGGTCTACCGCCTGCAGCTCCGCCAGAAGGTCGGCATCGACCTGGCCGATCAACTGCTGCCGGTCTACCCCGAGGACGGCATCACCATCCTCGACCAGGAGGGGGCCTCCTCCACGGATGGCCTGAGGGGGGTAGCGGCCGACCTCCCCTATGTGGGTGGCAGTCTTGACCTCAGCGGCCTCCTCGGTGCTGCCGTCTTCCCGGAAGAGTGGGTGGGCTCGAACAACTGGGTGGTCTCGGGCAGGTGGACCAAGTCGGGCAAGCCCCTGCTGGCCAACGACCCGCATCTGGGCGTGCGGACGCCCTCCATCTGGTATGAGCAGCACCTGATCATCCCGGGTCAGATCAACGCCTTTGGGACCATGTTCCCCGGGGCCCCCGGCATCGTGATCGGCCAGAACGAGAAGATCGCCTGGGGCGTGACCAACACCGGGCCGGATGTCCAGGATCTCTACGTGGAGCGGCGCAACCCCGAGAACCCCTACCAGTTCCTCTTCAAGGGGAAGTACGAGGACGCGACGGTCTACAAGGAACTGATCCCGGTCAAGGGGAAGGAGCCGGTGGAGTTCGAGGTGGTGGTGACCCGCCACGGCCCGATCATCTCCGAGGTGGTGGGCGATGAGAAGAACCGCCCCCAGGAGGCGCTGGCCCTCAAGTGGACGGCCCACATGGGCACGCCGGAGCTGGAGGCGGTCCTCCAGTTCGTCCGGGCACAGAACTGGAGCGAGTTCCGAGAGGCACTGAAGAGCTTTCAGGTGCCGACCCAAAACTTTGTCTTCGCGTCGGTGGATGGGACCATTGCCTACCGCGCCGGTGGGATCATCCCCATCCGGGCGCGCGGAAACGGCCTCTTCCCGATGCCGGGGTGGACGGGTGAGTACGAGTGGACGGGCTTCATCCCCTTCGATGAGATGCCGGAGGTGGTCAATCCGGCGAAGGGGTACATCGTCACGGCCAACAACAAGGTAGCCCCTGACTCCTACCCCTACCTGATCAGCTTGAGCTGGGCGCAGCCCTACCGGGCGATGCGGATTACCGAGATGATTGAGGCGGGCAAAGGGAGCCTGACGCTGGAGGAGATGCAGTCGATGCAGGTCGACTACGCCAACCTGCACGCCCGGACGCTCCTGCCTGTTCTCCTGCCCGCGGTGGAGAAGGCGGCCGCCTCCATGAGTCAGCAGGAGCAGAAGGCGCTCACCGTGATCAAGAACTGGAACCAGGTGGATGGCGCCGGGGAGACCGGTCCGCTGGTCTTCCACCTCTGGTACGGTGCCCTGACCAAGCTGCTCTATGAGCCCCTGATGGGCGAGGAGCTCTACAAGCGGATGTCCGACCGGGGAAACGTGACCGACCTGGCGCTGTTGAGGGCGGCAAAGGGCGAGGAGAACGACTGGATCAAGCAGGCCGGTGGGCTTGAGACACTGGCGATAAGCTCCTTCCGGGAGGCTGTGAAGCGGGCGGCGGCGCTGCAGGGGGGGGACCCCGCGAAGTGGGCCTGGGGCAAGTACCACCGCATCCAGCCACCCCATCCCATCGGTGGGGCGGTGAAGCCCCTGGGCTGGGTGCTGAACCCCAAGTCCTACCCGGTGGGCGGCAGCGGGATCACCGTGGCCCAGATGTCATTTGGGGAGGATGGTCGGGTCAAGACCTCCGCCCCGTGGCGACAGGTGGTTGACCTGGCCGACCCCACCCGGAACAGCCGCTCCATCGTGCTGCCCGGCCAGAGCGGCCACTTCCTGAGCCCGCACTACGACGACCAATCGCTCTTCCACAACCAAGGTGAGCTCTTCCCCCGCCAGTTTGAGGCGTACACCCAGGGGAAGAAGCTGGTCCTAAAACCCTCGCATTGACATCACGTGATGACAAAACCCCGGGGAGCTGGATGCCTCCCCGGGGGCTTTTCTGTTCACCAAATGGTCTGCCTTCGACATATTTCGAGGCCCTACGATTTGCCGAGGACCAGAGACAGGACTCTGTTAAGGTTGTGTTGTTCGCAAATGAGTGGAAATCCTCTTCGCCTGTCGAACCTAGCCCTATGTTGCTAGAATATTTACCAACACCCCTATGTGGATATTGTGGATAACTCCACCGTAGGTGTGGAAACTTTCGTGGACAGGATTTCCGCGATGTTCACGGATTGTCGACACGTTGCAGTCCCCGGGCCGATCTCTGCACGTTGGAAGGGGGCCGTCCCTTTAACGACGCGGAAGGTAGAGAAGCGGATCGGCCGGTTGGCCGTTCACGATGATCTCAAAGTGGAGGTGTGGCCCGGTGGAGTGTCCGGTGGAACCTACCAGGGCGATCGCCTCCCCCTGCTTCACCCGCTCTCCCGGCTTCACCAGCAGCCTGGAACAGTGGGCGTAAAGGGTGCGGGAACCATCGCTGTGCGCCAGGATCACCGTCTCGCCGTAGCCGGGCACCACCCCTGCGGTCACGACCTGACCGTCACGGCTGGCCCGGATCTGATCGCCATGGTTGGCCGCCAGATCGATTCCCTTGTGCTGCCGGCCCCAGCGGGGCCCGAAGTAGGAGCTTACCGGCGCCCCGACCGGCCAGATGAAGGTTCCCCCCGCGGCGAGGGCGCTCCCAGCCCCCCGGCCCGGGAGCACCAGCAGCTGTCCGGGGCGGATGAGGTCGGTGGCCAGGCCGTTGGCCTGCTGAACCGCGGTCACCGTCACCCCGTAGGTCCGGGCGATGCGGTAGAGGGTCTCCCCCTGGCGCACCTCGTGGACGGGATCGGACCGGCGGCCCCCGCGGGCCGGTGGGGCCGGTGTGGGCACCTGTCGAACAGCGGCCGCCTGCAGGGGCCGCTGCATGGCTCCCTGTTCCCCGGCTCTCTCCACAGGGGCCGGGGGCCGGGGCTCGGGCTCCTGCCCCGCCTCCGACTGCACCAGAACCCCACCCGCGGCGGGCCGGTCTACCTCCCGAGCCCGGCGACCGGCAGCGGACTGCATCCACCCCAGCACCCCGGCCCCCGCAACGAGGCAGGCCAGCAACACCCCTGTCAAAATCCGTCGGACCAGCGCCGGCTCCAACACCTGCCCCACCCCCATCGGTCGATAGGAGAGGTGTATGCCCCACTGGCCCACGTTATGTCAGCCTACCGACCGGATCGGGGGCGGACCCACTGCGGCTTCCGATCCAGGTGGTGGAGTGCCTCAATAAAGCGTACGGTGCCGGTCTTCCCCCGCAGGGCGATGGAATGGGTGCGGGCGGTGTTGTGCCCCTGGTACCGCACCCCCCGGAGCAGATCACCATCGGTTATACCCGTCGCGGCGAAGAAGACCTCCTCCCCTCTCACCAGGTCCTCCAGCCGTAGCACCTGATCGGGATTGCTCAGGCCCATCGCCTGGCAGCGGGCATACTCCTCCGCATTCTCCGGCTTCAGACGGGCCTGCATGTCACCCCCGAGGCACTTGAGTGCAGCGGCCGCCAGCACCCCTTCGGGTGCGCCGCCGATGCCCAGCAGGATGTCGACACCGGTCTCGTCGATGGCCGCGGCCACAGCCGGAGCCACATCGCCGTCGGAGATCAGCTTGATCCGGGCGCCGGCCTCGCGGCACTCCTGGATCATCGCCTGGTGGCGGGGGCGGTCGAGAATGACGACGGTAAGATCGCTCACGTCCTTCCGCTTCGCCCGCGCGACCCACTTCAGGTTGGCGGTGATCGAGGCGGTGATATCAATGCACCCCTGCGCCGACGGGCCGACAGCGATCTTTTCCATGTACATGTCCGGGGCGTGGAGCAGGCAGCCCCTCGGAGCAACCGCCACCACGGCGATCGAGCCGTTCAGACCCTTGGCAACCAGGTTCGTCCCCTCCAGCGGGTCAACGGCCACGTCCACCGGGATGCCACCGGCGCCAACCTTCTCGCCGATGTAGAGCATGGGGGCCTCGTCCATCTCACCCTCGCCGATGACCACCTCGCCTTCGATATGGACGGTGTCAAAGCCCGCCCTCATCGCATCCACCGCGAGTTGATCGGCCATGTGCTTGTCGCCGCGACCCATCCACCGGCCGCATGCCAAGGCTGCCGCCTCGGTCACACGCACCAGTTCCAGTGCCAACTCCCGCTCCACCAGCGCATCCTCCTTGAGTGGGTTGCAGCGTCCTAACACCCTTTCATTTTACCGGGCCAACGCAAATCGGGGTTATAGATTCTATAAGCAATGTCGATCGAGGTTCTCTATCCCTTACAGGGGCGCGAAAAAGCCCGGCGCGAGCACCGGGCCCCTTCTGGCCATGGCCTACACCTTGCCCTGGGCGGCCTCCCAGTCCTTGAGGAACCGCTCAATCCCCGCATCGGTCAGCGGGTGCTTCAGCATCTGCTGGAAGACCTTGTAGGGGATCGTGGCGATGTGGGCGCCGGCCTTGGCGGACTCGACCACCTGGCCGGGGGTGCGGATCGAGGCGGAGATGATCTCGGTCTCAATCCCGTGCAGATCGAAGATCTCCGCTATGTCACGGATCAACTGGATGCCGTCGGTGGAGATGTCGTCAAGACGACCGACGAAGGGCGACACAAAGGTCGCGCCCGCCCGGGCACAGAGCAGCGCCTGGTTGGGCGTAAAGATGAGGGTGAGGTTGGTCTTTACCCCCATCTTGCTGAGGCGGGCACAGGCCTTGAGACCCTCATCGGTCATGGGCAGCTTGATCACGATGTTATCGTGCATCTCGTAGTACTGCTTCGCCTCTGCCACCATCTCGTCGGCCTTCAGGCTGACGACCTCCGCGCTGATCGGACCATCGACGATCTCGATGATCTCCCGGAGGACCTGCTTGAAGTCCCGGCCTTCCTTGGCCACCAGCGAGGGGTTGGTGGTCACGCCGCTGAGCACACCCCAGGAGGCTACTTCCCCGATCTCATTGACGTTCGCGGTATCAATAAAAAACTTCACTGGAGACTCTCCTCTCAGGGTCTTGGCCGAAATCTGCTTGGCTCCCATCCAAGGTTACCACAGGACTGGCTGGTCTAAAAGTACCAGCAGGTAAGCGGTGAGGCCGGGGATAGCGCCCCCGGCCTTGCTCGTCTACTTCTTGCTCCCTTTGCGCCGACTGGGCGCATCGCCGCCCACCTTCACGTGGGAGACCCGCTGAAGCCGGGCCAGGTCCTCCTCCGTGGTGGCGGGCACCGCCTTGTGCCTTCCACAGTCGGGGCACGAGAGTTCCAGGCGGTCGGGGAAGATGTCCACCGAGATCTCCTGGCTCCCGCAGGTGCAGCTCAGCTTCCCCTCTTCGCTCAGCGAGTGAATCAGGCTGAGCGTCTGATACATGATCGTCGGCTCGTCGAAGTATTCATCGAAGGCCGCGTCTTCCAGGAGGCGCTCCAGTTCACTGCTCCCGGGCTTGGCGTAGCTGGAGACCGCCTCTTCCCCGCCGAAGACGCCAAGCTGCAGTTCGGTCTCGGCGCAGGGGACCTGCTTCAGGTCCTGCTTCCAGAAGGCGTCGGGGTTGAAGTAGAGGAAATGGACCCCGTCGCAGAGGTAGCAGGGAACCTGCAGCCAGACCTGTCCCTGCCTGGCCCCGACCGTCAACTGGTGATGGCCGCAGGAGCAGGTTACCTTGACCGAATTACCCCGGCCCAGGGCGAATCGCGAGATGGAGGTCATCTCCAATTTCCCGCAGTGAGGGCAGCGAACTGCGAAGGTCGTGCAAGCTGCTATGAGCACGGGCCTTCCCCCCCCTTCTGACCAGCCAGACCTACATGTTTTAGCTAATGTTTGTCAGTTAGGGGTTCGATCAGAAAGGCGCAATATCCTTCTTGCCTCGTCGGGAGTCGCGACTTCGCGGCCCAGTTCTCGCGCGAGCCGCACCACACGGGCGACCAGCATCTCATTAGACGCCAGTATACCTTTTTGGTAGTAAAGGTTATCCTCCAGTCCAACTCGGACATGGCCGCCCAGGAGAATGGCCGCCGTGGCCAGGGGGAGCTGTGCCCGGCCGATACCGGCCACCGACCAGGTGCAGCCGGGCGGGATGGACTCGCTCATGTGAAGGAGATTCCGAACGGTGGGTGCGATCCCCCCCGGCACGCCCATGACGAAGTCGAAGTGGAGCGGAAGGGAGAGTACACCCTTCTTCACCAGCGCCAGGGCATTCGCAATATGGCCGAGGTCGAAGCATTCGATCTCGGGAACCACCCCGTTGGCTGTCATGGTCCGGGCGAACTCCTCCACCATCGCCGGCGGGTTCAGGAAGACCCCGTCTCCGAAGTTGACCGTCCCTGTGGTGAGGGTGGCCATCTCAGGCCTGAGAAGAACGGGTGCGATGCGCTCCTCCGCTGTCATGCCCACCGCTCCGCCCGTCGAGACCTGGATGATCACATCGGTGCGGGCGCGCACCTCCTTGATGATCTCGGCATAGACCGCAGCCTCCTGGGTGGGCGAGCCGTCTGGTCGGCGCCCGTGCACATGGACCATCGCTGCACCGGCCTGGCGGCAGCGCTCCGCATCGGCTGCGATCTCTTCGGGGGTGATCGGCAAATACGGATTCTGTTCGCGGGTCACCTCGGCCCCATCCAGGGCCACGGTGATCACCAACTTCTCCATGGCTACCCCTCCCGGACGGTGCGCTGGAACTGTTTCGGCACCACGCAGGTACCGGTGGCGCGCACCACCAGCAGTGGCTGGTCGAGGACCGTGGCCCGGGAGGGCTGCTCGGGGGTGGGGTCGGCCGCAATGACCTTGTGCGCCTCGAACTCCATGGCCCGGGAGGTGTTCCCAACCCGGGTGATGCGAGCCCGCACCTCGAGGTAGTCTCCGGCGTAAACCGGCGCCTTGAACTCCACCAGGTCATAGGCGACGAAGAGCCCCTCATCGCCATCGTGATGGATCAGCAGCTCCGTGGCGGCATCACCGAAGAGACCGAGGATCCGGGCGCCATCCACCAGGTTGCCCGCGTAGTGCGCATCATGTGCCGACAGACGAACACGCAGAAAGGACTCTTTCATAACCGCCCCTCCTCCTGGAGTACCCGCTGCACCTGGTCGCGCAGCGCAAAGACATCGAAAGGTTTCGTGATGCAGTCGTGGGCGCCGTTGGCGGTCAGCTCGCTGACTCGCCCCTCCCCGACCGCTGTCATCATGAGGACGGGCATCGTGGGGTCAAGCCCCTTGAGTGCCCGCAGCGTCTCCAGTCCATCCATCACCGGCATCTTGAGATCGACCAGCGCGAGGGCCGGCAGCTCTGCGGAGGCGAGGACCAGCGCTTCCTGTCCATGAGCCGCCAGGGTCACCCGATATCCGGCTTCACGGAAGACCTCGCGCAGCAGCAGACGCACGCCGGCCTGGTCGTCCACGATCAGGATCAGCGGTCCGTTCATGTACTGGTCACCCTCTCGGGGCGGCGGCGGCTCAGGGGAGGAGCGACTCCACCTTCCGGCGCCACAGGCTGTGTTCGGAAATTGGGTCGACCCCGGTGGGGTGGGCTCCCCAGGAATCCCGCACCGGCAGGCGGATCTCCGCTCTGTAATGCTGATAGGCCTTCAGGTCCATCTCAACCCGAAGGGTCTCCACCCGCTCGGACGGGTGGACGGGCACCGTAACCCTTCCCCCACGGGTGGCGTACCGCCTGCCGTTCACCGTCAGCGTCCCGTTGAGCAACCGGTTGGTCTGGCTGTCCCGCACCTCCAGCACCACGCTGCCCGAAACACCAGGCTTGAGCGGGGAGAACAGTGGCTTCACCGTGAGGGTGGGCTGGCTGACGGAGACCTCCAGCGGGTACCAGGCCACCGTCTCTCCCTTCTCGGCATCCAGGACGACGACCTGCCCCTTGTAACGGCCCGGGATCGTGGGTGCGTAGATGGTGAGGGGGACTGTCCAGGTCTGGTCCCGCTCCCGGCGGCGCGTCTCGTCCCTGGCCATCAGGTGGAAGGCCTCGGTGGCCACCAGCCGCCGGTACTGGTACTGCAGTTCGCGGATGGGAGGGCCGTTGTTCACGAGATAGACCTGGTAGTGACCGGTGGGAAGGTTTCGAAGATCAATGGGCTCCCGGTAGGAGGAGGACCAGACGGGCGTCGGGGTTCCTCTGCGATAGAGATGGAGGGTGAGATCGGCGTCCGCCGGCATGACGCTGGCGACCTCGATGCGCAGCAGAGCAGCGCTGATGGGCAGTTGGAAGCTGTCGATCTCATGCAGGTTTCGCTTCATGGTCCAGGGAACCACCGGCTCCTGCAGCAGGAGGCCGTAGGCCTCCGTCCGAGCGATCATGGCGAACCCCGGGTTGGCCACCCGGATGTTGTGGGTCGTAACCGAGCCCGCCTCGACGTTCAGGCGAATCGGCAGGTCGAGGAGGGGCCGGGGAACCAGGATATCCAGTTTGTACGTGGCGGACAGGTAGGCACCTTCCGTGTCCGGAAGGGCGGTGACAACCACCTCCCAGACCCCTTCCACCGGCTGGTCTGCCTTGAACTCCGCGAACAGACCTTTCCCCCGCGCCCCGATCTCTTCGGAGCGGTAGGCCAACATGCCGTCAGGCCGGAAGACCTGCACCTGGACGCGCCCCCTGGCTCCCTGTTCACCGTCCTGCACCAGGGTGGAGACCTCAAACCGGGCCGTGCCGGGAGCCACCTCCACAAAGTACCGTCTGTATCGCGCCACCCCGACCGTCTCTGTGGTGGAGTACGTCCCCTCCCTGGGGTCCAACTGAAGGGGCCGCACATAGGTAACGGGGATTTTCAGGCTTAACCCATACTGATCACGATAATTGAGCAGCAGGAACGCACTGTGAACCCCCGGCTCCGCTGGCGGCTCGAGCCGGAGAGGAAGCCGGCGGGTCTCCTTCGGGGGCATGGTGAGTGAACGGAGTTCCGGCTGCACCCAGGACTCGGAACTGAACACATTCACCCGGGCCAGGGTATCGGTGGGGTTGGCGATCACAAAAGAGGTGTTCCCGGGCTGGAAGGAACGGGCCAGGAGCCCT
Organism: Bacillota bacterium; assembly: GCA_049324875.1. Taxonomy (GTDB): domain Bacteria; phylum Bacillota; class Sulfobacillia; order Symbiobacteriales; family Symbiobacteriaceae; genus JAWLHU01. The sequence continues at coordinate 9,741 of JBMONC010000076.1, forward strand.
CCCTTCCCCTCCAGGGTCTGCCCGGAGAGTTCGGGCACTTCGTGGACCTTCCGCAGGTGCTCCATCGCGGTATTCAGCTTGAGCAGGCCATTCCCCTGTTCAAAGGTGGGGACGCCCGGGAGCGGCCGGGCACCAAACTCCAGCGATCGCTGTATGCTGACCCGATCGGCGGGCAGCCCCTCCTGTCTCGCTGCTTCCAATAGGAGGGCGACCGCCCCGCTCACATGCGGCGCGGCAATCGAGGTTCCGACCGCCGTGACGTAACCCGTGTTGTGAAGCCAGCGGGGTGAGGTGGTGGGCGAGCCCCCCGGCGCGATAAGGTTCGGCACATAGGAGCCATCGGCGCGGGGACCCATGCCTGTTCGCCACCAGACCCCCTCCGAGGGGACGACATAGCCATAGTCCCGCTTCCACATGGCGGGACTGTAGTACGCACCCACAGCCAGCATTTCGTTGGGGTTGCCGATCGTCGTTCCGCTGGTCAGACCGGGCCCCGTATTGTCGGTGGCGAGGACAATCATCACACCGAAATCCCGAGCGATCTGGTTGAGCGACTCCGAGGCGGTGGTGTCATACGCCGAGGCGATATCCAGCCCGCCGAGGCTGATGTTGATGACGGAGGCGCCGTTGCGGGCCGCGTACTGGACCGCATCCCGAATGCGGAACCACTCGCCCTCGTCGTTGGAGTTCTGGACCTTGAGCGCCATCAGCTGGGCCCCCGGGGCGACGCCGGTCAGCCCCTGGGGGCTGTTGGCGGCAAGCACGCCCGCCACCTGGGTACCGTGGCCCAGACCGTCGAACCCGAACTGCACCCAGGTGCCCGCCGGGTCCACATCGGCCACCACGAAGTTCAACTGCTGCTCGGCAGCGTCGCCCGTCCGGAACCGGCCAAGCCGACCGACCGACCGGCTCTCCCTGAAAACCTCCAGGGGGCGCTCATCGTTGAAGTCCCGGTTGTCGTTGGTGTCCACGTAGACCAGGTCGTACGCATCGGTCCCCCCGGCATCGACCACCAGGACCCCGAAGGTATCGACGGTGCGGCCGTTCCGGTCCAGGTCGCGATTGATGCGGCCCACTACCTTGCTCTCTTCCCAGAACCCGAACCGAGCCGGACGGCCCGAATCCGGAGCGGGCGGCATCCGGTAGGTCCGGTCACCGACCGTGAAGGTGTCCTGCCACGGTACGGTACGGGACGTCTTCACCCGGCCCTCGGTGGTGAAGTCCTTCCAGTCGACCAGCTTTGGGCGCCCGTCGGAGGTGACCTGCAGGTCCGGGTGCCCCGGGTCGATCCCCGAGTCCACCACGGCAATGGTGACCCCCTGCCCCCTCACACCATATCGCTCGCGGAACTCGGTGATGTCACTGGGCTCCAGGTTGGTACGCATCAGCGGAGCCACATCGGAGCGCCGCAGCGGTGTCCCGGAGGGCGCCAGACTGGCCTGGTCGGTCTGCACCGGCAGGTTGGCACCGACAGCCACCGCTGAGACCGCCGTGGGAATCCACGTCGCGGCCGCTGCGGGCACCTTGACCTGGGCATAGCGCGGCTCCTCCAGCAGGATCTCGCCCCCGGCCTCGCGAACGACCTCCCGCAGCCGCTGCAGGTCAGCGGAATCGGGGAGGGCCAAATCGATCTCCACGTACTCCTTCCCCTGGTCCACGGCCTCCGCCACCGCCTGATAGTACGCAGGGGAGATGTGGGGGGCATGGGCCAGGTCGCCCTGCCGGTGGGCTCTCTGCGCTGTCTGCGCAGGTCCTGTCTCACCGGCCAGGGAGGCCATGAAAGCAGCTAAGAGTCCGGCGGCGACCAGTTTGATGGGTTTGTTCATGCCGCCATTCACCTCTCTGCCTGGATAAAGGTCAGCCGCCCTTCCGCATTGACGGCGGCCCGGACGCGATCACCCGCGGCCAACTCGGTGATGGGCACGGGCTGTCCATTCAGGAAGATGCGAACCTCTTCCGCCAGCGGGTATTCTGCGGACTGGCTCTCCACGAGGTTGAACACAACCGTGCCGGTTGACTCCCGTTGACCCAGGTATTCACCGATGATGGGCGCATCGATGGCGTCAATCACCCGGACGCCCCCTGTGGCCGGATCGATGACAAGATAGGCCGGGCCCTTCCCCGAAAGATCTGCGACCGAGGCCGGCCGCCCGTTCACGTAGAACAGGCCGTTGGCCTCAAGGGGCAGCGTCCGCAGCTCCCCTGTCTCCAGGGTGACCACGGCCTCGCCGCCCTCGACTTGAAGGCTTTCAGCCAGCAGGTCCTGGTAGTGGGCCTCCATGAATCGTCCCAGGCCGTCCTCGTCCAGAACGATCCACACCCGGTCCAGCGGCTTGATCGCCAGCCGGCCTGCGGGGACACCCCCGCGGAAGTACTGGGCCTGATCCGCCATGGCAAAGCGATGCTCCTGGCCGAGATCATCCCGCACGGTGCCGGTCCTGCTGGGAGCGTCCCATCGGGTCAGCATCCCCGTCAGGTGATAGGCGGTTCCCCGCAGGTTCAGAAACCGGAGGAGAACGGTAGAGCCCTCCGCCCGGGTTACGCTCTGGGAGGGCCGGAAGGTACCATCGGGGAAGCCGTTGACCAGCCCATGCTCCGTTGCCAGGATGACCTCAGCCCGGGCCCAGGAGGGGATCTCGGCGTCATCTTGATAAGGGGTTCGGGCAAAGCGAAGTCCATGGAGGCGATCGGACAGGCCGGCTGCCCGCACCAGCATCACGGCGAGCTGGGCGCGGGTCACGGGGTCGTTCGGACCGAACTCCCCGCTCGGGTAGCCGTTGGTCAGGCCCGTCTCCGCCAGCGACTCAATGTACCCGTTGGCCCAGTGCCAGCGGGGCACATCAGAGAACCGGGATGAATGGCGCGCCAGCAGCTGGGCATCCTCACCGAAGCCCAGCCCAAGCACGAGCAACTTTGACATCTGGGCGCGTGTCAACGGAGCGTCCGGCTCAAACCGCCCCAACTCGTCACCGCTGACCAACCCTTTGGCCTCCAGGGCCGCCACCAGTGGCGCCGCCCAGTGACCAGCCAGTCCCTGCAGCAGGCTGGAGGCGCTCCCGGTCCCGACCACTGTGACCAGGAGCACCAGCAACAGAACGACGGAGTACCGCTGTTTCATGCGTGCCACCGCTATCGCTATTGGCTTCATGGCTCTCCTTGATTTCGCTATGGGGCAGTTTCATTCCTGTGCCGCCCGACCAGCGAGATATCGGTAATGGTGGGAAGAAGATCCCTCAGGTTTGACTCCTCGGGCGTCCGCCTGGTTTCACGGGGAGGGTTGAGGGATATTTAAGCTGTATCCTCCATAATGGTGCTCGCCTGGTTCACGCCCCTGCCCTGGGGGTGGCAGCTCTGCCGGATCCGCACTGAGCAGGAGGAATGAGAATATGCAGACCGTATGGAGGCACCGGGGCCTGGTTGCTCTGCTGGCGCTGCTGATGATCCTTGCTGCTGGCCTCTTGCCGCCGACCGGGGTGAGGGCCGCCGTAGGTTCCAGCTATTCGTATATCGTGGATGGGGAAGAGGTAGCCGTTGGATACGATGCGCTCTCCCTCCGCAACACTCTCCTCCTGCCGCAGGAGCTGTTCACCACCCTGGGCGTGCTGGTCCGGGAGGGGGCTGCCGGGAGTCTGACCTTGACCCGAGGGGACCTGTCGGCGACGGTCAAGGTGGGATCCCGGGTCGCCCTGTCCAATGGGGAGCGGGTGAGGATGGCCACGCCACCCATTCGGGCCAACGGCCAGGTGTACCTGCCACAGGAGTTGCTGCCTCGCCTGGGGATCCAGGCGGCCGCAGAAGGAAACCTGCTTCTGATTGACCGCTGGCCCCTGGCGGAGCCCACCAGCGACGGCGCCGTGGACTTCGCTGCGGCGGTCCAGGCCAACTCGGCAACAGCCCCGCTGGAGATGGCCGATCGAAAGGCGCTGACGGCCACCTTGACCCGCCTGACGCCCGAGATCGTGAGGCATGCGGACTGGACCGGCGATCCCGCCGTCCGGGGCCATGCGCTCGACCTCCTTGGCACCAGCGTTCTCTTCGACCTGACCATTCACAACCAGACGAGCGGCTTCTACCAGTTCCAGCTAACCAATCTCTTCCTGGTCGATGATCTGGGAAACCAGTACCTGCCCACCGGCGAGATCATCCACCTGCAGGGCGATCTGTCCGCCCTGCTGGCTCCAACGGCAAAGGCCCGGGGCGTGGTGATCTTCCCACCCATGGCGAGTGAGGCGACCAGCTTCAAGGTGTACGCCAAGGGGAATCAGTGGTCGCTTGCCGGCTACAGCGCCAAGTAGGCTTCCTGTCAGTCCCGTCTTTCGCCGGAAAAAAGGGCCGTGCCTCATGCAGGCACGGCCCCTCATTTCTGTTCCCTACTCCATGCTCTCCTTCAGGACCTTGAGGGCCCGGATCAACTGGAGGTCGAACTGCTCCTCCCGCTCGGCGTGGGCGACAACCTCCCGGTTGAGCGCCTCCAGGAACTTGCCGTCCACGATCGGCTCTTCCCTCAGCCCGTTGTTCTTGGCGAACTGGAGAACCGCCTGCCTGGTCTTGGTGCTGAAGTAGCCGTCCAGGTCCGGGCGGTAGCCGAGGTAGTGCAGACGCTGCTGCACGGCCAGCACGTCCAGACCGACCCGCCCCACCAGCAGCACCCGGTTAAACTCCAACGGCTTGAGGAGCTCCGCGTTGGGCTGGTGCGGCTCCACGACCACATCCGGCGTCAGGCCGATCCCGTGGACATGCCGCTCCTTGGCGGTCAGGTACTCGGCGATGGTCACCTTCATTCCCGCCATGTCCTCCATCCAGAGGAGTTGCTGGACGGTGCCCTTGCCGAAGGTGGTCGTGCCCACCAGCGGGCCGACACCGTAGTCCTGGATGGCGCCGGCGACGATCTCCGAAGCGGAGGCGGTGCCGCCGTCGACGAGGACCACCACGGGCAGGTTGATCAGCGTTCCACGGCTCCGGTGTACCGTCCGGGCCTTCCGCCCGACCTCGTGCATCACCGGCTCATTGGCGGGAACGAACCCGCTGGCCACCTCGATGGCAGCCTGGACATAGCCGCCCGGGTTCTGCCTCAGGTCCAGGACAAGCGCCCGGGCCCCCTGGTTCTTCAGCGAGTCGACCGCCCGGAAGAACTCCCGGGAGGCGGCACTGCCAAAGCTGTAAATCTGCACGTACCCGATCTCATCCTCCAGCATCCGGTAATCCACCTCGGGGATCTGGATCACCGCCCGGGTGATGGTGACGGTGAAGGTCCGCTGCTCGGAGGGCCGCTCTACCTTCAGGGTGACAGGGGTGCCCTCCTCGCCCCGGATCAGCGCCGCAGCGGCCTCCAGGGTCGCCCCGACGATCGAGGTTCCGTCGACCTCAAGGATGCGGTCGCCCGTCTTCAGCCCCGCCGCGGCCGCCGGGGAGCCCTTGATGGGGGACGAGACCACCACGTAGTTCCCGTCCAGATCCAGGTAGACACCGATGCCGGTGACCCGGCCATTCAGGCTCTCCTGGAACGCCCGGAATTCAGGCGGAGAGTAGTAGTTGGTATGCGGGTCCCCAAGGGCCTCCAGGCCGCCCTTGACGGCGCCCGCGAAGAACTTCTCCAGGTCGGCACCATCCTTGTGGTACTTCTCCACCGTCTCGAAGACGGTCCGGATCCGCCCGAAGAGGAAATCCCGCTGATCATCGGCACCGGCGATTCCGCCAAAGAGGCTCAGGGTCAACACCGCCGCCAAGAGTGCCGCGGCCCACTTGAACTTACGAGACACGTGACTGGCCCCCCAAGAAGAGTGTACGGGGACAGTTCCACTGTCCCCGTATAAATTCCTACTGTGCGACCGGCTGAAGTGAGTCGGCCTCCTCGAAGGCGGTGTCCGCTGTCTGTCCCCGCACCAGGATGACGTTTACAAAGTGCGCCGCCTGCCGCTCCGTCCAGGTGCGGGGCTCGAAGATCAATCCCCCGCCCACAAGCGGCACGCTGATGGCGGCCTTCACCTCACCCGTCTCCCGATCGGCGACTTCGATCATCGAGCCGCTGACATTGAAGTGGATGCGCTGGCCACTGTACCGCTTGGCCACCGTGTAGAGCTTCTCCGCGTCTGCCCGCTTCAGCTTAGCCGCCACCTCACCGAAGGGGACTGTCCGGACAACCCCTTCCTTGAGCTTCTTGTCTTCCCAGACCCGATAGTACCGGACACCCTCGCGCATCCAGGTGAAGAAGCAGAAACTGGCGGGATCCAGACCGTCAGCCGTCAGGCGCTGCCGGGCCTCCTCCAGCGACTGCACGGTGAACAGCTGCTCCGACTCCGCGTAGGAACCCACTTCACGGGTATCAATTTTGCGCAGCGACCGGCGCATAACCACAAGCCCCCCCTTTAGGACCTCAAAATACTTATGGTGTGCCACTACATACATTATCTATAGAAATGGGCGAAAAGTAAACATATAGCGGGCGTCTGGATAAATACAATTTTGTAAGCAGTGTAGTTAGATCCTGTAACCCACTCATCTGTTCACGCGCCTTCCCATTAATCTTAGACGATACCTAATCAATATCGGTTCCGGCATTTTTTGCGTGATAGGGTTAGAAGTTCTTCACAGCCACGTCAGAACAGTGCAACCATGACTTTGGCAGATACGTCCAAATATGTAGCTGCCTGCGTGAATCTTTGCGGGTTTTCCGCCACCTGAGCAGGAAACTCTCTGGATCGATGGCGAAAGGTTGATGATAAACAGTTCTTTCCTGTTATGAAGTCGGGTGGGGATTGAGCGAAAGGAGGTTCCACCCCTCATGGTCCAACGGTTCCGATCTTTCTCAGCCCTCCTCCTGCTGCTAATCCTTCTGACCTCCCTGCTTCCAGCGGCGGTCTCCCGCGCCGAGACGGCGCTGACCGAAGAAGAGGCTCTGGCCATGCTCCAGGAGTACGGCATCGTCCGGGGCGATGAAAACGGGAATGTCAACGTGACCGACCGCCTTACCCGCGCCCAGGCGGCGGCGCTCTTCGTGCGCGCTGTGGATATGGAGAGCCTGGCCACCCTTCTGAAGGATGTGGTTCCCTTTGCCGATGCAAAGGGGCACTGGGCATCGGGGGAGGTCGCCGTGGTCGAGCGGCTGGGCCTCATGCGGGGTGATCCCTCGGGCAACTTCCGGCCGGAGGCTGAGATCACCTATGTGGAGGTCCTGACGGTGCTGCTCCGGATGGTGGAGCGGGAGCCCTCCGGCCCTTGGGACCCCGCCCAGATTGTGGCCACCGGCAACGCCCTGGGCATCGTCCCGGCCGGGGTGGACCCCAGGGCGCCCGCCATCCGCGGGCGCATCTTCTGGTCGCTGGCCATGACCCTGATCGATGTGGAGGTTGAAGGGGGCCGGACCCTGGCGCAGAAGCACCACGACCAGACCCCGCCGACCATCCGGCTGGCCCAGACCGCCCTGAGCACGCAGTCCGAGAAGGTGACGATCACCGGCACGGCGGGCGGCGCCAGCATGGTCTACATCCAGGGCCAGCCAGCCCGCTTCGACCGCCAGACCGGACAGTTCTCGGGCGAGGCGATCGTCAGCCTGGGCACCAACAGCGTCACGGTTGCAGCCTACGACTACGCCAAGAACGAGGCGCTGGCCACGGTCACAGTAGACCGCAAGGGCGTCATCGCCCGGCTGAAGATCACCGGGCCGGCCTGGGTGCTGGCGGAGACCAGCACCAGGCTGAATGTGGAAGCGGTCGATTCGAAGGGAACTCCCCTGCCCCTCGATGGCGTTGAGGTGGAGGTCACCGGTGTAGAGGCCACCTTTGACCCCGTCACCAGCACCCTGAAGACCGGTGCGCAGGCGGGGCGTGGCACCCTCACACTCCGGTCCGGCAACGCCCGCGCGGCCTACACCTTCGAGGTGAAGGCCCCGTCCGGCAGGGCGGTGGGCCTCTTCATCCTGCCGATCAACGGCGATCGGGCGCCCGCTCTGAATCAGGAGGTGCCGGTGACCGTTCAGGTGGTGGACGAGGCCGGAAGGCTGGTGGCCGATGATTACGGCCGCATCGTCACGCTGCAGGCGCTCGGCCTGTCGGGCGTCACCATCACCCCGGTGCAGCCGGTGACCGACAAGGGCGTCGCCACCTTCACCCTGAAGGGGACCAAACTGGGGCACATGCAGGTCGAGGCCTCCTCCCCCGGTCTCACCCCCATGTCCAGAGAGATGGACATCCTCACCGATATCCGGGTCCAGCTGACGGCCACCAAGCCGACGCTGGCGCCCGACGGGGCCTCGACGACCACCATTCGGGCCAGCCTGATGGACCAGAACGGCCGGGCTGTGAACAACCCGACCAACACCGACATCCGGCTGCAGCTCACCGCGGTGGGCACCGACGGATCGCTCACCGACTCCTTCCTCACCATTCCGAAGGGGCGGTCGAGCTCCTCCGGCAACGACGGCACCTATGCGGTCGGCATCGCCCCGGGCACCGTCACCATCCGCGGGGAAATCCTCAACGGCCCCCAGTACTCTATCTCGACACTGGTGCTGCAGGTGACGGATCCGCTTCCGGGTGTGAAGCTGGAGGTCACCTCCGCCCCGACCGTCACGCAGCCCGGCAAACCGGTCACGGTGACGGTGCGGGTGGTCGATGGGAGCAACCGGGTGGTCACCAGCGGCTCCTACGCCTTCCAGCTGAAGGCCTTCACCAGCAACAACGAGCCGCTGATCAACGGCCTGCCGGAGGGCGTCAGCCTCTCGTTCCCCAACTCCGAGTTCACCCCGGTGGATGACGGCCGGCCCCCGACGGATCTCCTGAACAACCCGTACTCGGTTGTCGCCCGCACGGACAAGGGCGTAGCCACCTTTACCCTGTCCTACACCCGCAGCGGCATCGTCACGGTGGTGCCGGTGCTGATGCCGGCCACCGCGGAGGCGTACCACCCGAACCTCGGCATCGGACCAGCCTCTCCCTCCACCACCCTGTATGCCCCCTCGGCCAACGTGACCTTTACCGGCACGGCGGCGTCGATCGTGCTGACCGCCGACTCGGATCTGGGCACGGGGCTGAAGGGCGCCGCCACCAACACAGCCAAGCAGGTGAAGGTCCGAGCCACTGTGGTGGACGGCAGTGGGGCGATCGTGCCCAACTACAACTCGACCATCACCCTGACCCGCCTCTCGGGCGGATCGGTCATCTCCAACGTGATCGGGCTGAACCAGCGGACCGCCGTGAACGGCGTGGCCGAGTTCTACATCCAGACCACCTCGACGGCGGGGTTCGACGTCTACCGGGCCACCGCCGGGACCCTGACCAGCAACGACCTGACGGTCGCGGTCCACACAGCCCCGGCGGAGGCGCCCCAGATCGTCGCCATCCGCGGGGTGAAGGAGGGTGACCTCTCCCCGGTCACGGGGTTTGTCGGGCCGGATGCCGACTACATGGACATCCAGCTCCAGCCCCAGCCCTCGACGATCAGCGGGGAGCCCACCCACTGGGTGATGGCCAAGGTCTTCTACAAGGGGGAGGCCGTCCCGCTCTTCACCAGCCCGGCCGTAGACCTCGCCTCGCCGGTCCCGGTGATCAAGGTGCCGAAGTCGATGCTGAAGGTCGGGACCTACCAGTTCGAGGTGGTGGTGAACAACGGAGCCGGAGACAGCCCCCGATCCGCCGCCCTGGACGACACAAGCAAAGCAACCAATGTGATCTACTACCCCGGCTACCGGCTGTCGGCGGCCACCTACGATGCGGAGACCCGAAGGGTAACCCTGTCCGGATCCCTGGTGACCGGGGGGGCCGTCGATCCCAGCAAGCTGCGCTTCTCCAAGGGCAGCAGCGAGGTCTACCTCACCGGTGCCTCGGTGCTGTCGCTGACGGGGAGCAGCCTGGTGCTCGAGCTGCCCTCGTCGACCACCATCGACCCGGCCCTCTTCTCCGGGAGCGTCACGATCAAGGCCGATACCGGGTGGTTCACCGCCAACAACGGCGGCCAGATCGCACAGCCCCAGACGGTGACCGTAACGCCCATGGCCAACATCACCTATGCCGCCATCGACTCGACGAACAAATACCTCTACCTGTACGGCGAGGGCTTCCGGCAGGGAACGCTCTCGGTCAACCTGGTCACCGTCAACGGTACTAGCGCGTCGGTGACGCTGAACGGCTCGACCGATCGGGTCACCTACACCACCGATTCCCAAATCGTGATCACCCTCTCGGACGCCTCCCTGAACAGCATCCTGGCCCTGCAGGGGCCGCTCCACGTGACTGCGGCCACCGGCTGGCTCAGCGCCGGGAGCCTTGGCACGCAGCAGCGGGTGGGCGCCATCGGAGGCACAAGCCGGCTGGTCTACCTGCAGTCGAAGGTGATCAGCGCCTCGTACGACCCCGCCACCAACACCCTGACCCTCCGGGGCAGCGGCTTCGAGGGTACGACCCTGGTGCCGGCGAAGCTGACCTTCAACCGCACCTCCTCCGGCGTCCTGTGGACCCCCGCCAGCACCGCCCTGGTGGCAGCGACCGCCGGCGATCAGATCGCGATCGTCTTCAGCGACACCGATGCCAGCGCCTTTGAGAGCCAGTTCACCGGGCAGACGACCTACATCAACACCCTCAGCGGATGGCTGGTCGACGACCTGGGCCGGGAGGCGCTCACCATTCCCAACAACAGCGTTCTGTTCACCGTCCCATAACGCGTAGAGATGGATGGGGGAGAGGCCTCGCAGCCTCTCCCCCATGCTGGTAATTGGTTACCGTTTCCTTCTCTTTTTTGCCGAATTGCCTTCCTTCAATGGAGGAATCTGAGCGGTCCGGAGGGGAATAGGTGTGTAGCGTAGCAAAGCGTGGGGCGAAAGGTCTCCTGCCCGAATGGGGGGTGGCGGCGTAGCTGTTCCTGTGCTCTCGCGGTTCCCTTGAAACTCCCGGAATCGCAGGAACGTCTATGTAGAGGGCTTGGTTTTGTTGCGCGCTTCTACGTTCTAGTGCATAGAGGAGGATGAGAGATGCAGGTACTACCACGACGGCACCGTGTCTGGCTGGCGCTGCTGCAAGTGGCACTGCTGCTTGTGACCTTTGCCATGCCTGCCGCGGCAGCCACAACGTCCCCGTCACTCTCCGGCCAGCAGTGGCTTACGCTTCTGCGGACTTACAACATTGTTCGGGGTGACAACACCGGACAACTCAACCTGGACCAGCCCATCACACGGGCTCAGATGGTCGCCATCATGGTCCGGGCGCTGGGCGCCGAGGAGGACGCCAAGTTCTTCCGCGGCCTGACCACTTTCACCGACGTCAAGGGCCACTGGGCGGAGGCGGAGATCGCCTATGCCGAGGCCTACAAGCTGGTGAAGGGCGACGGCAACGGCACCTTCCGGCCCGATGCCCAAATCTCGTACGGCGAGGCGCTGACCCTGATCCTGCGGATGGTTGGGGAAGAGCCCACCACCGGGGTCTGGCCCTTCAACGTCCTGGCCAGGGCCGGCGAGCTCGGCCTCGCCCCCGTGGGCGTCACCGCCGCCAACATCAATGTGGATGCGATCCGCGGCCTGGTCTTCCAGTCCATGGCCACCGCGATCCACGACATCCGGGATGAGGATGGGCTCAACTTCCTCCAGAAGTACGTGGACAACAAGGGTCCGGAGCTGACGGTAACCCTGCCCCAGGGCGAGCCGGGCGCCACCCTCAAGGTGAGCGGCACCACGAAGGATGCCGCAGGCGTCTCGGTCAACGGCAAGGAGGTCTCCCTCCTCAGGGGCGCCTTCTCCGCCGATGTCTCCCTGGACTACGGCGAGAACACCATTGAGGTCAAGGCCTGGGACCTGGCCGGCAACGTGGAGACCTACACCGCCACCGTCACCCGGAGCTTCCCGGTCGCGGTGCTCGGCATCACCGGTCCGGAGAAGGTTGCCCCGAACAGCACCCAGACCTACGAGATCACCGCTGTAGATGACAAGGATCAGCCCGTCTCCCTCGACCTGATCAACGTCACGGTCGAAGGCGGGATCGGCACCTTCAACAAGGCGACCGGCACGCTCACTGTGACGGGCAACCCCGGCGCGAAGGGCAAGATCGTGGTCTCGGCCGGCACGCTCTCCAAGAGCGTCTCGGTGACGGTGATGGGTCCGAGCGCCGCTGCCAACCGGCTCTCCATCGGCAGCCTGCAGACGGTGGCCTACACCAAGCCGATGACCGTCACGGTGCAGGTGCTGGACGCCCTCGGCAACGTGGTCACTGAGGACTACGGCCGACCGATCGCGCTCGCCTCCGCCGGCCTGGAAGGCGTCACGGTTACCCCGGCGGTCGCCACCACCACGGCTGGTGTGGCTACCTTCACCGTCAAGGCCACCAAGATGGGCCAGGTAAGCCTGACCGCCACCTCGGCGGGCCTGACCAGCAGCACCGTGTCCGGCACCTTCGGCTCCACCCGCCGGATCCGCCTGACCGCCGATCCCGCCACGCTGGTGGCGGGCAGCCTGAATACCCTGGCCCGCATCAAGGCGGAGCTGCTGGATGAGAACGGCCAGGTGGTGACCAACGACACCGGCGAGATCATCGGTATTACGATCAAGACCCAGTCCGATGCCGGGTCGCTGACCGATACCAATCTCAGCATCGCCAAGGGCATGTCGAACTCCACGCAGAGCGGCAATGACGGCATGTTCTCCCTCTTCGGGATGCTCGGCGGCACTGCCACCATCACTGGCGAGGTGACGACCGGCCCGAACCTGACGGTGGACCCGGTCACGGTCACCGTAACGGTTCCCCAGGTCGGCCCCGGCACCAAGCTGTCGGCTGTTGCCAGCTCAGCGGTACTGAATGCGCCGGGCACGGCCACCTTTGTGGTCCGGCTGATCGATGCCGCTGGCAACTACATTCCGACCGGGGAGTATGCCTTCCAGGTCCGGATCGACACCAGCAACAATGAGAGCAAGGTGGCCGGTCTCCCGTCCGATGGCTCTCTGACCGTCTCCCTGGGCGACACCGGCCTGAACCCGGTGGACGATGGGGTGGCGGAAGGGGCAGTTAACGATGGCGCCGACGTCGTGGCCCGGACCGCGGGCGGCTCTGCGATCATCAAGGTCACCTACTCCAAGTCCGGCAAGGTCACCCTGACGCCGGTCCCGGCCGCTGCCACCGCAACGGCGTATAACGCCTACGGGGCCCTGGGGAACGGCGCTTCCTCCCTCGGCTTGATTGCCGAGCCGGCCTCGGCCAGCTTCCAGAAGAGCGTCGCCGGCGTCTCCCTGCGGGCTGATTCGAACCTCGGCACCGGTCAGCCGGTAGCGGCTGTTGCCAACAACCAGGCCAGCGCCACCACCGTTCACGTCACGCTGGTGGATAATGTGGGAGCCTGGGTCCCTGGTCAGATCCGGAATGTCACCCTGGAGCGCCTGCCCGATTCCGGCACCGACGTGGTGAACACCACGCCGCCGGCGGTTCTTTCCACCACCACGAACGACGGAAAGGCCTCCTTCGTGATTCGGGGCTCCACCACCGCCGGTGTTGACACCTACCGCGTCACCGCCGACCTCGGTGGCTCCACGGTCAGCAGCACCATCGAGGTGTACGTTGACTCTGCTAAGCCGGCCACCCCGTCCATCGCCTCGGTCCGTGGGTATAAGGGGTCAATCCCCGGCAGCCTCAACGAGGTGGGACCTGAAGATGATGGCCTCGAGATCGTCCTGCTGCCCGGCAGCACCAAGTGGGCGCAGGCCCGGGTCTACGTGGAGGGGGGCTACAGCCCGATCCACGTGACGGAGGCAATCGACTTCAGCAGCTCTGAAGCCCGGATCCTGGTGCCCAAGTCGAAGCTGCCGGCGGGCTCCAAGCGGTATCAGGTCTCGCTGGTGAACGGCTTCAGTGAGAGCGATCGCTCCGGCTACAGCGCAACGGTGCTGAACGCGACGTACAACCCCTACATCACCATCTACAGCGCCCAGTACGATGCGGCGAGCAACAAGCTCTACATCTCGGGCAGCGGGTTCTCCTACAACCCGAGTTACCCCGACTCGGTCAACACCGGGAAGCTGACCCTGAAGGACCTGAGCACCAACCAGACCGTCTCGCTGCTCGGCGCCGACGTGCAGATCACCTCCAGTGCCAGCATCATCCTCACCCTCACCTCCAGCCAGGCCGCTGCCTTCGAAACGCCCTCCCTCTTCGCCGGCACCGACCTGCGGATTCTGGCCGAGGGTGGCTGGTACGCTCGGTACAACGGCGAAATGGCCGCCTCTGACCTGAACGATAACGCCGTCACGCCGGGCGCCCGGATCCGCTATGTGGTCCTGGACCGCCCGAACAAGCAGCTCTACGTCTACGGGGAAGGGTTCACGACCGGCGAGCCGCAGTGGTCGGCCTTCAGCCTCACCTACACCGGCGCACCTGCCGAGGACACCTTCGTGCTCAGCACCATGAGCCCGGTCCGGCGCAGCGACACCGAGCTGGTCTTCACGCTGACCGACACCGTGATCAGCCGGCTGGACGCCGTCTCCGGCTACGTGCTGCAGGTGACGGGCGACGGCTGGTTCCGGAACGGCAGCGGTGCCTCACCGGCGGCCGGCACCTTCTCGATCTTCACCAAGCTCAAGCTGCTGAGCGTCACCTACGACGACGCGACCGACGAGGTGACCATCACCGGATCCGGCTTCAACTTCACGACCGGCCAGGTCTTCCCGGCCAACATGACCATCGTCGATCTCGGTACGGGTCAGAACCTGTCGCTGAGTGGAGCGAGCGTCACCTCGGTGACCGCAACCACGATTGTGATCAAGTTGACCAGCGGCCAGGCCAGCACCTTCGAGAACACCACCAACTTCAACGGCAGCGACATCTACCTGCGGGCTACAGACGGCTGGGCCCAGGATGCCCAGAACCGCCAGGCCGCTGCAATCGGCGACTACGATCTCCGGTTCCCGAGCCGGTAATCGGACCAGCAAAGAACCCTGCCAGGATCGCCTGGCAGGGTTCTTTTCGTTCCATCTGCTAGTTAGCCGTGACCTCCACCTGGACCGAGGTCGAGGTTGTCCCGCCGATCACGTTGATCGTGAAGGTCCCCAGGGTGTTGACGTCAATCCAAAGTTTCTGCTCGGAGAACGTCTCCACCTTGCTGACGTTGGTCCCACCCGGTTCGAGGCGGAAGCCCATGGCGGTGGTGGGAACGCCACCGAGGGTGGGCTGGAGAACGACTTCCTGCCTGGTGGTGGTGCTCACGGTGTTCCCAAAGCGATCGGCCAGCTTCAGGATGTAGGGTCCGGTCACTGAACCAACCTTCACCTTGATCGGCTTGCCGTCGTTCAGGACCGCCTTGACGTACTGACCCGGATTGACCACGACGTCCTGCGAGCCGGAGACCTTATCCACCGTCATGTTGTACTCCACCGTGATCGTCTGCCGACCCGCTATGCCGGCCACCAGGGTGGCTACGTAGTCGCCCTCCTGCAGCTGCATCTCGGCAACCTTCTTGGGGTCACCCAGGAGGCTGGTGTAAGGCTGGAAGGTAATCAGCGAGCTGTCGACCAGGTTGTTTCCATCGAGGGAGAAGACCTGGCCTGCCGCCAGCTTCAGTTCGCTGGCGATGTTGCTCACAGGACCCTGGAAGACATCCTTCACCCGCACCTTCACATAGAAGGTGTCACCCGCCGTGACGGTGGTGGACTGGAAGTAGGCCCCGAGCTCGTTGATATAGCGGTAGGTGGAGACCTCAATGGTGTTGGGCACAGTCTGCAGGACAACCAGGTGCGCATAGGCGGGGTCGCCACCGTTCTCGTTGGTCAGGGTGAGCAGGTAGGTCTTGTTCACGTACGGAAGTGCCTTGACGTTCAGCTCCACCTTGCCCTCAGCGTTGGTCTTGACCGTGAGCGGAGAGGCCGGGGAGGTTACCTGTCCGTTGATGGTGACGTTGTTGGTGGCGGTGCCCGCATAGGCCGTGGTGTTGGCCACCTCCTGGACATGCACCTTCATGGTCACGTTCGCCTGCACCACTGGGTTTCCGAAGAGGTCAGCTGCATACCCGCTGAACTGGGCCGAGGGTGAAATCACCGGGACGACCGCCTTCTGCCGGTCGAAGGAGCGGCTGAAGACGGGGCCGGGGGTGACGGTGACCGTCGTGCTGCCGGTCATGCCGCTGGGGCCGTTTACGGTCACCAACAGATCCCCCGTGAACTTCGCCTTGGGCGCCAGGGTGAAGGTGGTGGAGGACTGGCCCTTGAGAATCACCGGATCGGAGGCGGGCAGCTGGAACTTGCTCGCCAAGTCAGCCGGCAGGACAATCGTCAGCGACGTGTCGCTGGCGTCGCTGTAGGAGACGGGGATGCCGTTCCGGTCCTGGATCACCACCGTGAACGTGAAGGTCTCGTTGGCCGGGCGGGAGCTCTTGTCGGCCGTGACTACGAGCCTGTTCGGGGAGCCGGCGATCAGGTGCTCGATGGTGTGGACGGCAGAGCCGACCCCCTCCACAGTGAAGGTCAGGGTGATCGTGCCGACGATTCCCACCGTGTTCCAGTTGTTGAGGTCAAACGTGGCCGGGGCGGCCTCGTTGGAGTAGGCGGCCGAGGTGTTGATCAGGGCCGCGGGCCCAGTGATGCTGGCCTGGACCAGGTAGGGCGACTGGATGGGTGCTCCATCCTGGTCCACCACCCAGACCTTGACCGCATCGGGCACGGTTACGCCCTTGTTGGCGGCAAGGAAGTCCGGACCCTCCACCTTGAGGGCGCTCGCTGTCGGGAAGGTGGTCTGCAGAATTCCCGTACCCGTCAGCACAGGATTCCCGTCGTGACGAGCCGAAAGCGAGAGGCTCTCCCCGGCCAGGTAGGGCGAGACCTTCACCTTGAAGACAGCCTTGCCGTCCTTCGCGGTCACCTCGGCGGTTTCGACGCCGTTCTCGTCATAGGTTGTGATGCCGGTGCCCGTCAGCCGAATCTTCTCGCCGTTCTTGCCAAAGTTCAGAACGGGGGTGCCGTTCTGGTCTACGGCGGTGACGGTAATCGACTTGGAGGCCACCCCATTGGCGACAATCGTGGGAGCCTCAATCTTCAAGGCTGAGGCGGTCCCGTAGACCTCGATGATGGTGGTAGCAAACAGCTTGCCCACCGAGGCCTTGACGAAGTACCGTCCGGGCAGTACGGCCTGGAAGGAGCCATTGCGGAGAATAACCGAATCCTCCTGGTCGGTTGAGTAGACAACACCCTCCGTGATGGGGTTGCCCTCTTCATCCAGGGGCGTCAGGGTCACCTTCTCCAGAACGGCTGCTACGTTGGTGCTCGCCTTCAGTTCAGCGATCTTCGGGCCGACCGGCGTCGGCTCACCTCGGGTGATCGTAAGCGGGGCGGTGGTCTTGTTACCAGCCAGGTCCTCCGCCTCAAAGGTCAGGGTATTGGCCCCCAGGGCAAGCGGGACCGTGACACTGAAGGTGCCGTCAGCGTTCACCTTCACCTTCTGCCCATTCATGGTGAGCCCGGTGGCATCGAGGTCAACCCTGCCGGTCACCACCAGAGATTCCGCCTCGGTGGTTCCCGGAACCCCCTCGAAGGAGATGGCAGGGGCTTGCGGGTCCACATAGGCGGTGTAAACGGACTTACCACCCGCAATGCCCTTGTAGTTATAGAAGATCGTGTCGGCCAGAGCGAAGGCCATCCCGCGGGAGGCGGGCAGGCTCGGGAAGTCCAGGAGGGTGTCTCGATCCGACTCCGTAATCAGGCCGGCCGCAAGAGCACCCTGGATGTAGTCCATCGGCCATGCAGCGGTCGTGTCCCGTTGCACACCGAGGAACTTCATAATGAAAGCCAGCGCCTCGGCCAGTGTCACCTGTGCCTCCGGATCAAAGAGGCCGGTGGGGCGGCCAAGGGTGACTCCCTTTGCCGCGGCCATATCCACCGCCACGGCCACGTAGCCGGAGGCCCAGTGGTCTCCGGACACGTCCGGGAAGGGCTGAGCACCCTTCCGTGCGATGGCGATCGGCTCCGCGCCGAAGGCCCGGACGATGATGGCCATCATCTGAGCCCGGGTGATGCTCTCTCCCAGCGCTGGGTCAATCACACCGCCCTCACGGGCGATGCCATTGACGATCTTGAGCGAAGACATGCGTGCGAAGGCAGCCTCCTGCATGAGGCTGTTCGGGAGCGCCTGTGCCACACCAACTACACTTAGGACAAGGCTGAGTGCGACAACCAAAGCCATGAGTTTACGCGTCCACTTCATCCAGCAGATTCCCCCTTTTGCGTTCAAACCCGCACTTATTTGGACGAATGCCAGTCCAATTGGTTCCACAAGAGTTACCGGGTGCTCACCAAACATTACGTTCACCAGCGGGGCAGGAACGTCCTGCACAAACAGCTGCGGCGAGAGAATAAAGAAACAGGCCCCCCACGAAGGGGGGCCTGTTGCTCACAGACGGCTAACCTTACTGGCTGACCTTGAGGACAGCGGTGCCAGTGAAGGTCTCGCCCACCTCGAGCGTGCCGTCGGCGTCAACGTCCACGTCAACCGAGAAGTTGACGGTGTAACCAGGAGACGCGTTGGCGACGGTCGCCACGAAGTAGAAGCTCGTGGTGCTCCGGGTGCTCAGGCTGGTGACGGTGGCGCCGCCGGCCTCAGCGCGGAGGGTCACGTTGGTAGGAGCCGTGATGGTAACGGTGTGGTTCGAGTTCAGGGTCACGGTGTTGCCGAAGGCATCGGTCAGGGCCAGGGTGTACGGGCCATGGACCGTGCTGATGCCCTCGACCTCGATGTCCTTACCGCCGTTGACCGTGATCTTGGCGATCTGGCCGGCGTTCACCACAGCGGTGGCAGCCGTGGTCACAGCAGTCTGGACATCCGAGTACTTGGCAGTCAGGTTGACCAGGCCAGCCTTGCCGCCGTAGACCATCACCCAGTAGTCGCCCGCCACCAGGCCGAGGCCCGCAGGAGCGGTGGTGTGGTCCGCGAACGGAATACCGGCAGTGATCTCGGCCTCGGTGTACAGATCGCCGTTGGCGGTCTGACCAACCACATCAGCCGGGATCTCGAGCGACAGGTCGTTCGCGATACCCGACATGGCGCCACCGTAGTTGTCCTTGACGGACACCACGAAGTAGTACGCCTCACCAGCCACGATCCCGTTCGGGGTCGTGATGTAGGTGTTGTTGGTGTACCGGACGATCTTGGAGGACATGGTGGCAACAGTGACGTTCTCGATGGCGAACGTAGCCGACTTGGTATCGTTGATGCCAGCGTCGGTGTTGGTGTAGTTCACCACGAGGGTGTAGCTCTCGGGAGCGTACGGGCGAGCCTCGAGCTGAAGCGTGGCCTTGCCCTCGGCGTTGGTCTTGACGGTCAGCTTGTTGCTGGCGTCAGCGTTCTTGCCGTTCACGGTGATGTTCGCAGCAGAGTTGCTGCTGGTATCCACGGCGTAAACGGAGAGCTCGACATCAGCCGAAGCGACGGTGTTGCCCCAGACGTCGGTCAGAGAGGCCACGTAGGTAGCCTTCGGCTCGGCGACAGGAGCGGTGATGGAGGAGCGGTCGATCGCCACGAACCGGACGCTGCCCGGCGTGACAGCGAAGTTGTCGGAGCCGGCAACCTTCACGCCAGCGGCCGTGCCTTCCACCGTGACGGCGACGTCACCGGTGTACTTGCCGTTGACATGGACGTAGAAGGTAGCGGTGCTCTGGCCGTTCGCCAGCGTGATGTTGGTCCACTTGCCGTCAACGTTGGCGGCGGTGGTGGCGCCATCCGGGCTGACCAGGAACTTGCCCGCGTAGGTGGTGGGCATGGAGATGGTCAGGGCCACACCACCGACGTCGGTGGCCTTCAGAGGCACGCCGTTGCGGTCCTGAAGCTCCACGGTGTACTTCACCATAGCGGTGCTGCTGGAGGCGATGCTGTCCTTCGCGGCGGTCACGCCGAACTTCGCCGGGTTGCCCGCGATGGTGTGGGAGACGGTGGCGGTAGCAGAGCCAACGCCCTCAACGGTAGCGGTGAAGGTGATGGTGCCCTCGACGCCCACGTTCTCCACGTTGGAGATGGTGAAGCTGGCGTCGCCGCCGGCGCTGTAGGTGGCGTTGCCGGAGCTCGGGACGGTGATCTTGGCCGGGCCGGTCACAGAGCCGCTCACGGTGTAGACACCGGGCACGGCGACGCCAGCCTGGTCGACCACCTTGACAGTGATGTCAGCGGTGTTGACCGCGTTGGCAGCCAGGAACTTCGGAGCGGTGACCTTGAGGCTGGTGGCAACGGCCGCCACGGCGCTCAGCTTGGTCGAACCCTTGATGGTGGAGGTGACGCTGTCAACAGCGTTGATGGTGACCTGCTCGCCAGCCATGTAGGTGTTGACGGCGACATAGACGGTGGCCATGCCGTCCTTCAGGGTGACGGAGTTGCCAGGGGCGTTGTCGGAGGTGTCAGCCTTCTCAAAGAAGGCAACGCCAGTGCCGGTGAAGTTGACGGTGTTGGTGGCGCTGCCGACCACGTTGCCGTGGGCGTCAACCGCAGCGACCTCAACCGCCACGCGGGAGGTGTTGTTCGCCACGATGGACTCGGCGGTGGTGACCCTCAGCCCAGCGATCGTGGTGCTGTAGACGCCGACAACGACCTCAGCGGAGCCGTCAGCGCCGGTAGCGGTGATCTTGTAGCTGCCAGGCTCAGCGGTGTAGACGATGCCACCGGAGGTAACGGCGATGCCGCTCGCGTCGGTGTCCTCGTTGTTGGCCGCCCACTCGTAGGTGACGGAGCCGGAGACAGCGTTGCCGAACTCGTCGGTCGGGGTCAGCTTGATGGTGCCGCCCTTCGCGACGGAGCTCTTGTCAGCCATCAGCTTGGCCAGCGGGCCAGCAACGACGGCGACATCGGCGGTGGCGGGGGTCAGGTCGCCGTAGGAAACGGTGAGGGTGCCGGTGCCGACCTTCTCAGCAGCGGTGAACTTGCCGTCGGCATAGGTGCCAACCTCGCCACCAACGGTGACGGTGATGTCAGCAGCAGCGACCTCAAGCTCAACATCGTTGGCGTCGAACACCTTGATGGCCACGTCGACGGTCTCGCCGGCCTTAACCTCGGCGGGAACCTCAACGGCGATCTTGGCAGCAGCACCAGGATTCCGGGTGACGGAGACGGTCTCCTCGGTGGCGTTGCCAACCCAGTCAACGGCAGTCACGATGATGTCGTTGGCGCCGAGCTCGAGAGCGACGGTGGCGGTGAAGTTGCCGTCAGCCTCGAAAGCAACCATCTCAGAGCCGACATACAGCTCAGCAGCGTCACTGACAGTGCCGGTGAGGGTGATCTCAGGCATGTCGGTGGCAGCCTCAACCTCGTTGACGGTCAGGGCCGGACCCTCGTTGTCGATGGTCTGGTAGACGGTCTTGCCGCCCTCCAGCTTGTTGTAGCCGGCGAACAGCGCATCGAGCAGAGCGAAGGCCTGCCCGCGGTTGACAGCAGCGGTCGGGTTGGCCAGATAGTTCTGCTCATCAGCATCGCTGATCAGGCCAGCGTCCTTGGCAGCGGCGATGGTGTCGGCCACCCAGTTGGCGCCCGAACCGACCTGCAGGCCAAGGAACTTCATGGTGAAGGCGAGGACCTCAATCCCGGTCAGCGCGCCGCCGGGGTTGAACATGCCGCCGCCGACGCCCAGCTCCTGGCCACCATTCTGCTTGGCAATCGCGTTGCCAATGTAGATGTAGCCGGAAGCCCAGTTGACGCCTTCGACGCCGTCAACATCGCTGAAACCAGTGGGAGCGCCCGTGAGCAGCTTCGCGGTATCCTCCTGACCCCAGGCGCGGACGAGGATCGTCAGCAGCTGGGCCCGGGTGACGGGATCACCGAGCTTCGGGGAAGTCTCCCCGGTCGCCGGGTCATAGACGCCCTGCACGATGCCGTAGTGGCTCAGCCGGTTGAAGGCCAGGTTGACATCTTCCGCCGTCGCGGCGAAAGAGGTCGTCACCAGGCCGAGCACCAGGCTGGACGCCACCAGAGCGGACGTCAGCTTCTTCATGAAGCTCATTCCTTGGGTGCCTCCTTCTAGAATACGGTTTTGTCGAAACAACCTTCCTCACGAGCGGTGAACATGAGGAAGCTTTATACACCTAAGACATAGCTGGCCCCCTCGAGGAAAGGTTTAGGACCCGAAGGAGGGGGTTGCAGGTATTGTAGACGACGCGTGTTCCGGTTTTGTTCCCGCATTCGCCGCGAAAAATCGCGGGAAAACTGCGGTGGTAGAAGTTCACCAGAGGCGCAGAAACTCCTTCCACGTAAAGCAAGAAACCGGCCCCCGCAAATGCGGGGGCCGGATCTTTCCAGCAGGCTCCGATCTTACTGGGTAACCGTCAGGGTGGCGGTGCCGCTGTAGGTCTCCGGGGTGCCGTTGCCATCGGTATCGACACTGGTCGAGAAGGTGGCCGTGTGGTTCCCGGCAGCGGTCGCCACGAAGTAGAAGGCGGTGGTGCTGTTCGTGGTGAACGAGGTGACCGTGGCGCCGCCGGCCTCCGTCCGGAAGGAGACAGCAGCCGGGGCAGAGGCGGTGATGCTGGTGTTGACGGTCAGCGGCACCGTGTTGCCGAAGGCGTCAACCAGGGAGAGGGTGTACGGGCCGTGGACGGTGCTGATGCCCTTGACCTCGATCGCCTTGCCGCCGTTGGCGACGATCTTGTTCAGCGCGCCGGCCTGGACGGCCACGTTGGCAGAGGTGGTGAGGGCGGTCTGCAGGGCCTCGTACTTGGCGCCGAGGGAAGCGATGCCGGCCTTGCCGCCGTAGACCTTGATCCAGTGGTCACCGGACTGCAGGTTGAGGCCAGCCGGGGTGCCCTGGGCGTTGTAGGCGTTGAAGCTGGCAGAACCGATGGCAGTCTCGTTTGCCAGGGTGGTGCCGTCAAGGCTGATGGTCCCGGCGGGAGCGGTCAGCTTCAGGCCGGTCAGGTCAATCGGACCGCCGTAGTTGTCCTTCGCAGAGACAACCATGTAGAACTCCTCGCCAGCCTTCACCGTGTTCGGCTGGAAGAAGGTGGCGGTGTTCGGGACGGCCTTGTAGATCTTGGTGGTCAGCGAGGCGGCCACCTGGTTGGTGATGCCGAGGGAGACCGTGTCCGTGGTGGTGACGCTGTCCTTGGTGTAGGAGACGACCAGGTTGTAGGTGTGGTTGGAGTACGGGCGAGCCACAAGCTCCAGCACAGCCTTGCCCTCGGCGTTGGTCTTCACCAGGAGCGGGTCCGCAGCGGTGGCGTTCTTGCCGTTCACCGTGATGTTGGCGGCAGAGCTGCCCTCCACAGCGTAGACGGAGAGCTCGACGTCGGCGGCAGCCACCGTGTTGCCGAAGTGGTCGGCCATCGAGGCGGTAAAGGTAGCCGTGGGCGCAGCGACCGGGGCGTAAACGACACCGTCGCGGTCCAGGGCCACGCCCTTGGCGGTACCGGTGGTCACGGAAACGGTCTTGGAGCCGGTCACCTCAACGCCGCTGACCGTGCCCTTCACGGCGACGGCCACGTTGCCGGTGTACTTGCCGAAGACCTCGACGTAGAAGTCAGCAGTCTTGGCGCCACTGGCCAGGGAGACGGTCCAGGTGCCATCCTGAGCGGGGGTCACGACGGTGGTGCCATCGGCGGCCAGCACCCGGAACTTGCCCTCGTAGTCGTCGGGCATGCTGATGGTCAGGTTGGTCAGGGCAGGGGCAGCCAGAGCCACACCGTTGCGGTCCTGCAGCTCCACGGTGTACTTGAACTTGGCGCCGCTCTCAGAGGCCAGGGTCTCCTTGTCGGTGACGAGAGCCAGCTTGGCCGGGTTGCCTGCGATCACGTGGCTGATGGAGGCGGTGGCGGAGCCGATGCCCTCCACGGTGAAGGTGCCGGTAATGGTGCCCTCAGCGCCGACAAACTCGGCGTTGGAGACGGTGAAGGACGCAGGGGTGGCAGCGCTGCCCGAGGCCTTGGAGTAGAAGGCGGTCTTGCTGGTGCTCAGCTTGGCCGGACCGGTAACCTCAGCGGTCACGGTGTAGACACCCACCACCTCGACGCCGGCCTGGTCCACAACCTTCACGGCGAAGGACTCGGTCGTGCTCTGGTTGGCCGCCATGGTCTTGGAGCCGGTGGTCACCTTCAGGTTGGAGGCGACGGGAGCGACGGCGCTCAGCTTCGCCTCGCCCTTGATCGTAGAAGCCGAGGTCTGGTGAGCGGTGATGGTCACCTGCTCGCCGGACATGGCGGTGGCCACGACGGCATAGACGGTGGCGACGCCGTCCTTCGGGGTCACCGTGGTGATGGGGGTGCTGCTGGTCTCATCGGCGTAGAAGGTGACCAGCGTGCCGCCCAGGGTCAGCTGCGAGGCGTAGTTGCCGACGGTGTTGCCGAACTCATCGGCGGCGTTCAGGGTGACCTTCACACGGCTGCTGCCGTTGGCGACGATGGAGTCGGCCGTGGAGACCTGGATCGCGGAGGCGGCGGCGTTGTAGACGCCGACACTGACCGCAGCAGTCGCCTCACCGGCAGTGGCGGTTACGTTGTACTTGCCAGGAGCAGAGGTGTAGACAACGCCGGCGTTGGTGACGGCGATGCCGGTGCCCTCCCAGGTGTAGGAAACGCCGGAGGCGATGGCGTTGCCGTACTGGTCGGCCGGGGTCAGCTTGATGGTCTCGCCCTTGGCCACAGAGGCCTTGTCCACCAGCAGCTTGGCCAGCGGGCCGGCAGAGACGGTCACGTCGATGGTCGCAGGGGTCAGGTCGCCGTAGCTGACGGTGACGGTACCGGTGCCGGCCTTCTCACTGGCGGTGAAGGCGCCGTCGGCGTAGGTGCCGATGTTGCCGCCGACCGTGACGGTCAGCTCCGAAGCAGGGATCTCAAGCACCACGCCGTTGGCGTCGGTGATCTCGTACTCCAGCTCGGCGGTGGTGCCGGCCTCGATGGAGGAGGCGAGCGAAGCGGTGATCTTCGCAGCGGCGCCCGGGTTGCGGGTGACGGTGTAGGTGGCCTCGGTGGGGTTGCCGGCCAGGTCCACGGCGGTGAAGGCGATGGCGTTCTCGCCAACGTTCAGAGCAACCTCAACGGAGAAGCTGCCGTCCTCGTTGACCGCGATCTTCTCCGAGCCGAGGTAGAGCTCCGCGGCATCGACCGTGTGACCGGTGATGGTGATGGTCTCCTTGTCGGTGGTCAGAGCCGGGGCGTCCACGTGCAGCTCGGGAGCATTCTCGTCCACATAGGTGGTGTAGACCGTCTTGCCGCCCTCAAGCTTGTTGTAGGTGAGGAAGATGTTGTCCATCAAGGCGAAGGCGTCGCCGCGGCTGGCGTCGGCACCGGGGTTGTCCAGGTACTTCTGCACATCGGCGTCGGTCAGAAGGCCGGCGGCCTTGGCGTTGGCGATGGTGTCAGCGACCCAGGTGTCGCCGGAGCCGACCTCGATGCCCAGGAACTTCATAATGAAGGCCAGGGCCTCGATCTTCGAAACGTTCTTGGCGGGGGCGAAGAGGTTGCCAGGCAGGCCGATGGTGATGCCCTTCTGAGCCGCAAGGCGCTGGCCCACGAAGATGTAGCCGGTGGCCCACTCGGCGTCGGCGTTGCCGTCGACGTCGGAGTAGCCGGTCGTAGCGCCACGCAGCAGCTTGCCGTTCTCCTCCTGGCCGAAGGCACGCACGACGATGGTGAGCAACTGGGCCCGGGTCAGGGTCTGGTCAAGTCCGGGGGTCACGGTGCCGTCGGGCAGGGCGATGCCCTGTACCACGTTGTAGTGGCTCAGGCGGGCGAAGGCGGTGTTGACCTCATCGGCCGCAGGGGCGGCGAGGGCGGTCGAGACGGCGCCGAAAACGAGGCTGGACGCCACTACGGCGGACGTCAGCTTCTTCATCAAGCCCATTCCTAGGTATCCTCCTTGTAGATCGTGTAGGTCGTTATAAGCGTCCTTCCCCGTGAGCGGTGAGCACGAGGAAGATCAAAAGCTTGGCAGAGACGAGAGGCAATAAATCCCTTCGTGGGGATTTTCTTTAAGGAATGGCTCTATTGGGTTGGTCAGTCATTGATGTTCGTCTGTGTCAGCGAATTTCCTCTCCGCAGCCCACTGGTAGATCATTGTTTTCGACACGAAGCTACAATCAAACAAACTTGATTTGAATCCCAGCGATCCGGCACGGGAGCACCGAATCTACCTGATAGACGACCCATACAACAATTTGTTCCCGATTATAAATCAGGGATGGTTGGTAAATAGTGTGATACCGTCACAAATAGAAGACGCCGCCCAAGACCGGCGGCGTCAGATGCTCCTCGGCTATGCACTTGCAGTCGAGTTCTGCTTGGGGGGAGCCCCGGGGCCAAGAACTCGCTTGACCATCTCATGCTCCCGTTGAAGCCGGCAGGCGGTGGTGGGGAAGAGCTCATCCTTAGGGTTCGGCACCTTGTAGGTCTCGATGATCCCCTCCGAAATGGCCTGATTGACCAACTCATAGGTCTTGCGATCCACAATGTCAGACCCGGCCAGAACCCGGAGGAAGTATTTCAGGCCGACAAACGGCTTGCCATACTCAGCCGTATCCAGGCGGCGGATCATCATCTCCATGTCGTACATGGCCGGGGGCAGGATCCCAAGGAGCGCCTCGATGGTGGTGAAGTAGTTGACAAAGGACATGACGTCCTTGCTCATGGTCTTCTCCACCGCCACCACGTGGACCAGTTTGCCGCGGGCCCGCAGCTTCCGGATGACCTGGATCATGTCCCGGTCGCCGCAGACCAGAATGAAGACGTCGATGTCCTGACGTGTGTACATCATCTCCAGGGCGTCCAGGCTCATCTCAATGTCCGCAGCATTCTTACGGGTGCCATCTTCATAATTCTTGGAGAAGACGTGGCGCGGTTCAACGCTGCGGCGCTGCAGGTCCGACATCAGCCCGCGGAACTCCTCATGGTCAAAGTCGGCGTATGCCTGCATCAGGCAGACGGGCCCCCCGTCATGCTTCTGCTCCCCCATCTCACGCAGGCTGGAGATCAGTTTGTCAAGATCGGGCGTGGAGCCATACTGTTGCTTCATGCTCCAGTAGATATTCTCGTAATCCATAAAGATGACGGATTTCAACTGGGTCCCTCCTTCATTACGGGTCCTCCCGCTGAAGCGTTCGTGTAAGTAGCTTGGGCTGGAGTCGGCCCTTCCATACCTCGGTTCTTCGTTAGCATACGAAAAGGGAGCAGGTCGTGCTACCGCACCTGCTCCCACCCGCTCAGGCATGGTTACCGCCTGCCCTTTGGCTTCCGCCTGGCCTTGGTCGAGGCCGGAACGGTGAAGGGCAAGAGGTAGAACCAGGGTCCCAGGGTTAGCAGGAACGAGATCACAACCCCATGGTAGGAATGGGGGTAGAGAATCTGATACAGGGGCACATTGGTCCCGAAAAAGGGCGCAAGGAAGCCCACGGCGCAGAGGAGTGACGCGACAACGGTCCACATATTACGGCTCTTCGTGTATGCATAAATGCCGAGCAGAATCCCTACAAACCCGAAGAACTGCGAGATCTTGATGGCTTCGGAAATCCACTGCATCGTCGAGGCTCCCTCCAATGGTGCATCTGTGCTAATCAAGAACTTGTCCCTATATTCTTTGCCATTTTATGTAGAAACTCCTGCCAAGTGACACAAAAAACATGAGCCGGCCAGGAGCGGCCGGCTCATGCCCTCAATGAGGGATACGATAGTCCTCCAACCCGTCTAGAAAGGCGATCACCGCTTCGACTCGCCCCGGGTCGGAGAACTTGTCCGGTTTCAAACGGGGGAGGGTATCACGTACTTCCGCATCCGTCTTTCCCTGCCCCCGCAGGTAGAGGGCGGTGGCCACCCCTTCCAGGAAGGTGGCATCCCGGCCGTTCAGGTCGGATACGAGCGAGGCCAGGCCCGACAGCTCCTCGCCAGCCACCCGGTGGGCGTGGGGCCCGGGGGTGTAGACATAGTGCTGGTTACCTGCGGGTCCGGGCAGAACCGTCTCGGCGGCAAAGCCCCAGTCTACCATCTCCTTCAGTTTGACGGCCAGAACCTCAGAATACGGCCCCCACACGTGAAGTTCAAAGGGCTCGCTGAAGGGAAAGCCCAGGTTCTGGGCAATAAAGACCATCTTCTGCAGCTTCTTGCGCCCGCGCACCTCGCCGGCTGTCAATAGGAGCCGGGCCAGTGCCTGGTAGGAGTGAAACATGAGGAGTACACCCCCGAAACATATGTTCGTTTACCTCTCGAACGTATATTCGTGAGTAGTGGGTCAATTCCTGCTATGCCTCCAAAACTTCTTCCACCGCGGGAACGGCTTCGCGGGGAACGAACAGGACATACCGGGTGACTCGCTCTGTGGCAATGGACTTGAGCACGTCGGAGACCAAGGTCACCTCGCGCAAGACGGGGGGCTTGGTCCAGGGTACAAGCACCTGGATCGGCGGAGAGCCCCCCTCGGCTGGCTTTACATAGTATTGATAGGCCACGTTTGATGTCTTATCGATGTGGTGGTAGTAGCCGGGTTCGGCGAAACCTGCCGCCCGTATTGCTTCGACGATCTGTTCCTGGCGCTCCAACACCCGTTCCAGTCGCTCCTCCAGGCGGATGCCCGTGAAGAGGTGGCGCTCGATAAACCGGTGGCTCAGGTCCCTCAGCACAGGGTCAGCGGACTCTCCCCAGCGCTTGATGGCATAAAGCACATCGGTCTCATCCAGGGTAAGGTACTGCTGAAGCGTCATCGGGCGCCCTGCGAGAATCGGTTCCATGGCGGGCGGAATGAAGGCGATGGCATCATGCCGCCCGGACCTGACCAGGTCCACCGCCCGGCGCAGCATCATCTCCAGGACGACCTCAATGGAACGGGTCGCCTTATGGAAGTAGACGTTCCAGTACATAAAATAGCGGGCCAGCAGGAACTCCTCAGCGGAATGGATTCCCTTGTCCGTGAGGGCGACGTGACCATCTACCACCGTGATGGTCTGAATCAGCCGCTCCAGGTCGAACTGGCCGTAGGTGACGCCGCACATGCGGCTGTCACGCAGCAGGTAGTCCATCCGGTCGACATCGAGCTGGCTGGAGATCAGCTCTTTGAGGAAGGGCTTCCCGTCCCACGTCCCGCTCACAAAGGAGGCGATTCGCGAGGGCCAGGCGGGATTCCTGCCCGCCAGGATGTGAAAAATGCTGGACTCGGGGCTGGTGATAATCCGCTCCACCCAGCGCTCGTGGTGGGAGTGGGTCAGCTTCTCAAAAAGATGGGAGAACGGCCCGTGGCCGATGTCGTGCAGCAGGGCTGCGCAGCAGGCCATGGCGTGCTCCTCCGGGTCGATGGGAACCCCGTGCTCGGTCAGGTGCTTCAGCACCCGGTTCATCAGGTGGTAGACCCCCAGGGAGTGGGCAAACCGGGTATGTTCTGCCCCCGGGTACGAGATGAAGGAGGTGCCCAGCTGGCGGATTCGCCGGAGGCGCTGAAACTCAGGGCTCTGGATCAGCGCAAATACGGTCGGGTCTGTCACCGAGATGTTCCCGTGAATCGGATCCCGAAACACGTATTCCTTCATGAGCGTCCTCCTCAGCGACCGGTGATCCTTCCTTCCATTGTAACAAACTAGGCCCTTGCACTGAAGTGCAGGATTCCGCTCCGGAAGGATTGGAACCGCAGTCCGAGCCACTCCTGCACCTCGGGCTGCAGCTTGATCCACAGGTCGTCGCCCACCTGCTCGAAAGTATCCACCAGAACCCTCCGCTCCCCTTGCCGCAACACCAGACTCCCGCTGGGATCGGCGGTCCACACAAGGCTTCGCTGGAAGAGCCTGTTCAGGTCCTGCATCGTCATGTACGGGTAGCTGGGGCTGGCGAAGATGTAGGCCTCCCCCAGCTTCTTTCCGTCAAGGTAGACAAGGACCGGGATCCCCTCCATCGGCGCCGCCGGGACCGGAATGGGCTCGGGCTTTGGATAGAGGGTGACGGTGGGCAGGGTGCGCAGGAACTCCGGCAGGTACTGCGGAGGGACCAACTGGAGCTTCACCGCCGCCGCCGCGGTCACGCCTGCCGTCAGAAGCCCGACCAGCAGGAGGCTGAGCCACGGGACCCTCGGCCGTCGAACCCGCCGGTACTGCAGGGGTATGCCCGAGCGGCTGTAGCCGCCCCGCGGGGGCGGTGGGACGGCCCAGGGGCGGTCATCGATCGGAATGTGGGGGCCGCGCACCACCATGCTCATCATGTCGGTGCGGGCGGCCTGCGCCTTCGCACGAATCCGCTGCACCACCGGCTGGAACTCCCGCTCCTTTCCAATCCGGGAGAGCTCGGCCCGCAGCTCGGCGAGGGCCGGGTAGGAGCGCCCCAGACAGCGGATGATGATCAACTGGAGACCAGGTGAGGCGGCGGATTCCAGGTTGGAGACCTGCACCCGGGCGCGCCGGACCGTCTCCCCCGTCACCACCCAGTAGAGCAGCACACCGAAGGGGTAGACCCCCAGGGGCGCCGGGTTGTTGGTGTGAGCCTCGGGGGCGTGGGCCAGGGCCAGGTAGTCCAGCACCCACCGGCCGAGCCGGTCCCGGATGATGCAGGACGGATCCAGATAGGCGGGCACAGGCGGCGGAGCCATGGCAGAGAGGTTCAGGAGAGCGTCGAGCACGCTCAGCAGGGCGGTCAGGAGCTCGGACTCCGTCAGGTTTCCCTGCAGCCGCAGGTCCTCGAGTTTCTCACCCTCAGGCAGGCTCCCCACCCACCAGCGGATCCCCCCCTCCACCCCCAACTCCTTCAGGCTGGGCAGGTTCGGGTGCGAATGGGAGCCCCCGAGGACCCCCGCCGGCTCGCCCATGAGGTAAACCACCTGACCGGTCCGCTGGTCACGGGCGGTGCAGAAGCGCCTCCCGGCCCATTCAGTCTCCCGCATGATCACATAGGGCTGGAGCAGGCCGTTCATCCCCTCACCCCCACTCTTTGCCAAATAGAGCTCCCATAATGTAATACGAAAACCATCTGGGTTGGTTCGAAAACGGGGCAGGGACGTGCAAAAAAGTGGGCCTGAGGGGTGTTCCCTCAGACCCACCTGTCGATTTGCCTACCTTTACTGGGAGAGCCGGCGCTCCCGGTACTCCAGCGAGGCCCGGATGAAGTCACGGAAAAGGGGCTGCGGCCGGTTGGGCCGGCTCTTGAACTCCGGGTGGTACTGGACGCCCACAAACCACGGGTGGTTCTCCAGTTCCACCACCTCCACCAGGTTGCCCTCGCGCCAGATGCCCACCGGCTTCAGTCCGACCGCCCTCAGGCGGTCCACATAGGCGTTGTTGACCTCCCAGCGGTGGCGGTGACGCTCATAGACGAGCTCCTCACCGTAGGCGGCGTGGGCTCGGCTGCCGGGCTCCAGATGGCAGGGGTACGCGCCCAGGCGCATCGTCCCGCCGAGGTGCGTCACTTCCTTCTGGGCCGCCATCAGGTCAATCACCGGCTCCTTGCAGTCGAGCACGAACTCGGTGGAGTTGGCTTTGGGGAGCCCCAGCAGGTGACGGGCCACCTCGATGACCGCCGACTGCATCCCCATGCAGATGCCGAAGAAGGGCATCAACTTCTCCCGGGCGTAGCGGATGGCGTTGATCTTGCCCTCGATCCCGCGGTAGCCGAAGCCGCCCGGGACGAGAACTCCGTCCATCTCACCCAGATACTCGGCCAGGGTCTCATCCACGTTGCCGTTCTCCAGCTTCTCCGAGTCGACCCAGTGAATGTGGACTCGGGCATCGTTGTGGATGCCGGCGTGGTTGAGCGACTCGACCACCGACAGGTAGGCGTCCTCCAGAGCGACATACTTGCCCACCAGGGCGATATTGACCTCTTTCTTTGGGTGGAGCGCCTTCTCCACCAGGCCCTCCCACTCCGTCAGGTCGGGGGTCCGCTCCGTCAGGCCGAGGAGGTTGCAGACGATGCGTGCCAGCCCCTCCTCCTCCAGCACCAGCGGAACCATGTAGAGCGAGTCCAGGTCCACGTTCTGAACGACCGCCTCCGGGGGCACGTCGCAGAAGAGGGCGATCTTCTCCCGCAGGTCCTTGGGAATCTCCTGTTCGGAGCGGCAGACGATCACGTCGGGCTGGATGCCGATGGAGCGCAGCTCCCGCACCGAGTGCTGGGTCGGCTTGGTCTTCATCTCGCCGGAGGCGGCAATGTAGGGCACGAGGGTCACATGCAGGAAGAGTACGTCATCCTTCCGCGGCACCTCGTTCTTGAACTGCCGGATTGCCTCCAGGAAGGGCAGGCTCTCAATATCGCCCACCGTGCCGCCGATCTCGACCATCACCACGTCGGCCTGGTGGTCTTCTGCCACCCGGTGGATGTTGGACTTGATCTCGTTGGTGATGTGCGGGATCACCTGGACCGTTCCGCCCAGGTAGTCACCCCGCCGCTCCTTGGCGATCACCGAGGAGTAGACCTTACCCGTCGTGACGTTATTACCCTTGCCCAGATTCACATCCATAAAGCGCTCGTAGTGCCCAAGGTCCAGATCGCATTCAGCGCCGTCGTCGGTGACGAAGACCTCACCGTGCTGGATTGGATTCATCGTGCCGGGATCCACGTTCAAGTAAGGGTCAAATTTAAGGGCGGTGACCCTATAGCCCCGGCTCTTGATGAGCCTGCCGAGGGACGCCGCCGTAATGCCCTTACCGAGCCCCGAGACCACACCGCCGGTAATGAAGATGAACTTGGCCATGTACGTGCCCTCCCTGGAAAGCTAGGCCGCCATGATTAGTGCTCGCAAATACTTGTCCATTTTATCCAGCCCCCCGGAGGGTGTCAAGCCAACATCGGCAGTAAAAGATCATCCAGCACGCGAAAAGGAGGGGACACGAAGTATCCCCTCCACCGGCTGACCCGGCTTCGGGGTGCCGGGGGTCTAACGCTCGTCCTCATCCTCTTCCTCTTCGTCCATCGGCTCCTCGTCCTCATACTCGTCCTCGTCGAGACCAAACTCGTCGTCGACCTCGTCAACCAGATCCTCTTCTTCTTCGGCATCGAAGCCGAAATCATCCTCTTCGGCATCGGCCACACCTGCACGGCTGCGGCTCCCGGCCGGGGTTGAGCCCTCAGGCCGGATTTTTACCACCTTGGAGCTCTTCGGCTGCCACTCACGAAGCCCCCATTCCCCGTTGCCATGGTGAATGAACCGGGAATCGAGGTTGATCTCCGTGTGCATCTGGGCAATCAACCGGCCGGGATTCTCCTGGTTGATCGCCTTCACCCGCATGACCTCGCTGATCAGCTGCTTGAAGTGCATCGGCTTGCCGTAGTTCTTCAAGATCGTAAAGGCCAGATCGGTGACCGACATATCAGGCCTCAGTTCGCTTGGTACACCCATGATCATCACGCTCCCTGCTGTCCATCTGCCTCGATGGGCAACCACAGGTCCTCTCTAAACCCGTCAGCCGCCGAAATTCGAGGAGTGATTCGACCAGCGCACCTGTTTTCCTGCTGGGATTCCCGCCTCACGCAAGGAAATTTACCCCTATAGACGTGTTTTTCGGCGAATAGGTTCGGTCAATTTCGCTGGCTTCATGAGAAAAAATTATGAATCATTCTTGCGCCCGCAACGCTACACCCTATGCGCCTCCCCATTGGATGGTCACGGGCACAGGGAACGGGCGCCCCATGCGGGACGCCCTCCCTTCTACACGGCTACACCCTTCCGGGCCAGCAGTTCGTTGAGAATGTATGCTGCAACCTCCGATGGCACGGTGCCGGGGCCGAACCCGGCGTCAAAGCCCAACTCGACCGCCAGCTCATGAGTGATCCGGGGACCGCCGGCAATGAGGATCACCTTGTCCCGCATTCCCTCGGCCTCCAGGATATCCACCAACTGGGTCAGGTTATGCAGGTGGACGTTCTTCTGGGTCACCACCTGGCTGACCAGGATGGCGTCAGCCTTGACCTCCTGGGCCTTGGCCACCAGCACCTCGTTGGGCACCTGGCTGCCCAGGTTGTAGACCTGGAACTCGCTGTACCGCTCCAGGCCGTAGTCCCCGTGGAAGCCCTTCATGTTCAGGATGGCGTCCAGCCCCACCGTGTGGGCATCGGTGCCGGTACAGGCCCCCACGACGGTGATCCGCCGGCCCAGCCTCTCCCGGGCCAGCTCATTGATCTGGGCCATGGTCCAGGTCGGCACCTTGGCCTCTGGCACATGGATGGCGCTCACATCCACCCCCTCGGTTACCCTGGCGTAGACGACAAAGAAGGTGTACCCGCCGCCCAGGTCCTTCATAAACACGATCTGCGGGTTGTCGAGGTTCATCTTGAGGCAGATCTGGCGGGCCGCCTCCCGGGCGACACCCCCCGCCTTGAGCGGCAGGGTGAAGGAGAGCTGGACAGCGCCGTCGTTGGTGGTATCGCCGTAGGGTTTGATGATCTGGCTCACCGCTTGACGCCTCCCTTCGCCGCCAGCGTGACGAACGGGTTGAGGTAACCCCTGCCCTTGACCAGGACGCCGTCGAGCCCCTTTCCGCCGTCGGGCCGCCGGCGGACGCGGCCGAAAACCCCCTCACCGATGGCCTCCATCAGCCCCACCCGCTCGATATGCTCCAGCAGGTCGACGGTCCGGTTCAGCACCGCGGCAGCCCGCTGCTCCACGCGGCCGCCGGGCTTCAGTTGGAACTCTTCCATAAAGTGACGGGCATAGCCAAAGACGTACCGGGCGTTCTCGATGGCGAGGTAGCGGTCGTGCAGGAAGGGCGTATGGATCGCCTCGGTCAGTACCCCGACCAGGTGGATATGCTGATGGGTGGCCACGCTGGTCAGGTTGAAGAGGGCATCCATGATATGGCCCATGAAGATATTCCCGGTCATGTGGCGGGTGGGTGGCATGTACTTCAGGGGCGCCCGGGGGAAGCAGGTGCGGGAGAGCAGTGCGTCGGCCATCTCCCAGAGGAGGCCGTCCTCCTGGGCGGGGTCCATCTCGAAGGCGTGCCCCAGGCCGATCAGCTCATCGGGCATGCCGGACCGGTGCGCGAACTGCTCGTTGATGAACTGGGAGGCCAGCACGGTATGGGCCGCCTCGTAGGCGTCGTCGGTGGTCAGGTAGTTGTCCTCGCCGGTGTTGATGATGATCCCGGCCTCTGCCTGGATCATCCGGGCGAAGTACTGGTCGATCAGGGTCCGCTTCATGTTGATATCCCGGAAGAGGATGCCGTACATCGAGTCGGAGAGCATCATGTCCAGCCGCTCCAGGGCGCCCAGTGCTGCGATCTCGGGCATGCAGAGGCCGCTGGCGTAGTTGGTGAGGCGCACGTACCGGCCGAGTTCCTCGCTCACCTCGTCGAGGGCGCGGCGCATGATCCGGAAGTTCTCCTGGGTGGCATAGGTGCCGGCAAAGCCCTCGGTGGTCGCCCCTTCGGGCACGTAGTCCAGGAGGGACTGGGCGGTGGAGCGGATGACCGCGATGACGTCGGCCCCCTGGCGGGCGGCGTTCTGAGCCTGCACCACATCCTCGTAGATGTTGCCAGTCGCCACGATGATATAGAGCCAGGGCGTGGGCCGCTCACCCCACTTGCTGATCAGCGAGGCCCGTGTGGCGCGGTTGTGGTGGATCTTCGCCATGGCCTCGCGCGCAAGCCGCAGGGCGGTCTCCTGAATCTCGCCCTCGTCGGCGAGGGGCTCGGCGGTGAGATTCAGCCGGCCCGCACCGACCGCCTCCGCCACCTCCTGGGGAGAAAGACCGTGGCGCGCCATGGCGTTGGCCATCCAGTAGGCAGCACCCCGGTCGAGGCCGCCGCCATCCTGGATGTTCTCAATCACCAGGTTGGCCAGGGGCACGTCGTCGGGCCCCTTGCCCTCCACGCCGAAGAGGCGCACCACCGCCCGCTCCGTTGAGGTGGTGGTGTGCCCGTCGATAAACGCCTGGACCTCGCCGGTGATCCGGTGAGCCGCCTTGCGCGCACGCTCGATCTGCTTCTCGTCGACGCGCAGTTTGAGCGACATCAGAATCCCTCCGATTACTTCAGGGTGGCCAGCCCGGCCTCCAGGTCGAAGACAGGCCGGTCTGCGATGGCAGCGATCGCCTCAAAGAAGGCCTGGGGATCGTAATCCCGCCCAACGGGAGAATGGGGGTTGGTGGTCACCGCCAGCAGCTTTACAGGGTGCTGCGCATAGGCGCGGCCGCCCTGGCTGCGCCAGCGGCGCCAGAGGTGGCGCCCCACCAGGATATGGGTGGGGTCCTGCACCACCAGCCCGATGCCGAAGATGCGCCGGCTGACCAGGGTCTGGAGCAGCCGGTCGCTCAGCGCACCGGTGAGGGCCAGGAGTGAGCCCGCCTCCGCCGCGGCCGCTGCACCGGCGATCGCATCCGGGTCGGCCAGCCCGCTGACCACCGGAACCGGCGTGGCCTCACCCGCCGGGGTGACCAGGCTGACGGGCCCGAGGAGCGCCGCCCGGGCGACCGCCGGCTCAAGGGGGGCCGGCACCGGGGGCAGGTCGAACAGGTCCAGCAGGTGCTTTACCTGCGCGACGGTCTCGCCCATCGCCGAGCTGTAGCTGGCGCCGGCGGCGAGGACCGCCCGGCCGGTCACGGCAGGGGCTGCGGCCGCCATGCGGTCAAAGGAACCGTCCACCAGGCAGAGATCGGTGCCGCAGGCCTCCAAGGCCCCCAGCACCTCGGCGATCCGCCCGGCCGACCCGGGGCCGATCAGCAGCACCTCGCCCGGCTCCCGGACCCGGCCCAGCACCACCCTGCCAAAGGGGGTGGCGTGGGGAAGCTCCCGCAGGACCTGCACCGCCGCCGAGCCCGCCTCCAGGGCCTGCTCGGCCGTGGCCAGCCAGGCCCCAGCCGGGGCCCAGATCCGCGGCTTGGGCAGCTCGGTGACAGCGTCCTTCTCCTCGCCGTCACGGCCGGTGGAGACCAGCCCCAGGGTCAGCCCCCGGGCCGCCGCTGCCCGGATGATATGGTTCAGCGTGACCGTCTTGCCGGCATTCTTGGCGAGACCGATCACACTGAAGCGGGAGGTGCCCCTCCCGCTATCCAGCAAGTGCTGCAACAGCCCTGCAGCTAGGTCGCTAGTCATCGCCCGCCTCCTGCAGCTTCTTCTCAATCGCCTCCAGCTGCTCGACCGTGATCAGCGGCTGTTTGGCGGTCTGCCCGATCCGTGTCACATGCTCGGGCAGCGCGATCTCGCCAGCCCGCTTCTTGACTGCCCAAAGTTCGGCAGCCGGCCCGACGTTGATGGTGGAGTGGTCGGTACCACAGATTGTGCACTTCTCGTCTTCGATGTGATCCTCCGGGGTTCCCTCGTGGTAGATGGCGATCTTCCCCTCGAAGTTGCGCAGCATCACCCGGCCATCGCTTTGAGAGATCAGGTACTGCGGCATCACCGGGATCTTCCCGCCGCCGCCCGGGGCGTCGACCACGAAGGTGGGGACCGCATAGCCGGAGGTGTGGCCCCGCAGGGCCTCAATGATCGCCAGGCCCTTGGAGACCGTCGTCCGGAAGTGGCTGAGCCCCTCGGAGAGGTCGCAGTTGTAAATATAATAGGGCCTGCACCGCACCTTGACCAGTTCGTGGACCAGCTTCTTCATCACCACAGCACAATCGTTGATCCCCTTCAGAAGAACCGTCTGATTGCCCGTGGGAATGCCGGCGTTGGCCAGCCGTTCCATCGCCTCCCGGGCCGCCGGGTTTTGCAGCTCAGCCGGATGATTGAAGTGGGTGTTGAACCAGATCGGATGGTATTTCTTCAGCATCTCCACCAGCTCGGGTGTGATCCGCTGCGGCAGTACCACCGGCATGCGGGAGCCGATGCGGACAATCTCCACATGGTCGATCTTCCGCAGGTTGGAGATGACATACTCCAGCCGCTTGTCGGGGACGGCGAGGGGATCGCCCCCCGAGATCAATACGTCGCGGATCTCCGGATGGTTGCGGATATAGTCGATGGCCGCGTCCAGCATCCCGGTGGACATCGCCTCCTGGTCGCCGACAATCCGGCGCCGGGTGCAGTGGCGGCAGTAGAGCGAGCACTCATGGGTGATCAGGAAGAGGACCCGGTCCGGGTAGCGATGGGTCAGGCCGGGAACGGGAGAGTCCACATCCTCATGGAGCGGGTCGCCCATCTCGTAGTCGGCCCAGGCCAGCTCATGGTACTTCGGTACAGCCTGCAGGCGCATGGGGCAGTTGGGGTCATCCGGATCGATCAGCGTGGCGTAATGCGGGGTGATGCCCAGCCGGAAGAGGTGCTCGGAGTCCCGAATCGCCCGCTCCTCCTCCTCCGTCAGGTTGACCACCTGCTTCAACTGCTCCAGGTTGGTGATCCGGTGGCTGACCTGCCACTTCCAGTCGTTCCACTGCTCCTCTGTGGCGTCAGCCCAAAGGGGGATCTCCTTCCAGTTGCGCGGCTCTTTCAGCATGCGCTTCCCCTCCCATGAGATGTGAGGCCGGTGTGGACCTCACGTGATTTGGCGCGAGTCGGTCTGCCGGTTCAGGCCTTCCGGACGTAGAGCTCCTCGAACAGAGCCCGGAGCGCCGGGCTCTCCCGCAACAGCTCCAGCGTCAACTCCGCGTGGCCGGGGTAGTAGCCGTTCCCGATCAGCATGTCGACCGGGCTGCCTACCCCTTCCGCCCCGAGGGCAGCTGCGGTGAAGGATGTGGCCATGCTGAAGAAGTAGACCATGCCCGTGGGCTTTGTGGCGAGAATCGCCGCCAGTTCGGCGCCGGGCACGTTGACCAGCGAGAGGGTCAGGTCCACCTTCTCACCGACGGCCCTCATGACGGCCAGGGCATCGCGGGCATCGCCCTGGATGTACAGATCGGCTGCCCCCAGCCGGCGGGCCCGGTCCAGACTTGCCTCGCTGTAGTCGAAGGCGATCACCTTCGCTGCACCGGAACGCTTGGCGACGTAGCTGCAGAGCAGGCCGCTCTTGCCGCCGCCGCCCAGGATCAGCACGGTGGAGCCGGGTTGGACCAGGCGGGCGGTCTGGGCGGGGGCGCCGCAGACATCGAGCACCGCCAGGGCGAGCGTATCAGGAATGTCAGCAGGCATCTTGGCGTAGATCCCGGTTTCGAAGAGGATGGCCGTCCCGGTGACGTCCACCTGGTCGGTCTCCGGCCGGACCGCCTCCACCCGCTCAATGGCCAGGGGGGTCAGGCTGAGGCTGACCAGGGTGGCGATCCGGTCGCCCGGCTTCAGATCGGTCTTCAGCGCCGGCCCAACATAGCGGACCGTTCCGATCAGCATGCCGCCCGACCCGGTCACCGGGTTGTGGAGCTTGCCACGCTGGGCCACAATCTCCTGGATCGCCCGGGCGATCTGCGCCGGGTCACCTCCTACGCTCCCGCTGATCTGGTGGAAGGAAGCCGAGTCAACGTTGAGCGTTTCAACGTCCACCAGGATCTCGTTTTCGTAGGGCTCGGGGCTGTTATCGAGCCGCCATGCGGGTTGCGGCAGAACGCCCCGGGGCTCCAGGACACGGTGGGTCCCATACGGACAGCCAAGGGCCATGGTCAATACCTCCATTCGTGCGCTTCAACAAGGGTGCAAGAAGTGTGCCAGCGGAAATCTAGGGATTTTCAGGCGATACCTGCTCGTTTTTCGGCACCTTTTGGGTGTTCACCAGATTTGGGGGGACCGAGCGCCGGAAATTCGGCACCCGGGCACGAGCCCTGGCAGCAGACCGGTACAGGTGGATGCAACGGAAAACCCCCGGCCTTGCCGGGGGCAACTTGCGTTTAACGCTCCAACTCCACCTCGAACCGGTAGCGATCGGCCCGGTAATAGGAACTCACGAACTCGACAGGCTCACCCTGCTGAGAGAAGGTGGTTCGTTCCAGGAGGAGAAGAAGGCTCCCCTCCTTCACCCAAAGCGTTCGAGCCAGCGCCGCATCGGCCAGGGCCGGCTCGATGGCCTGCAGGGCGGTTCCGAACACGACCCCGAACTTGTCCACCAGGAGGCCATACAGCGAGGCATTCTCCAGGTTTTCACCCACCAGCGATGCAAACCGTGGGTAGGGCAGGTGCGTCACCTCCAGGGCCATCGGGTCCCCATCTGCGAGGCGGAGCCGCTCGATGCGGACGACGTGGGAGGATTCCGCCAGTCGCAAGGCCTGCCTGACGCGGTACGGGGCGGCCACGACCTCCACGGTGAGGACCCGGCCGCCAGGGCGGAGCCCCCGGCTCAACATATCCTCGGTGAAGCTGCTCAGCCCGCGGAGCTTCTGACGGATCTTCGGGCGGCCGACAAAGGTGCCCTTTCCCTGCTGACGGTAGAGGACCCCCTGGTTCACCAACTCGTTCAGCCCGTGACGAACCGTCATGCGGCTCATGCGAAAGCGCTCGGACAACTCCCGCTCCGATGGGATCTGCTGGCCGGATTGCAGTCGGCCTGCATCGATCTCCTCAAGCAGATAGTCCATCAACCGCTTATAGAGGTGCATTGAAGGATGATGCATGCCGATGCCCCCCATACAATCTGTTCAACAATGAACCGCATGTATTCTTACTTCTCCGACACCTTCGGAGTTCCTTTATCTTCGGCACGTCCAACACACCAAAGTCGTAGTTTTTCACAAGACGGATTTCGCAGGCTTTCGCTGGTGGCTCGGGGAAGAATGAAGGGAGACCCGATGAGGAGGATCCGTATGCGAATGCCCCGATCCACCCGGGCACTGCTGGAACTATGCGCCGCCTTGCGGCCCGATCCCGGCACC
Source organism: Bacillota bacterium (assembly GCA_049324875.1). GTDB lineage: Bacteria > Bacillota > Sulfobacillia > Symbiobacteriales > Symbiobacteriaceae > JAWLHU01. The sequence goes on from JBMONC010000076.1 coordinate 50,273, forward strand.
GCCGCTGCCGCACTGGACATTGCCAGCCATGGGAGCGCCGTCGCTCAGGCGCTGGGCTGCGCCTACCTGCACGATGACTGGAGCGCCTGCCAGGAGGCGATGCAGGTCGGCGTGGCGCCGGTCTACCACGCGGACCGGCTGCCCACGGGCAGCTACCCGTTGATCCTGCTGGATGACCGCTCGCTCGACCCGGCCCTGACCGGCACCTTCGTGGCAGGCGCCGCCGCGGCGCTGAGCCCGGGCGGGCTGTTCTGCTCCACGGCCGGGCCCGACGAGGTCGCAGCCTGGTTCAGCGAGGTAGAGGCGATGGGTGAGGTGCTGGTGGCCCGATCTCCCCGGGCAGGTCGCGCCGAGACAACCCCCATCACCTACACGGTTGCCTTTGGTGATCACCAGTGGCAGGTGCACTCGGAACCGGGTCTCTTCTCGCCTCGGGGGATCGACCCGGGAACCCGGGAGATGCTGGCGGTGGTGGCCGCCCGACCGGGTCAGCGCTTCCTGGATCTCGGCTGTGGGACAGGCGTGGTCAGCCTGATCGCCTCCCGGGTCTGGGGCTGCACCGTCACCGCCGTCGACCTCTCCGCCCGGGCGCTCCGGGTGACCCGACTGAACGTGCCGGAGGCCGAGGTCATCGCTTCGGATGGATTCAAAGCCCTCTCCGGGCGGGAATTCGATATTGTCGCCTCGAACCCGCCCTACCACACCGACTTTGCGGTGGCCAAAGGGTTCATTGAGCAGGCCCACCTCCACCTGCGGGAGGGGGGATGGCTCTACCTGGTCGTGAAGCGCCCTGACTGGTACATACAGAAGGTCCGGTCCGTCTTTGGCGGCTGCCAGGTGGTCGAACGGCATGGCTACTTTGTTCTGGCAGCGGAGAGGCGTGCCGTCTCCACAAAGCCCCGACCCACTCCCCAGCCGAAGACAACCCGGAAGCATGCCAAGCGCATCGCCCGGGGAAAGCGCCCCTAGCAAAAAACCCGGTCAGCCTGGAGGGCTGTCCGGGTTCATCCGTTCGGTAGGCTCAATAGGCCGGCGGGTCGATGCCCATCAACCGTAGGTAGAGGTAAATTTGCCCCCTGTGGTGCAGTTCATGGTTGAAGAGATTCCCCATGAGCCAGTGCAGGGTGACAGCGTTGCCGCGGTAGGCTCCCAGAAAGCCGGGCGGAATCGCTACCGACTCCTGCAGCTTCTCCGCCGGCCATTCCTGCAGCAGCCGTTCGGTCACCCCGCGGGTCTCCTCCAGGTAGGCCAGCACCTGCCCAAACTCAAGCAACTGGGCCTTCCGCCGTGGGACGAAGTCGTGCCTGCCCATCACACCAGCCTGGATCCACCAGTCTTCACTCTGCGCCAGGTGCCGGAGCCAGCCCATAATGGAATGGACCCCGCCCGCCGGCTTCCACTCCAGATGTTCCGGGGACAGGTTTCGAACCGCCTGCAGGGTGCCCGCTCGCACCTCCTGCCGCCATGGGAAGAGATCCGCCGCCTTCATCTCTTACCGCCCCTCTGCTTTGGGCTTCTTCAGGCCCAGGATCTTGATTCGGTACTGGAGCGTCTGCCGGGGCAGCCCGAGCTGGCGGGCCGCCTGACTCAGGTTCCAGCCGCACTGGTGAAGCGTGCGCTCGATGGCCTCCCGCTCCAAATGGGCCAGGTTCTGCCGCAGTTCCCGGGGGTCGATCGCACCGCCCGACAGCGGCTCAGGTTCTGCCGCCGGCTCCGTCTCGGGGGTGCTTGCCGGGGCCATGCTCGCCGCCGCTCGCTGCAGGTGAACAGGGAGGTCGGCCAGGGTGAGTTCCTCGCCTGTGGCCATCTGCAGGGCCGCCTCAACGGCGTGCTCCAACTCCCGCACGTTGCCGGGCCAGCTATGCTGCTGGAAGAACCGCCCCACCGCAAGATGCAGCGGGCGGGGTGCAATCCCGAGGCGCTGGCTGTGCTCCTGCATGAAGTGATCGATCAACAGCGGTATGTCCGAGGGCCGGTCCCGCAGGGCCGGCAGCTCGAGGTAGACCACGTTGATGCGGTAGTACAGGTCCTGGCGCAGCCGCTTCTGCTCCACCGCTACGAGCGGGTCCTCGTTCGTGCTGGCGATAATGCGCACGTCAACCGGCCGCTCCATGGTATCGCCAACCCGGCGGATGCGCCCATCCTGCAGCACCCGAAGCAGCTTCGCCTGCAGCTCCAGGTTCATGGAGTTGATCTCATCGAGGTAGAGCGTACCGCCGTCAGCCAGTTCGAACAGCCCTGGTCGGTCCTCCGCTCCCGTGAAGGAGCCCTTCACCGTCCCGAACAGGATTGATTCCAGCAGCCCTTCCGGCAGCGCTGCGCAGTTCTGGGCCACCAGCGGCCTGGTGCGGCGGTCGCTGGCGTGGTGAATCGCATGGACCAGCAACTCCTTGCCGGTGCCGGTCTCCCCGTAGACCAGCACCGGCGACGGGCCACGGGCCGCCTTCAGTGCCCGCTCCTTCACGGCCAGCATGCGCGGGTGCTCCCCGATCAGGTCGTCGATCGTGTAACGCGCCGACCCGGTGGTGACTCCGCGCCGGCGCCGCTTGCGCAACAGCTCGGCCTGCAGGCCTACCACCCGCTCCGAAAGCTCCCGCACCCGGGTAACATCCTTCGAGACCTCAATGGCGCCCACCAACTCCCCCTCCTGGTAGATGGGATAGGTGGAGTTGATCGTGGTGACCCGATCGCCCTTGTAGTTGGTAAAGGTCTGTTCCTGGTTGACCATCGGCTGCCCTGTGGTCAGGACCTTCAGCAGGGTGGAGGTCGCCTCGTTCAGCGACGGGAAGACCTCCAGCAGGTGCCTGCCAATCACCTCGTCCGGGGCGAGCCCGTCACTTTTTGCAGCCTTGGCGTTGTAGAACACCGTGACCCCATCTCGGTCGATCACATGAACCCCTTCATCTATGACAGACATGAGGGCGCGCAGCAGTATCTCCTGGGCGATGACGGCGACTCCCTCCCCCGTTTACGACTCGCGGGCCATCTTCACTTCCACCAGAGCCTCCATCTGCTTTTGGATCTCAGGGATCATCTCCTGGGTGGCGTCCCGTCCGGCGCGAATCATCTCGTCGGCTCGCTCCAACTCCAGTACGCTGAAGTCATTCAGATCGGGTCGGATCACCACATCCGCCTCGTCCAGCGCCTTATCAATATGCGGCCGTTGTACCAGGGCCAGGCTGTAGAGCATGATATGAAGGAGGTTGCGCGGGGGCTTGGACCGCGGGCGCGGCCGGTTCAGCTCCACGCCGATGACGATATCGGCCCCCATCCGGCGGGCCACGGCGGCGGGAACCGGATGGGTCAGCCCACCATCCACCAGCGTGTGCTGACCGACCCGGACCGGCAGGAAGATCCCCGGAAAGGCGCAGCTGGCACGGACCGCCGTGGAGACACGACCCGAGTTGAGCAGCACGCCCTGGCCGGTGAGCAGGTCGGTAGCCGTCGCTGTGAACGGAATGCGGAGATCCCGAAAGTGCAGATCCCCGACTTGACCCACGATGAAACGTTCGAGACCCTCAGCATCAAGCAAGCCGTCCCGCCGGAGGCGTAGTCGAACCAGCGCCCTCCAGTTCATCTGCTCGACCACTCGCTCCATAAGCCAGGGATCAATCCCTGCGCAGAACATGGCGCCTACCAAGCTCCCGGCTGAAGTCCCTGCTACAAGATCGATCGGTATCTGGTTCGCAAGAAGGGCCTGGAGGACGCCGATGTGCGCCATACCCCTGGCGAAGCCGCCTCCCAGTGCAAGGCCTATCTTCACCTTCGGTTCCACACGGTCCTCCTCCTCACTTCTCTTTATTTCGACAATCAACGCCCGAAATCCTGGAAATTGGGCGCGCAAAGATCCACGTCCGCCAGGATATGCAAAAGGCAGGGGGCGTGCCGCCTCCTGCCGGAGATATCGAAACCCGTGCTCAGTTGGTGAACTCGACCGACCAGGGGCCCTTCTTCTCACCCGTTGTGGTGAGGAGGGCGGGAGCGACCAACTGGAGCTTCTCCCCTTCGGGCACCACCTCGAAGTAGGCGACAAAGCGAATCTCGTCGCCCTTCCGGTCCGCCGTCAGACCCTGGAAGGGAACAGGTCCGGCCGGCCTCGTCAGCTTGGGCACAAGCAGGATCTCCTCAGCCGGGAGGACCAGATCGCTCCCCTTGATGGTGTACTGGACACGCAGGAACTGGCTGTCGGTGGCGACGCGCTCCACCGTCAGGAGCGCTCCCCCGGACTCCGTCTGGGCAGCCAGGTCGACGGTGCGGGTGGGCCGGAAGAGAGCGGCCGTGACCGGTCGCTTCGGATCGGTCTGAATCTCCACATCGGGATCGATCAACTGGGCGGCCAGGGCTCCGATCAGCGGCACAGAAGCCATCTGCTGCGCCAGCTGGGGCTGAGATGCAAGGATGACGACAAAGACAGCGGCAGCGGTTGCAGCCACCCCTGCCATGGCAGGCCATCGCTGCCACCAGGGGCGCCGGCGGGCCGACTGCAGGCTCATCTCAATCCGCTGGGCAAGACCCGGTGGGCAGACCCCCTGCTCAACCCAGTCCTTCAGCCCCTTGGAGAGCAACTCGCCCATCTGCTTCATCGCGCCGGCCTCCTCTGCGCAGGCCTCGCATGTCGAAAGGTGTGCATCAATGGCGGCCCGCTCCTGCGGCGAGAGCGTACCATGGTGGTATCCGACCAGTTCTCGCTGGACATGCTCGCACTGCATTACACGGCGCCCCTCCTTTCGTTCTCACCAGCGTTCAAATGTTTGCGGAGCTGTTTGAGGGCGGCATGGAGGCGAGACTTGACCGTTCCGAGGGGAATGTCGAGCTCCGCCGCGATCTCCTCCAGAGACATGTCGTTCAGGAACCGGAGTACAACCACTGCCCGGTACCGCTCATCCAGGCTCCGAACCGCGTCCCAGACGTCGCCCTCGAGGGGCAGATCGATCTCGGTGAAGGCGTGCTCGGTCAGATCTTCCGGCCGCTCCACGGGAATGACGCGCATCCGCCGGCGGAGCAGCTGCGTACAGGTGTTCACCAGAATCCGGCGCATCCAGGCAGGAAAGGCCGCTTCACCGCCCTTCAGTTGGTGGAAGGCTCGGTAGGCGCGGATGGTGGCCTCTTGCAGCGCATCTCCCGCATCGGCCTCGTTGCCGAGAATGGCCCAGGCCGTGCGGTACAGTCGATTCTGCTCGGGCTTATACAGGGCGAAGAAGCGTTCCTCCAAGGTCACGTATGTCTCCCTCCTCAGCGGCGTCGCCGCCCCCCGCCCAACGCCTTACTCTAATGAGCGCGCCGGTGCTCCATAGGGTTCGCGAGGCCGCAAAAAACTTCGCAGAAAAAGGCAGCCGCCGGTCCCGACGGATGGGCGACCGAGGGGAAAGCTAATCCTTTCGGCTCATTTGCGAGAACGTACCCCGAGGGGTATCATAGTCCATGAGGTGATGCGTCATGAAGGAAGCGCTGGTAACCTGGGTCGGTGGTATGGCGTTCAACGCCCACGTAAGCTCCGGCCACGATCTGCTGATGGACGCCCGTCCCGACGTGGGCGGGGAGAACAAGGGCCCCCGCCCCAGCGAGCTGCTGCTGGCCGGCCTGGGCGGCTGCACCGGCATGGACGTGGTCTCGATTCTCCGGAAGATGCGGGTGGAGTTTGACCGGCTGGAGATCGCAATCGAGGGTGATGAGCGAACCGAGCATCCGAAGTACTTTGACCAGATTCGCATGGTCTATCGGATCTTTGGCGCGAACGTCCCCGCTGATAAGGTGAAGCGGGCGGTGGAACTCTCGGAGACCACCTACTGCACCGTGGCCGGTCTGTTCCGCCACGGCGCCAAGATCGAGTACAGGATCGAGATCAACGGCCAGGCGGTTGAGTAGACGTACGAAAAGAGCCTGCTCGCAATGAGCGGGCTCTTTTTCTATTTTAGCACGAAATTCGGTTGTGGGCTATGTCATAAGGCTCCATAGCATCTCCTAACGCACCTTTGCCAGCCAGTAACCAAGGGCGATGCCGACAATGCCCAGGATACCCGCAACGGTGGGAGGGGCCGGTACCGGAAGCCGCAACTTGGCAAACAAGAACCCTACGATCCCCCCGCCCAGCAGGGCGAGAGCCCATTCCTTGAGGGATTCAGCAGACACACCATCACATCCGTTCAGGGGCACTGACGCCCATCATCGTCAAGGCGTTGCGGAGGACGACCCGGGTGGCATCGACCAGGACCAGGCGGGCCTGGGTCAGGGGAAGGTCCTCGGTGACGACCCGGCAGCGGGTGTAGAAGCTGTGGAAGGCGGTGGCCAGCTCGTTCAGGTAGCGGCTGAGCCGGTGAGCCTCGCGGGCGTCCGCAGCGCCGATCAGCTCCTCCGGGTACTCCGCCAGCTTCCGCATCAGTTCCAGCTCAACCTCTTCCTTCAGAAGAGCTAGCTCTGCCTGTGCGGCTGGCACGACGTTCTGCCCCTGCTCCTGGGTCTGCCGCAAGATCGAGCAGATGCGGGCATGGGCATACTGCACATAAAAGACCGGGTTATCGCTGGACTTCAGGTTGGCCAGGTCCAGATCGAAGTCCATATGGGCATCGAGGCCCCGGGTGAGGAAGAAGTAGCGGGCCGCATCAACCGAGACCTGGTCCAGCAGGTCCTCCATCAGCACGAAGTTGCCCTTCCGCTTCGACATGCGGAACTCCTGGCCGTCCTTGAAGAGCCTGACGATCTGGGTGAAGAGGATCTCCAGCGAGTCCTTGGAGTGGCCAAGGCACTCGACCATCGCCTTCATCCGCCCCAGGTACCCATGGTGGTCCTGCCCAAGCACATCGATCAGGATCTCGTAGCCCCGGTCGTACTTGTCCATGTGGTAGCAGGCATCGGCGGCAAAATAGGTGTATTCGCCATCGGACTTGACCAGAACCCGGTCCTTGTCATCGCCGTACTTGGTGGTCCTCATCCAGATGGCGCCGTCTTGCTCGTAGGCCTCACCGGCCTCCAGAAGCCGCTTCACCAGCTCGGCCGGCTTGCCGGCGTCACGCAGCGAACGCTCGCTGAACCAGCGGTCAAAGACCACGCCGTAGCTCCGGAGCACCTCTTCCTGGCCCGCCCGGAAGAACTCCGGCGCCCAGCGCTCCAGGAAGGCCAGCCGCTCCTCCTCGGGCTTCTCCAGGAAGTCCGGGAACTGCTCCAGCAGCGCCCTGGCGGCATCGATCACGTACTCGCCCGGGTAGCCTCCCTCAGGGATCTCAATGGTCGCCCCACGGAGCTCCTGGGCCCGCAGGTCCACCGTCTTGGCCAGCATGCGGACCTGGTTGCCGGCGTCGTTCACGTAGAACTCGGTGTTGCAGTGGTAGCCGGCGGCGTTGAGGATCCGGCCCAGGGTAGAGCCGTAGGCGCCCGACCGGGCCTGCACCAGCACCATGGGACCGGTGGGATTGGCTGAGACGTACTCCAGGAGAATCCGTTTGCCCCCGCCATGGTCACTCCGGCCGAAGTCCTCCCCCTCGCTCTGAATGGCGGGGAGCACCTGGTGGACCCAGCCAAACCGGAGCCGCAGGTTGATAAAGCCGGGGCCGGCAATCTCCGCCGACTCGATCCAGGTGCCCTGCGTCTTCAGGTGCTTGAGAATCGTCTCGGCGATGACGCGGGGCGGCTTCTTCTCCTGACGGGTCATCACCATGGCCAGATTGGTGGCAAAGTCACCATGCGCCTTCTCCTTGGGCACTTCCACGGTCACGGCGGGGGCCGGGCCAGTCAGCTCGCCCGCGGCCACCGCCCGGTTGACCGCTTCGGTCAGCGCCTGGCGGATCTCGCTACGGACCTGCTCGATTACACGCACAGCTTCCGCCTCCTTGATTTAGCCGAACGCCAGGATGGCCTCCCGGATGAGCTTGGCGCCCAGAACCGGCGTGCGGTCGGTATGGTCGAGCCCCGGTGCCACCTCAACCACGTCGAAGCCGACCACGTTCAGACCTTCCATGGCCAGGATGGCATCGATCATCTCTTTGCTGGTGATGCCGCCGGGCTCCGGCGTACCGGTTCCCGGGGCGTAGGCCGGATCCATCACATCGATGTCGATGGTGATGTAGACCGGACGGCGTCCGAGCGAGGGCAGGACCTCCTTCAGCGGGCGCAGCACCTCCAGCGGGAAGAGGTTGCACTCGGTCGAGCCGATCCGGTACTCCTCGGCCGTGCCGCTGCGGATGCCGAACTGGTAGAGGTTCTTCGCCGGCATGAAGTCCAGGCAGCGCTTCATCACGGCGGCATGGGAGTACGGGTTGCCCAGGTAGTCCTCCCGCAGGTCGGCGTGGGCGTCGAACTGGAGCAGCACCAGATCGTTGCCATACTTCTCATAGGCGGCCTTGACGCAGGGGAGGGTGACCAGGTGCTCGCCGCCCATCATGATCGACAGCTTGCCGTCCTGGTTCAGCTTCTTGGCCACCTCGTAGGCCCGGTCCAGGGTTGCCCGGGCGTCGCCGAAGATCACGGCGATGTCGCCAAGATCGAAGAAGGTCCGGTCAGCCAGGCTCTTGAGCGAATGGTAGCTGAATTCCTCAATGCCGTAGGAGGCCTCCCGGATCCGGCTGGGGCCGAACCGGGTGCCGGGCCGGTAGGAGGTGGTGAAATCCTGGCCGATGCCCCAGAGCACCGCCCTGGAGGCGGCGTAGTCATCCGAGGCGGACATGAAGTCCGATAGCCGCTCGATGTGCGGGAAGCCCGCGAAGTTCAGACCGCCCATCTCTACTTGCCAGCCTCCTCGGTAATCGCCTGGACGAACCGCGGCAGCTGGAAGGCGGCATGGTGGACCGCCGGGGTGTAGTACTTCGTCTCCATGCCGGCGAACCGCTCTTCGGGCTCGGCCATCAGCGGGTCATACTTCTTGGAGCCGAGGGTGAAGGACCAGAGCCCGGTCGGGTAGGTCGGCACGGCGCAGGTGTACAGCCGTGTGATCGGGAAGGACCTGCTGATGCCGCCGAAGGCCCGCTTGATAACGTGGGCGTTGGTCCAGGGGGATTCGGTCTGGGCCACCATGACGCCGTCGCCGGTGAGGCACTTGAACACATTCGCGTAGAACTCGGCGGAGAAGAGCCCCTCCCCCGGTCCGACGGGCTCCGAGGAGTCGATGATGATCACGTCATACTCCGCCTGGTGATCCTGCACCCACTTGATCCCGTCCTCCACGTGGACATGGACCTTCGGGTTGCCGGTCAGGGCCACCGCGATCTGCGGGAAGAACTGCTTGCAGGTCTCGATCACCCGCCCGTCGATCTCTACCAGGTCGACGTGCTCCACGCCAGGGTGCTTCACCACCTCGCGGACCATGCCCCCGTCCCCGCCCCCGATCACCAGGACCCGCTTCGGGTCTGGATGGGTAAAGAGGGGGACGTGGGCGCCCATCTCGTGGTAGACGAACTCGTCTACATCGTTGGTTTGAAAGAAACCATCCAGCGCCAGGAGGCGGCCCCACTGGGGGGTCTCGACGATGGTGAGTTCCTGAAAGTCGGTCTGCTCATAGTGAAGCGTCTTCGTGACGCGGACCGAGAGGCGCTGGTTCTCGGTCTGCTGTTCGGTCAGGTAAAGTTCCAAGGGGCTCGGGCTCCTTTCAGTCGCTCTGGCGTGGTCAAGCACCGTCAAATTATAGCACAATGCCCCCCGGGGGGCAAAAGTCCCCTCTTGACACCCAGCCATGAATGGGAGTACCATGCGAAGCAAATCCCAACGCGATGAGTGGGAAAGTACCCTGAGGCTGCAGCCCCCAGAGAGCCATCCACCCGGTGAAAGGATGGCGGCGCACCCAGGCGAAGGACCCCCACGAGCGCCGTCTGAACAGGCCCTGAAGCGGCCTCAGTAGGCACGGCCGGCGATCCGCCGTTACCGGAAGAGTGGCTGCCCGCACGGGTGGCAACTAGGGTGGTACCGCGAGTTTAACCTCGTCCCTACAGGGGCGGGGTTTTTCTGTTTCGCAAAAGGGGGTGATCACATGGACAGGTATGCGGATGCCGATCAGCCGGGTGATGATCGCGGCGTCACGAAACAACTCATTGATGGGAGGATGCATGCATGTCCCGTGTGCTCACTGCTGAACTGGCTTCACGGATTGGAGCACCTGTAACCCTTCAGGGATGGGTGCACAACCTCCGTCTGTTGGGCGGAAACCTGGCCTTCCTTCTGCTGCGGGACCGGGCCGGCATGGCCCAGTGCGTCCTGGAGGGAGCGCTTGCCCAGCCTATTCCCGCCGAATCGGTCGTGACGGTGGTCGGACGGGCGGTCCACGCGCCCAAAGCCCCCGGTGGTGTGGAGGTTCGTGCCGAATCGGTCGAAGTGCTCAGCGTTGCCGAGTCGCCCCTGCCCTTTGAGATCAACAAGAAGGAACTGAAGGCCGGTCTGGAGGCGCTGCTGGATCATCGGGTGATCAGCCTGCGACACCCGCAGATCCATGCTGTCTTCACCATCCAGTCGGCACTGGTCGGGGCCTTCCGGGAGTACCTCGCCGGCCAGGGCTTCACCCAGATCTTCACGCCGAAGATCGTGGCCACCGGTACCGAGGGTGGCTCCAACCTGTTCCCGATCCAGTACTTTGAGCAGAAGGCCTACCTGGCCCAGTCACCGCAGTTCTACAAGCAGATGATGGTCGGTGCCGGCTTTGAGCGGGTCTTTGAGATCGCCCCCGTCTACCGGGCGGAGGAGCACAACACCTCCCGCCACCTGAACGAGTACACCTCCCTCGATGTGGAGATGGGCTTCATCAGGTCGGAGGAGGATCTGATGGACCTGGAGACCGGCCTGCTGCGACATATGTTCAGCGCCGTGGCCGGACGGTGCGAGGCAGAGTTGGCCCTGTGGGGCGCCGCTGTGCCCGAGGTGACCGAGATTCCCCGAATTCCCATGGCCGAAGCCCAGGCCATCTTGGAGCGCAGGTACGGCAAGCATTCGCCCAAAGGCGACCTCGACCCCGAAGGGGAGCGGCTCATCTGTCAGCATGTGGCTGAGTCCGGGCGACCCGCGTTGGTCTTCATCACCCGGTACCCGCGGGAGGTCCGCCCCATGTATGCGATGCCTGCGCCCGAGGACGCCACGCTCACCGCCTCCTTTGACCTGCTGATGAACGGTCTGGAGGTCACCACCGGGGGGCAGCGAATCTATCAGGCCGCCATGCTGAGCGAGTCGATGCGAAGCCGGGGGCTGAACCCAGAGAGCTTTGCCAGCTATCTCGAGGTCTTCCGCTTCGGCATGCCGCCCCACGGAGGATTCGCCATCGGAGCCGAGCGACTGACAGCCAGGCTGCTGGGGCTCTCGAATGTGCGCGAGGCCACCGCCTTTCCCCGGGACCGGACCCGGTTGACCCCTTAATGACCAGACAGGCCTCCCCGGTTGCCGGGGAGGCCGCTTGCTACGCTGTGGACAGGGGCCTCTGCATGATCAGAAAACCGACGGCGGGCATGGTGCGAACCACCGTGAAACCCGACCGCTCGTAGAGTTGCCTTGCCCGGCGGTTGGATTCGTGCACGCCCAACTCGATCACGTCGGCTTGCGATCCGTAGCTGGTCTCCAGCCATCGCATGATCGCCGACCCGATCCCCTTCCCCTGGTATTCCGGCTCAATGACCAGCCCGTGAAGATGCAAGACCCGATCTCTGCGTTCGACCCAGACGTAGCCGACCTCCCGATCCCCGTCAAAGGCCGAGTAGAGCTGGCCCACCCGGGTCAGAAGCTGCCGAAACTCCTCCCGGGACATGCCGAGCAACTCGAGGGTAGGGCCCAGGTATTCCTCCATCTCCATCAGTTCGATGAGCCGGGCAAGCCGTTGTGGCGAGGTGGGCGCAAAGGTCAGCTCCATGCTCATCCCTCCCGGGGGGCGAGACCTCTCTCTTGACAATACATCCTCTCCGGATCGGCAGCAAGCAGGCGGGCCAAAAGGCAGAAGCCCAGCGCTGATGCGCTGGGCTTCATCTGGCGGAGAGGGTGGGATTCGAACCCACGGTGGCTTTTAACCACACCGCTTTTCGAGAGCGGCACCATCAACCACTCGGACACCTCTCCGTAGGAGGAAGAAGAGCGCCCTCCGCAGGCGCAACTGGAGCTGGTGGCCGGACTCGAACCGGCGACCTGCTGATTACGAATCAGCTGCTCTACCGGCTGAGCTACACCAGCGAGCTTGGTGACCCTATGGGGATTCGAACCCCAGTTTGCGCCGTGAGAGGGCGCCGTCCTAGGCCCCTAGACGATAGGGCCGCATAGAAGCAAACCCACAGGGGGTTTGCTTCGTTGCATCTGGTTGCGGAGGAGGGATTTGAACCCTCGACCTTCGGGTTATGAGCCCGACGAGCTACCGGACTGCTCCACTCCGCGGTGTGCCGGAACTGGTGCGAGGGCCGGGATTCGAACCCGGGACCTCACGGTTATCAGCCGTGTGCTCTAGCCGACTGAGCTACCCTCGCATGGCTGTGCCGCCTCTCGGCGGCAGCGCTTTCCTGGAGCTGATGACCGGGATCGAACCGGTGACCTCGTCCTTACCAAGGACGTGCTCTACCTACTGAGCTACATCAGCATGGAAAGGAGCGACGCCGCTCCTCAAACCTTGGTGCAGATGGG
>JBMONC010000077.1:0-5398 GCA_049324875.1 Bacillota bacterium
CCAGGTTCGGCCACATAAAGGGGGACGGGCCGGCATACCAATCTCCTGGGTGGGAGGTGTGGACGACGCCATGGTTCCCGATCGCTTTGCTGCTGAGATCCTGCCGCTGCTGGCGCCCCGTCTGGCCGATCTGATCGGCGGGGCGGCGGCCCGGCTGCCCGCCCCCCTGGAGGAGATCCGCATCCGTATGGGGCGCCCGCTCCAGCTGGTGATGGACGGGGGCGACAGCTTCATCGCCCCGGACGGCTCCCTCACCCCGGAGCCGGAGGGCGCCGCTCTGGCCACCCCGGATGACCTGGCCCGGACCTTTCAGCTGATGGCCCGCGGCTCGGTCTACGCCTGGGAGGAGGAACTCCGGGGCGGCTTTCTGACCCTGGAGGGCGGCCACCGGGTCGGCCTCTGCGGCCGGGCGGTCACCGAGGAGGGGAAGATCCGGACCCTGAAGCAGATTGCCAGCCTGAACCTCCGGATCGCCCGGGAGGTGGTGGGGGCGGCCGATCCGCTCCTGCCAAGGATCATCCGGGCCGGCCGGCCCTGCTCTACCCTGATCATCTCACCGCCGCAGGCGGGGAAGACCACCGTGCTGCGGGACCTGGTCCGGCAGCTCTCCGCCGGGGCGCCCCACCTGGGGCTGGCGGGGCGGAAGGTGGGGCTGGTGGACGAGAGGTCCGAGGTGGCGGGCTGCGTGGCCGGGGTCCCCCAGCGGGACCTGGGACCCCGCACCGACGTGCTGGATGGCTGCCCCAAGGCCGAGGGAATGATGCTGCTGATCCGGGCGCTCTCCCCGGCGGTGGTGGCGGTGGATGAGATCGGCCGGCCGGCCGACGCCGCTGCGGTGATGGAGGCGCTCCACGCCGGGGTGGCGGTGGTCGCCACCGCCCACGGCCACGACCTGGCGGATGTGAGCCGCCGGCCCGCACTGGCGGAGCTGCTGGCGGCGGGCGCCTTCCAGGTGGCGGTGGTCCTGGGTCGCAGCCGGGGGCCCGGCACCCTGGAGCGGGTAGTCGACCTGTCGCGGGAGGTGGCGGTGTGCTGATGCTGAAGCTGCTGGGCGCCGCCCTCACCCTGGCGATGCCCGCCCTCGTCGGCTTCCGGGTGGCCGCCCGCTACGGCCGGCGGCCCGCCGAGCTGCGGGCGCTGCAGACCGGGCTGGCGGTGCTGGTGACCGAGGTGGAGTACGGGCTGACCCCCCTGCCGGGGGCGCTGCGCAGCGCCGGTCGGGCCGCCGGGGGGCCGGCGGGGTCGATCCTGCTGGATGGCGCCGACCGGTTGGAGCGGGGCGGGGGAATCACCCCGGCGGAGGCGCTGGCGGCGGCGATCGGCGCCGGGGCGGAGACCACCTGCTTCACCACTGGCGACCTGGAGGTGCTCCGGGCGCTGGCCGGGGTGCTGGGCGCCTCGGGGCGGCATGACCAGGTCCGCCACATCCGATTGGCCCTGGAGCGGCTGGCGGGGGCGGAGGCGGAGGCGGGCGCCGACCGGGCCCGCTATGAGCCGGTCTGCCGCTACGCCGGGGTGCTCTCCGGACTGGCGCTGCTCCTGATCCTTTACTAGTCGGTTGGAGGGAGAGCCCTGTGGATGTCCAGCTGCTGTTCAAGATCGCGGGGGTCGGCATCATCGTTGCCGTGATGGCCACCGTTCTCAAGCAGGCGGGAAAGGATGAGCAGGGTCAGATGGTCACCCTGGTGGGGGTCCTGCTGGTCCTGATGATGGTGGTTACCCTGCTGGGCCGCTTCTTCGGCCTGGTGCGGGCGACCTTCGGCATGTGACGGAGGGGGGCGCTGGCGGGTGGAAATCATCAAGATCGTCGGGCTCGGCCTGCTGGCGGGGATGCTGATCAACATCCTCCGGCAGCAGAAGCCGGAGCTGGCCATGCAGCTCTCGATCGCCGCCGGGGTGATGCTCTTCTTCCTGATGGTGGCCAAGGTGATGCGGGTGGTGGAGGTGATGCACTCCCTCTCCGCCCGGGCGGCCATCGACCCGATGCAGATGGAGACGGTGCTGAAGATCATCGGCATCGCCTACGTGGCCGATTTCGGCTCCCAGGTCCTGCAGGATGCCGGGGAGAAGGCGGTCGCCACCAAGGTGGAGATGGCGGGCAAGATCATCATCATGCTGCTGGCTGTACCGATCATCCTGGCGATCCTCGATTCGGTTCTCAAACTGCTGGGCTAGGGGTGGTAGCTTTGTCGCCGTACCGCTGGTGGCTCTCTGCGCTGCTGCTCCTCTGTGCCCTGCTGCTGGGCCCTCCGGCCCGGGCGGAGGAGCCGGATGCTCCCGGTCGTCCATCCGGCCTGCCGGCCGACCCGGTCAGGCTGATCGAAAGCCAGATGGAGAACCTGGACGTGGAGCCGATCGAGCACTTCCTCCGGGAGGTGAACCGGACCTGGGAGGGCTACGGCCCGCAGATCAGCCTGAGGGACTTCCTGGAGCTCTACCAGGGGGGCGAGGGGGCCAAGTACGCCCCACAGGCGATCCTCGGCGGCCTCTTCCGCTACCTGGTCCGGGAGATTCTGGCCAATGCCGACCTGCTGCTGAAGCTGGTGGTGCTGGCGATCGTGGCGGCGCTGCTGCAGAACCTGCAGGCGGCCTTCGAGGCCGAGGCGACCGGCAAGGTGGCCTACTGGGTAGTATACATCGTGCTGATGGGGCTGGCGGTCACCGGCTTCGGCCTGGCGGTCGCCACCGCCCGGCAGGTGATGGAGACGCTCCACTCCTTCATGCTGGCGATCCTGCCGACGCTCTTGACCCTGCTGATCTCCATGGGCGGGGTGGCCAGCGCCGCCATCTTCCAGCCTGTGATGGCCGCCCTGCTGAGCGTGGCGGGGACGGTGGTGACCACGGTGGTCTTCCCCCTGGCCTTCCTGGCGGCGCTGCTGGAGATCGCTTCCGGGCTGAACGAGAACTACAAGCTGACCAACCTGGCGGGGCTGCTCCGGCAGGGGGCGATGCTGACCATGGGGCTGACCACCACCATCTTCATGGGGACCGTGGCGGTGAAGGGGGCGGCCGGCGCCGTGGCGGACGGGGTGACGGTGAAGACGGCCAAGTTCTTCGTCGGCTCCTTCATCCCGGTGATCGGCAAGACGCTCTCCGACGCCGCCGACCTGATCATGGGCTCCTCGATCCTGCTGAAGAACGGCCTGGGGATGCTGGGGGCGGCGGTGGTCTTCTTCATCGTGGCCTTCCCGCTGCTGAAGATCCTGAGCCTCACCTGGGTCTACCAGATCGCCGGGGCGCTGGTGGAGCCGGCGGGGGCGGGGCAGATCGCCAAGATGCTGACCACCATGGCCAAGTCGCTCCAACTGGTCTTCGCAGCCGTGGGGATGGTCGCCCTGATGTTCTTCGTATCCATCGCCGTGATCGTGGGGGCGGCCAACATGACGGTGATGGTGAGGTGAGCCGGTGGATGCGCTGAAGGACTGGGTGCGCGGCCTGATCATGCTGCTGGTGCTCGCCTCGCTCCTGGAGCTGCTCCTGCCGATGAACGGGATGAAGAAGTTCGTCCGGATGGCGATGGGGCTGCTGATCGTCCTGGGGGTGGTCCGGCCGGTGGTGGGGCTGCTGGGGCAGCCGGTGGCGGTCGAGCCTGGGTTGCTGGTTTCCGACGGCTCCGCCCTGCCCTCCATGCAGCAGATCATGGCGGAGGCCCGCCGCTTTGAGGAGCGGAACCAGGCGCTGCTGATGCGGGAGGCGGAGGCCCGGCTGACCGAGGAGGCCCGCGCCGCCGCCCGCCGGGTGGAGGGGGTGGCCGACGCCCGGGCCAGTCTCCGCCTGGCGGCGGCGTCCGAGCCGGAGCGATACCGGGTGGAGGGGGTGACGGTCACCGTGGCAGTCGGTTCCCGTTTCGGACAGGTCCGGCCGGTGGACCCGGTCCAGGTTGCCCCGGCGCCCGCCGGCGGGTCGGGTCCAGACCCGGCGCCCCCCAGCCAGGCCGACCGGGCCCTGGCCGAGGCGGTCCGGCGGGAGGTTGCCGCCCAGCTGGGCCTGGCCGATGTCCGGCTGATCCAGGTCCTGGTCGAACGACCAGGCCAGCCAAGGAGGTAGCGCGATGAGTGAGGAGAAGAAGCCCGAGGAGCCGGGCTGGATCGAGACCCTGCTGGCCCGTTTGGGGATCGGCAAGCGGGAGGCGGGGCTGGTCAAGATGCTGGCCATCGGGCTGGCCCTGGGGATCCTATTCCTGCAGGCCGGGAGCCTCTTCGGGGTGGAGACCGGGAGCCGGCCCACCGAGCGGCCGCCGAACGCCACCCTGGTCGGCGCTCCCGCCGCCGAGGAGGATGAGCTGACCCGGCTGGAGCGGCGGATCGCCGGCGACCTGGAGGAGAAGCTCTCCCTGATCCGGGGGGCCGGGAGGGTCCGGGTGCTGGTCACCCTGGAGGCGGGGCCGACCATCGACGTGGTGAAGAACACCACCGTCGACACCTCCACCACCACGGAGAAGGCCTCCGACAGCTCCACCCGGCAGACGGAGACCACCAACACCCGGGGGGAGCACGTCTTCTACCGGGACGGCTCCGCCGAGCGGCCGGTGGTGGCCCGGACCAGCCGGCCCGAGATCGCCGGGGTGCTGATCGTGGCCGAGGGGGCCCGGGAGGCCCGGATCAAGGCCCGCCTGCTGGATGCGGCGGCGGTGGCCCTGAAGGTGCCGGCCCACCGGATCGAGGTCCTGCCGGCGGACAGGGGGGAGTGAGGTGTTCATCGTGAAGAAGCGATCTGAGATTGCGCGCTTCGGGCTCTTCCTGCTGCTGGTGGGGCTGCTGGTCTGGTTCGTCTCGGGCCGGGTCGACCTCTGGCGGGTCTCGGAGCGGCCGGCGGAGCCGCCGCCCACTAACCGGCCCCTGGTCACCGCCCCGCCCGCCGTCGGCGCCGCCGAGCTGGACCTGACCGAGGGGCATGACTACTTCGCCGAGTACCGGATCGCCCGGGAGCGGAGCCGGGGGGCGCTGGGCGAGCGGCTGCGGGAGCTGATGGACTCCCCCTCGGCCGACGAGGCGGTCCGGCGGGAGGCGAGCCAGCAGTACCTGGAGCTGGGCCGGACCGCCGACCGGGAGAGCCGGGCGGAGGCGATGGTGAAGGCCCGGGGCTTCGAAGATGTGATCGTTCACCTCTCCGAGGGCTCGGCCCAGGTGGTGGTGAAGGCGGCCAGCCTCTCTCAGCAGCAGGTGGTGCAGGTGATGGACACCGTCAGCCGGGTGACCGGGGTGAAGAGCACAGCGATCACCGTGATGGCGAAGTACCGGTGAGAGTGTTTGTGACAGCCACAGATTACACGGATATACACGGATTTACACGAACATGTAGATGAATGATGCACCGATGGCGCGAGCGGTCCGACCGGGGAGTTCCCGGTCGGGCCTCTCTCTGTGCTGGTCGAAGTGCCGCTTCAACATGAATGGGG
>JBMONC010000078.1:0-3138 GCA_049324875.1 Bacillota bacterium
AATCCGTGTAACCACCATGGTGCGGTGCTTCGCACCAGCACCCCGGATGAAAAGGGCACCACCCCACATTGTTGTGATGTATTTGTTTTATCCGTGTAATCCGTGTCATCCGTGGCCGTCTCTTCAGCGGGCTTCCTTCGCCTTCGCCTGCAGCTGGTAGAGCAGGTTGAGCGCCTCGATGGGGGTGAGCGCCAGGATGTTCAGGCCCAGCAGCTCCTCCACTACGGGGTGCTTCTTCTCCTCGAAGAAGGTGAGCTGGACCGACGGCTGCTTCCGCAGCTTCTGGGCGGCCACCTCCCGGCGGGACTTCCGCTCCCCCTCCTCCTCCTCCAGGGTGAGCAGGATCTCCCGGGCCCGCTCCACCACCGCCTGGGGCAGCCCGGCCAGCCGGCCGACCTGGATGCCGTAGGAGCGGTCGGCCCCGCCCCGGACCAGCTTCCGCAGGAAGACGATATCCTCGCCCTTCTCCATCACCGCCATGGAGTAGTTGACCACCCCGGGGAGCATCCCCTCCAGCTCGCAGAGCTCGTGGTAGTGGGTGGCGAACATGGTCCGGCAGCGGATCTGCTGGTGGATGTACTCGGTGATCGCCCAGGCGATGGAGAGGCCGTCGAAGGTGGCGGTGCCCCGGCCCACCTCGTCCAGCACCACCAGGGAGCGCTCGGTGGCGCTGTGCAGGATGTTGGCCACCTCGGTCATCTCCACCATGAAGGTGGACTGGCCGGTGGCCAGGTCGTCCGAGGCGCCGACCCGGGTGAAGACCCGGTCCACCAGCCCGATGTGGGCCGCGGAGGCGGGGACGAAGGAGCCGGCCTGCGCCAGGATCACCGCCAGCGCCGCTGCCCGCATCACCGTCGACTTGCCGCCCATGTTGGGGCCGGTCACCAGCACCAGCCGGTGCTCCTCGGTGTCAATGTAAGTATCGTTGGGGACGAAGCTCCCCTCGGCCATCACCCGCTCCAGCACCGGGTGGCGCCCGTCCTTCAGCTCCAGCTTGGTGGAGGTGTCCATCAACGGGCGGACATAGCCGTAGAGCGCCGCCACCTCGGCGAAGGAGGCGAGCACATCCAGCTCCGCCACCGCCCGGGCCGACTGCTGGATCCGGGCCACCTGGGCGGCCACCTGCCGGCGGACCTCCAGGAAGAGCTCGTACTCCAGCGACATCAGCCTCTCGTCGGCGCCCAGGACCGTCTCCTCCAGCTCCTTCAGCTCCGGGGTGATGAACCGCTCCTCATTCGCCAGGGTCTGCTTCCGGATGTAGTAGTCCGGCACCATGGAGAGGTTGGCGTTGGTCACGGCGAGGTAGTAGCCGAAGACCTTGTTGTAGCCCACCTTCAGCGACTTGATCCCGGTCCGCTCCCGCTCCCGGGTCTCCAGGGCGGCGATCCAGCCCTTCCCCTCCCGGGCGGCCTTCCGGAGCCGGTCCACCTCGGCGTCATACCCATCCTTGATGATGTTTCCCTCGGTGATCGCCACCGCCGGCTCGTCGGCGATCGCCTGCTCGATCAGGTCCCGGATGTCGTCCAGCATGTCCAGGGAGTCCCGCAGCTGGATCAGCCGCTCCGCTGCGGCCTCCTCCAGGGCGACCCGGATCGAGGGGAGCGCCACCAGGGAGGCCTTCAGGGCGATCAGGTCCCGGGCGCTGGCATTGCCATAGGCGACCCGGCCGGCCAGCCGCTCCAGGTCGTAGACCTCCTGCAGCAAGGCCCGCAGGTCGGCCCGGAGGACCGGCTTGTGCACCAGCTCCCCCACCGCCTCATGCCGGAGGAGCACCGGCTGCAGGTCCAGCAGCGGCCGCTCCAGCCAGCTCTTCAGCAGCCGGCCGCCCATGGAGGTGACGGTCTTGTCCATCACCCAGAGCAGCGTCCCCCGCCGGCCGCCGTCCCGGATCGACCGGGTCAGCTCCAGGTTCCGCCGGGTGGACGGGTCCAGCATCATGAACTGGCCGGGGTAGTAGATGGTCAGGCCGGTGATGTGGCCCAGGCTGGTCTTCTGGGTCTCCGACAGGTAGGCCAGCGCCGCCCCGGCGGCCCCGGTGGCCAGGGGCAGGTGCTCGCAGCCGAAGCCGGCCAGGGTGGAGACGCCGAAGTGGCTGCAGAGCCGCCGGTAGGCATCGCTCTGGACGAAGTGGCGGGACTCGAAGGTGGAGAGGGCGACCCCGGCCGCCTTCAGCGGCCCCACCAGCCGGTTCTCCGCCGCCAGGCCCGGCTCGATGATCACCTCTCTGGGCTCCAGCCGGCCCAGCTCGTCCAGCAACAGCCGCAGGCCGTCGGCACCGGCCATCTCACAGGCGGCAAACTCGCCGGTGGAGAGGTCGGCCACCGCCAGGCCGAAGCCGGTCTTGCCGTAGGTGACGGCGCAGAGGAAGTTGTTCTGCTTCTCCGGCAGCAGCCGGGGCTCCACCAGGGTGCCCGGGGTGACCACCCGGGTCACATCCCGCCTCACCAGCCCCTTGGTCGCCCTGGGGTCCTCCAGCTGCTCGCAGATGGCCACCTTGTGCCCCCGCTCAATCAGCCGGGCAATATAGGATTCGGCGGCGTGGTACGGGATGCCGGCCATGGGCACCCGCCCGATGGCCTTCCCGCCGTCACGGCCGGTCAGTGTCAGCTCCAGTTCACGGGAGACCAGTTCGGCGTCCTCCATGAAGGTTTCGTAGAAATCGCCCAGCCGGTAGAAGAGGATGCAGTCCGGGTACTCCTCCTTGATCTTCAGGTACTGGGCGAACATCGGCGTCGCTTGGGCTGCGTCCAAACAGTGACCCTCCTCATCCGATCCTGCAAAGGCCATTCCCTACGGTTCGGCAGAGGCCGCGGCGTCTCCTCCGTAAGGGCGGCCCTTTTCCGCCGTCAGCATGGCCGTGCTTCCCATCGCCTAAATCAGAGACTCCGGCAGGAGCCGGAGAAGTGCGTGTCTAAACATATTCTGATTCCGATGAGTGAGACAAGGGGGCGAATGGGGATATTGCGCTCATCCGGCCTGCCCATGTGGCAGCTCCTGCTGATCCCTGCCTCACTGGTGGCCTTTCTCCTCCTCCAGTGGTTCCTGCCCTCTCACCTGCACGCCATCTGGCTGGGAGTCGCGGTGGTCTCGGCCGCCCGGGCCTGGGAGGTTCGGGGCGGCCTGATCATGGCCTTGATC
>JBMONC010000078.1:3238-8228 GCA_049324875.1 Bacillota bacterium
GATCAATGCCAACCTGAGCCAGGCGCAGCAGCAGCTGGCCGCCCTCCACCAGATCGCCCTCAGCCTCTCCACCACCCTGGACAGCCAGCGGCTGATGGAGATCATCCTGGAGCAGCTGGGCAAGCTCTGGGGCTATGATTTCGGCGCCATTCTCCTGATGGACGAGACGACCGGTGAGCTGGTGCTGGCCGCCGCCCACGGCTACTCGCATCCCGTGGGGGTCCGCATCCCCTCCGACCAGGGGATCTGCGGGGCGGTGGTTCAGACGGGTCAGCCGATCTGCGTCGGCGATGTCACCCAGGATCCCCGCTATATCAGCGGCGTGCCCGATGCCCGCTCAGAGCTGGCCATCCTCCTGACCTGGGAGGGTCAGACCCTGGGCGTGCTGAACGTGGAGTCCAGGGAGCCCAACGCCTACGGCGAGTCGGATATCGCCCTGCTGACCACGGTGGCGGAACAGGCGGCCTCCTACCTGGCCAACGCCCGGCTCCACCAGCACACCCGGCACCTGGCGATCACCGACCCGCACACCGGGCTCTTCAACTACCGGCACTACATGGACCAGGTGGCCAACCTGGTCAACCAGGCGCAGCTGACCGGCCACAACTTCTCCCTGCTGATGCTCGACCTGGACCACTTCAAGCGCGTAAACGACACCTACGGCCACCCCACCGGCGACGTGATCCTGGAGCAGACCGCCAAGGTGATCCGGCTCTCCTGCCGGCAGGGGGACCTGGTCTTCCGTTACGGGGGTGAGGAGTTCGCTGTCATCCTGCCGGGGACCGAGAAGCAGGTGGCGGCCCGGGTGGCGGAGCGGATCCGTGAGAAGGTGGCCGCCCATACCTTCACCACCAAGCTGGGCCGGGTGCTGGAGTTCCCGCTCTCGGTTTCCATCGGGGTGGCCAGCTACCCTCAGGACGGCTTCTCGCAGGTGGACCTGATCCTGGCGGCAGACCGGGCGCTCTACGCCGCCAAGCGGGCGGGGCGCAACCGGGTGGTGCTCCACAAGCAGGACCTGGGCGGCAGCCTCTGAAACACCCGGGTGATGAGGAGACGATCTCGGTGACACAGCTATTCCTTCAGGGCAGCCGCATCTGCATCCGGGATTGGCGGGAGGATGACCTTCCCCTTTACGAGCGGTGGAACCGGCCGGGCCACCGGTGGCAGGAGACCGACGGCCCCTACTTCCCGTCCTTCACCGAAGAGGAGATACGGACCCGGGTAGGGCGGCTGCAAGAGCGGATCCGGTCCGGGGAGTGGTCCCACCCGCGGGTTTCGGGCGTGATCAGCCTCTCGGCGGATGCGCCGATGGTGGGGATCGTGAACCGGTACTGGGAGAACGAGCCCTGCAACTCCGCCTACATGGGGGTCGCCATCTATGATGAGCGCCTCTGGGGAAAAGGCATCGGCAGCGAGGCCCTCGGCCTCTGGACAGACTACCTGTTCCGGGTGATGGCGGTCCACCGCCTGGGGCTGGCCACCTGGTCCGGGAACGTCGGGATGGTCCGTGCCGCCCTGAAGCTGGGCTTCGTGGAGGAGGCCCGCCTCCGCAGGGCCCGCATCGTGCGGGGGGAGCTCTACGACGGTCTGGCCTACGGCGTCCTGTGGGAGGAGTGGGAGCAGCTCTATCCGCAGGGCTTCGGCCAGGGCAGAGCCTAGGCGCACAAAAGCCACCGAGGGTCTACCGGGTAGACGTCGGTGGCTCTCGTTTTTTATCCGCAGCCGCAGCCCCCGCCGGTGCTGCAGCCGCCCTTCACCTTGGGCGCCTCCTCCCCGGTGATCGGGAAGGTGACGACGGCGTTGATCTTGTCCAGGAAGGCGTCCAGCGCCACCCGGGCGTTCCAGTAGGCCTGGATCGTCGGGTGGGCGTTGAAGCGCTCCTCGATCTCCATGAAGCGGTTGACCAGCAGGATCTGCTCCTCGGGCGGCTTGGTCTTGGACTTCTTCACCGCCCGCTTGGCCGCCTCGTAGGTGCGGATCAACTCCAGCGCCTCCTCGTCGGCCAGGACCGCATCCTCCGTGCGCCGGTACTCCTGCAGCTCCGGGGACTCCTCGATCGCCTTGGCCAGCTCGCGCGCCAGCATCCAGACATCGGTGCGGGTAGCCACTGCCACGTGATTTGCCCTCCATCTATGGGAACGGCCTGGTTTCAGAGCGGCCGGACCTCTCTACACTTGTTCGACCCTTTCGTTCCCTTTCCTCTTTTAGCGGGGGACGGCCGAGGTGACCATCCGGCCCTCGAGGGTCCAGGTGCCGGCCCGGGTGATCTCCACCTGGACCAGCTGCCCCCGGAGCGACTGGTCGCCGGGGAAGGTGACCAGGATGTTGCCGCGGGTGCGGCCGAAGACCACGTCCGGCTTGCCCTTGTCCAGCCCCTCCACCAGGATCTCCTCCACCTGGCCGACCCGGGCCTCGTTCTTCGCCCGGGAGATCCGGTTCTGCAGCTCCATCAGCCGCTGCAGCCGCTCCTTCTTCTCGGGGACGGTCAGCCGGTCCTCCATCTCGGCGGCCGGGGTGCCGGCCCGCTCGGAGTACATGAACATGAAGGCGGCGTCGTAGCCCACCTCCTCCACCAGGGTGAGGGTCTCCTGGAACTCCTCCTCCGTCTCGCCGGGGAAGCCGACGATGATGTCGGTGGTGATGACGGCGTGGGGGATCAGCTCCCGGACCCAGCGGACCAGCTGGAGGTACTGCTTCCGGTTGTAGGAGCGCTTCATCCGCCGCAGCACGGCGTTGGAGCCGGACTGGACCGGCAGGTGGAACCACTCGCAGACCTTCCGGGAGCGGGCGATCTGCTCCACCATCTTCCGGGTGAAGTCCTTGGGGTGGTTGGTGGTGAAGCGAATCCGCTCGATGCCCGGGGTGTTCTGGTCCAGCAGCTGGAGCAGGTCGCCGAAGTCGAAGGCGCCCTCGCCGTGCTGGCCGTAGAGGTCCTTGCCGTAGGCGTTGACGTTCTGCCCCAGCAGGGTGATCTCCTTGAAGCCGTTGCGGCCCAGCTCCTGCGCCTCCGCCAGGAGCACCTCGTAGGGCCGGCTCCGCTCGGTGCCGCGGGTGGTGGGGACGATGCAGTAGGTGCAGTTCTTATCGCAGCCGTACATGATGGTGATCCAGGCCTTCAGGTCGCCCTCCCGGGCGGCCGGCAGCACCTCGGGGAAGTCCTCCCCCATCGCCTCCCAGACGTCGACCACCGTCTCCCGCTCGTTGCGGGCGCGGGTGATCAGCTCCGGCAGGTGGTGGATGTTGTGGGTGCCGAAGATCAGGTCGAGGTAGGGGAAGAGCCGCTTCATCCGGTCGACCTGCCCCTCCACCTGGGGGACGCAGCCGCAGACCCCGATCACCAGGTCGGGGTTGGTGTACTTGAGCGGCTTCAGCTGACCGATCCGGCCGAAGGCGTGCTCCACCGCCGACTCCCGGACGGCGCAGGTGTTGAAGAGGAGCACATCGGCGTCGTCGGGTCCGGCCGCTTTCTTGTAACCCATCTGGCCGAGGATGCCGTGCATGATCTCGGTGTCGTGCTCGTTCATCTGGCAGCCGTAGGTCTCGATGTGGACCTTCGGCTCCTTCTTGCCGTGGATCCGCTCAGCGGCGCCGGGGTCGATCTGCAGCTTGCCCACCTTCTCCGGGTCGGCGGACATGTGCTCAAAGCCGCCCATGGCGTCCTGCTCCAGGGCCAGGCGGATCAGCTCGGCGGCGTCGGAGGGCTGCTTGACCATCGGCAGCTCCTCCAGGGTGCCGGACTTCATCATCTCCTCGACCCGGTCAAGGATGGCGTTCAGGTCGGGCTCGGCGTGGCTCTGCTTCTTCTCGTCGCTCACCTATGTCAACCCCCGTTTGGGCAGTAGTCGCGATAATAACTCTCACTAGTGTACCACAACTCGGGGGGAAGCAAAAAGGGCGGGTGTTGAGGCGATGTCATGCACGGCTCCTGTATTCCCAGACCGATACTCAGAGCAACCGCAACCTTGTGGGGGAGCAGGACAAAACTCACCGTAGGTGGGGGCATATGGTGCGTCAGACCACCACTCCGAACCGATTCGGCACCATCCTCCAGCATGTCAACCACGTGAGGACCCACGGCAGAAGTCGCTGTCTGATACACAACTCCTTGATTCACAGCAGCACCCCGTCTATTTATGGCAGCGTTGGCTCGACCTAGAGCCTGTGCACTGTACTCGGCACCCTTTAAAACCGCCCGATAGAAAATGGTCAGGCCTCTCGTGTCCACCACCTTTGACAATACCACTCGCTTTCCCATCAATCGCTCCGTCAACAAAGTTGACGGCAGCGTTTTCCAAGATCTCGTCAGTTGGTCGAGTCTTGCCCTCTGCTGTGTCGGTGGCAATTCCCTGCATTGCATTCAGAGTCCCCGTGGCCACGGCATAGGCGGTTGTATGCATCCCAGGCACCGCAGCCAGTGCTCCGGCGACTGCCCCAGTACCTGCAGCGATGCGTGTACCGTTGAGAGTGGTTTCGCCTCCGGTCAAATCCTGGGTGGCTATATGCGCTCCCGTGTTAAAAATGGCGCCGAACATGGCTGTAATGCACCACGGGCAGCCCAAGGAATCCAGGGGTCACCCTTCCACGTATCCTGCCGTTAGTAAGCTTCCTCGCTGGATACCCTAATGCGGGGAGCGAGGGGAGCTGCTACGTACCAGGCTAGGAGCTGGTGCGCATGGGAGGCTCTTTAGAAGAAGAGGGCCTGGAAGACGAGCCGGATGATCTCTGCAACAACGGTAGCTACGATCACTCGTACAACCCACTTGGGCAGCATGGGGACTCACATCCTTTCAAAAGGCGGAGTCTCCCCTCGCTCACCCATATGTTACCAAAAGCGTGTGCGCCCTGCATCCCCCGAACCCGTCGACTACATTCGACGGGTTTTTCCTTGTCCTACCGCTATGAACCTCCCTTCCCGCCCATAGAGGCGGCCGGCGATTGATTCTGCGATGGAAGGGCCTCGCAGCACTCTTGGTCAAACTGCACCCTACCC
>JBMONC010000078.1:8328-16532 GCA_049324875.1 Bacillota bacterium
GCTGGTGGTCTGACCGGCCGGGTCCAGCATGGAAAGCCGGTTACCCACCTTGTCGTAGGTGTACTCGTAGACGGCGGAGGTGGGACGGATCTCCCGGGTGGGCCGCCCAAGCAGATCGTACTCATAGGTGGTCGTGTGGTTCAGCGGGTCGGTGACCTGGGTCAGCCGCCCCATCGCATCGAAGCGTGTCCGACCACCGCAACCAGAGTGGCCGAGCAGGGGCGCCGCCCGTGTTGGCGACGCCACCCATCGCCAGCGGGGCTCCGGTTTGACTGCACTACTTTACAGTGATAAGATCGGTGCAATGCGGACTAACCGGAGGCGCTTGGCTGTGCTCTTCTCCGCTACCTGGTGGCTGACCATTCCGATCGTGCTCCTCGGGGCGACCATCTCCGCCATGTCGGGCTTCGGCTTCGCCATCGTCACCACGCCGCTGATGCTGCTCCTCTACCCCCCGAAGGTGGCGGTGCCCATGGTCCTGCTGGTCAGCAGCTACGGCGTGGCGCTTCAGGCCTGGTCGAACCGGCACCAGGCCGACCGCAGGCTTGCCGGCGGCCTCTTCCTGGCCAGCCTGCTGGGGATGCCGGTCGGGCTCCTGATCCTCGCGGTGGTCAGCGGGGATCTTCTGCGGCTGATCATCGGCTGCTCCACCCTGGTGGGGGTGCTGATCACCCTCCGGCGCGGACAGGCCCCGGACGGGCCGGTCCAGGCGCCGAGCCTCCCGGTGGTCGGGGGGACGGGCTTCCTCTCGGGGATCCTGGCCACCGCCACCAGCCAGTCGGGGATCCCGATCGTGCTGCTGATGGCCTGGACGGGGATGGAGAAGCAGCGGGTGCGGGCCACCACCTTCGTCTACTTCGCCCTCTCGGCCACCACCGGGGTGGCGCTCCACCTCGGGTACGGGAACCTGACCCTCCAGGCGGCCGGCGCAGCCCTTGCGCTTGCCCCCGCCTACCTGGGGGGCATGCTGATCGGCAACGCCATCTTCCGGCGGATCAGCCAGACCGCCTTCCGGCGGCTGGTGCTGGCGGTGCTCAGCCTGGCGGCCACCGCCGGGCTGGTGACGGGGATCTCGGCGCTGATCCATCTCGGATAAAAGCAACCCCGGCGGTCACCCGCCGGGGTTTGCGCGCGTGAGGCCCAGGGCCACGTGGCTGGCAAACTCGTGGACCAGGGTGGCCGCCAGCAGGGCGGTCACCTGCGCCGGATCGTGGGTGGGCAGCACCTCCACCACGTCAAAGCCGGCGTAGTTCAGCCCCGTCAGGCTCCGGACCAGCTCCAGCGTCTCGGAGGAGGTGTAGCCGCCCACCTCCGGGGTGCCGGTGCCCGGGGCAAAGGCCGGGTCGACGAAGTCGATGTCGAAGGAGAGGAAGCAGGGCGTGCTGCCGATGGTCGCCTTGACCTGCGCCACCACCTCCTCCATGGAGCGGCGGCGCAGCTCCCGCATGGTGATCAGGTGGTAGCCCAGCTCCAGGCTGGCCTGCAGGTCGCCGGGGTGGTTCAGCGTCCCCCGGATGCCGATCTGGAAGACCTTCCCCTCGGCCAGCAGCCCCTCCTCCGACGCCCGGATGAAGGGGGAGCCATGCCAGTACTTCTCGCCGTAGTAGGTATCCCAGGTGTCGGTGTGGCTGTCCAGGTGGAGCAGCGCCACCGGGCCGTGGACCTGCCGGGCCGCCCGGAGGCTGGCCAGGGTGACCGAGTGGTCGCCCCCCAGCCCGATCGGGGTGATCCCCGATGCCATCAGCTCGGCGACGGCGGTGGTGATCAGCTCATAGGAGCGGTGGATGTTGTGGGGGATCACCGCCAGGTCGCCGATGTCGATCCCCCGGGTCTCCTCGAAGGGGTAGACGGCGTGGACCGGGTTGTACGGGAAGAGGAGCATCGAGGCCTGCCGGATCGCCTGGGGGCCGAACCGGGCGCCGACCCGGTAGGAGGCGGCGGTGTCGAAGGGCATGCCCAGGATCGCCAGGCGAGCCCCCTCCCGGGCGGCGGGCAGGCGCATGAAGCTCCCCGTGGTGCAGAACTCGGGCTTGATCTCAGGGGAGGGCGGGTATTGCACGGTGGATCTCTCCTCATGGGCGGATGATGGCCTGCTGCTAACCTGCCCCCCACAGCCATCCCTCACACTGCCTGGTGCTACCACTCCTTCAGCGATTCGTCAAGTGATCACCTTGGTCGACATTCTACCGGAGAGGGCGATAATCCCAGCAATCCGGCCCAGAGCGTGCCATTCCCCAGCAGAGTCAAAGAGACAACCTTTGATTTATCTGTTAAGTTGTCAGTATGCTCTATGAGGGTGTGGGCTCTTCCCCCCGGCGGGGGGAACGGCCCCCATAATCTCTGCGATACGGAGGGGTTCAACGGTATGAGAAAGCGCTTTGTGGCGGTGGCTGCGCTCCTGTTCATCATCAGTGCAGCGCTGCTGGCTGGCTGTTCCAGCTCCGGCTCCAAGGATACGCTCGATGAGATCAAGGCGCGGGGGGAGGTCACCTTCGCCATGTCAGGCGGCTACCCGCCCTTCAATTACTACGATGAGAATGACAAGCTGGTCGGCTTTGACGTCGATATCGCCGCGGAGGTGGCGAAACGGATGGGCGTGAAGTTCAAGCCGGTCACCACCGCCTGGGACGGCATCCTGGAGGGGCTGGTGGGCGGCCGGTACGACGCCATCCTCGGCTCGATGGCGATCACCCCGCAGCGGCTGGAGCGGGTCGACTTCTCGGATCCCTACTACCTGGACGGCTCGCAGATGCTGGTCCGGAAGGACTCCCCCTACACCAGGGCGGAGGATTTGAAGGGCAAGAGCATCGCCATCGCCAACGGGACCACCTTCGCCGATGACGCCAAGACCCTGGGCATCACCGATGTGAAGACCTTCGAAGATGACAACCAGACCCTGCAGGAGCTGCGCAACGACCGGGTCCAGGGCGTGATCACCGGCTACTTCGTGGCGGTCAACGCCGTCAAGCAGTTCCCCAACGACTTCAAGCTGGCCGGGCCCCGGATCCGGGAGGAGCAGATCGCCGTCGCCATCCGGAAGAACAACCCGAAGTTCGTGGAGGCGGTCAACAAGGCGCTCAAGGAGATGCGGGAGGACG
Source organism: Bacillota bacterium (assembly GCA_049324875.1). Taxonomy (GTDB): domain Bacteria; phylum Bacillota; class Sulfobacillia; order Symbiobacteriales; family Symbiobacteriaceae; genus JAWLHU01. The sequence goes on from JBMONC010000078.1 coordinate 11,427, forward strand.
GAACCTACGCCCGCATCAGCGAGAAGTGGTTCGGAAGGGATATCAGCAAGTAGCCTATGGGATATGACTGGTCGTTAATCCCCCGCTACTTCCCCTACTTCCTCCCCGCCGCCCTCACCACCCTGCAGCTGACCGTCGCCGCCATCGCCGGGGGGATCCTGATCGGGCTGGTGACCGCGCTGGCCCGGCTCTCCCACCGGCGGTGGCTCTCCACCCCCGCCGCCCTCTATGTCTGGCTGATCCGGGGGACGCCGCTGCTGCTGCAGCTGCTGATCCTCTACGTGGGGATCGTCTCGCTGGTCCGGCTGGAGGGGTTTGCGGCGGCCGCCCTCGCCTTCTCGGTCCACACCGGCGCCTACGTCGGCGAGATCTTCCGGGGAGCGATCCTCGGGGTGGATACGGGGCAGATGGAGGCGGCCCGCTCCCTGGGGATGACCTATCCGACCGCCATGCGGCTGATCATCCTGCCCCAGGCCTTCCGGCTGGCGGTGCCCCCGCTGGCCAACCAGTTCATCATCACCCTGAAGGACTCCAGCCTGGCCAGCACCATCGCCATCCGGGAGCTGATCCTGCAGGCGCGGCAGATGGGCGCCTCCCATTACCGGATGATGGAGTTCCTGATCATCGCAACCCTCTACTACCTGATCATGACCACGGTGCTGACGGTGGCTGCCCACTGGCTGGAGGGGCGGCTCCGCCGCTCCGACCAGAACGCCCCGCAGCGGCCGGCGGTCCCGCAGGAGGTGGCGAACGGTGACTGATCTGGTGATCCGGGTGGAGGGGCTGGTGAAGCGCTTCGGCCACCACACGGTGCTGGACGGGATCGACCTGACGGTGGCGCGGGGCGAGGTGGTGACGATCATCGGCCCCTCCGGCTCGGGCAAGTCGACCCTGCTCCGCTGCATCAACCGGCTGGAGGAGGCAACATCGGGTAAGATCTTCCTCGACGACGAAGAGGTGACCGCCCCCCGGGCCCCGGTCGACCGGCTCCGTCGGCGGATGGGGATGGTCTTTCAGCGGTTCCACCTCTTCCGCCACCTGACGGTGGAGCAGAACCTGATGGTCGCCCCGGTCAACGTGCTGGGCATCAGCCGGGCCGAGGCCCGGGAGCGGGCCCACGCCCTGCTGGAGCGGGTGGGGCTGGCCGACAAGGCCCAGGCCTACCCCGCCACCCTCTCGGGCGGGCAGCAGCAGCGGGCGGCCATCGCCCGGGCGCTGGCGATGCAGCCGGAGGTACTCCTCTTCGACGAGCCCACCTCCGCCCTGGACCCGGAACTGGTGGGCGAGGTGCTGAGCGTCATGAAGGAACTGGCCCTGGAGGGGCGGACGATGGTGGTGGTCACCCACGAGATGGGCTTCGCCCGGGAGGTCTCCGACCGGGTCGCATACATGGATGGGGGCCGGCTGGCGGAGATCGCCCCGCCGGGGGAGTTCTTCTCCGCCCCGAGGAGCGAGCGGGCCCGGGAGTTCCTCTCCAAGGTGCTCTGACACAGAAAGACCGGCTGCGGCCGGTCTTTCTTTCGCCGCGGCCGGCAAGGCCTGGCGGGTTTGCTCTATTGACAGCCGCCGGGCCGCCTGCGCATACTGCAAGTGATCCATTGCGCATGGAGACGGATGGTGACGGGTGGTGGGGCATGAGATGGATCGACCGGCGGCCTGGGACGTGGTGATCATCGGGGCGGGAATGGGCGGGCTGGCCACCGCCATCTGGGCCCGGCGGCTGGGCCTGACCACCCTGGTCCTGGAGCAGCAGCGGCAGGCGGGCGGTCAGCTGACGGCGATCGCCGGCCGGATCGTCGACTACCCCGGCCTCGACCTGCCGGAGGGCGGGGCCCTGGCCAAGCGGCTGGTGCAGCAGGCAGCACAGGCGGGGGCCGAGCTGCGGCTGGAGGATCCCGCCCTTGCGGTGGAGGCTTCGACCCTGACCGTGAGGAGCGCCCGCGGGCAGGTGCGGGCCGGGGCCGTCGTTTTGGCCACCGGGATCACCGCCCGGCGGCTGGAGGTGGCGGGCGAGGAGGAGCTCTACCGGCACCGGCTGGTCCGCCGGCCCTCCCACGACCTGGACTGGTTCCGGGGAAAGCGGGTGGCGGTGATCGGCGGCGGTGACCGGGCGGCCGAGAACGCCCTGCTGCTGGCCGGTGTGGCGGCGCAGGTCCACCTGCTGCACCGCGGGGCTCAGCTCCGGGCCCGCCCGGCGCTGGCCGGGCCGCTGGCGGCAGCGCCCCGGGTCGCCGTCCACCTGCAGACCCGGGTGACCGGGTTCACGGTCCGGGGCGGGCAGGTGGAGGTGGCAGCGGAACAGGCGGGAGCCCCGGTGGCCCTCCCCGTCGAGGCGGTCTGCATCTACATCGGGAACCGACCCAACAGCCAGCTGGTGGCGGGACAGGTGGAACTGGACGCCGAGGGGTACATCGTGACCGACCGCCACGGCCAGAGCTCGCAGCCCGGGCTCTACGCCGTGGGCGACGTCTGCACCCAGCCCGCCTTCCAGAGCCTGGCCACCGCCTCGGGGCAGGCGATGGTGGTCGCCAAGGCAATCGCCCTGCGCAATGGGGGATAGGCAAAAAAAGTCGCCCGGTGCCTGCTGGCACCGGGCGCTGGACTTACCTCCGCTTAGCGGCGGGGCCCCCGCTCCGGGCGGGGCTGAGCCTCGTTGACGGTCAGGGCGCGGCCGCCCCACTCGGCGCCGTTCAGGGCGTCGATAACCGCCTGGGCCTGGTCCGCCGGAACCTCAACGAAGCCGAAGCCACGGCTGCGGCCGGTCTCCCGGTCGGTGGCGATCCGGGCACCGATCACCTCAGCGTGCTGGGCGACGGCGTTCTGCAGGTCCTCCGGGGTAACAGCCCAGGGGAGGTTGCCAAAGTAGAGGGTCTTCGTCATCGCATTCTCTCTCCCATCATCTCGGGTATTTGGATCGCAGACAGGAGGGAAACGCGAGACTCACCCAGATACCAGGCAAACTGCGCAACCGCTCACCAATCCGCTAACCAATAAATAGGGTACGCTGTTTCGACAAAAAATGCAACCCCCTATCGGTGCGGATCGCCCCAATGGCTAGTGCGAAGCGGTTTCCCAGGACTGGATCGCTCGGGCTCCAACTCGGCACCGATCTCGTAGTTGGCCCTGGCATCCGCGTCCCGCCAGCCGCCTTGTCGCTGGGCCAGAATCCGGCGCAATCCCTGCCCTGCCTTCAGCTTGCCGATCTTGTTGCTGGGCATCTCCTCACCCCCTCCGGGGCGGCGACGCCGCGGCGCCGCCGCCGATGCTAGTTTGCCCGAAGACGGGGTGATGGTGACGGTCCTTCGGCTATGAACGACCGCGCCGGCCCGCCTTCGGCTGCGCCTCGTTGACAGTCAGCGCCCGGCCGGCCCACTCGGCCCCGTTGAGGGCCTCGATACAGGCCTGCGCCTGATCGGCGGCCACCTCCACAAAGCCGAAGCCGCGCGACTTGCCGGACTCCCGGTCCCGCACGACGCGCGCCGAGATCACCTCGCCATACTGGCTGAAGGCCCGCGTCAGGTCATCGTCGGTGGCGGCCCAGGGCAGGTTCCCGACATACAGGGTCTTCGTCATGCACTCATGCCTCCCACTTATGGATTCCTACCAGGGGGATCAGACGATTCTTATTATACTATATTTGCTCTTGCACGACAATATTTTCCGTATAATCCGTTGCAAGGATGCGCAGGCTAGGCGCAGATGCTGCAATGGGAGGGGAAGCAGGCGTGCAGATTACCCTGACGGCCAAGGGGCTCGACTCGAAGGTGGAGCTGGCCCGGGTCCAGGTGGATTCGGATGGGCGCTGGCGCTACTCCAGCCGGGCGGTGGAGCAGGCGGAGGGGCGGCTTTCCGCCGCCGACCTGGCCCAGTTCCAGGCCTTTTACGACAAGGTCAACTGGGAGCTGGAGGTGCTGAACGGCCCCGTCACCGCCGACGACCGGATTCTCTTCGAGATGGAGGTGATCCACGACGAGGGGGACCGCCGTCTCTACCAGTTCACCGAGGACCTGGCCCACCGGTCCTGGCAGTTCCGGGACCTGGTCCATTTCCTCCGCCACAACGTGGCCGGCGCCGGCGACCCCGTGGGCTACTCCCCCGACCGTCCCGGCGAGCACCCGCCGACCCCCATGTGACCGCCCATCCCGCGAAGCGAAACGGAAGCCCGATGCACAGCGCATCGGGCTTCCGCCTATGGACGGCCCTGCAGGAAGGCGCTCATCCGGGCCAGTTCTGCCTCCAGCTCCCGCTCGAAGGCAGGCTCCTCCGGGCGGCCGTCCACGAACCCGAACTCGGCCCCCAGCCGCCCCTGCCGCCAGGTCAGGTTGGCCCAGCCGATCACCCTGTCGCCCCAGAGCAGGGGCAGGGCATAGCGCCCGAAGCGCCGCTTCGCCGCCGGGGTGTATGCCTCCAGGCGGAAAGGCCATCCCCACAGGTGCTCGAAGCGATCCCGGTCCCAGACCACCGGGTCGAAGGGCGCCAGCAGGCGGACGGCACGGGGCACCTCCCCCTCCGCCCGCTCCCCGGCCGGCCAGAGGTAGGTGACCCCCTCCACCCGCTCCCGGACCAGATCGCCCGACCGGATCAGATCCTCGACGGCCGTCTCCCGGCCCGGCAGGCTGGGAGCGCCCCACCGGAGCCACCGGACCACCTGTTTCAGGGCCTTCAGCGTGACCGGCGCATGGAGCCGGGCCAGGAGCAGCACCAGCTGCCGCAGCCGCTCCCCGGGCTCGCCCTCCGGGAGCACCGCCGGTCCGGCGGCGTACCAGCGGAGGTTCCCCTGGCGGCGGGCCACCCGGAGGAGCCCCCGGTAGTGAAGCATCTCCAGGATCTTGGTGGTGGCCCGGGCCCGGCTGCCCCAGTTGCCCTCGGTGCGGGGGGAGCCAAAGCGGGCATCGACGGCCCGGAAGTCGACCGGGCCGCTCTCGCGCACGAACTGGAGCACCTGCTCCGCCAGGCCCGGGTGCTCCTGCTCCACCCGCCACCTGCCGAGGCGGGGGTGAAAAAGGCGGACGACCCGGGCGGGCATGAACCCGTACAGGTGGAGCAGGTCCTCGGCCAGGTCCAGCTCCGGGTACTGCCGGTCCAGATCCCCCACCCGGTACCCCT
>JBMONC010000078.1:16632-38054 GCA_049324875.1 Bacillota bacterium
AACTCCATCACCACATTCGGGCTGATGCCCATCTGCTCCAGCACCTGGTCGGTGGTGATGCGGAACCGGGAGCCCCGGACGTAGCAGATCATCGGCAGCTTGGCCAGGTCGGTCTCCGAGAGCTCCCGCGGCAGGTTGGCCGCATACTCCGGGCTGGCCACCACCACCAGCGGGTCCTCGTAGAGCGGGATCGATTCCAGCCGCTCGTGGACCTGGGGCGTGGTGATCAGCCCCAGGTCGACCTCGCCGTGCAGGAGCATGGTCACCGTCTCCAGGTTGTTGCCGGTCTTGACGTTGATCTTGACCAGCGGGTGCTCCCGGGCGAACTCGGCCAGCAGATCCGGCAGGGTGAAGAGGCCGATGGTGTGGACACAGCCGACGGTGATATGGCCGCTGCCGGGGGAGCGGAGCTCCTGCACCGCCGCCTCACACTGGTGGACGATGTGCACCACCTGCCGGGCATACTCGTAGACCAGCTCGCCCGCCGGGGTCAGGTGGACCTGCTTGCCATGCCGGGAGAAAAGCTGAACCTGCAGGTGGTCCTCCAGGGCCCCCACCTGCTTGGTGATCGACGGCTGGGTCAGGTTCTGTACCTGGGCGGCCCGGGTGAAGGAACCCTCCTCCACGACACGGCAGAAGGTGATCAGGTGCTGCAACAGCATGGGACTCCCCCTCATGGCAGCGCTGGTATGATGCCGGGTGGGAATGGTCGGGCGAGAATGCTTTCCTGTCCATTATAGGTGACAGAGGGCGGGGTGTGAAGGGGCCTACGCTCCGCCCTTCTCCAGCCGCTCCAGCTCCTTCCGGGCCGCTTCCACCGCCTCGGGGGATGGGGGCTCTGCCCCGTACCGGGCCTGGTTGTAGACCGCCGTCACCGCCCCGGCCGGCTGGTCGGCCTCGGGCCGGTACTCGCCCAGCGCCCGCCGGTAGCGGCTCGGGGTCTCCGGCTCCCGCCGGGGCCGGCCCCGGGAGGCCCCCCAGTCCTGCAGCCGCCGGAAGAGGCTCCGGGGGTCGCTCTGCTCCTCACCCAGCAGCGCCGCTGTCCCGGCCTGGACCGCCGGGGCGACCCTGCGGGCCGCCAGGCCGAGGAGTCCCTTCAGATCGGTCCAGAGCGAGCGCCAGAAGCCGAGGCTGATCCGCTCCTCCTCCTCATCCGCCGACTGCCGGAGGCCCCGGGTCAGCCGGTAGAGCCAGGTGAGCACCAGGACCAGGAAGAGGATCAGGAGCGCCGCCTTCAGGTAGGGCAGCCAGTTGAGGGTGCTCTGCGCCTGCTCCAGCCACTCCACATCGCCGTCGCCCACGTCCAGCTCCGGGTCGGGCCCCTCCTCCTCCGGCGGCGGCCTGCGGGGGATGAGGGCGATGAGGGAGGTGATCAGCATCACCCACCGGATGATGATCAGCATCGCCACCTGGAAGAGCCAGTCGGTCAGCGGGCTGATGAACGCCTGGACCGCCTGGAAGGAGGCGAGGAGCCGGTCGAGGGAGAGCAGCCGGGAGGCGGCCAGGGTCAGGGCCAGCAGGGCGACCACCAGCCCGGTCAGCACGGGGCTGGAGCCGCCGCCTGGCCCCGGCTCCCCGGCGTTGGCTTCGTCCGCCCGGACCGCCCGCTCCCGGGTGACCAGCAGGAGGGTGAGGCCCGCGGCGAAGAGCAGGATCACCGACCAGTAGAGCAGGACCAGCGCCTCCGGTCTGGCGGCGAAGCCCGCCGCCATCAGCAGCAGGATTCCCACCAGCTGGGCGATGAACTGCCGGGAGAAGCGGGAGAAGATCCGCCCGTACTCCAGCCCCTCGATCGCCGCCCGGGCTCCCTGAAACCAGAGATAGGCGGCAACGGGGATGAAGTAGACGGCATAGCTCCAGCTGAGCAGCCCCGCGCGTGCGCCCTCCGGCAGCAGCTGATAGGCCACCCCGTAGCTGATGCCGACGCCCACCAGCAGGGCGTACATCCGGCGGCGTGGATCCTCCTTCCGGTCACCCGAGGCCCAGAGGGCGGCGGCCAGGTAGACCAGCAGCGGCAGCCAGGCCCCGGGCAGCGCCTCGGGCCAGGCAGTGCCGCCGTCCGCGGCATAAAGCAGGATCAGCCAGGGCAAGGTGACCGCCGTCTCCGCCAGCCCGGCCAGCACCCAGCGGAGGAGCAGCCCCGGCCTACGCGAGAACGGCAGCATGCAGCCCCTCCTCCCCGCCCACCTCGTAGATCCGCACCCCGGGCAGCCGGGGGATCTCCACCGGCTCGGTGGCGGTCAGGATCAGCGTGACCGGCCGGCCGGAGCGCTGCACCCGCAGGACGGCGGCCGCCAGCTCCTCGCTCACCTGGCGGGTGATCACCACCACCGCGGTGCCGTAGGGGAGCGCCGGCACCTCCGATCCCATCAGCTCCCAGACCGGCTGGGGCGAGCCGCTCTGCAGCCGGGCCAGGCCCTCCAGGCTCTGGCCCAGCACCTGCTCGCCCCGGGAGGGGGGCAGCCGGAGCGAGAGCCCCCACTCGTGGACCAGCCCGTTGGCGTAGAGCCCCGCCGCCAACCCCTCCTGCACCGCCCAGTGGACGATGGAGGCGGCCAGGGTGCAGCCGGCCTCCAGGGAGCTGACCACATCCCCCTCCCAGAAGCGGTCGAAGGACCAGGTGTTGAGGAAGACCGCCAGCCCCAGGGAGGCCGACGGGTCCAGCTGGCGCACCTGCAGCCGCCCCGCCGCCGCCGAGGCCTTCCAGTGAATCCGGTTGAGCGGGTCGCCCTGCTGGTACTCCCGCACCCCGGCAAAGCGGAGCGGGTCCTCGAAGAGCCTGTCCGTCGATTTCAGATCGCCGAAGGGCCGGCGGGAGGGCAGCCCCACCTGCTCCAGAGGCAGGATGCGGGGGTAGACCAGGAGCAGCTCCGAGGGGGGCACCTCCCGGGTCACGTCCACCCAGCCGAAGGGGTCGCCCCCCTTGATTGTGGCCGGGCCCAGCCGGTAAAAGCCGCGCCGAAGCGCCCGGACCCGGTAGTGACGAATCACTTTCTGATACCAGGCCAGGCTGTAGAGGAGCCGGAGGGTGGATCGCCCCTTCCGGTGGAAGAGCACCTTCCGGGAGCGAATTTCAAGGGCGTCGGGAACCGAGTCCTCCACCGACAGGTAGGAGAGAGGCAGGACCTTCCGGTTGGTCAGCTCCACCGTCAGCTCCACCTCCTCGCCGGCAAAGCAGCGGGTGCTCCCGAAGCTGCGCTGGTACTCGATCCGCTCCAGGGAGTAGCGCCCCCAGAGCGAGACGGCGGCCACCACCACGGTGAGCAGCAGCCCCACCAGCAGCAGGAGGGGGCTCTTGGCGAAGAATGCCAGGAGGAAGAGGCCGACGACGCCGAGCCAGATCATGCCTTCCTGGCGAGAGGGATCCACTAGACGGCCCCCCTCGCGACCGGTTCAGCCGGCACAGGGACCGAGCCCAGCACCCGGCTGAGCACATCCTTCGCCCCCTGCCCCCGCAGGCGGGACTGGGCGGAGGCGATGATCCGGTGGCTGAGGACCGGCTCGGCCAGCTGCTGCACGTCGTCCGGCAGGACGTACTCCCGCCCCCGGAGCGCCGCCAGCGCCTGGCTGGCCTTGAAGAGCGCCAGGGTGCCGCGCGGGCTGACGCCCAGCTCCACCCCCGCCGCCGTCCGGGTGGCCCGCACCAGGTCGACCAGGTACTGCTGGACCGGGCGGCTGACGTGAACCCGGGGCACCGCCTCCTGCAGGGCGATGATATCGGCCGCCGAGGCGACCGGGGAGAGCTCGGTGAAGGGGTTCCGCTCCCGGAACCGGTCCAGCATCTCCATCTCCTCATCCGCCGCCGGGTAGCCCACCGGGAGCTTCAGCAGGAACCGGTCCAGCTGAGCCTCGGGCAGTGGGAAGGTCCCCTCCTGCTCCACCGGGTTCTGGGTGGCCAGGACCAGGAAGGGGCGGGGCAGCGGGCGGGTGACGCCCTCGACGGTCACCTGCCGCTCCTCCATGCACTCCAGCAGCGACGACTGGGTCCGGGGCGTCGCCCGGTTGATCTCGTCGGCCAGGACCACCTGGGCGAAGATGGGGCCGGGGCGGTACTCAAACTCCCCCGCCTTCTGGTTGTAGAAGGAGAGACCGGTCACATCGGAGGGAAGGAGATCCGGGGTGAACTGGATCCGGCGGAAGGAGACATCCAGGGAGCGGGCCAGCGACTTGGCCAGCATCGTCTTGCCCGTGCCAGGCACATCCTCCAGGAGCACGTGGCCGCCGGTGGCCATGGCCACCAGCAGCAGCTCGATCACAGGGTCCTTCCCCACCATCACCTGCTGCACGTTCTGCCGGACACGCTCCATCAACGCAGCGGCTGCCTTGATCTGCTCCACGCACATCCTCCTCGAAGCGTCAATCCCCTATTCCTTTAGGACGTGTCCTTTGGATAAAAGGTTCAGGCAAAGTGCAACCTAGGCAGCAAGGCCAACCAACCGAATCACTCCCCCGCTCTTCACGCGGGGCAAGGAGCTTGGTACAATGGACGCAGAAGGAGCCGCAGAGGAGGTGGATCCCGTGTCCGACAAGCAGAAGTCACCCAGGAAGGCCGGCTCTCCCCTGAGCCTGCGACAGCTGGTTCCGGCTGGCTGGCACGAGGACCGTCCCGCCTATGCCGGAGACCCGTTCTTCGACTGGGAGAGCAAGCCGGAACCGCCCCGGCACTCCCGTGAGCTTCGCTTCGCTGAGTCGCCCAGGAGCGCCCGGCGGACCCACGCATAAGAAGGGCCCGAGGAACCTCTGCTCCTATGATCAGGCCCCTGGAGGGAACCGCTTCGTTCCCCCCAGGGGCTCATTTTCTGCGCTTCCCACGGCCAAGGGCCGCCACAGCCGTGGCGGCCCCCGCTCATGAGATGGAGTCGTGCCGCTTCGCCTCCGTCGGGCCGGATGAGCCCTGGCGCCGCAGCCGCTCCTCAAGCCTGACGATCCGGATGTTCTTCTCCAGCATCGCCCGTGCATACCGGGCGCTCTGCCGCTGGAGCCGGCCGTTCTCCGCCTCCAGCCGCTGAATCAGCGCCCGCTTCTCCCGCTCCTGCGCCCCGATCAGGTTCATCAGGATCCGCCGGCTGGTCCGGAGCCCCTGGAGCCGTTCCTCCAAGAGGCGGACCCGGTTCCGGAGCTCCTGCAGTTCATCGTGTCCCACCGTCGTCCTCCCCCGGCACCGGATGCTTATGGGTAGCTTACCGGGCGGTCAGTGAGATTATTCCACCTCTGCCACCGGGGCGACCGAGACCACCGTATGGCCGGGGAAGACGTAGGAGTCGGCCCGCACCGAGATCGCCACACCGGAGGCCGGGGAGTAAACCGGCTCGCCGTCCAGCTCCCCCAGGGTCTGCCCTTCGGTGATGGGGGTGCCCGGGTCGACCGCCGGGCTCCAGAGCGCCGCCTTCAGCGAGCGGACCTCCTGGAGCTTGCCGTAGAAGCGGGGACTGACCTCCGGCGCCTCGCCGGCCACCACCCCGAGCCGGATCAGCATGTTCGAGACGGCGATGAAGCCCCGCTCCCCGGACTGCCTGTCCAGCAGGCCCCCGCCGGAACCGAACTGGCCGCCCGCCAGCTCGATGATCACCGCCGGAATCCCCAGGTGACAGGCCTCCACAAAGAGCTGGTTGCGGGTGCCGCCCGACTGCACCACCACCGGAATGTCCAGCTTGCCGGCCAGCTCCCGGGCGAAAGCGAACTCCTGCCAGAGGGCCAGGGTGTAATCGGAGCCGAAGATGCCGCAGCAGTGCAGGTCCACGATGTAGTCGGCCTGTGTGGCGTGGCCCCAGATCAGGTTGGCGAGGACCATGGAGGGCGTCCCCTCCGGCTCGCCGGGGAAGATCCGGTTCAGGTCGAGCTCGTCGTAGGGGGAGCACCGGGTCAGCTTCCGGAAGGCCGCCGGGTTGGCCACCGGGAGCACCGTCACCGCCCCCTTGATCTCCTGCCCGGCCAGCCACTCCACCAGCTTGCGGGCCACCCAGATCCCGGTCGCCTCCCCGCCGTGGATGCCGGCGGTGATCAGTACGTGCGGGTGTGCCCCCTCCACCCCGAACTGGAAGCACTCCAGCTCGTGGGGGTGAAAGGCCTCCAGTTCGACCCGCTTGGTCATGGCAGACTCCTCCCCTGATGTTCAGAGCAGGCCGGCGCCGCCGGTCCGGCGGAACCAGGCGCTCGCCTGCTGCAGTTGGGTGACCACTTCCAGCGCCACGTTGACCGCCCCCGGGGTGACCGTCCGCCCGCCGTTGGGGCCGTGGCTGTCGGTGCCGCCGGTGACGATCAGCCCGGCGTCAAGCCCCCAGCGGGCATAGAACTGCCGCTGCTGCTCCCCGTGGTCCGAGTGGTAGGCCTCGATCCCCAGGATCCCCTGCTGCAGGATCTCCCGGACGATCTGATCGCTCCGGATCAGCCCCGGATGGGCCAGGACGGGCACCCCGCCGGCCCCCTTGACCGCGGCGATCGCCTCCTCCGGGGTCAGCTTGGGCCGCGGCACGTAGGCCGGACGGCCGCTGGCCAGGTAGCGGTCAAAGGCCTCCTCGTGGTTCCGGACCAGCCTCTGTTCGATCAGCACCTGGGCGATGTGGGGGCGGCCGACCGACTCCCCGCCCAACTCCAGCACCCGCTCCAGCGAGACCTGGGTCAGGCCCAGGGCGTGGAGCTTGGCCACCGCCTCCGCCGCCCGGGCCCGGCGCCCGCCCCGCATCCGCTCCAGCAGGGCCGCCATCGCCGGCTCCTCCCGGTCGAAGTAGTAGGCCAGGATGTGCACCTCCGACCTGCCCACCTCGGTGGAGAGCTCGCAGCCCGGCACCACCTGGATCGAGAGCGCCTTGCCGGCGGCGATCGCCTCGTCCCAGCCCTTGATCGTGTCGTGATCGGTGATCGCCACGGCGGCCAGCCCCTGCTGCGCCGCCCATCTCACCTGCTCCGCGGGGCTGAGCGTCCCGTCGGAGGCGGTGGTGTGATTGTGTAGATCCGCCCGCCCCTGGGGCGGGGGCATGGGGATGCGAACCATCTACCGGGCTCCCTCCGCAAACTTGAATGCCGCCTGGACCAGGGTCCGGACGCCGGCGCCGGTGGCGCCCGCATCCTGGAACCGGTCGGCGCTCTGCTTCCAGATCACCGCTGCGATATCCATGTGGACACACGGGGTCTCCCCCACGTGCTTCATCAGGAAGAGGCCGCCGGCCACAGTGCCCGCCGCCCGGCCGGTGGTCCCGTTGGCCATGTCGGCGATGGGCGACTTGATCAGGTCGTCGTACTCCTCGTCGTGGGGGAGCCGCCAGCCCCGCTCGCCCGCCTCCTCCCCCGCCTCGTAGACCACCTGCTCCCACCCCTCGTCGTTGGCGACGATCGCATAGCGGACCGGCCCCAGGGCGATGTTGGCCGAACCGGTCAGGGTGGAGGCGGTGATCAGCCGCTGGCAGCCCTGCCGCACGGCGTAGGCCAGGCCGTCGGCCAGCACCAGCCGCCCCTCCGCATCGGTGGAGCGGACCTCCACCGTCTTGCCGGAGAGGCCCCGGAGGACATCGCCGGGCTTGTAGGCGCCGCCATCGGGCATGTTGTCGGTGGCGCAGATCACCGCCAGGATGTCCGCCTTCGGCTTCAGCCGGGCGATGGACTGCATCGCCCCCAGCACCGCCGCTGCGCCGCCCATGTCATCCTTCATGTCCCACATGTTCTCGCCCGGCTTGAGGGAGATCCCGCCGGTGTCGAAGGTGATGCCCTTGCCCACCAGCCCCAGCCAGGGCCCCTGACCGCCGTTGCCCTTGTAGCGCATGACGATGAAGCGGGGCTCCTCCCGCGAGCCCTGGTTGACCGCCAACAGGAGGCCCAACCCCAGCTGCTCGCAGCCCTTGCGGTCGTAGACCTCAATCTCGATGCCGCTCCGGCGGCAGAGCTCCTCGGCCCTCTCCGCCAGCGCCGTGGCGGTCAGGTGATTGCCCGGCATCCAGGTGAGGCTGCGGGCGAGGCTGACCCCCTCGGCCAGCGCCTGGCCGTAAGCCACCCCCGCCAGGATCTCGGGCCCGCCGATGAAGGAGAGCGCCTCCACCCGGGGCCCCTCCTGCCGCTCCGACTTGTAGCTCTCGAAGCGGTAGAGGCCGTAGAGGGCGCCCTCCACCAGGAAGGGGGCCGCCCTCTCCGCCGGCAGCTCCAGCCCTGCGGGCATGGCGAAGGCGACGGAGCGGGCGCCGCTCTCCCGGGCGGCCCGGGCGCCCACGCCCGCGGCCCGCCGGAGCGACCGGACGCTCACCTTCTCTGCCGGGCCCAGCCCCAGGAGCAGCACCTTCCGGGCCGCCACCCGCCCGCCGGTGTAGATGATGCAGCACTCCTCAGCCCGTCCCTGAAAGTCGCTCCCCACCACCTGCGCCAGAAGGCCCCCCAGGGGGGCGTCCAGCTCGGCCGGAGCCGGGAGGCCCCGCACCAGGGGCAGGATCAGCACGTCGGCCCTGACATCGGTCAGGGGCTCCCTCAGCAGCACAGAGATCTCCACCAAGACTCCCCCTAGGATGTCCGCAGGACCTGCTCAAAGACCCGCAGGTAGTTTCCGCCCAGGATCCGTGCCAGCTCCGCCTCCCCGTAGCCGCGGCGGAGCAGCTCCGCCGTCAGGTGCGGCAGGCGGGTCACCTCCTCCAGCCCCGGCGGCGGGGTGCAGCCGTCGAAGTCCGAACCATAGGCCACATGGTCGGCGTTGCCCAGCAGCTGGCAGACATGGTCGATGTGGTCCGCCACCGTCCGGAGCGTCGCCACCTCCCGGTTCATGAAGCTGTTGACAAAGGAGATCCCAAAGACGCCCCCGTGGGCGGCCAGCGCCTTGATCTGCTCGTCGGTCAGGTTGCGGGGGTGCTCCCAAAGCGCCCGGCAGTTGCCGTGGGTGAAGAGGACCGGCTGCTCGGAGAGCTCCAGGACCTCGAAGAAGCCCGGGGCGGTGATGTGGCTCAGGTCGATCAGCATCCCCAGCCGGTTCATCTCCCGGACCACCTCCCGGCCAAACCGGGTCAGCCCGCCCCCGGAACCCTCCTCCCCGGCGCCGTCGGCCACCTCGTTCCGGTGGTTCCAGACCAGGCCCATCATCCGGACGCCCAGCCGGTAGTAGTTCCGGAGCAGCGCCAGGGAGCCGTGGATCCCCTCGGCCCCCTCGATATTGAGCAGCACCGCCAGCTCCCCGCGGGCGTGCGCCTCACGGATATCCTGCGCCGTCAGCGCCAGCCGTACCCCTTCGCCGGCCTCGATCTCGCCCAGCAGGGCGTCGATCGCCTGTCCGACCCGCCTGGCGGCCAGCGGGTAGTGGACCGGCTCGCAGTAGGCGGCCTGGACGGTGCAGGTCACCCCCGCCTCCCTGGCCCGCGGCCAGTCGATGTGGCCGAGATCGGAGCGCTGCGCCAGCGATCGCTTGCCATCCAGGACCATCAGGATCGAGTCGGCGTGACCGTCGATCAGCGGGTACAGCCGGTGCAGGTCCATCGCCCGGGAGAGATCCTCCACTGATGTGCGCCGGGGGGCAGCACCCGCCCGGCTCCCTCCTCTTTTCATCTGAGATGCGCTATCCGACCCATTAGTTTTGCCCCAGGAGAGGCAAAACCCTCTCCCCTTCGACAAAAAAGCGACCGCCCGGCTCCAGAGCCGGGCGGCTATGTGCTACCTGGGCTCGACGATCAGCTTGATCGCCGTGCGCTCCTCCCCATCGATCTGCAGATCGGTAAAGGCCGGGATGCAGATCAGGTCCACGCCGCTGGGCGCCACGAACCCCCGCGCGATGGCCACCGCCTTGACCGCCTGGTTCAATGCTCCTGCACCAATTGCCTGAATCTCCGCGGCTCCCCGCTCCCGCAAGCAACCCGCGAGAGCTCCGGCCACTGCGTTCGGACTCGACTTCGCCGATACCTTTAACACTTCCATAACCAATGTCCCCTCCACTGGTGTCAGGTGGTTGTTGGGCTGATCATATCCTACCATCTTCCAAACAAGTGATCAAGTGGTTCTGTCACCAACTCGCGCTCGAACACCCGTTGGATCCCTGTTGCCCGCCCGCTCGCTCCGTCCACCTCCACCAGGACGGCGGAGAGCACGGCGGGTCCTGTCGCAGCCTCCAGCCGCACCGGCATCTGCGTGAGGAACCGCTCGACGGCCAGCTCACGGTCCGCGCCGATGACCGAGACCCAGGGTCCGCACATCCCCACGTCGGTGAGGAAGGCGGTCCCGCCGGGCAGGATCACCTCGTCAGCCGTCTGGACGTGGGTGTGGGTCCCGATGACGGCGCTGACCATACCATCCAGGTACCAGCCCAGCGCCATCTTCTCGGAGGTCGCCTCCCCGTGAAAATCGACGATAATGACCGGCGTGATCTGCCGAAGCCGCTCCACCTCCTCCGCCACCGCTCGGAAGGGATCCTCCAGCAGGTGGGATGCAAAGACTCTTCCCTGTGCCTGTACGACCGCCATCACCGGGCGCCCTTCCCGCTTCACCAGGCACGAACCGGCTCCCGGCGTGCCCGGCGGGAAGTTGATGGGGCGGATCAGCCTGGGTTCCTCATCAATATATGTGGCGATCTCCCGTTTATCCCAGGCGTGATTCCCCAGGGTGATCACATCGACCCCGAGAGCGAAGAACTCCCGGCAGATCTGCGGGGTGATCCCCGCGCCCCCGGCGGCGTTCTCGCCGTTGACGATCACCAGATCGGCCCCCATCTCCCTGACCAGCGTCCCCAGCCGCCGGGAGAGGATCTCCCGACCCGGGCGACCGTGAACATCACCGAAGAACAGAATCCGCAAGGTCGTGCCTCCCACGTCTCTCGTCCTCCCCGGGCCGGCTCGGCCAACCGACCGGCCACGCAGGGGCTCTCCCCATTATACCCGACCGGGAAGCCGCCGTCCTGCCCGAGCCCACTCCTCCCTTCCAGAGCACGGAAAGTTTCAGGTTTCTATCTGCTAATACGTAAATCACAGCGGGAAGGTTCGAAGGGACGGCAAGAAAAAAACCGCTCGCCATTGGCGAACGGTGTGCTGACGGCCACGGATTACACGGATTACACGGATAAAACATATACATCACAACAATGTGGGGTGGTGCCCTTTTCATCCGGGGTGCTGGTGCGAAGCACCGCACCATGGTGTTGACACGGAAACCCGCTTCAACCCGTTCGGACCGGCACCACCCACAAAACGGGTACGCACCCCATCATTGTACGTTTTATGTCTTCATCCGTGTAATCCGTGGCATTGGATACGCTTGACCCTATTTGTGGAAGAACATCAACCGCCCATCCTCCCGGATGGCGATCAGGTTGGCGGCGCTGCGGTCCTTGGAGAGCGAGGCGAGCATCTGCTCGATCATCTCGTCCTGGGCCATCATCTCCTCCTCGCCGAAGAACTCCACCGGGTCGGCCAGGACCCGGCCGGGGAAGAGCTCCCGCATCGCCTCCACCACCGTGAAGATCTCCTCGGGGGTCAAGGTGGCCACATCTCGCTCCAGGGCGATGGTGTTCAGCCCGCCCAGCCCTTCGTGGTAGAGCTCCACGGTCTGAGCGCGCCGCTGCTCCAGCAGGTGGTAGACCTCCAGGGTCTCCAACAGCTTGCCCTCGGCCCGCTCATAATCGGCGGGCGACAGCTCGCCGGTCACCAGGAAGGCGAGGCGCAGGGTCATGCGCCGGGGATCGTATCGTACGGTGGCAATCTCCGGGTATCGTACCGCGTAACTCAAGAGCAGATGGACCGTCCGGGAGTTCGGCTCCTCGCTCATGCGATAGCGCATTTCTCTGTCACCTTCCTCTGATCGCGAAGCCGGGAAACCTGCAAGGGGAGACGCCGGCGAGCCAGGCCCACCGGCGTCAAGCTTCAACCATATAGACGTTTGGGCGGCTGGAAAGGTTCGCCCGCTTAGCGGGCGTACTCGACAGCGCGGGTCTCCCGCACCACCACCACCCGGATCTGGCCCGGGTACTCCAGCTCGTCCTCGATCTTCTTGGCGATCTCCTTGGTCAGCTTCATGGCGGCGTAGTCGTCGATCTTCTCCGGCTTGACCATGACGCGGATCTCGCGACCCGCCTGGATGGCGAAGGACTTGTCGACGCCCTCAAAGCCGTCGGCCAGCGCCTCCAGCTTCTCCAGCCGCTTGATGTAGGTCTCCAGGGTCTCGCGGCGGGCGCCGGGGCGGGCGGCCGAAATCGCATCGGCTGCCGTCACCAGGACCGCCTCCACGGTGCGGGGCTCCACGTCGCCGTGGTGGCACTCCATGCCGTGGATCACATCGCCGTGCTCCTTGTACTTGCGGAGCAGGCTGACGCCGATGGACACATGGGAGCCCTCGATCTCATGGTCGACCGCCTTGCCGATGTCGTGGAGCAGACCGGCCCGCTTGGCCACCTCGACGTTGACGCCCAGCTCCGCCGCCATGACGGAGGCGAGATGGGCCACCTCCACCGAGTGCTTCAGGACGTTCTGGCCGTACGAAGTGCGGAAGCGCAGCCGCCCCAGCAGCTTGATCAGCTCGGGGTGCATGTTGTGGATGCCGAGCTCGAAGCAGGCGGCCTCGCCCTCCTCGCGGATGCGGGTCTCCACCTCGCGCTGGGCCTTCTCGACCATCTCCTCGATGCGGGCCGGGTGGATGCGACCGTCCTGGATCAGCTTCTGCAGGGCGATCTTGGCCACCTCGCGGCGGACCGGGTCAAAGCCCGAGAGCACCACCGCTTCCGGCGTGTCGTCGATGATCAGGTCGATGCCGGTCAGGGTCTCGAGCGTCCGGATGTTCCGGCCCTCGCGGCCGATAATCCGGCCCTTCATCTCGTCGTTCGGCAGCTGTACCACCGAGACCGTCAGCTCCGAGGAGTGGTCGGCGGCCACCCGCTGGATGGCGACACCCACGACCTCCCGGGCCTTCTTCTCGGCGTTCTCCTTCGCTTCTTGTTCGATCTCACGCATCAGGCGGGCCGCATCGGCGCGCGCCTCCTGCTCCACCTGCTGGAGGAAGATCTTGCGGGCCTCCTCCGTGGTCAGCTGGGAGATGCGCTCCAGCTCCGCCAGCTGCTTGTTGACCAGCTCCTGGGCCAGCTGGTGCTGCCGGTCCAGGTCGCGCTCCTTGCGGGCGAGGGCTTCCTCTTTCCGCTCCAGGGACTCGACCTTCCGGTCCAGGGTCTCCTCCTTCTGGAGGAGCCGCCGCTCCTGGCGCTGCACCTCGGCGCGCCGCTCCTTCAACTCACGGTCAAAATCGGTCCGGAGCCGGTGAACCTCTTCCTTGGCTTCGAGAACCGCTTCCTTCTTCTTAGCCTCTGCCTCGCGCAGCGCCTCATCCACGATGTGACGGGCCTTTGCCTCCGCAGAGTTCAGTCGCTTCCGGGCCTCGCGCTGGTACCACTGATAACCGACGGCAACGCCCGCGGCGCCGCCCACAATCAGTCCGAGTACAGTCAACAGAATGTAGTAAATCGCGTTCACCTCCTTGTCTTGTATCGCTACCACAGTTACATACAGGGAGAAAAGAAAAAACGGACCACAAATCGGTCCGTCTTCCATGCTCGCCATATACATACACGACGCCCACACAAGGTCGGCGTGATGGGTTGTCGACCAGGTCGGTTTTTGCTTGTATCGACAAAACCTTGCAGCAGACAGCCTGCTGAAGGGGTATCTCTAAGAGCAAAAACGAGAGGTTTATCTCGTTAAGACCTGCTGGTCAAGGGGCGATTTCGCCCTATATAGAACAACCTAATGGCGGGCACGAAGGCGCGGACCTAATCTCTATCATACGGGGACGCATACTTTCTGTCAAGGTTAAGAGAATTGTGTGGGAGCGCCCGTCGCAGGCGGGTTACAGCGCCTGGAAGGCCAGGAGCAGCCAGGTCTGCAGCCCCGGGCTCCCGCCGCTCTTCGCCCGCATCTCCCCGAACCCGAGATGGTACGGTCCCAGGTCGAAGTGCCAGGTGGTGTTGATCTGGAGCAGGAGGCGGGCGGTGGGGCGGAAGCGCGGGTTAGACTCCCGCTCCAGGCTCCCGATCAGCCGGATGGTCACCAGCGCCTCCTCATAGAGGCGGGCAAGCTCCCGGGCCAGCCCGCGCTGCACCCGCTCCTCCACCATGACCGAGGCCAGCTTCAGGTCCAGCCGCTCGTACAGCAGGTGCCAGTTGCGGTAGCGCCCGTCCAGCTTGGCCTGCTCTTCGGGCTGGGCCGCCTCGGCCTCCGCCGCCACCTCCTCCCGGGCGGCCAGGTGCTCGGCCTCCAGGTCGAGGCTGTCCATCAACTGGTTGTAGGTGGCGGCGCTGGACTGGGTCCAGAAGGCGGCGGTGCGGGCCCATCGCATCAGCGCCAGCCCCTGGCGGCGCAGGGCCGGCCGGTCCCCGTCGGCGGCGACCAGCAGGCCGTCCACCAGCTTGATCAGGTCGGCGCAGAGGTCGTGCAGCTGCGCCAGGTCGTAAGCGGGGATGAAGGCCAGGTCCGGGTCGATGCCGGCGGCCTGCAGTCGCTGCCAGAGGGTCTGCGCCAGCGCCGCCGGCGTCCTGGCCCGGTGCGCCCGGGCCTCGGTCTCCTCCCACCAGTTCACCACAACTCCTCCTTTGCAGCGCTCCCGCTCGCATGAACCGCCTGGCCGGGGGTACCCTAGCCGTGAGACGCGGACCGACGGGAGGTCGTATCCCATGAAGCTGAATCCGGGTGAGCGTTCGATTCTGGGCGCCTTCTTCCAGCGGACCGACGCCGAGGCGGCGCTGGAGGAGCTGCGGCAGGCCGGTTTCACCGAGGTGCAGCTGGACCGCATCAGCGAGCACGGCTTTGAGGGCGGGGCCGACTCCCGGCGCCCGGCCATCGGCGGGGGCGCCAGCAGCCTGAGCGCCACGGTGCTCCACGGCCACGAGGGCGCCTGGCGGGACGATGTGGCGCAGCTCCTGGCGGCCATGCCCGCCGTCTCGGGGATGGCCGGCGAGGTGGAGCAGACCGCCCCCTTCCTCCTGACCATCGTCACCGGGGAGGAGCGGGTCGAAGAGGCGCTGCAGATCGTCCGCCGCCATCGGGGGAAGGCTTGAGCCCCGCCGTACCGGTCCCTTAGGGGGCCGGACTTTTTATCTGTGCGATTGACGGAATCAATCACAGACAGCAGGAACGGCTACCGGGTGGCGAGAACCCCTTCACTCTGGCGCCATGTGGAAGAGGGAGGAAGGAGGCGTCGCTGTTGATCGCCGGGCGCAAGATCTTCGCCGGTCGTGCCACCCAGTATCTGGCCCGGGAGATCTGCCGCCATCTGGGGGAGTCCCCGGCCCGGGCGGAGATCATGAAGTTCAAGAACGACAACCTGTTTGTGCAGATCCTGGAGAACGTGCGGGAGCGGGAGGTCTTCGTGGTCCAGACCTCCTGTCCGCCGGTGGATGAGAACCTGATGGAGACCCTGATCATGATCGACGCCCTGAAGCGGGCCTCCGCCGGGCGGATCACGGCGGTGCTCCCCTACTACCCCTACGGCCGGTCGGACAAGAAGGACCAGCCACGGGTCCCGGTGACGGCCCGGCTGGTGGCCGATCTGCTCACCACGGCGGGGGCGAATCGGGTGATCACCATCGACCTGCACTCCCCGCAGATCCAGGGGTTCTTCAACATCTCCTGCGATCACCTGACCGCCACCAACCTCTTCGCCTCCTACATGCGGGAGAAGGGGCTGAGGGCGCCGGTCGCGGTGGCCACCGATGCGGGCGCCGCCAAGCGGGCGCTCAGCTTCGCCCGGATCCTGAGCTACCCCCTCGCCATCATGGAGAAGCACCGGCTGGGCAACACCGACACGGTGGAGATGACCTCCTTCATCGGCGATGTCCGGGGCCGGGAGGCGATCATCTTCGAGGATGAGATCTCCACCGGCTCCACCCTGCTCAGGGCGGCGGAGCTCCTGCGCCAGCAGGGGGCGGCCGAGATCTATGTCTGCGCCACCCATGCCGCCTTTGCCGGCGACGCCCTGGAGCGGCTCCAGCGGAGCCCGATCAAGGAGGTGGTGGTGACCGACACCATCCCCCACTCCGGGCTGCCGGCGATGATCACCGAGCTCTCGGTCGGTCCGCTGCTGGCCGAGGCGATTCGCCGGGTCACCTCCGGCGAGTCGATCAGCAGCCTCTTCGAACCGGAGCAATAGCCGGATGTGAAAGGGGCCGCCCCTGCCGGGGGCGGCCTTTAGAGCGCCTTCAGCCGGTTCCCGATCTCCTCCAGCAGGAAGTCGATCGCCTCCTGAAGCTCCTCCTCGTCCGCGGTCCGGGTGGCGATCTCGGTCACGGTCCCCCGGTGGAGGTAGAGGGTGATCAACGAGCCCCTCGGGAGCTGGAAGCACCACATGGCGTGCTCATTCTCCCCCAGGTGGGCGCTGGGCACGCCCAGCATCGCCCGGACGATCAGCCGGACCGACCGCTCCTTCCCCTTGTTCAGCTGCTGCCAGTCCTGTTTGCGGTACTCCAGCGGTTTGCAGAGGGAGAGGTGGTCGCCGAAGACCTTGTGGTGAACGAAGGTCTGAACGGTGTACATCGAAGCGGGGACCTCCTTTGCGGGGCGGCTCCGGAAAGGTAGCACAATTCTCCAGCATCATACCCTGCCTGTCCGCTCCGCGTCAAGCGGCACCGCCGGGAGAGCCGCTACAGGGCGAAGCAGGCCCGGAAGTCGGGCTGGTACTCCGGATGGCTGTACTCCCCGGTGGCAGGGTTCAGCTGGTAGCCGGACCGGTACTCTCCCCGGGCGATCCGGTGGAGCATCTCCACCAGGGCGTCCACATCGCCGGCGGTGCTGTAGCAGCCGAAGCTGACCCGGACCAGGCCGGGCACCTCCACCTTCATCCCCCGGAGCGCCTGATCCCGGACCTGGATGAACCGCTCCTCCTCCACCTGCAGCAGCCGGAGCACGTAGGGATGGGCGCAGAAGCAGCCGTTCCGGACCCCGATCCCCCCCTCCTGGGCGAGGATCGCCGCCACCAGCCCGTGGGGCAGGTCCCCGAGCATGAAGGGGATCACCCCCACCCGCTCCTCCACCTCGGCGGGATCGGCAGAGCCGAAGAGCCGGATCCCGGGCACATCCCGCATCCGCTCCAGGGCATAGGCGGTCAGCTCCCGCTCGTGCCGGTCGACCCGGTCCATCCCGTGGGCCATCAGCGCCTGCATGGCGGCGCCCAGGGCGACAATGCCGACGGTGTTGGGCGAGCCCGGCTCCAGCCGGTCGGGCGACTCCAGCAGGTAGACCTCCTCATGGCTGACGATCCGGACCGCACCGCCGCCCCACCGGTCGGGCTCCACCCGCTCCATGAACTCGATGGGGCCCACCAGGGCGCCCGCCCCATAGGGGGCGTAGAGCTTGTGTCCGGAGAGGACCAGGAAGTCGATCGACGCCTCCTGGTCGGGGTGGGCGATGCTGATCGGCCGGTGGGGCGCCAGCTGGGCGGCGTCCACCACAACCTTGGCCCCGTGGGCGTGGGCCAGGCGGGCCACCTGGTGGATGGGGGTGACGAAGCCGGTCACGTTGGAGGCGCCGGTGACGGAGACCAGCCGGACCCGCCCGGCGTGCTCCGCCAGCTTCCGCTCCAGGGCGGCCAGGTCGAACCGCCCCTCGGGGGTGACCTCGGCGAAGTCCACCCGGGCGTGGGCCCGCCAGGGGAGGTCGTTGGCGTGGTGCTCCATCCCGCTGATCAGCACCACATCGCCGGGCTGAAAGTGGTAGAGCTGGGCCAGCCGGTTGAGCGCCTCGGTGGTGTTGGTGGTGAAGATGGCGGCGTGGCTCTGCGGATCGGCCCCCACGAAGCGGAGCAGGAGCCGCCTCGCCTCCTCCAGCGCCTCGGTGGCCAGCTGGGACTTGAACCCGGAGCCCCGGTGGACGCTGCTGTACCAGGGCAGAAACCGCTCCACCGCCTCCTGGACCTCCACCAGGGGCGGGGTGCTGGCTGCGTTGTCCAGGTTGACGTAGCGCCGCCTGGACCCATCCAGCAGCGGTACCTCCAGATCCATGCCCACCGTCCGCAGTGCGTGCTCGACCATAGGGATCGCCTCTCTGTCTCTCTCGGTTTTGGGAGCCCATCCAATCTTATTTTCGACCCCCTTGCCCCTTCTCCTCCGGAAATACCCCGGGAGGTAATAAAAGAGGCCACCCCTCATCGGGATGGCCTCCTTGGCTGTGGCTGCTTACCGGACCGCCTGCTCCGTCTCGGCGTCGAACAGGTGGACCTTGTCGGTGTTCAGGGCGAGGACGATGTCCTGGCCGTCCTGGAACCGCAGGTGCGGCTCGACCCGGGCGGTGATGGAGTTCTCGCCGGTGGAGAGGTAGAGGTAGATCTCGGAACCCAGGGGCTCCACCACCTCGACCCGGGCGGGAACCCGGGCGCCGGGATGGGACTCGACGTAGGAGGGATCGGCCTCCACATCCTCCGGGCGGATGCCCAGCACCATCTGCTTGCCGCCGTAGTTGCGGGCGGCGGCGGTCAGGGTCTCGGGCATCTGCAGCTTGAAGGTTCCGCCGTCAAAGACCTTCGCATCGGCGGAGAGGGTGCCCCTGAGGAAGTTCATGGTCGGGGAGCCGATGAAGCCGGCGACGAAGAGGTTGGCCGGCCGGTCGTAGAGCTCCTGGGGCGGCGCCACCTGCTGGATCACGCCGTCCTTCATCACGACGATCCGGTCGCCCATGGTCATCGCCTCGACCTGGTCGTGGGTGACGTAGATGGTGGTGGTCTGCAGCCGCTGGTGGAGCTTGGAGAGCTCGGTCCGCATGGAGGCGCGCAGCTTGGCGTCCAGGTTGGAGAGCGGCTCGTCCATCAGGAAGACCGCCGGGTTCCGGACGATGGCACGGCCGAGTGCGACCCGCTGCCGCTGGCCGCCGGAGAGCTCCTTCGGCTTGCGGCCCAGCAGGTTGGAGAGGCCGAGGATCTCAGCCGCCTCCTTCACCCGCTTGTCGATCTCCTGCTTGGAGAACTTCCGCAGCTTCAGGCCAAAGGCCATGTTCTCGTAGACGTTCATGTGCGGGTAGAGGGCGTAGTTCTGGAAGACCATGGCGATGTCCCGGTCCTTCGGCGCCACGTGGTTCACAAGGCGCTCCCCGATGTAGATCTCGCCGTCGGAGATCTCCTCGAGGCCGGCGATCATGCGGAGCGTGGTGGACTTGCCGCAGCCGGAGGGGCCGACGAAGACGATGAACTCACGATCCGCGATCTCGAGGTTGAAGTCCTTGACGACCTTCACCTCACCGAAGTTCTTGAACACGTGGCGGAGACTGACCTTTGCCATGCGAACTTCACTCCTTTGGCCCATTGAGCCCTGGCGTATTGGGGGCGGGGCGGTCCCGGCCCGCTATCATCGCCGCCTACTTGGCAGGCGTTGTAGCCACATTCAGATGGGTCTTCACCGCAGCCAGCACCTCCTGCGGCCGCTTGCCGCCGTAGAGCGCCAGGAGCAGTTCGTGGGCGATCGCCGGCTGGGCGGCGTCCCAGGCGGGCCCGGCGGGCAGGGGCTTGAAGTCGCCCCGCAGCTGGAAGGCCCGGCTCATCGCACCGTCCCCCTCAAAGGGGTTGGGGGCCGAGGTGCGGGCGGGCATCAGCCCGGTCTTCCGGGCAAGCCGCACCTGCTGGTCGGCCGCCGCCAGGAAGCTGACCAGGTCGGCCATGGCGGCCCGCTTCTCCTCGCTCTGCGCCCCCTCCAGCGCCACGATCCCGTAGGCGTACCCAAGGTTCTGCCGCCCCGGGAAGGGCGCCACCCGGAAACTCGCCCGGAAGGGCTCCTCCCGCAGCAGGGGGATCGCCCAGGTGGAGACCGGCAGCATGGCGATCTTGCCTTCGGCAAAGAGCCGGTAGCTCTCCTCGGCGGTCAGGGTCGCCAGATCGGGGTGCAGGTAGGCCCTGCGCCAGCCGGCGAGCCGGTCCAGACCGGCCTGGCCGCCGGGGGCCACCCCGTGCCAGTCGAAGAGGGAGCCGGTGAGGGGCCACCATTGATGGTAACCCGGCGCCACAGAAAAGCCAATAGCGAAAACTTCATTGCCCGTGATTTTCGACAGTATATCGGCGACCTCAGGATCCCCCCAGCTCTCCCCGGGCAGGGGGATGCCTCGGGCGGCAAAGAGCGGTTCGTTCAGCGCCAGCACCTGCAGGTCGAGCAGGAGCGGCAGGCCGGCCAAAGCCTGCCCGCGCCGGTAGGGGATCAGCGCCGCCTCCGGGTGGTCGCTGACCAGCTCGGGCTTCAGCGGCAGCGCGGCCAGCCGGTCTGCCGGCAGGGGCAGCGCCCTTCCGAGGGCGAGGTCGGGCCGCTCGGAGGACTCCAGCAGGGCCCGCTCCAACTCCTCCCCGGTGGGGAAGTGGCGGATCTCCACGGTGATGCCCTTCCGCTGGTCGGAAAAGGCGCGGCTCCGCTCCTCCAGCCAGCCCTCCTCCAGCCGGGCCGGGTGTCCGGCCAGCTCCAGGCTGGTCCAGAGGGTGATCCGCCCCTCAAAGGGCGGCTTCTCGGGCTCCTTGCTCTTGGTGCAGCCGGCCAGCAGCAAGATCAGCAGCGGCAGGGCCAGCCAGGCCCTGACCGGGCGGTTGGTGCGCAGCAGCTGAAACAAAACGGAGCAGCCCTCCTGACGAGGAAACGTGGGGAAGGTTCCCCCATTCCTCTCATTCGGGCTGCTCCGTTTCATTTCCTCTCTTTTCGGCACCCGCGATGGCGAATCTGCCGGAGCCGCTACCTGCCCCGCCTGGCCGGGGCCGGCTTCTTCGGGCTGGGCCGGAGCCCGGCGGCGCTGTACAGGTCCCGGACCTCCTGCTCGGTCAGCTCACGCCACTGCCCGACCGCCAGGTCCTTCAGGTGGAGCGGCCCCAGGGTGGTCCGCTTCAGGTGGATCACCTCGTGACCGATCGCCTCGAACATCCGGCGGACCTGCCGGTTGCGCCCCTCATGAATCCGGATGGAGATGGTGGCAGCGTTCGGCGCCTTCACCTCGATCATCTTCACGTCGGCCGGGGCTGTGGGACCGTCCTCCAGCTCGATGCCCTCCTCCAGCGCCCGGAGCTTCGCCGGGCCGGGCACGCCCCGCACCTTGGCGATGTAGGTCTTCTTCACCTGCTTGGCCGGGTGCATCAGGGCGTTGGCCAGCTCCCCGTCGTTGGTCAGGAGGAGCAGCCCCTCGGTCTCGTAGTCCAACCGGCCCACGGGGTAGACCCGAGCCCCGATCTCCCCGCCCAGCAGGTCGGTCACCTTGGGCCGCCCCTGGGGGTCGTAGAGGGTGGTCACATAGCCCTTCGGCTTGTTCAACAGCAGGTAGACCAGGTTCTCCGGCCTGCCCAGCGGGCGGCCGTCCACCTCGATCAGGTCCTGCCCGGCCACCACTTTGGTGCCCAGCTCGGTCACCACCCGGCCGTTGACCGTCACCCGACCGGCCTGGATCAGCTCCTCGCTGTGGCGGCGGGAGGCGACGCCGGCCCGGGCCATCACCTTGTGGAGCCGCTCGGCCACCTCGGCCTCAGCGGGGTTCAGCTTGCGGGCCCCG
>JBMONC010000078.1:38154-59025 GCA_049324875.1 Bacillota bacterium
CTTTTCGGGCCCCCGTACCGCCGTCTTTTCGGGCCCACGGGCGGCGGGCTTCCCCGGCCCCCGGGCGGCCGGCCTGTTTGGCCTCTCCCCTTCTGCCCGGTCGGGCCGCTCCGCAAAGCCGCGGTCGGCAAAGCGGCGGATGCCTGCCTCCTGCCCCCCGTCGGCCCTGGGCCGACGGCCGTAGGGCCGCGGCCCCCGCCCCAGGCTCTGGGCCAGCTGCTCATCGACCGAGGCGAAGCCGCCCCGGGCCGGGCGCGGACCCCGATCGCCGCCGCCCACCTCCCGGCGGAGCCGGCGGCCCTCTTCGGTCAGCAGCCCTTCCTGCTCCAGTCTCTCCAGCGCGTTCAGGTCCACGCCCCCGACCTTGCGGGGGCCAGCCGGGCCTCTCTCAGGCTTGCCGGCCTTGCGCCCCGCCGCTGGGCGGGGGCGGTCGCCCGGCCGGGCTCCGCGCTCAAACCCGGCCTTGGGGCCGGCGGGACGCCCGGTTTTCCGGGGCTTGTCTGCCATGGGGATACACCTCACCATCGTTGTTCACGGGTCATAGGATGGGGTACTGCGCCGAGAGGGCGGAATCCGCCGTACTCAGGGGGTGAAGCACCACGTTGAAACTCGGCCTGGAACTGCTCGCGCGCCGCCCGGTCCAGCTCCGGCTCGGCACCTTCTTCGAAACCTGGATCGCCACCGCCGGCGGCAGCGTCCGCCGGTCGCTGGGGCGGGATGAGTACCACCTGAGCCTCACCATCGGCGCGGGCAGCCGGCTGGCGGCCACCGGCCGGACCCACATCTGCCAGGTGGACCTGGAGGCCGCCGAGCTGGGGACGAACGGGGCCCGCCCCTGCCTCCTCGCCGAAGCGGAGTTCAAGGCGGATGGCCCGGTCATCTGGGGGGTGCGGACCAACCTCTTCCTCGACCTCCCCGACCTGACCCGCTCGGCCACAGCCAGGCTGCTGACCGAGGGAGCGCCGCCGCTGCTCTTCGGTCTGGACGATCAGCGGGTGGTGGCCGAGGCGGTCGCTCCCGGTCGGTATATCCTGGATGTGACCGGGCTCCTGTCGCCCTGAGCAAAGAGCAGGCTGCGCCGCTCGCAGCCTGCCACTAGCGTTTCCCGCTTACCTATTCGGCAATCCGGGCGATCAGTTCCACCTCGACAGCGGTATCCATCGGCAGCTCCGGGGCGCCCACGGCAGAGCGGGCATGGCGGCCGGCTTCGCCGAAGACCTGCTGGTAGAGCTCCGAGGCGCCGTTGGCCACGGCGGGCTGGGCGGTGAATCCGTCGGCGCTGTTGACAAAGACTACGACCTTGACGATCTGCTGGACCCGGTCCAGCGAGCCCACGGCGGCCCGCAGCACGGCCAGGGTGTTGATGGCGCAGAGCCGGGCAGCCTGGTAGCCCTCCTCGGGCGTCAGGTCCTTCCCCACCTTCCCCTTGTACTTCAGCTGCCCCGCCTCGACCGCAATCTGGCCGCTGGTGAAGACCAGATCGCCCGTCTTGACGAACGGGACATAGGCAGCAACCGGCTTCGGGGCGTCGGGGACCAGGATGCCAAGTTCCTTCAGCTTCGCTTCCGCGCTCATGAAAGGTGGAGCCTCCTCTGCAACGTATGGTCGCGGTTCGACACACTCCTCTCTATTCTTACCACAGGGTCAGCGGAAAAACCAGTCGCAGGCATAAAGCGCTGCCAAAAAGCCGATGATGTCGGCGGCAATCCCTACCGCCGCCGCGTAGCGCACCCGGCGGATGCCCACGGCGCCGAAGTAGACGGTCAGCACGTAGAAGGTGGTGTCGGTGGAGCCCTGCATGATCGAGGCCAGCCGTCCGATGTAGGAGTCGGGGGAGTGGGTCTTCAGCAGGTCGGCGGTCACCCCCAGGGCGCCGGCGCCCGAGAGCGGCCGGACGATCATCAGCGGCAGCACCTCGGAGGGAAAGCCCAGGGCGGAGGTGACCGGGTCCATCGCCCGCGCCAGCAGCTCCATGGCACCGGAGGCCCGGAAGATGGAGAGCGCCATCAGCATCCCGATCAGGAACGGGATGATCTTGACGGCGATCTCCAACCCCTCCTGGGCCCCCTCGATGAAGGTGTCGTAGACCTTCACGCCCTTGATATGCCCCCAGAGCGGGATCAGCGCCAGCATGGCCGGCACCGCCCAGAGGGAGATCGCGTCCAAGACTGACACCGCCCCTCACCTCCCCCGGGCCCGGAGGAAGCTCCGGACCGTGCCGTCCAGCAGGACGGCGAAGATCCCTGCCGCCAGGGAGGCGACCAGGGTGGCCATCACGATCTCCGCCGGGTTGGCGGAGCCGTAGGTGGCCCGCAGGGCGATGATCGTGCCGGGCACCAGGGTGACGGAGGCGGTGTTCAGCGTCAGGAAGGTGCACATCGCCTCGGAGGCGGTCTCCTTCTCCGGGTTCAGCTCCTGGAGCTCCTGCATCGCCTTCAGCCCGAAGGGCGTGGCCGCCGAGCCCAGCCCCAGCATGTTGGCCGAGATGTTCATGATCATCGCCCCGATCGCCGGGTGCTCCCCCGGCACCGAGGGGAAGAGCCAGCGGACCACCGGCCGGAGCAGCGCCGCCAGCGCCTCCATCAGACCGCTCTTCTCCGCGATCTTCATGATCCCCATCCAGAGCGCCATCAGCCCGGCCAGCCCGATGATCGTCTCGATCGCCAGCTTGCCGCCGGCGAAGGCGGCGTCGGTGACGGCCGAAGCCTTGCCGGTGAAGGCGGCCACCGTGACACCGATCAGGATCAGCCCCAGCCAGATGATGTTCATCATGAATGCCGCCACCCCCCTTCCCCTCCATGGCTATGCCGGGGGCAGCGGTTTCAAAACAGGACGGGCGGAGGGTCATCCCTCCGCCCGCGGCTCTCGCCCTATACCTTCAGCATCTTCTCCACATCCAGCACGAAGACCGTCGCCCCGCTCACATCGACCGACCCGGACGCCGGCTGGCCGGTCCTGGCCCCACCGCCCTTCAGCGCCCCCTCGGCCAGGGTCAGCTCTTCCGGGGCCGAGCGCTTGGCCGGACAGGCCGACCGGATGATCGCCAGCGCCTCCTCCAACTGGGCCGCAGCGACGCCGATGAGGAAGGTGGTGTTGCCGGCCTTCAGGAAGCCGCCGGTGGAGGCCAGCTTCGTGGCCCCAAAGCCCTTCCGGGTGAGAGCGTCCGTCAGGTTCGTCGCGTACTCGTCCCGCACCACCGCCACGACCATCTTCATGATAGGAGTGCCCCCTTCCAACGAAAGCCGGTACTTGCGAGCTTCTTACGAATCTTTCGCCGCTCCCCCAACGTTTCCCTTCCCGGGCGATGTCCGCAGAAACCAGATGTAGAAGAAGAGGGCGGGGAGCAGGCGGAGGCCGGAGGAGAGCATCAGCCCCTCCCGCACCGGCATGCTCTCCAACAGGAAGGCGCCCGCCATGGGAGCGACCGTTGCCGAGACCATGGTCAGGGCGGAGTGGACCGCCAGGTAGACCGGGCGCCCCTCGTTGGGCGAGACCTCCAGCAGGTTGTTCAGGATCAGCAGCATCACCCCGGCCACGCCGATCCCGGTGAAGAGGTTGACCGCCACAAGCCAGCCGGCCGAGGGGACCAGCGATGTCAGGACGGGCGCCGTCGCCAGGTGCAGGGCGGCCTGGAACATCATGATCTTGTTGCCCCGGCGCTCCGCCCAGCGAGCCCAGAGCGGGTAGGTGAGCACCGCCACCAGGGCGTTGGCCACCTGGACCATCGAGAGCTGGGTGTTGCTGATCTCCAGCACCGAGACCTGATAGCGGGTGAAGAGCGGCCAGGCCATCTGCCAGGTGAAGTGGAACGGGACCGAGCAGAGCAGGAACTGGACGAAGGGCTTGTGCCGGAAAACCCGCAGGTAGCTTCCCCACCCGCCGCTCTCCGCCGCGGCCGCCACCTGGGCGACCGCCCCCTCCTGGACCTCCGGCTCCCGCAGCCGGAGGAAGAAGAAGATCTCCACCAGGGCGACCAGGAAGGAGCCGGCGAACATGATCTGGTAGCCCAGCGGCTGCGGGAAGAGGTGGTCCAACAGGTAGCCGGTCAGCAGCACCATCACCATGCCGGCGCCCGAGGCCCAGGACTGCCGGGCGGCGAAGACCTTCCCCCGCTCGGAGGCGGGGAAGACATCAGCCAGGAAGGACTGGAGCGCCGTGCCGGCGGCCGCCGTGGGGAAGACGTAGAGCGTCCAGAAGATGATCAGCGCCCAGACCCGCCAGCCCTCGGGGAGCCAGGGGACGGCCGCCGCCCCGAGGGCGGCCATCCGGCCGGCCAGGAAGACGGCGGCGATCAGCCGCTGCTTCTGGCGCGCCCGAGCCACCGCCGAAGCCACCCAGAGGACCGCTGCCACCGAGACCAGATTGGGCCAGGAGGAGAGGTAGCCGAGCTGCAAATTATCCGCCCCCAGCTTGACGGCGAGGATGCCCACGTAGGGCTGGATCATGTTCCCCCCCACGGCCTGGGTGACGGCGTTCAGGATGTTGTACCGGGCGTTGCGGCTGAGCAAGCAGATGACCTCCGCTTTCGTGCGGACCTCAGTGGATTGTGGCTGCACCCATTATAGCACGGGGCGCATAGCCAGACAGCACCGGACATACCGTTTGTCGAGTTGAGACAAGGGGTGGTTTGGGTGGAACGTCAAGCGCGCGCCCACTTCCGCGTGGTGCGCATCAATCGGTGGTCCCTGGCGATC
Source organism: Bacillota bacterium (assembly GCA_049324875.1). Classification (GTDB taxonomy): domain Bacteria; phylum Bacillota; class Sulfobacillia; order Symbiobacteriales; family Symbiobacteriaceae; genus JAWLHU01. The sequence continues at coordinate 42,849 of JBMONC010000078.1, forward strand.
CTGTTGATCCTGGCGCTCACCCTGCTGATCTGGCCGACCCGGGGCCTGCTGCCGACCAGCAGCGAACCCAGCTCGCTGGTGCGGGAGGGGGTGACGGTGCTCGGGCTGGACTTCTCCGGCAAGTCGGAGCAGGAGGCGCGGATGATGCTGAACCAGATCGCCTCCGCCTATCAGATGGCGCCGGTCAACGCCCGGGAGTTCCGGGACGCCGAGGGCAACGCCTATGTGGTGCCGGAGGTGGACGGCTACGAGCTGGATGTGGATATGACCTGGCTCCGCCTCTCGGTGGCCCCTCCCGGCACCGAGGTGGAGCCGGTGACCCGGAGCAGCCCGGCGGAGCGGCGGCTGGCCGACTACCCGCAGGGGGTGATCCGGCAGGGGAACGGCGAGAAGCAGGTGATCGGCCTGCTGGTCAACGTCGACTGGGGCGAGCGGGAGCTGATGCAGATGCTGCCCATCCTCAAGCGGAAGGGCGCCCGGGTCACCTTCTTCGTCTCGGGCCGCTGGGCGGAGAAGAACCGTAACCTGCTGAAGCTGATGGCAGAGGGCGGCCACGAGATCGCCACCCATGGCCACAACCTCTCCAGCGGGCCGAAGGCGCTGGCGGCGGCGGGCCGGCTGAGGGGGGATATCGAGCAGTCGGTGGCGGTGATCAAGGGGATCACGGGCCGGCCGGTCCGGTACTATGCGCCCCACATGTCCGAGGTGAGCCCGGCGATCCTGCAGACGGCGGCCGACCTGCAGCTCCGGACCGTCCTCTACAGCCTGGACACCGTGGACTGGCGGGACTCCACCACGCCGGAGAAGATCGTGGGGACCTTCCAGCGGGCGAAGGCGGGCGATCTGATTCTGCTCCACCCCAAGCCCAACACCGTCAAGGCGCTGGAACCCTCCCTGGACCTGGTGCTCAGCCGGGGACTGAGGCCGGTCACCCTGAGCGAGATCCTGGCGCCCGACCTGCCCCGCCCGGCTCCCGCCTCCCACCACTAGCCCGTCCCCCGCGCAGCGAGCGCCCCCTTCCGGGAGCGCTCGCCCTCGCTTACCGGAGCTTCTGCTCGATCACCGGCCAGATGCCAGGATCCTCCAGCCCGAGCCGCCAGATGGCGATCCCGCCCAGGCCGTACTTGGTCACCAGGTCCAGCTTCGGTCCGGTCGACTCGGCGCTCTCAAAGTAGACGATCCGCTCGGTGCCGTTGTCATTGTAGGTGAAGAAGGGGACCTGGGCGGCTCCATCCCACTGGATCTCGGCGCCGTGCTTGGCGGCCAGCGCCCGGGCCTGCGGGGCCGAGAGCCCCCGGCCCCGGGTGGTGCCCACCGCCCAGTCATAGCCGTAGGCGGCGATGCCCAGGAGCACCTTCCCGGGCTCCATCTGGCTGGAGGCGAAGGAGGCCACCTTCTCCACCCAGCCCACCGAGGCGACCGGACCGGCGGCGAAGCCGGGGGTGTGCTCGTCGTAGGCCATGATCGCCACCTTGTCGGCGTACTGGCCCAGGGCGGCGTAGTCAAAGGCGCCGGACCAGGAGGAGGTGCGGTCGTCGAAGGTCTTGGCCGGGATGGAGATGGTCACCCCGTAGCCCGCCGGCTTCAGCCGCTCCGAGAGCTCCCGGATCAGGGCGGTGTAGTTCGCCCGCTGGTCCGGCGGCACGTTCTCGATGTCGATGTCGATCCCGTCCAGGCCGAAGCGCTCCACGGCGGTCAGCATCTGCTCCACGGCGTGGCGGCGGACCGCAGGATCGGAGAGGACCGCCCGGGCGATCCCTTTGTCAAAGCCGGTGCCGTGGTAGTTGTGGACCAACCCGTAGACCTTCATCCCCCGCTCCCGGGCGGTGGCCAGCAGCTCCGGGTAGGGGCGGGTGGCCAGGTTGCCCTGGGCGTCGATCTGCAGCTGGAAGTTGATCACCATGTCCACGTTGGAACCCGCCTGGCGCAGCGCCGTCAGCGCCCGGGTGTCCCCCTGCCAGTCCTCGGCATAGTAGCCGACCACCAGCGGCTTGTCGCTGGGGAGCGGGTCGGTGCTGGGCTGCGACGGGACCGGGGGCGGCGGGTCCATCACCAGGTACTGCAGGGGGATCAGCCCCGGAAGCACCCAGCGATGGCCGGTCTGCGCCTCCTCCGGGGCCGGTTCGGCGGGGGGCTGCTCACCGGTCGCCGGGGCCTCCCCGGCCGGGGGGGCCTCCCCGGTCGACGGGGCCGGCTCGGGTGCCGGGGGGGCCGGCAGCTCCGCGGGCTGGGTGACGGCGGGCTTCTCGGCGGTGACCGGCACCGTGGACGGCGGCTTCGGGGCGGGCGGGGCCGGGGGCTCCGGGGCGGGAGGCTGGGGCAGCTGGGTCGGCGCCTGGGTCGGCGGCGGGTTGAGCGGCTCCTCGGGGACCGGTATCCGGATCACCTGGCCCGGCTTGAGGCTCCGGTCAGCCAGCTGGTTCAGCCAGATCAGTGTCTCGCTGGTGGTGCCGTGGGCCGCCGCGATGCCGGCCAGCGTCTCCCCCTCTGCCACCGTGTGCGGGCGGGCCTGCTGATAGGCCCTCCGCCGGTTGAGCGCCTGGAAGTCCCACTCCTCCACCACCCCGTCCACCACCAGCCCGGAATCCCTCTGGAACTGGCTGAGGGCCGCACGGGTGCGGGGGCCGAAGATCCCGTCGGCCGCCCCCGCCGAGTAGCCGAGGCTGTTCAGCCGTCGCTGCAGCTCCGCCACATCGGTGCCCACGCGGCCCGTGTAAAGGCTCCGGCTGCCATAGGGGGCGGCGAGAACCGTGGTGCCGAAGACCAGAACAAGAAGGATCACCAACAGCGAGACCCAGCGGGTGCGCCCAACCCTCACGTCTCCACCTCCGCGAAATCGGATCCCTGGTTATACAGGATCGATTATACGTTATGTCAACTCTTTAGGTCATGACGGCGCTTGCTGGTACTTCGGATGGGATCCGTCCCCCATCGCGCGCAAGAGCCCCTGCACAGGGCAGGGACTCTCGCTCGCTCACTGTTGAGGGGCCGATGTGCCGTTGCCGTTCATCCGCTGGTAGAGGAAGCCGATCAGCAGGAAGATCAGGCCCAGCACCAGCAGGGCGATCATCTTCACCAGCGTCTCCAGCCCGGCCAGATCGGCGAAGACCACCTTGAGCAGGACCGCCCCCGTCGCCGTCAGGCCGAACCAGCGGAACATGGGCGACCGCCGGTAGATGCCCCAGCCCACCAGCAGCAGGGCGTAGACGCCCCAGGAGACCGAGAGGGCCGCCTGGTTGACGAAGTAGGTGGCCCGGCCCGACGCCAGCGGGTAGGCCTCGAAGTAGTTGTTGATCTGGATGGTCAGCAGGCCGCCCACGATCAGGTGGCTCACCAGGGCAAAGATGGTCGACAGGTCCTGGTAGAAGGCGGGCCGGTTCTCCATCCGCTCGATCCAGACCGAGAAGCCGAAGCCTGCCGCCGCCAGGGCGATCCAGGCCAGCGCCCCGGGGTTGACGAACGGGATGTAGGTCAGGCCGAACCAGCGCGGCCAGGGCACATCCCAGCAGACCACCAGCCAGTAGGCGTTGGCCACCGCCCAGAGCAGCGGACCCGACCACTGAAGCAGCTCGATCCGCCAGCGCCGGCCCACCCACCAGAGCAGGACCGCCTCCACCGTCCAGGCGAAGGTGATGCCCACCTCGCCCAGCCGCAGCGGGGCCGTGAAGGTCAGCAGCGCAGCGGCCGCCAACAGGTGGAGCATGGCGCCCCAGCGGTCCTCCGGCACCCGGTGGTGGATCATCAGGGCCAGGCCGCCGTAGAAGGCGGCGCAAAGGAGCAGCGTCACGGTCAGCACCGGGGAGCGGTCGGGGATCTCTACGGCGGCGTAGACCGCAAAGGCGATGGCGTTGCCCAGGGAGAGCACCAGGTTCCAGGGCGAGTAGCGCTGGCGGGTCCAGAGCGACTCCAGCGCCAGCCCCAGGGCGAAGAGGACAAAGAAGCCGGCGGCGATGCCGAAGCCCTGCTTCCACGGGTGCATCACCATCGCCAGGTAGCCGAGGTAGATCACCTGCACGCCGGCGAAGGCCAGCGCCCGGATCCAGGCCCACGGCTTCATGATGGTCAGCACCACCGCCCCGCCGGCGACGGCGAAGACGTAGGCAAACCGTTGGAGCACGAACTGCTCCATCTCCGGGAAGAGGGCGGGCGCCACCAGGGCACCCAGGAGCGCCACCGCCCCCAGCGCCTCGCTGTCGTGCTCCCAGGCGGACCAGACCGCCACGGCGGTCACGCCGGTCATCACCAGCAGCCCCATCGCCGGGCTCATCAGATCCAGGGCGAAGTAGGCGGCGCCGACGCTGGTGTAGACGACGGCCAGGCCAAATCCCAGGAAGGTGAGGCCATAGGCCCGCCGGTAGCCCCGCTGGAGCATCTGCAGGCCCGCCCCGTAGAGGCCGCAGCCGGCCACGACGCCCAGCACCACCCGGATCATCGGGGTCAGCCACTGCTGGTCGAAGGCGTATTTGAGGAAGTAGCCGAGGGCCATCAACACCAGCCCGACGCCGGCCCAGGTGACCCAGGAGCCGCCGATCAGCTTCTCGATCCGGAGCAGGTCATTCCGGTGGGCCTGGTCCTGATCCGCATGGTCGTAGAGCGAGCCGGGCCGGTAGCGCTCGTTGCGCTGCACCCCACCACGCTGCGGGTCGCTCGGATCCGCCATGAAGCTTCGCCTCCCTTACATTGCAGACAGACCGGTCGGTCTATTTTCTGGATCACCCTCAATATACGCAATCTTCTCCCCACCGTCAAGGGTTTTTAGACCGACTGGTCTGTCTTTTTGTTTCGACCTGTGCTATACTGGCCCCGGGAGATGATGCGACCGTGGCAAATAAAAATGACACCCGCAAGCAAAGGACACATGAGCGATTGCTGGAGGCGGCCCAGCAGGCCTTCGCCCAGCACGGCTATGAGCGGGCCTCCGTTAACCACATCATCGAGCTGGCCGGCTCCTCCAAGGGCTCCTTCTACCACCACTTTGACTCCAAGGAGGCGGTCTTCCTGGAGTTGATGGACCGCCGCCTCCAGGAGCAGCGGGACATGCTGCGGTCGCTGCTCCAGGGGGAGCAGAGCCTCCGCCTGGACGATGTGCTGGCCCAGGCGATCGAGGGCGGCTTCAACGTCTACCGCACCCAGGACTGGGCGCCGCTCTACATGGAGTTCTGGGCCTACGCCACCCGCAGCCCCGCCCTGCGGGCCCGGGTCGCGGACCTCTACCAGCGCTGGCGCGCCTACCTGGCCGATGTGATCGCCGCCGCCCAGGCGACGGGGGTGGTCAGCCGGGAGGTCAACCCCGAGAAGACGGCCGGCATGGTGATCGCCATCTTTGAGGGGATGCAGCTGCAGCTGTTGATCGAGGAGGATGTGATCTCCCCGCTGGACATCGCCAAGCTGACCCTGCGGATGCTCCGGCCTACCCGGGCGGAGCGGGAGGCAGCGCAGACATAGGGCGAGCGGCAGCACCGCCGAAGGGTGCTGCCGCTCTGTTTATGGCTGGGCCTTCGCCCCCTCCACCGGCGCTCAGGGGCGAAATTTCAGGCTCCCGAATTAATGTCGCAATCGCAAAATAAATCTTGCGTGTAAAATTATTTTGTCTTAAAATCTGTGGCGGGTCGTTATGTAAGCCATCCGCGCAAGCCGGCTCGCCGGGTTTGCGCGGGAGGCGACAAATGAGGGAGGGGTATTCCGGTGAAGAGGTTTGGACTCTGGCTGCTCCTGGTCTCTCTGCTTGTGAGCCTCCTCGCTCCCGCCACCGTCTCCGCCGATGCGGAGCTGCTGCGCTCCGCTCAGGTGGACCTGAGCGCTCCGGCCGCACCGGGCCAGTTCCTGGTCCAGTTCGCCCCCGGCATCAGCGCCGCCGAACGCAGCCGGATCGCTGCGCAGATGGGGGCCACCATCATCAACCGCGTCGCCGCCCTGGATACCGAGGTGCTGGAGTTCCCGGCGCTCAAGGCGAATGCCGGCCCCCGGGCGGCCGAGCAGCTGCTGGTCAGGCTGCGCAAGAACCCGAATGTGCTGATGGCGGAGCCCAACTACATCTACACGGTCAACTGGGTGCCCAACGATCCGGGCCTGAGCCAGCAGTGGGCGTGGGAGAAGATTAACGCCTACAACTACTGGGACACGAACCAGGGCAGCTCCAGCGTCGTCATCGCCGTGGTGGATACCGGCGTCCAGCTGAACCATCCGGACCTGAGCTCCAAGCTCGTCCCCGGGTACAACTTCGTCAGCGGCAACACCAACCCCGAGGATGGGAACGGGCACGGCACCCACGTGGCCGGCACGGCCGCCGCCATCACCAACAACAGCACCGGCGGCGCCGGCACCTGCCCCAACTGCAAGATCATGCCCGTCAAGGTGCTGAACGACAGCGGAAGCGGCACCCTGGACGCCGTGGCCAACGGCATCATCTGGGCGGCGGACAACGGCGCCCACGTGATCAACCTCAGCCTCGGCGCCAGCAGCGGCGCCAGCACCCTCGAGAACGCCGTCAACTATGCCTGGAACAAGGGGGCCTTCCTGGCATGCGCCGCCGGCAACAGCAACACCAGCTCTCCGAGCTACCCGGCCTACTACGACCGGTGCTTCGCCGTCGCCGCCACCGACAGCGCCGACCAGCGGGCCTGGTTCTCCAACTACGGCACCTGGGTTGAGGTGGCCGCCCCCGGCGTTGACATCTACTCCACCTGGATCAACAGCAGCTACAACACCATCAGCGGCACCTCCATGGCGACGCCCCACGTGGCCGGGCAGGCCGGCCTGCTGGCCTCGCTGGGCATGAGCAACAGCCAGATCTGGAACGAGATCATGAACACCGCCGAGCCGATCTCAGGCACCGGGACCCTCTGGACCGGCGGGCGGATCCGGCTCACCGCCGGCGGCGGCGATCCTACGCCCCCGCCGTCCGACAGCGTCATCGCGAACGGCGGGTTCGAGGAGGGCACCAGCCCGTGGGTGCAGTCCTCCACCGGCGGCTACGAGCTGATCACCACCGACCGGCCGCACACCGGCTCCTACAGCGCCTGGCTGGGCGGGTACAACAGCGGGACCGACAAGATCTCCCAGACGGTGACCATCCCGTCCGGGGGCCAGCTCTCCTACTGGTGGTACCAGACCTCCCAGGAGGGCACCAGCACCGCCTATGACTACTTCCGGGTCCGGCTGTACGACCCGAACAGCGGCGCCCTGGTGGCCACCGTCAAGACCCGCTCCAACCGGGATGCCCGGAACGCCTGGTACCAGGACAGCATCGATCTCTCCGGCTACGCCGGACAGACGCTGCGGATCGAGTTCAGCGTCACCACCGACTTCATCTATCCCACCAGCTTCTGGGTGGATGACGTCGCCCTGCAGTAGCGCCGGCTCTCGCTGACCAGGGCACGGGGCCGGCAAACGGGAGCGGCAGCACCCGATGAAGGTGCTGCCGCTCTCGCATCCGGGAACACGGACTCGGGTCACCCTTTCGCCGGCGCCCTGCCGCTCTCGCCACTAGAGCAGGTCGGCGTGCTGTATACCCAGGTCCTTGTCAATGGCCCGGAAGAATGCGACGATCTCCGGGACCTGCATGCACTGCTCGGCACAGGCCATTGCCTGCTCCCGGTTCTCCCACTCGACCACGTCGAGGTACTCATGGCCCCCGATGCGGGCCAACCGGGTCGTGATCAGGCCGGGAAAGTGCCGCTTGACCGTGGCCACAAAGGCAGGGTAATCGGCGAGGAACTGCGATTCCAGTTCGGGCTTGATGGTGAAGCGAGCGATCTCGAGAACCTTGTACATCCTGGTTCAACCTCCCGGTTATCGGATGACTCCATCCTACAGGAACTCCCCTGACAACCACGGTCAGGGGAGTTGCGGTTCTTTACGCCTTGTTTGCCGATGATGCCCCGCCCAGGACCGGGCCAGGGCGGACAGGTCGCTCCGCAAGGTGTCCGGCTCCAGAACCTCCAGGTCGGTGCCATAGGCGAGCAGGTACCCAAGGATCTCCTCGTATCCCCGGGCACCCAGCCGAAAGATGGCATGGCGCCGGGAGGACTCCACCCGGCAGTGCTGCAGGTAGTAGTGGTCCCACAGGGCGGCGATGGCGCTGGGTTGCCCCTCCAACCGCACCAGGGTAAAGGGAGGGGTGTTGGCCTGCTGCCTCACCCGGGCAGAGAGGTGCTCCGCGATCGAGAAATCAGCCGGTCGGATGAACTGCTGACCAGTCTGCTCCAGGTGCAGGATCCGGTCGGCCCGAATATCCCTGAGTGCCCGGCGGAGGTGGCAGTAGCCCACCAGGTACCAGAGCCCCCGCTAGGCGGCCAGCCCATAGGGATCCACCACCCGCACCTCGGGCGCATCCGCCTCCAGCTTGTGATAGAGCAGTCGCAGGGTCGCCCCCTCCGAGACCGCCTGCTCCAGCTGCTCCAGCCAGGGCTCCACGGGCCCGCCCCGGGGCAGCGGCACCACGGTCAGCGCCGAGGCCTCCCGCTCCAGGTGCTCCGCCTGAGCCGGCGTGAACGTGCTCCGCACTTTCCTGAGAGCCCCCTCCAGCGCCTCGCTGTGCGGGTACCCCCCCTGCTCGGCGAACCGTGCCGCATGAAAGAGCGCCTTCAGCTCGACCGGGGAGAAGATCAGCGGCGCAGCCTGAAAGCCGGCCGCCAGGCTGTAGCCACCGTCGTGACCAGGCTCGGCCACGATCGGGACACCGCTGGCCGAAAGGCTGTCGATATAGCGGTAGATGGTTCGCACGCTGGTCTCCAGAGCGTCGGCCAGTTGCTCCGCCGTCATGAGCCGCCGCGAGCGCAGCAGCCAGAGCACGGCCAGCAGATTGTCGGCCTTGGCCATCCTCTCCTCCCCTTCCCTTCGACCTGATTGAGGAAGCTGACCACAGATCATTTCGACCAGAAGGCAGACTCCCCTTCCCTCCCGAAGACCCAACGGGGGGAGTCTGTGGCGGCGGCGCCGACCCGGAGCGCCGTCGGAGGACTCTGTCCTGATATCAGACAGGGGGTGGTTTTTTTCAGAAGGAACCGTGCTGATTACCGGGGCTTCCAGCGGTATTGGCGCTGCCGCCGCTGCGGTTTGCCCAAAACGGGTGGCAGGTCTGAGGCACCACCCGCTACCCCGACCGATTCCCTGAGCAGCTGCGGGAGCGGATTCGCGTCGTCTCCATGGATGTGACTGATGATCAGTCAGTTACGTTGGCGGTGCGCCGGGTTCTGGCAGAGGCCGGTCAGATTGATGTGCTGGTCAATAACGCCGGGATTGGCATCTTCGGGCCCATTGAAGAGGTGCCCCGGGCGCTGGCCGTTCACCAGTTCGATGTGAACCTCTTCGGGCTGCTCCGGGTCACGCAAGCGGTCGTGCCCCACATGCGGGAGCGAGGGGCTGGCCGCATTATCAACATCAGCTCCCTGGCCGGCCTCCTGACCATCCCCTACCAGAGCCACTACTCGGCGACCAAGGCAGCGGTGGAGAGCTTCACGGAAGAGCTTCGCCAGGAACTGCGTCCGTTCGGGGTGACCGTGACCGCCATCCTCCCAGGGGACATCCGGACCCGCTTCAACGACCATACCACCTTCCCCGACTCTCTTTGGCGGGAAACCTCCCCGTACCGCCGGTGGGTGAAGGCGAGCTGGGAGACGATCGATCTGAACCTGCGCAAGGCGCCGCCGCCTGAGGTGGTCGCCCGGGTGATCTGGCGGGCGGCCACGGCCCGGAATCCGAAGGCCCGGTACGTGGCCGGGGACCTCTTCTCCCGCCAGGTCCCCTGGCTTCTCCGCCTCCTGCCTGCCGGCTTCAAGGAACGACTCGTACGCAGCTTTTACCAGCTAGGCGTCCGGTAAGAGAGGTCTCTCCCCAGCCGGATCGACCGGTTCAGCGCAAGGGAAGGCGAAGGCGGCAGCCCTGAGAAGGTGCTGCCGCCTTCGCCTGTTCCTCCATGCCCGTAGGGAACCTCCCCAGCTCACCCCCCGATGCGCTGGGGGATGATAGTCTTTTAGATATATGTGTCATCTATACGATATTGACGCCACATATCAAATTTGGTAGAATGGCCCCATACCCAATTCGAGGGGCTGCAGAAGGCTGCGCTCCTCACGGCAGCTCCGGCCCCCAGCCGGCAGGCAGGAAGTAAAGGAGGCGCTCGGAGTGGGACGGATTCTGACCCTGGACCCGGCAAAGGCTACGGGGATCCAGCGGCTGGTGCTCTGGTTCGTCCGCCGCCAGTACGGCGGCCAGTATCTGCCCGGGGTGATGCGGGTGATGCTGGCCGACCTGAAGGTGGGCCGTCCCGCTGGGTCGCTCTACAACTACCTGCACCTGCGCAAGGACTCTCCCCTTACTCGGCTCCAGCGGGAGATGCTGGCCACCGTGGTCAACGGGGCGATCGGTGGCGCACCCTGACTGGGCCTGCACACGGCGGCGGTCCGCCGCCTGATGAAGGATGAGCACCTGAGCCTCGAATTCGCCACCACCTGGCCCACCTACGACCTGGATCCGAAGACGCGGGCGCTGCTGACCTACGCCAAGCGGTTGACGGAGTCGCCCGCAGCCGTCGGTGACGAGGATATCGATGCGCTGCGTGCGGCAGGCTGGGACGAGCGGGGCATTTATGAAGCCACAGCCCTGATCGCCTACTTCAACTTCACCGGGCGGATGGAGGCCGCCTCGGGGCTCCCGCCGGATGAGGTTCCCGAGCACGCCCGGCTGCAGGAGGCCACCCCCTGAGGCAGGCCGGACGGTGCGGCAGGGGAAGAGATGGGCCGTCACGAAGAGAGTGACGGAGAGGCAGCCAGACCTGCCATGGCCGGAGGCCCGTGGCAGGCTGTGCCGCGAATAACGGCAGGTGAGAGAGCACGATGGAGAAGCGCCGCTACAACTCCCCCTTGCGGGGAAAGCGGAAGGCGGAAACGATCCAGCAGATTCTTGATGCCGCGGTGCGGCTGCATAGACAGGGAATCACCGACTTCCCGTCGGTTGCCCGGGAGGCCGGGATCTCGCTGGCGACGGTCACCAAGTACTTCCCGACCCGCGAGGAGCTCTTCCAGGGCTGTACCGCCCACTTTGCCAGCCGTCTCCCACCGATCTCACCCGAGGCCTGGGCCGGGATCCCCGGCGGCCCGGAGCGGGTCGAACGGGTCTTGGCGGACATCCTCTCCATCTATGAGGTGGGGTTCGGCCAGATCTGGGTCGCCTACCGGCTGGCGGAGGAGTCGCGGGTCATGGAGGGCATGCTCCAGACGATCCATGGGGTCTGTCACACGGCGGCGCAGGTGATCGCCGGCGATTCCATCCCCCCGGAGCGGCGGGCGGAGCGGATCGCCGTGATCGCAGGCCTGCTGAGCCCGCTGACCTACCGATCGCTCCGCCTGGTGAGCGGTCTCTCCCCCGAGGAGGCCTCCCAATGGCTGGCCCGGGTGATCCTCGCCGCCCTGGAGTGCGAGGAAGGATCCCGCTAGCGGGAGCACCCTTTCGAGTTGCAGACGCGGAGCGCCCGGTCCCTCCCCCTCGGAGGCACCGGGCGCCCTCTGTTTCCTCAGCCCGCCATCCGGGCGCCGACCGCCTCCGTCTTCCGCATCGGCTGCAGCCGCCCGTAGGTCAGGCACCGCCAGACCCACTCCAGCGGTCCGAACCGGAACCGCTGCAGCCACAGGTAGCTGCCCACGGCGAGGAGGGCGTAAAGTGCAGCCGAGAAAAGAACCCCCTGCAGAAGGCTCATCCGCCCATAGAGATCGAACAGGAAAACGCAGGAGACGGCGACTACCGTCATCGAGATGTAGTTGGTCAGCGCCATCTGTCCCATGAACCGGAGCGGGCTGAGCCAGTTCTGCCCGACCCGGGTCATCATCAGCAGCAGCACCGAGGTCATGTAGAACGGGCTGAGGGCGAGCCCGGTCACAAAGGGGAACTGGTTGCGCAGCAGCGCATGGTGGACCCCCAGGTCGATGGTACGGGAGAGGATCAGCAGGTGGACGGCGAGCAGCGGGATGGCGGCGGCCAGGCTGATCAGCCAGACCCGCTTGATCAGCGCCCTGTGCGCCTGAATCTTCTCCAGCACCCCGGTCCGGCCCACATAGATCCCGAACAGGAAGAGCATCAGGGCGACCATCACGAAGATCGGCTCGGTCACCAGGACGGTGGGCAGCTCGACCCGCAGGTGATGCTGGAACCAGTCGACGTAGGAGCCGTTGTGGTAGACATCGAGCGCCACGGGCACCGCCTGCGCAAAGGCCGCCTCGTTGGCCACCTGCTGCCGGGCCATCTGCTCGGCGGGGACCAGCAGAGCCCCGCCCATCGCCAGCGTCCAGAGGCCCAGCAGGCTGAGGGCCCAGATCAGGATGGTCTTGGTCTTCCGGCCGTAGAAGAGCAGCAGGAGAAGGCCGGCCAGCACGTAGGTGTGCAGGATGTCGCCGTACCAGAGGAAGACGAAGTGGAGCACGGCAAAGAGGGCGAGCCCCAGCAGCCGGCGGGCGAAGAGCCACCGCACCCTCTGCACCTTCTGCTCCGCACGGGACATGAAGAGATGGAAGCCGAGTCCGAAGAGAAAGGAGAAGATGATGACGAACTTGCCGTAGACGAAGAGCTGGAAGAACCACTCGATCCCCTGGTCCAGCAGCCCCAGGGTGCGCGGGACCGAGAAGGCGCTGTGGAAGAGCTTCGGCGAGTTCATCTCCAGCAGATTGACTAGGAGGATCCCAAACAACGCGAATCCACGGAGCACATCGATATGCGCATGCCGCTCGGCGGCGGCCGTCGGTGCCGTAGACATGATCGAACACCTCACTGTTCAAGGTAGAATTCGGAGCCAGAGGACCGGTGAGCTGGGGACTGGGGGGCCAGGCCGGCTACTCGGGTCGCCTCCCCGCCGGGGGAAGGGTGGGGACCGTCCGCCCTACGGGGTCACGATCAGCGTGCCGGACATCCCCTTGCCCGACGGCTTGTGATAGTGGGGGGCGCAGTAGAAGGTGTAGGTTCCGGGCTCGGGCGCCTTGAAGACCACCAGCCCCTCCGACCTGCCGGGCATCGGCACATGCAGGCCCAGCTCATCCACGTCAAAGCTGTGGGCCGCCTGGTCTGCGTTGGCCAGCCGCAGGGTGACCACCTCGCCGGCCCGGACCCGGATCTCCTGCTGCACAAAGGCCATCTCCCGGGTCTCCAGCACCTGTGCCCCGCTGAGGAGCTCCGCACTGACACCGAAGGAGGCTGCCGCCTGGTCGGCAGGGATGGAGGCGACGGCTACCCCGCCCATCGAGAGGGCGGCCATGGCCACCAGGCCGCTGACGAGCCACCGGGGAATCCGCCGGCTGGCGATCCCGAAGTTCTGCGCCACCGCATAGGCGCCGGCGCCGGAGCCGATGGCGCCCAGGGCGATGGAGAGCACCACGGGGATGAACTCGGCGCCGCCCGGATTGGCCAGGGCCTCGATGGCGTGCTTCGGGCCGCCCTCCAGGATCATCAGCACCGGCGGGAACAAGGGGGCCAGGGCCGGCGCCCAGCGGAGCCCTGTGAGCATCACCAGACCGAAGGCCAGGGCGATGGCGGCAGCGGCCACCAGGTGGGCCATGGCCTGGCCGAAGAGAAAGACCTGGAGATAGGTCAGAACCAGGGACGTGGCCAGCATGGCCGCAGCGGCCAGCAGGGTGAGCGGGGCCAGGGGTTCACGGCGACCGAATGAATGAATCAGTGCAGACATGGCTCTCGTAGTCCTCCTTCAATCTCGGGGAATGGGGCCTTTGCCCCGTGCCAGCTTGGGCATGCCCTTACTCTAGCACCGAGGAGGGGTAGAGCTGTATTAGCGGATGGTAGAAGGAACTGCTATCCGATCGGGGAATCTTTCATGTCGAAGCTCTCCTCAGAGGACGGTGAACGCTCCGATGCCGCAGGCCCACAGGCCCTTTCCTGAGCCCGATCCCTACTTTGTCGGCCGGGCCGCACAGCTTGAGCGGTTTCGCTCCTTCCTGACCACGGGCGCCACCGGCGGAAGGCGTTTTTGGAACATCTACGGTACGGCGGGCGTGGGCAAGAGCACCCTGCTGGATATGTTCCAGCAGCTGGCGCAGGCCCACGGTGCGGCCCTGATCCGCATCGAGGGCGGGGAGGCGGGCCTGTCGGGGGAAGAGCTCTGCAGGCAGATCCTGGGGCAGATGGCGTCACCGGCCGCCCCTCCCGCCGGTGCAGACCCCGCCGGCACATGCCTGGATGCCCTGGCGCGCACGGCTGCGGAGCGCCGGCTGATCCTCGCCTTCAACACCTACGAAAAGATGGGCCACCTGGACGGATGGCTGCGGACCCACCTCTTCCCCCTCCTGCCCGAGGGCATGCTGGTGATCCTATCCGGCCGGGCGCCCCTGAAGGGGCCCTGGCTCGTCTCGCCCCACCTGCGGGAGCAGGTGGAGTGGATGCAGCTGGACCACCTGAGCTTTGCGGAGACCCAGGTCTACCTGGAGAAGCTGGGGATCGGGGATCGATCGCATCAGGAGGCGGTCTGGAAGCGGTCGCAGGGGCATCCGCTGACGCTCTCGTTGGCCGCTGCTGTGCGGCCGGACAACCCGCTGGCGGAGGAGCTGGCCGATGAGTCCTTCCGGGAGCTGGTCGCCGCCTGGCTCCGGGAGGTTCAGACCCCCGAACTCCGCCGGCTGGTGGAGGCGGCATCGGTGCTCCGCCACTTCCACCAGGAGCTCCTGGCCGAGGTGATGGAGGCCGAGATTGCGCCGGACGCCTTTGACCAGCTGGTCCGGCTCTCCTTCATTCGCCGGACGGGGCGGGGCTGGACGATGCACGAGCTGGCCCGGGACGCCATCCGGCGGCAGCTGCGGGAGCGCCAGCCCACCTGGTATGGTCAGCTCCTGGAGCGCTGCGTCCGGTACTTTGCCTCCGCCATCGCCGCCGGGGTCCAGCACAGGGATGTGGCGTGGGAGGTGGGGCAGCTGCTCTCCTACGTGGGCGATGCAACGACGCGCGCCCTCTTCCATGAGCCGAACCGCCGGGATTTCCACTGGGTGCCGCTCTCCGAGGAGAACCTGGCGGAGGCGGAAGCCTACATGCACCGCCGGCTGCAGGCGACGGGGGAGAAGACCGCCACCGAGGTGGACCCGGAGACGGGGGCCGTGACCGAGATCACCCTGACCGCTGCGGAGGAGACCCTCGCCCTCAAAGGGGTGGATCTGCGGGCGCTGGTCCAGTTGGGCCGGAACGCCGCCCTGATCCTGCGGGATCAGCAGGAGCAGATGCGGGCGCTGGCGGTGATCATCCCGTTTCAGGCTGAGACGATGGGCTATCTGAAGGAGGACCCCCTGGCGGGCCCCTACCTGGCCAGCCTGACACCGCAGCAGCTCCGGGCGCTGGAGAGTCCGGGAGGGAAGCCGCAGGGCTGGTTCATCCGCACCATCGACACCGAGGACTGGACGGACCGCTCGCTCTCGCTGGCCTGTGCGGACCTGATCTTCGCCTACATGTGCAGGGGGGCGATCCTGGTCGCCTCGCCTCCCCCGATCGAGGTGGGCATCAAGGCGCACGTGGGGATCGGCTTCGAGCCGGTCCCGGGTGCCGAGCACACCAACTATGATGGGAAGACCCCAACCGCCGTCTTCGCCCTGGACACCCGAGGAGAGAGGCTCGTCCGGTACCTGCAGGCGATGCTCCGGCGAATCGGGGTGGAGTGGGGCCCGCCCGAGCCGCAGGGCGGGGCGCCCGCCGGGCCTCAGCCCGGGCCAAAGCTTGACTTCGGGGGACTGACAGAGCGGGAGCAGGAGGTGGTCGCCCTGGTCCTGGAGGGCCTGACCAACGTGGAGATCGCCGAGCGGCTCTTCGTGACGGAGGCGACGGTGAAGAAACACCTGACCTCGATCTATGAGCGGCTGCAGGTGAAGAGCCGGAGCCAGCTGGTGCGGCTGGTGCTGGAGCGAACCTCCTAGCGAATGCGCTGGCTGTGTGATGGCGTCTGGGCAAACGAAACAGAGGCGAAGGAGGCAGTCTGCCCCTTCGCCTCTGTCTATAGCAGTGCACGAATCGCCCCGGTTGCGGTCCGGAGGTCCTGGTGGAGCGAGAGGATCGGCCTGAACAGGTCACCCACCTGCTCCAGCCGGGTCCAGATGCTCTTGATGTGGAACCTGGGCGGCGTGGCCTCGATCTCGGCCCAGGTGACCGGGGCCGAAACGGGGGCACCGGGATGGGGCCGCACCCCGTAAACGCTGGTGATGGT
>JBMONC010000079.1:0-4874 GCA_049324875.1 Bacillota bacterium
TCCAAGGTGGTGGTGACCGGCGACGTGACGCAGGTCGACCTGCCCGAGGGGACCAAATCCGGTCTGGTGCAGGTCCAGCGTGTCCTCAAGAACGTGCCGGGCATCTCCTTTTGCTACCTGACCGAGCGGGACGTGGTCCGCAACGACCTGGTCCAGCTGATCATCAAGGCCTATGAGGCGGCCGGCGGCGGCGGTACTGGCCTGCTCCCGCCCCGTCTCCGGAACGGCCAGGAGAACCGGTAGACTCCTAGAGATAGGAGGTGCGGGACGGTAAGCCAGACCCTCCCCTACGATCACCTATGAATATGTGGCAGCAGATTCGTGACCATATCCAGCGCTTTACCGAACAGGGAAGATGGAAGAACTCCCGACTGCGCAAGTTTTTCTGGGGGGTTCTCTTCTTCGCGCTCCTGACCTTGATCCTGGTGGATCAGACCATCCCCAACCGGCTGAACGTGCGGCCGGGGGAGCTGGCGCCCCAGGACTACCGGGCCCCGCGGGAGTTCATCAACCGGGTGGCCACCGAGCAGAAGCGGCAGGCGGCCGCGGCCAGCGTCTCGACCCAGTACCGGAAGGATCTCCAGGTGCTGGCCCGGGCGGAGGAGGATATTCAGGCGGCCTTCCGGGAGGTGGCCCTGGTCCGGACCATGACCGGCCAGGACCTGAAGGCGAAGGTGCAGGAGCTGGCCGACCGGGTGAAGCTCCGGGCAATCCCCACCGAGACCTACAGCAGCGTGCTGACGGCGGATGAGTCCCTGCTGGTGGCTGCCCGCGAGGCGGCCATCCGGCTGGCGCGGGCCGCCCTTTCGGGCAACCTGGCGGAGAAGGATGTCCCGCGGGTGAAGGAGCAGATCGACCGGGAGGAGGCTCCCTTTACCCTGGAGATCAAGGACCCCGGGGTCGAGGGCTTCGTCAAGGAGCTGGTCAAGAGCCGCATTCAGCCCAACTACGTGGCGGATGAGGCCGAGACCGCTCGGGTGAGACAGCTGGCCGCCCAGGCCGAAGAGCCGGTGATGTGGAAGAAGAACCAGCTGATCATCCGGGCGAACGAGCCGGTGACCGAGGAGCAGTACGAGGCGCTGAAGGAGCTGGGGGTGATCGGCGAGGAGGCCGACTACCGCTCCTGGGTCGGCACCGGCCTGCTCGCCGCGGTGCTGGTGGGGCTGGTGGGGCTCTACCTGACCCAGTACCGGCCGGATATCCTGGAGCGGGACTCCAAGCTCCTGCTGCTGGGGCTGATCGGCACCCTGACGCTGCTCCTGGCCATGCTGATGAACCTCTTCGCCGACCGGCTGGGCTCCGGGGCGGCCTACCTGATGCCCATCGCCTTCAACTCCATGCTGGTGACGATCCTGCTGGATCCGAAGCTGGCCCTGCTCCAGTCGGTGATCATCTCGCTGCTGACGGGCCTCTTCTCCCCGGTGGACCAGCTGAACCACGCCATCGTCTCGGCGGTCGGCGCCGTCGTCGGGGTCTACGCCGTCTCCCGGGTGGAGAGCCGGAACGACATCTACCGGGCGGGCTTCTTCGTGGGCGCCACCATGGCGGCCACGGTCTTCGCCTTCTACCTGATGCGCTCCGCCCCGCTGCTGGACTGGCGGCTCTGGCGGGACGTGGGCATCGGCGGGGCCAACGGCCTGCTGGTGGCGGTGCTGGTCACCGGCGCCCTGCCCATGTTTGAGAACCTCTTCGGGGTGGTCACCCCGCTGAAGCTGCTGGAGCTCTCCAACCCGAACCACCCGCTGCTGAAGAAGCTGATGGTGGAGGCGCCCGGCTCCTACCACCACACCATTTTGGTGGCCAACCTCTGCGAGGCGGCGGCGGAGGCGATCGGCGCCGACCAGGTGCTGGCCCGGGTCGGGGCATACTACCACGACATTGGGAAGACCAAGCGGCCCGCCTTCTTCGTGGAGAACCAGTTCGGCGGGGAGAACCCGCACGACAAGCTGCCGCCCAGCCTCTCGGCCATGATCATCACCAGCCATGTGAAGGAAGGGGTGGAGATGGCCAGGGAGGCCCGGCTGCCCCAGGAGATCATCGACTTCATCCCCGAGCACCACGGCACCACCCTGGTCAGCTACTTCTACCACATGGCCTCGAAGAACGGCCAGTCGGAGTACGTGCTGGAGGAGGACTTCCGCTACGACGGGCCCAAGCCCCGGCGGAAGGAGACCGCCATCTGCATGCTGGCCGACGGCTGCGAGGCCTCGGTCCGGGCGATGCGCCAGCGGGGCCACCTGACCCACGACCAGATCGAGCAGCAGGTGAAGCGGATCATCGAGGACCGGCTGAAGCAGGGGCAGCTGGACACCTGCGACCTGACCCTGAAGGAGCTGGACGTGATCGCCCGGACCTTCGTCAAGGTGCTCTCGGGCGTCCACCACGCCCGGATCGACTACCCGACCGAGGTCAAGGGCGGGGGGGCGGCCGCACCGGTGGCGGAACCGCCCGGGG
Source organism: Bacillota bacterium (assembly GCA_049324875.1). GTDB lineage: Bacteria > Bacillota > Sulfobacillia > Symbiobacteriales > Symbiobacteriaceae > JAWLHU01. Next base: position 2,455 of record JBMONC010000079.1, read on the forward strand.
AGGAGGCCCAGCCGGAAGGGGCCCCCGTGGAGGCAGCCCAGACCAAGGAAGCGACCCCGCTGGAGAGCGAGGTCGAGGAGGCCACAGCGCATGGAGATCTGGATAAGCAACGAACAGGACAAGGTGACCCTGACGGAATCGCATGAGGAGCTGGTGCGCCGGGTGGCCGAGCGGGCCTTCGCCCTGGCGGCGCCGGCCCTGGGGCTCGGCGGGAACGCCGAGGTCTCCATCACCTTTGTGGATGACGAGGCGATCACCGACCTGAACCGGGATCACCGGGGGCTGGCCAAGCCCACCGATGTGCTCTCCTTCTCCCAGCTGGAGGGGGAGGAGCTGGCCGCCCTGCCGGAGGGCGAGCCGGTCCCCATCGGTGACATCGTCATCTCGCTGGAGCGCTGCCTGCAGCAGGCCGCCGACTACGGTCACTCCCTGGAGCGGGAGCTGGGCTTCCTGACCGCCCACGGCATGCTCCACCTGCTGGGCTGGGACCACCAGACGCCCGAGCAGGAGGCGGCGATGATGGCTAAGACCGAGGAGATCCTGGCTGAGCTGGGGTTGACCCGATGAGCCGGCAGGGGCGCGATCTCTTCCGGCACACCAGACTGCTGCCCCGGTTCAGGGACGCCTTCCGGGGGGTGGCGCTGGCCTACCGGGAGGAGCCCAACCTGCGCTTCCACCTCTTCGCCGCCTCCTGTGCAGGGGTGGCGGGGTACGCCGTGCGGCTCTCGGCCTGGGAGGCAGCCTACCTGGGCCTTACCATCACCCTGGTCCTCTTCGCCGAGATGGTCAACACGGCGGTGGAGCGGACGGTCGACCTGGTCGCCGACGGCCGGCGCCACCCGCTGGCCGCCACGGCCAAGGAGGTGGCGGCGGGGGCGGTGCTGCTCGCTGCCGGTCACGCCGCCTTCGCCGCGGCGTTTCTCTTCCTTATCGAGCGGTCCTACTTCCAGACGATCTCGGCCCTGCTGCACCTGCTGGTCTACCAGCCGGCGATGCTGATTCCGCCGGTGGTGACAGCCGTGATGGGCCTCTTCGGCGGAGCCCGCGGCTCCCACTCGTAGGAGGGATTTCCTTTGACCGATGAACGGCTGATCGAGGCGGCACGGAGGGCCCGGGAGCAGGCCTATGTCCCCTATTCCGGCTTCCCGGTAGGCGCCGCCCTGCTCACCGAGGACGGCACGCTGATCACCGGCTGCAACGTGGAGAACGCCAGCTACGGGCTGACCAACTGCGCCGAGCGGACCGCCATCTTCAAGGCGGTCAGCGAGGGGCACCGGCGCTTTGCCGCCATCGCGGTGATCGCTGACACCCCGGAGGCCTGCAGCCCGTGCGGCGCCTGCCGCCAGGTGATGAGCGAGTTCGGCCCCGATGCGCGGGTGATCCTGACCAACCTGCGCGGCAACACGGTGGTCACCACGGTCCGGGAGATCCTGCCGGGGGCCTTTACCCCGCTGGATCTGCCGCGGAAGGAGGGGTAGCAGATGTTTCGTTCGGGTTTCTGTTCCATCGTCGGCCGCCCCAACGTGGGCAAGTCTACGCTGCTGAACGCCTTCGTGGAGGCGAAGCTGGCGATCATGTCCGACAAGCCGCAGACCACCCGCAACCGGATTCTCGGCGTCTATAATCGGCCGGGGGCGCAGGTGGTCTTCCTGGACACGCCGGGGATCCACAAGCCGCACCACCGGCTGGGCCAGTTCATGAACAAGGTGGCGATCGGCACCATCCCCGAGGTGGATGTGGTCCTCTTCGTGGTGGATGGCTCCGAGCGCAAGCCCGGCGAGGGCGACAAGTACGTGGCCGAGGTGGTGGCCCAGGCGGGCCGCAAGACGATCCTGGTGGTCAACAAGATGGACAAGGTGAAGCGGGAGGACTGGTACCCGGTGCTGGACGCCTACAAGGCGCTGAGCGATCCGGCCCACCGCTCCGAGAACCCGCGGCCCGATGCGAAGCCGATCGAGTGGCTGGACGTGGTGCCGGTCTCGGCGGTGGCCAACAAGAACATCGACGAGCTGCTCGACCTGGTGGTCCAGCAGATGGAGGAGGGCCCCCAGTACTACCCGGAGGGCCAGGTGACCGACCAGCCCGAGCGGTTCATCATCGCCGAGTTCATCCGGGAGAAGATCCTCCACCTGACTCGGGAGGAGATCCCCCACTCGGTGGCGGTGGAGGTGGAGCAGCTGGAGCGCCGGGAGACGGGCGCCGTCTACGTCGCCGCCGCCATCTACGTCGAGCGGGACAGCCAGAAGGGGATCATCATCGGCAAGCGGGGCGCCATGCTGAAGGAGATCGGCGCCCGAGCCCGGCAGGACATCGAGGAGATGCTGGGGTCGAAGATCTTCCTGGAGCTCTTCGTGAAGGTCCGGGAGGACTGGCGGAACAAGGAGTCGGTCCTGCGGAGCCTGGGATATCGGGAGGAATAG
>JBMONC010000080.1:0-4874 GCA_049324875.1 Bacillota bacterium
GATCCGCGTGGAGGATACCGGCGGCGGGATCGCCCCGGAGGACCTGCCCCACATCTTCGACCGGTTCTACCGGGCCGACCGGTCACGCACCCGGTCCACCGGCGGGACCGGCCTCGGCCTGCCCATCGCCCGGAGCCTGGCTCGCCTGCACGGCGGGGAGTTGATCGCCCGGAGCGCCTCCGGGGGTGGTGCCGTCTTTATTCTTTCGGTACCCGTAACGTCTCCTGCCCCATCCTCGTCGCAAGGAATGTAGAGAAACGCTGCCTGCAGGAGGTCTCTGTCATGTCCCACCTCTTCGAGCCCCTGACGCAGAAGTCGCTGGCCCTGAAGAACCGGATCGTGATGGCCCCCATGTGCATGTACACCGCTGAGCCCGATGGGCTTGCCACCGACTGGCACTTCGTCCACTACGGCACCCGTGCCATCGGCGGGGTCGCCATGGTGATTGCCGAGGCGACCGCCGTGGAGCCGCGCGGGCGCATCTCGATCAACGACCTGGGCCTCTGGTCCGATGAACAGATCGAGCCGCTGGCGCGGATCGCCCGCTTTGTGCAGGCGCAGGGTGCGGCCTTCTCGATCCAGCTGGCCCACGCCGGGCGGAAGGCCTGGTCCTCCACCAGGGGGGAGGGGCCCGAGCAGGCCGTCGCCCCCAGCGCCATCCCCTTTGATGCCGACTGGGCCACCCCCGAGGCGCTGGACCTGGCGGGGATCGACCGGGTGGTGACCGCCTTTGGCAATGCCGCCCGGCGGGCTGCCGCCATCGGCTGCGACTCCGTGGAGATCCACAGCGCCCACGGCTACCTGATCCACGAGTTCCTCTCGCCGCTCTCCAACCAGCGGACCGATGAGTACGGCGGCTCCCTGGAGAACCGGGCCCGGCTGCTGAAGCGGGTCTACGAGGCGGTGCGGGCCAACTTCCCCGCCGAGAAGCCGGTCTGGGTGCGCATCTCCGCCACCGACTGGGTGGAGGGGGGCTGGGACATCGAGCAGTCGGTGGAGCTTTCCCGGATGATGAAGGCGTGGGGGGTCGACCTGGTCGACGTCTCCTCGGGCGGCAACTCGCCCAAGCAGCAGATCACCCTCGGGCCGGGCTATCAGGTGCCCTTCGCCGAGCGGATCCGCCGGGAGGCCGGAATCCCCACGGGGGCTGTGGGGCTGATCACCGAGGCCGAACAGGCCGACGAGATCATCCGTGCCGGCAAGGCAGATGTGGTGCTGCTGGCCCGGGAGCTGCTGCGCAACCCCTACTTCCCTCTGGAGGCGGCCCATCTGCTGGGACGCGAGGTGGAGTGGCCCAGGCAGTACGTGCGGGGCAAGTTCCCGACCAAGTGATGGAGAGGGGGTGGGAGCCGGCGCTCCCACCCCCGTTCTTACTCCGTTTTCATTCGCTGAAGATGAAGGAGAGCCAGATGGCCAGGCCGAAGAGCCCGAGGTTGATCATGGGCAGCAGCGCCACCCTGACCGATGCCGGGTATCGCCTTCCCCCTCTGCACGGCCCGCCTGGGTAGAACTTCGGAGAGTGGTTGGAAGATTCCTGCGTGGATCGCCCAACGCCGCGGGACTCCCCCGCCGGTGCCCCTCTTGACGGGGAGCCACCCCAGCCTGTACGCTGATGGGTATGGAAAGAGGCCCCTGTGCACAGCGGCACGGGGGCCCTGCTGATGGGGGTGAGCCGGTGACCTGGGTTCTGATCGGCGTGGCGGGGGCGGCAGGGGCGCTGGCCCGCCTGGGCCTGAGCGGGTGGGTGGCCCGCCGGACCAACTCCGACTTCCCCTGGGGCACCCTGGGCGTCAACCTGCTGGGCTCCCTGCTGCTGGGCCTGCTGACCGGCCTTCTCCTGGGGGGCGGCGCCGTCTCCCCGACGGTCAGGGCGGTGCTGGGCACCGGCTTCCTGGGCGCCTTCACCACCTTCTCCACCTGGCACCTGGAGATGTTCCGGACCTACAACCGGGGGGAGCGACAGGCGGCCTGGGCCTACCTGTTGCTCAGCACCGGCAGCGGACTGCTGGCGGCCTGGGCCGGCATTGCCCTGGGGTGGCGGCTATGAAGTACCTGACCATCGGTCTGGCCGGGGCGGCAGGGGCGCTCTCCCGCCACCTGCTGGGCATGGCCATGGCGGCATGGCTCCCCTCCGACTTCCCCCTGGGCACGCTGCTGGTCAACCTGACCGGCTCCCTGCTGCTTGGCTTCGCCGGCGGCTATGGCATTGAGCGGGGCCACCTGCCGGAGGCCTGGCGGCTTCCGGTCACCGCCGGCTTTCTCGGCTCCTACACCACCTTCTCCACCTGGTCGGTGGAGACGGTGCTCCTGCTGGAGGCAGGTCGGCGGGGCCTGGCTTTCCTCAACGTGACCGCCAGCCTGGTGCTGGGGTTGGCCGCTGTATGGGCCGGCTACACCCTCGCCCTGCGGACCGATCCCCGGTCTCAGCGCTCCAGGTGAGCCGTGGAGTTGGCCAGGAGCACCACCCGCCGGTCCGGGCTGATCCGCCAGCGGTGGATGCCCGTATCCCCCGTGGCGAGTGAGACATCCGTCTCCAGCGGCAGCCGGAGGAAGGCCCGGAAGAGCATGGCGATCGTCCCGCCGTGGGCGACGATGGCGATCCGGCTGCTGGAGAGGCCGGGATCGCCCTCCCCCGCATGCTCGGCCAGGATCTCATGCCAGGTCGCCTCGACCCGTGCCCGGAACTGAATCTCGGACTCCCCGCCGGGGATCGGCACGTGCGGCAGCCGCCTTCCCCTGGGCGGGGGGTATTTTTCAAGCGCCTCCTGGTAGGTGAGCCCCGCCAGGTGGCCGTTGTTCCACTCCATCAGCCCCTCGTGGTGGCGGACGGGGACCATGGTGGCCTGACTGAGGATGGAAGCCACCTCGGCGGCCCGCTTCAGCGGACTGGCCCAGATCGCTTCGGGCGGGCACTCCCGGGCGACCCAGGCCGCCATCTTCCGCGCCTGTTCCCGCCCCAGATCGGTGAGCGGGAAGTCCGCCCGCCCCTCATGTCGACCTTCGATATCGGCAAGCGACTGACCGTGACGGATCACCACCAGCTCCATGCACATGGCGCCTCCCTTCTGCTCTCTCTCGCTCTCCTGTTCAACCCGGCAGGGGGCTGTTCCTGCACCGAAAACGAGGCAGGCCGGCTGGCCTGCCTCGCTCTGTATGGCTTACTTGTTGGGGTTGCCCTTGCCGCCGCCCCCGCCACCGCCACCACCGCTGGTGGAGCAGGGGGTGTAGTTCATGGCGAGATTGACGGCCGCGTCGGCCTGGACCAGACCGTAGCCGAAGTAGTCGTCACGGCCCGCTGCACCCAGGTCCTGAGCGGTGCACTGGAGCACGCTCCGGATGTCGACGTTGGTCAGGGCGGGGTTGGCCGACCAGGCCAGCGCCGCGACCGCCGAGGCGTGCGGGGTGGCCATGGAGGTGCCCTGGTAGTAGGCGTAGTCCCACGGCCCGATCTCGACGGTGCCGGTGCCGAGGCCGCCGTTGCGGATCGCGACCCCGCTGTTGTAGGAGACCGAGACGGTCGGGATCCAGTTGCCCTGAGCGCCCAGGGTGAAGCTGCCCGGATCGTCCGGGTTGGCGGTGTCGTTGTTGGCGATGATGGCGGCGGAGGCGCCCTGGGCCATCACGTTGTTCACCTTGTCGGCAAAGGTGACGCTGCCCCGGTCGATCAGGGCGATCCAGGCGCCGCTGGTCGGCACGCCGGTGCAGGAGGAGGTGGAGTCGGCCAGGCCGCACTCAACCAGCGGTCCGGTCACGCTGCCGTTGGGGGAGTACTCCAGCGGGTAGGCGGTGTACGGGGTGGAGTCCTCCGCGGCGGAGCCCTTCAGGCCGGTGCCCTGGATGACGGAGGAGAGGACGCTGACGCCAGGGCCGGCCAGCTCCACATCCGAGTTGTACTGGGAGAAGGTGGCCCAGTTCAGGTTGGAGTCAACCGCAGCCACCGAGACCACATTGGTGTAGCCGGCGGGGTAGCTGAGCCGGTTATTGCCGCCGTTGCCGGCCGCTGCGATGGTCAGCAGACCCTTGTTGTAGAGGTCGGTGTAGAACCGGTCCTCGGTGCGGGACTTGAAGCTGCCGCCTAACGACATGCTGGCGATGCGGGCGCCCTGGTCGAAGCACCACTGGACGCCGTTCATGATGCCGCTGCTGGAGCCGCTGCCGTCGTCGCCGAGGACCCGGGCGACATAGAGGTCGATGCCGGGGGCGACGCCGATGTAGCTGCCGCTGGCGTTCAACTGACCGGCGACGGTGCCGGCCACATGGGTGCCGTGCCCGTGGCCGTCGGTGGCGTCGGGATGGCCGTCGCTGACGAAGTTGGCCGAGCCCTTGATGATGGAGACGCCGTTCCGGTAGAACTCGGGATGGTTATAGTCGATGCCGGTGTCAAGCACGCAGACCTTGATATTCGCACCGGTGGCTCCCAGGGCCCATGCCTCGGGCGCCTTGACCGCCTGGAGGCCCCAGGTGTAGGTGCCGTCGGTGTAGCCCATCACGGTCCGGACCGCATCCTCTTCGACGTACTCGACGTTCGGGTTCTTGGCCAGGGCTGCCGCTGCGGCGGCGGTGGCGCGGATGTGGACGGCGTTGACGGAAGGCCAGCCGCCTAGCACTTCCACCCCCGCATTGGCGAGCGCCTGTGCGGAGGCTCCCGGCTTCAGACCAACCAGGTAGGAACCCTTCTGGGACTGGGGCGCGGCCGCCCCCACGAGACTGGCGGTCAGGAGCATCAGGGCTGCCAGCACGGCAAGGAAACGAATCGGCTTGGACATGTTTGATCTACCCCCTGGGCCGAAATTGAGTAGCACGAGAGTAGCACTAGATATTAGGCAGTTTTCACGAAAATCCTGCAATCATGTAAGCCTGGATGATTTTTTTAT
>JBMONC010000081.1:0-4781 GCA_049324875.1 Bacillota bacterium
GGGTGATCGGCGTGCTTGAGTACCTGGAGAAGCTGGTCGAGGACAAGGAGTACGAGAAGGCGCTGGAGTATGCCGAGCAGCTGCTGCTGAACCCGGAGAACAAGCCGTGGGACATGATGGTGATCTATGCCATGCTTCTTCAAGCTCGGTTTGAAACTGCAGAGTTCTACGGTGCTCAGGTAGCAGGTCAGTTGGCGGTGAAGATGGCCCAAGACTTGGAGGCTTGGGACTATTACGGAACCTCGACGCTCTGCTTGGGGACCAGCTATGACCGACTCGGTCAGAAGGAGAATGCTCTCTCAGCCTGGTACGATTACTTGGCTCATGTGACCCTCTACCGATACGACTTGAAGCCTATGCATCATGTCATGGTTCTTTACAATATTGGCCTGGTTCTGGCTGAGTTGGAGCGATTTGAGGAGTCCCTAGTGACGCTGAGAAAGGCCGCAGAGACCGCCATGCACTATAACAACCAGCGTGCCGCTCATGGTATTCGCCATGCCCTTATTGATGCACACCTGAAGTTTGGACGAGTAGAGGAGGTTCCACGCCTGCTTGCCCAGTCAGCCCATTACCTGCGGCACAATACCGGGGTGGTGGATTATATGCAGAGCCTCCTCTGGCATCAGGTTCTGCGCGTTCGGTATGCAGTGGAGACGCATCGCCTCAAACGGGCTGCCAAAGTGGCGGAGCGCGGCTTGCGGCTTGCGGAGGGCTGGCCGAACGTCCTCTACCAAATGCACCTCTGGTTAGCACGAATTCATGAGCAGTCTGGCGACATTAGGCGGGCATTGCAGGAGGCCCTTCATGCAAGAACGGTCGCAATGTCTTCACGGCGCTTTGACCTTGAATTCGCCGCGGCCAACTACGTGTATGGACTACTATCGTCCCATGGGGATCTGGCAGGTTCCTTTGTGACAGACGATTCGGAGGCTTGGGTTCCCCCGGCCACCAGTTAGTGGCCGATATACAAAATGAAGGAGGGCTCAAAAAATGAAGAAGCTTCTTGTGGCGGTGGTATTGGCGGTAATGGTAACCACGGTCTGGGTAGCAATCGGATCGGAGCAGATTGGTGCGTGCGAGACTGGTAACAATGGTTCCCCGTGCTAGCAAGTTGACACACTTCCGCTTAGGGGCTCGGCAATCGCCGGCCCCTAAGGTGCTACGTCATCATTTTCCCTTACATTAACATTATCAACATCTCCTGGTCTCCCCCGTCCCCCACGAAAAAGTCTCACCTTCCCTTAAAAATTCTAGGCCCGACTTCGAACCTTTTCCGTGGGGTTTACGTATTAGCAGGTGAGAGCACCGAATCCTTCGACCCAGAAACGTTTCGGTTAAAAGTTCAGTTGCTTGAAGATGAAAAGACTATTTACACAGCAACTGATCGTGTGTAGAATTGAGCACAGATACAGACTTGTGAGACATTGGTAGGGGCGAAGTAGCTTTAAGAGGGATGTGACGGTATGTTGGACGTGTTAATCCGGCTGTTGGAGGAAGGTGAGTTCAAGAAGTGCCTCCGGCTGGCGGAGCAGCTGATGCTGAAGGGCGGTTGGTCGCTCTCGGAGATGGCGACCATCAACCTGGCGATCTGCCGCTGCCGGCTGGGCATCCAGGATCCCTACGGGGCGATTGCGGCTGGCATGCTGGCCGTCAAGCTGGCCCGGGACTCCGGCGAGTATGACCTTCTGGGTCGGGCTCTCCTCAACCTCGGCACCGCCTACGTCGGCATCCGCCAGTACGACCAGGCCTTGCAGCAGTTCTACTCCTACCTTGATTTTCTCCCTCAGTTCAACGAGGCCCGCCGGCTGGAGGGGGCTATCTGGAAGCATATCGGTGTGACCTATCAGCGCAAGCTCGAGTCCGAGAAGGCGCTGGAGGCTCTCACCCGGGCACGGGAGTGGTTCAGTGACCGGGGGATCGACTACTCCACCTTCACATGCACCCACGACCTGATCAATACCTACCTGCAGATGCATGAGACCGACCCGATGACATCCCTCGATCCCGTGAGGGAGCTGCTGGCCCAGCAGAGGGAGATCGCCCGGCGGAACCCGCGGGAGACCTACTTCGAGGGCACCTACCTGCTGGATCTCGCCGCCTTCTACCTGCACGAGGGGCGGATTGCCCGGGCCATGGTGGCGGCCAACAAGGGGATGGAGGTCCACCGGGGGGACCGGATCCACACCTTCCACTGCCAGCTGCTGCTCCACCGGTGCGCCATGGAGAAGGGCGACGCCCGCCGGGCCCTGGGGCACGCTCTGGCGGCTCGGGTCCAGGCGGTGGACGGCCGGTTCTACGAGCTGGAGTTCCTCGCCTCGCAGGCGATGGCCGATGTGATCAAGCAGCAGGGTCCGGATGTGGTCCGCCAACTGGACGAGGAGTACCTGGCCATGGGGGTCGACCTGGGCCAGTACCTCTCCCCCTGGGTCCTGCGTCGGGAGCACTAGATGACGACCACGCCCGACCGGTGCAGCCGGCCGGGCTGATTCTTTTGGTCCGGTTGGGCAGACTAGCCGCAGTTGACTTGTACGGGAGGCGTCCTCCTTGGTAGATGGCCGAGAGTTGCAGCGCTTGCTGGAGGCGGGGAGGCACTGGGAGTGCCTGGGACGGGGGCGCACCCTTCTGGAGGAGCCGTCCCTGTCCGAGGGGGAGCGGGTGCGGGTGCTCCTGGTGCTCTGCCGCTGCCACCTGGCGCTGGGGCAGGCGCAGGCCGCGGTGCTTGCGAGCCGGAAGGCGGCTGCTCTGGCCGGGCGGCTGCACGACCAGGAGGCGGCCGGCGAGTCCCTGCTTGCCGTTCTGGATGCCTGCCTGATGGTGCAGGACCTGGCGGGCGCCGAGGCCTGGCTGGCTGAGGCAGAGCGGCACGCTGCCACCCGCCTGGTCGACGGCGGCTTCGCCGCCGCCCTCCTGCTGGCCCGGGCCCGGCTCCTTGGGCTGGGGGGCCGGCATCAGGCATCCGTGGATGAGGCCTTCCGGGCCCTCATGGCCGCCCGGCCCCTCTCCCCGCTCCAGGTGCAGGCACAGCTCCATCTGGGCCGGATGGGCGAACTGATGGACCGGCCGGTGGAAGCCTTCAGTTTCGCCCTGGCGGCGAGGGTCTCGGCGATGGACGGGCTGCACGGCGCACTGGAGTCCGAGGCCACGGCGCTGATGGTCCGGCTGCTGCGGCGCTACGGCATCGGTCCGGTGGTAGAGTTGGCCTGGGAACTGGAGCGGCAGGGGGTCGACCTCTACCAGTACATGGACCTCGAGACGATGGAGCGGCTGGCCCGGGGGGAATAGGAGACGCCCGGCGAGCTAGCTCACGCCGGGCGTTATGTCTTGAGGCGGGTGCGGAAGAAGTTGAGGTTGCCCACGTAGACGAAGGCGCTGATGGTGCCGTGGGCGCCCTGGACCTGTACCAGTCGGCGTGTGTAGGCCGGCGGGTTATCGAATACGTTCTCGTAGCGGTCGAGCTTCTCCCAGTCGGCGTGCTGGAGGCCGAAGAAGACGATGCCGTCGGTGGAGGCGCCGGAATCGGGCAGGATGATGGGGTAGCCGAGGGTGGTCTCGTACTTGCGGAAACCGTGGAGGGTGGCGTTGACCCCGGCGGGTAGGGTGCGCCCTGTGACCTTGGCCATGACACGCCGGTCCGTCAGCGTGCCGTACGCGAACAGGTTCACAGGTTCACCTCCCTGAAGTTCCGCCCTGCCATCCTTCTTAGTTTACCAAGGGCTATTCGGCCCGTCTACCAGACCGGTGCAGGGTATTGCCTGCCATCTGGAGAAATCTATGAGATACAGAGTACGGCGGAAGGCGGGGGAGTGGGATGCAGGCAGCCGGAATCAGCCCGAATCTGGTCCGGGTGCTGGCCACCGCAGCCCCGGACCTGCTGGCTGAGCTCTTTGTGGCCGGCAAGGTGCTGGATGCCGAGGTGATCTCGGTCTTCCAGGACCGGGCGATGCTATCGTTCGGCAAGGGGGTGCGCCTGGAGGTTGCCCTTCAGGCGATGCTCAAGGAAGGGCAGAAGGTCAAGTTACAGGTCCAGCCCCGGGAGCAGGGGGGCGGTCTGGTGCTGAAGCTGGTGCAGCTGCCACAGGGGCGGTACGCCGCCCAGGGGCCGGTGGCGGATCAGCCCCCGGTGGGGCGCGCCCCGGCGGCCTCCCAGCCGCTGCCGGCCCCGCCCTCGGGCCAGGCCCCCCCTTCGGGCCAGGCCCCACCGATCCTGCAGCCCTCAGCCGGTCCGCCACAGCAGGCCGCCCCTCCCGGACAGGCGGCTCCGGCGCCGCCTGCACAGCCGCCTCTCGGGCAGGCACAGCCCTCTGTCGGGCAGGCACAGCCCTCTGTCGGGCAGGCACACCCCCCTGCCGGGCAGGCACAACCCCCTGCCGGGCAGGCGCCGGCCCCCGCCGTCCAGGGGCCGGCCGCCGGACCGACCCCGCAGGCTCCCGCCGGGCCGAACCAGGGACCGACCTTGCCCGCCCAGACAGGCCAGGCCATGGCTCAGCCCCGGGTGGACTCGCCCGGCACCGGCCCCGCTCCGGCCGGTGGTCCGGTCCAGCCCCCTCCCGAACCCCAGCCGGCCCCGACCGGGTCGCTCCAGGTCGCCCCGGAGACCCCGTCCCGCCAGGCCGAGCCCCAGGCTCCGCCTCGCCCCGACCTGCCCGCCCCCCGGCCTGAGCCGTCCGCTCAGGCCCAGACCCAGGCCCAGGCAGCACCCGCAAGGCCGGAGGCAGCCGCCTCCCAGGCCCGACCGGAGGCCGCCCCGCCCCAGGTCCAAGCCCAAACCCAGGTCCAAG
>JBMONC010000082.1:0-4730 GCA_049324875.1 Bacillota bacterium
TACACAGAAACAGGGGGGGTTCCTTGTCATATGCGGTGCCGCTGGAAAGCACCGCATATGACAAGGGCACCTACCCCCTGTTTTTTGTGTAACCACCATGTCGTGTTGCGTCAGGACTACGGATGAAAATGGGGACCGACCCTCATTCTCATCCGGTTGTCTGGGATCCGTTCATCGGTGCAACCAAAATGGTGCGGTGCTTCGCACCAGCACCACCCATGAAAAGGGTACGAACCCCATCATTGTCCATGTTCTGTCTTCATCCGTGTAATCCGTGTAATCCGTGGCCGTCATTTTCAGGGGAACCGTGGCCGTCATTCCATGGGAGTCTTTTTCATCCCTCTTCCTGACCATACTGGCGCCAGGCCAGCAGGGAGAGGATGAAGACAGCCAGCTGGATCACTGCCGAGGCGACGCACCAGCGGCAGATGGCGTAGATCACGAAGAGCTCCAGGTAGGTGAGGTAGGCCGAGAAGAGCAGGCCTACCAGCGAGACGCCGAAGAGGGCGAGCAGCCAGGTCTCCTGCCGGTCGTCGCCGCGCAGGGCCAGGAGGCCCAACCCGATCAGAAGCAGATAGGCCCCGGCGCCCAGCGTGGGGATCGGAATCCCGAGAATCCAGGCGTAGGGGCTGTTCTGCACCGTGGCGCAGCCCCCGCTCTCCCCGCAGATCGCCACCCCGCCGCTGGTGTAGACCACGGTCAGGTAGACGGAGATGCCCAGACCCACCAGCGAGAGGAGCAGCATCCCCTGCAGAAGCCTGCGGAGGCTCACTGCTTGCTCAGCTCCTTCTTGACCGCTTCCGCCACCTCGTTAAAGGACTGCTTCAGCTGCAGGAACTGGCCGTTCAGCATGAAGGTCGGGGTGCCGTTGACGCCCTTCTTGGCAGCCGCCTCCCCCTGCTCCTTGGCATACTTCACATACTTGTCGCTGTCCATGCACTGGTTAAAGGCCTTGGTGTCCAGGCCCATCTCGGCAGCGTACTCCTTCATCAGCTTGGTGGATACGCCCCGCTTCTGGTTCTCCAGGATCCTGGAGTGCATCGCCCACCAGAAGCCCTGCTCACCGGCGCACTCCACCGCCTCCACCGCCCAGATCGACTCCGTGCGCAGCGGGAAGTGCACCATCTCCAGCTTGACATCACCCGTGGCAATCAGGTCCGCCAACTGCGGACCCACGACCTCGTGGGCCGTGGCACAGTGCGGTCAGAGGTAGTCGTTGAACTCGGTGACCGTCACCTTGGCATCGGGGGAGCCCTTCACATTCCGGACGGCGCCCAGCTCCTTGTCGCTGACCACACCCGCAACGGGATTCGGGCGGGCGCTCTCGGTGCCGCCCCGGGAGGCCGTGTACAGGCTGATCCCGATCAGCAGGCCGACAGCCACCACCGAGACGGCTGCCACCACCCAGATGGTCTGGCTGTTCTTCTTTGGGGTCACGTTTTTCTTACCCACGCTTTCACCGCTCTCTGTACGGTTTCGGAACAGGCTCCGGGATGACGGCTGCCCATCCTATGTAGTTCACGCTCCCCCCCTGCGAATCCTGCCGGTCCCGATGCTTGTCCTGTGGGATGACAAGAATGGCGGGGTCCCGCCGTCGCCGACCCCCGCCCGATGTTCGCCTAGATGCCCCACCAGCCCCAGGGGCCGAACTTGCCGAACGTACCAAAGGCAAAGGGCTTGGCAAACTTGCCGAACTTGCCGAACGCAAAGGGCTTGGTAAACTTGCCGAAGGCAGCGGGCACGGCGAATATACCGCACTTGCCGAAGGCAGCGGGCTTGCCGAAGAAGCCGAAGTGCATGCAACCACCTCCGATTCTACCCTATGTTCGCCCGAAGTCTTATGTCACCTGAGGGGGAGGCCCTTCTGCCCCACCACGAGGGCCAGGGGCCCCTGCGTCCGGAGGGTGCCCAACGGGGTAAGCCCCGCCTGGCGGAGCAGTTGCTCGTATTCCGCCCCGGTCCGCTCACGCCCCTCGCCGGTCATCACCAGCATGTTGAGGTTGGAGAGGGCGGCGAATGCCCGCCCGCCCGGGTCGGGAGCGTCCATCAGGTGCTCCAGCACCAGCACGGTCCCGCCGGGCGGCAGCGCCCCCGCTATGTTGCGGAGGATCTCCAGCGCTCGGTCATCGCCCCAGTTGTGGAGCACCCGGCCCAGCAGCGCTGCGTCGAAGCTGGCCGGGTAGGTCTCCGGACGGAACAGGTCGCCGGCGTGGGCGGTGAGCCGGCCGCCAACCCCGTAGCTCGGGAGGAGGAGCGGCAGGAGGCGGGCCACCGGTGGCAGCTCGAGGATGGTCACCCGCAGGTGGGGATAGCGCTGGACCAGCGGCCCCGAGATCGCGCCGGAGCCGCCGCCGAAGTCCACCAGGTGGCGATGGCGCGAGAGGTCATACATGGAGGCCAGCGTCTCGCCGTAGCCGACAGCTCCGCCCTTCATCCCCGCCAGAAACGCCAGCAACTGCTGGGGCGACCGTTGGAGGAGATCAAAGGGGTTCTGGTGACCAAACGCCTCGGGCACAACGGATCGCCCTTCCCGCACGGCGGTCTCGAGGTGCCCCCAGAGCGGCCAGAGCTGCTCGCTGTGATGGTGGGCGCTGCCGCCTACGTACCAGGGGCTGCCGGAGACCAGGGAGACCGCCCCCTCCGGGGTATTGGCATAGTGCGGGCCGCTCTGCTGGAGCCACCCCAGCCCCACCAGCGCCTGGAGGAGTCGGGCGGTGGCGCCGGGATGCAGCTTCAGCGCTGCGGCCACCTGCTCGGCTGTCTGCGGCCCGCGCGCCAGCTGATCGAAGACGCCCAGCCTCACCGCCGCCTGCAGGGTGCGGGCGGGCCAGTAGGCGAGAAAGATGCTGTTGGCGTTCATCAAGCTTTCTCCCCTTCTCTGCTGATCATTCCCGCTCATCGATCACCCGGAGCGCCTTGTTCCGGCCCTCGCTGGGCGGCACGCGGCCGAACTGCACCCCCACGGAGACCCCCAGCTCCCGCTTGAGCGCCGCTGAGAGCCGTTGGGAGAGCTCCGGGGTGGCCATGGCCTGAAGGCGGGGCTCCACCAACACCTCCGCGGCGTCCAGCGCCCCCTCCTTCCAGATCCGGACCTGGTAACAGGGGAGCAGGTCAGGGAACCGAAGCAGGACCCGCTCCACCTCCGAGGGGAAGAGGTTGACCCCGCGGATGATCAGCATCTCATCAACCCGCCCCCGAATCCGGGCGATGCGGCGGGTGGTCCGGCCGCACCGGCAGGGTTCCGACAGCAGCGCCGTCCGGTCGCCTGTCCGGTAGCGAATCAGGGGGAAGGCCTCCTTGGTCAGGGAGGTGAGCACCAGCTCCCCCTCTTCCCCCGGCAGCACCGGCTGACCGGTCTCGGGGTTGACCACCTCGGCCAGGAAGTGATCCTCCGACAGGTGAAGCCCGTTCCGCTCCCCGCACTCGTAAGCAACCCCGGGGCCCAGCATCTCGCTGAGGCCGTAGGAGTCATAGGCGGTCAGGCCGAACTTCGCCTCCAGCCGCTGCCGGACCGCCTCCGACCAGGGCTCCGCCCCGAAGATGCCGTAGTGGATGCCGAAGGAGCGGGGATCGACCCCCTGCTGTTCCGCTGTCTCGGCCAGGTGAAGGGCGAAGGAGGGCGTCGCCTTCAACCCCTGAGGCCGCAGGTCGGAGAGCAGGGTGATCTGCTGCTGGGTCCCGCCGGCCGAGGCCGGAATGACGGTACAGCCCAGCAGTTCGGCTCCGCCGTGAATCCCCAGCCCCCCGGTGAAGAGCCCGTAGTTCAGCGCAATCTGGATCCGGTCGCCCGCACCGCCCCCGGCAGCGGTCAGCAGCCGGGCACAGAGCCGCGCCCAGGTCATCAGGTCCCGGCGGGTGTAGCCCATCAGCGTGGGCTTTCCGCGGGTGCCCGAGGTGGCGTGGACCCGGGCCAGCGCCTCCGGCGGCACGGCCAGCAGCCCAAAGGGATACTCGTCCCGCAGGTCCCCCTTGACGGTGAAGGGAAGCTCCTGCAGCTGCTCCCAGTGCTGGAGCGGACGGTCTTCCAGCCGCTTGCGGTAGAAGGGCACGTTCGCCCGCACGTGGTGGAGCGTCCACTGCAGCCGCTCCCACTGAAGCGCCCGCCGCGCGGCGGGCTCCATGCACTCTGCCCATCGATCGAAGATCATGCCACCGGGCTCGCCCGTCTGAGATGCAAGCCCCTTCCCCCCTTCTCTCCTCCGCCTTCAGGCCCATCGTACGCGCCGCACGGCCTCAAGGTACCGCGCCCGGGCGTGGAGCATCTGCCACGGCCTGCGCGTAGCATGAGGACGTCACTGCTGCAGGGGAGGAATGACGGATGGAGGCATTGGGGATTCTGTCACAGCGGCTGGAGGCGGTCGATCACCTGGCCATCGCCGTGGAGGACCTGGAGGCGGCTGTCGCCTTCTACAGGGACCGGCTCGGCTTTGAGGAGCGGGAGCGCCGCACGACCCAGGGCGCCAGGACCGGCATGGAATCGGTGGTGATGGTCGGCGGCCCCCTGAAGATCGTCCTCCTGAAGGGCACATCGCCCGAGTCGCAGGTCTCCCGGTACGTGGAGGAGTACGGCCCGGGGGTCCAGCACGTCGCCTTCCGGGTGACCGGGATTGAGGAGGTGGTGGATGATCTCCGGAAGCGGGGGCTGCCCTTCGACACCGACATCATCCAGGGAACGGGGCTGAAGCAGGCCTTCTCCACCCGGGATCCGGTCTCGGGCATGATGTTCGAGA
>JBMONC010000083.1:0-4600 GCA_049324875.1 Bacillota bacterium
TTGGTCATGGCGTCGCAGAGGGTGTCCCGGACCCGCTCCCACTGCTTGTCGGTGATCCGCCAGTCCTCCCCCTCGTCCTTCTCGTAGATGAACAGGTCCAGGTCGCGGACCAGCTCCTCGGTCAGGTAGGACCGCAGGAAGGAGACGTCGTTCTCCATCTCCCGCACCTCGAAGATCTTCTCCCGGCCGAAGCGCTTCTCGATGTCCTCGAAGATCTTCAGCCCCACGAAGTACGGGTTGATGCGGCTGTGGCCGGGGGTGCAGACGCCGGCATGCAGCTTGCCGAACTCGAGGAACTCGTCGTCGGTCAGGTCCAACTCCCGCATGATTCGCATGTGCCAGAAGGAGGCCCAGCCCTCGTTCATGATTTTTGTCTGCATCTGCGGGACGAAGTAGAGCGACTCCTCCCGCACGATGGCGATGATGTCCCGCTGCCAGTCCTCCAGGTGGTCGGCGTGCTCCAGGAGGAAGCGGAGCAGGTCCTTCTCGGGCTCCGGCGGGAGCTTGCGCTTCGTTCGGCCAGGCCGGGGCTCGCCCCGGAGGGGACGGCCGGTGGCCAGGCTGGCGGAGCTGGCCGGCGGGAAGAGGTCGCCGAAGGGATCGCCGGCAGCTGGGCGGGGCTCCTGGGCCTTGCTCTCCGCCGGCTCCCGCCGGGGGTACGGGTCGATGTGGTCGGAGATGGAGAGGACGGCATCCAGGAAGCGCTCCACCTCCAGGGTGCCCTCCTCGATGCCGTACTGGCGGATGCGCTGGGCGTTCTGGCTGACGGTCTCCACCATCTGGCGGTTGGTGTCGCCGAACCAGATGTTGTGCTTGAAGAAGTCGGTGTGGCCGAAGACATGGGCCACCACGAACTTGTTGTGGAGCAGCGAGTTGGTCTCCAGCAGGAAGGCATAGCTGGGGTTCGCGTTGATCACCAGCTCGTAGATCTTGCTCAGGCCATAGTCGTAGGAGGCCTTCATGGTGTAGTAGGCCTTGCCATGGGTCCAGTGGCTGAACCGCCCGGGTAGCAAGTAAGCGCCGAACTCGTAGAGAATCGCTGCCGGGACGATCTCGAAGTGGGTCGGGAAGGGGTCCAGGCCCAGCTCCCGCGCCTTATCCCAGATCTCCCCGATCGCCTGCTCCAGCCGCGGAAGATCTCGATCGTCCATCTGCTCGCCTCCTCTTCGCCCTGCTTCGCCTACAAAACGACGCAGAATTCCGGCACTTTGCCCCATCTTATGCAAACCGCGGGGCGCCTGCCTCACCGGAAGCGAAGGGCCGCCAGGGGTTCCTCCCCTGGCAGCCCTTCTTTCGCTGTACCTCCGGCAGGTGCGGGTGGTAGAAGAGGTGGAGCACCCGGAGCGGGTAGCCCTCCTCCGCCAGCACCCGGCGGTAGAGGTCGAGCAGGAAGGCGACCGTCCGGCCGCCGATGTAGCGCATATCCTCGGTGTGGACCTGGGTCAGCCCGGCCGCCGCCGCCCGGCGGATCCCGGCCCGGAGCGCATCGGCCAGATCGGCCTCGGTGGGCGGGGGCACCGCCGCCCGCACCCGGGCCACGGCGCTCTCGTGAATCAGCCCGGCGGGCTCGCCCGCGACGTCCCGCTCCACCTCCGGGCCCGGCTGCCAGTCCGGCCCGATCCCTGCCAGCGCCAGCGCCGCGCCGTTGATCAGGGCGGCATGGCCGCAGACCCGGACCAGGAAGACCGGGCGCCCCCCGGCGGCGCCCTCCAGCTCGGCGGGGGAGGGCAGCCGGTCCAGGGCGGCCTCGCTCCAGCCCCGCCCGACCACCCAGGCCCCCGCGGGGAGGGCGGCGGCCCGGCGGCTGACAGCGGCCAGCAGGTCGGCCTTGGTGCGAACCCGTGTGCAGTCCACCTGCGTCAGGAGCTGCCCAGTGGCGATCAGGTGGAGGTGGCTGTCGGCCAGCCCCGGCACGACGATTCGGCCGGCCAGGTCGATCACCCGGGTCCGGTCGGTCCGGCAGGCCGCGAGGGTCGCCTCCGAACCGGCGGCCAGGATCTTCCCGCCGCCGATGGCCAGGGCCCGGGCGGTGGCCCCGCCGGGAAGGCGGACGGGACCACCGGTCAACAGCAGGTCGCATTCCGTCGGGATGCTCATCGCGCTCACGTCTCCTGCAGCAGGGTGTAAGCCCGCGTGATGTGCTGGTGCATCCACTCGGCGGCCCGGGCCTGATCACGGGCCGCGATGGCCTCGACAATCTGCTCGTGCTCCCGGACCCACTGGTCCATGCTCTCCTCCTCCAGGAGGCGCCGGTAGACGTTCTGGCTGTACTTGTTCATCAGGTCGTACTGCATCCGCAGGATGCGGACCGCCATCTGGTTCTGGCTGGCCGCGGCCACCGCCAGGTGGAAGGGGAAGTCCTCCTCATGCCAGAGCCGCTGGCTCTGCCGCATCCGGTCGAGCAGCGTCCGCATCTGCGCCAGGTCGGCGTCGGTCCGCCGGACGGCGGCCCACCCGGCGCCGGCGGGCTCGATCAGCAGCCGGATCTCGTAGATATCGCTCAGGGAGACCTGCTCCAGCCGGGTCCAGGAGGCGGCACCGGCCTGGTCACCACTGGCGGTGACCGCCCGCAGATACCGGCCCTTGCCCTGGCTGCCCACGATCAGCCCCTTGGCCTCCAACATCCGCAGCGCCTCCCGGAGCACCGCCCGGCTCACCTGCAGTTGCTCCTGCAGCTCCCGCTCCGAGGGGAGCTTGTCCCCGGGCCGCAGCTGTCCACTCCCAATCAGGGCGATGAACTGGTCCTCCACCTGCTTGTACAGGCCCCGTGACCGGACCGGCACCAGGCTGTTCCAGCCCGTCTCCTTCATGATGGGTCCACCTCCAGACAGGTCAGGCTGTCCACTTGTCGGACAAGTATATTAGTCGATATTAATACATCCTTCTGGTCGACAAATCCTGCATGCATAGTTGGATTTTATTGCAGAGATAAGCGGTGGAGCGCCCGCCGCGGGTCGGCAGGCGCCCCATTGACCGGGCAGCCGGTCACCCCAGCGGCACCCCTCCCCGGCTGAACCACTTCTGCAGCGCCGGATAGACGTCCCGCTTCTCCGTGATGGTGACGATCACGAACCTGGGATCGTTGATCTCGGCAAAGGCGCTCATCAGCGAGCTGGTGTAGCCGGCTTCCCGGATCTCGCCGTAGCCGAAGAGGTTGGAGACCTCCAACAGCTGGCGGACCAGCTCGACACAGCGCTTGTTGTCGTTGTCGCTCCAGTTGTCGCCGTCCGAGAAGTGGAAGGGGTAGATGTTCCACCGGTCCGGATGGTATCTCTCGTGGATGATATCCAGACCAAGCTGGTAAGCGGAGGAGACCTTGGTGCCGCCGCTCTCCCCCATCTTAAAGAAGGCCTCTTCATCCACCTCCTGGGCCTCAGTATGGTGAACCAAAAATTCGACTCTCTACCTCTGATAGGCTATTATGGGGCATAAAGCGCTCAAGAGGTGTTGCATCTTGGAGAGTTTGATCTATGGGCCTACATACGGGTCTCCACTGGTGAGCCGGCCAAGTCAGGTCACTCACTACTGGCCTAGAGGGAGTTGCTGGAATCCATCGCGAAGTCCTAAGGATGTATGCTGGCCAAGACATATGAAGACGATGGGTACTTGGTCAGGATACACCTCCCGGATCGCACTACGGGGGAGAGATGGTTCGTTTGTCTCCGGCCCGTGCCGCCTGTCCGAATTGAGGAGTTCCTCCTGGAGTGGCACCCGGATTGGATTAAGGAGAGGGTTTGACACTGTGGAGACTAGGCGCTCAAGATTCGATCTCGGGGTATCGTGGGTGGCAGTCCGCCCTTGAGATTGCAGATGCAGTCTAGTCTCCGGGCAAATAAAGTGCCAACGCCCTTCGGGAAAGGGCGTTGGCAGATGATGTGCTCGATGCTAAGCACGTGTAGGAACTGGTTGGTCTGGCAGAGAGCAAGGCTTTGCTTCTCCGGGCTCTTTCTGCTTATCGGTGCCCTGACTGTACCCTGTTGGAACCGTGAGGTCAAAATCAGCCTTTCCAGTCATATGTAATCCGGGTATAGCACGAGATCCTTAGTTCGAATGCTAAGGAACTCTCCTTTGTGGAATGGCTGCCCGACAGTTTCCAATAGCATGGTGCTGTCGCCCAATCGAACAACTGCACATCCATCAGAGTGTACAGCCTCCAGGAGCACGTGGAGATGGCAAACGTCACCTTGCTGGTTAAGCCTGTACAGTTTCTCGTTGGTTCGCTGGATATCCCTATCCCACACAAGCGATTGGGGAATGTCCAGTTCAACACTATAGGTGTGTCCGACCACTGGTCTGTTGTCAGCCCAGGCCCCGCTGGCCACACCATAGTCTGTCCAAAAGTCTACTCTACATGGGTCTGTTGACGACACTGCCAAGATTCGTACCAGCATTAGCTCAGTCCTCCGTCATCATAGGGACTCCCTTAGGGACTCGCTTAGGGACTCTCAAAGGAACTCGTACTTTTGTGTTATCGACGTTCATGACGTTGTTCACTTGGTCATAGGTCCACGTTTTCTCGTGATAGTGGTGTTTGGTGGGGTTACCATTCATGTCGTGCTTCGTGTATCGAATACTCCGTGTGCCATCGGCGGAGACAATT
>JBMONC010000084.1:0-214960 GCA_049324875.1 Bacillota bacterium
ACGGCGCCACCGACGAGGTCGAGTGAGGCCAGGTGGAAGCGAGAGGAAATGCGCATGCCTGAGCGAACGATCGCAGGCCTGACGGCCGCACCCGGCCAGAAGGTGACCGGCTGGCTGCCGGTGCCCGGCGTCCCCGGGGCCGAGATGCCGGTGATCCTGATCCAGGGGGCGAATCCCGGCCCCACCCTCGCCGTCACCGCGGGGGTCCACGGGGCGGAGTACGGGGGCATCGCCGCCGCCTCACGGCTGGCGGCTGAACTGGACCCGGCGGCGGTCGCCGGGACGGTGGTGATCGTTCCCACCGTCAACATGCCTGCCTACCGGGCCCGGGTGGCCTATGTCGTCCCCCTGGACGGCAAGAACCCCAACCGGGTCTTCCCCGGCTCGGCGGGCGGCACCGCTGCGGAGCGGATCGCCTACACCCTGCAGCAGGAGGTGATCCGCCAGGCTGACGCCCTGCTCGACCTGCACGGCGGGGATCTGGTGGAGGCGCTGGTCCCCTTCTCCATCTATCACCGGAGCGGCCATCCCGATGTGGATCAGCGCTCCCGTCAGCTGGCCGAGGCCTTCGGTATCCGCTATGTGCTGGAGTCGGCGGTGCAGGGCGCCGCCTACGCCGCAGCGGCGGAGGCCGGGGTGCCGGCGATCATCGCCGAGGCGGGGCAGCAGGGAATCTACGACCCGGCTGCCGCCGAAGTCCACCTCCGGGGCGTGCGCAACGTGATGCGCCACCTGGGGATGCTGCCGGGCGAACCGGAGCGGTTCCCCATCACCCATATGAGCCGCTTCCTCTGGATCTTCAGCGACCAGGAGGCCCAGTGGTACCCAGGTGTTGCCTGTGGCGATCTGGTTCAGAAGGGACAGGTGGTGGGAGAGCTGCGGGATCCCTTTGGGACGGTCCTGCAGCGGTGCCTCTCCCCCGGTGAGGGAGCCGTTCTGTTCCTGGTGACGGCGCTGGCCGTCGGCCGGGGAGACCCGCTCCTCGGCATCGGCCAGGAGTAGCCCGCGTGCCATAAAGATGAAGGCCGGACCTGCTCGCCTCGCAGGTCCGGCCTCGTTCTCGTTGTGCGGCGCTACGCCTCGCCCCGCTGGCGGCGCCCCTCCAGCCAACACTTGCGGCAGCGGGCCTCATACTTGTCGCCCGCCCCGATGGAAACATCCTCGGTCTTCGCCCGGAGGGCGAAGGGTTTGGTGGCCGGCTCCCCGCAGACCACGCAGACGCCGTAGACCGAGGTGATGTTGTCGGCGATGGTCAGCAGCTGGGGCATGATGCCGAAAGGCCTGCCCTCCGAGGTCTGCGACAACCCCGCCAGGATGATGTAGTGCCCCCGGTTCGCCAGCTCCTGCACCGTCTCCACCAGCGACTCATCGTAGAATTGCGCCTCGTCGATGGCGATGACCGCCGGCTGGTGCAGCTCGGCGTACCACAGGATCTCCAGCGGATTGTCGGTGTGGACCGCCTCGAACCGGACCCCGTCGTGGGACATGATCACCTCATCCTCGGTGAAGCGGGCCGCCACGCGGGGTTGAAAGACGGCCGCCGTCCGCTTGGCGAGGATGAAGTTCCGCACCCGCCGGATCAGCTCCGTGGTCTTGCCGGCATACATGCTGCCCGAGGTGATCACATCGATCCAGCCGTAATTTAAGTTGCGATGCAACGTGGAATCCCCCTCTGGCCTTGTTCAGCCCAAAGGGTTCGTGACCTGCCCCGGAGATTCCTTCGATGCCGGCGCACTTTCCTCCGGCCGGCGAGCCGGGAAGGTTGGAAGGCCCGGCCGCCTAGGGCCGGGCCTGCTGCTTCCGGAAGTCGGCGATGCCCAGGGCGATGGCGGTGGCGATGGTCCGCTGGTAGTCGGGCTGCAGCAGACGCTCGTGCTCCTTGGCGTTGGTCAGAAAGCCCACCTCCACCACAGTGGCGGGGACCGGTGAGGTCCGCATCACGAAGTAGTCGGCCGCCAGCGCCTGCCGGGTGGTGGGGGTCATCTCCCGGAGCCGGGCCTGGATCGCCATGGCCAGCGCCCTCCCCTCCGGCATGCCCCCCTTCTGGTAGAAGGTCTGGGCCCCCCAGCAGTAGCAGGAGTCCTTGTTGGCGTGCACCGAGACGTAGAGGTGCGCCCCGCTCTCCTTCACCATTGCCACCCGGCGGGTGAGGTCCCCCCGGATCGTCTTGTCCAGGTCCTCATCGGCGGTCCGGGTCATCACCACCCTCGCCCCGTGCCGCTCCAGCAGCTCCTTCAGCAGAAAGCTGATCTGCAGCGTCAGCTCCTTCTCCCGGGTCCCCTTCACCACAGCGCCCGGGTCAAAGCCGCCATGCCCCGGATCGACCACCACCACCAAGCCCTTCAGGTACTCCGCCGAACTCTCCAGCTCCGCGTTGGCCTGCCGCACCGGCTCGCCGGCCACCCAGGCGACCCGGACCCCGGTGCCCAGAAAAAAAACCACCAGGCCCACAAGTGCGGCCTGGCGCCAAAGGGACCACCGCACAAACCTCCCCCCTTTGGGGGAAGAGTATGCGGCAGCAGGAGGGGGATTCCAACTAACCCAGGAGGAACGGTTGCCAACCGAGCCCAAAGAGGGCCCGGACGAGTAAGTCGAGCGCAAAGACCACCAGGACGGCGGCATAGGCCTTCCGGGCCAGCGGGTTGCCCCGCATCCGCCCGGTGAACAGCAGCGGCAGCAGGAGGAGAGCCGCAAACCACTCATTCCAGGTGACGATCACCTGGAGAGCGGGGAGCTGGGCGAAATGGGCATGAACCGCTCCACCGACCCCCAGGAGGGCCCAGGCTCCCAGACCGAGGAGCCAGTCCTGCCTTCGGCTCCAGAACCAGTGGGTCAGGCTCTGCAGCATCGGTGCTTCACCCCTTTGCACATAGGACGCGCCAGAAGACCGAACCGTTCGCAGAAAAGCACACCCGTGGCCGGGAAGGCCACGGGCGATGTGTAGGCAGATCGTTTAGCGCTTGGAGAACTGCGGGCGCTTACGGGCCTTCTTGAGGCCGTACTTGCGGCGCTCCTTCATGCGCGGGTCACGGGTCAGGTAGCCGGCCTGCTTCAGGGCCGGACGGAAGGTGCCGTCCACCTTGAGCAGGGCCCGGGCGATCGCATGACGGCAGGCGCCAGCCTGACCGGAGACGCCACCGCCGATGACATTCAGGTAGACATCATACTTCCCGGCGGTGCCGGTGACAGCCAGCGGGCTCTCCACCAGCATCTGCAGGGTCTGCAGGCCAAAGTAATCCTGAAGGGTGCGGCCGTTCACGGTGAAGTTGCCGGTGCCGGGAACCAGTCGGGCCCGGGCGACGGCGTTCTTACGACGGCCAGTGCCCCAGAACTGCGTCAGAGTCGACATTGTTCAACACGCCTCCTTTCGATTAGAACTCCAGCTTCTCCGGCTGCTGCGCCGCATGCGGGTGCTCGGGACCAGCGTACACCTTCAGCTTGCGGTACATCTGCCGGCCGAGCCGGTTGTGAGGAAGCATGCCCTTGATGGCGAGCTCCAGGACGCGGATCGGACGGGTCTCGATCAGGCGCTGGAAGGTGATCGACTTCTGGCCGCCCGGGTAGCCGGTGTGGCGTAGGTAGACCTTGTCGGCCGCCTTGTTGCCGGTGACCTGGACCTTCTCAGCATTCACGATGATAACGAAATCACCGCAGTCAACGTGCGGTGTGAAGGTGGGCTTGTGCTTCCCACGCAGAACCGCGGCAACCTGAGAGGCGAGGCGGCCCAGGGTCTTGCCCTCGGCATCGACCACATACCACTTCCGCTGAACGTTCTGCGGATTGGCCATGAACGTAGTGCTCACTAGATTCCCTCCTACGGAAAATGGATCGGTTGGGGGACATCTATCGAATCGGTCGGCGCCTGGCGTACAAACCCACTCGGGAAGGTTTGAGGTCCAGGTCGCTCCTGGTCGGAAACCCTTGACACGCGCGGATGCGAGGTCAACGCACATTAGTATACATTGGCGTTCGAACCACTGTCAAGGCGCGCAACGCCTCGCTCTAGGCCGGCCCGTCGACCTGCCGCATCTTTCGGGGCAGATCGGCGAGGCTCTGGATCTCCCCCCGTCCCCCTTGCCGGTCGATCAGCAGCGCCCGCATGCCGAGCTGGGCGGCAGCCCGCACATGGGCCGGCTGGTCGTCGACGAACCAGGCGTCGGACGGCTCCGCCCCGGCTGTGGCCAGCGCCAGGCGGAAGATGCGGGGGTCCGGCTTGCGCACCCCGGCCTCGGTGCTGACGGTGACGCTGTCGAAGAAGTAGACCACGCCCATCTGGGAAAGCCCCAGGGCGATGGTGGGCGGGCCGTTGGAGATCAGACCGATGCGGTAGCCGGCATCCTGGATCTGCCCGAAGACGTCGGGCACCTCCGGGTAGAGCCGGGCGTGGCGAACCCAGAGCGCCTCCCGGTGCATCACGGCGGCGTGGGACTCCGGCAGCCCCAGGTGCCGGAGGAAGGCCCGCCAGTAGGCGACCCAGTAGTCCCGCTCATCCCTTTCGGTGTGAATCGCCTCCGCCCCCGCGACGGCGCCATCGGCGGCGGCCAGGGCGGCCAGCAAGTCCGGCTCGGCCACATCCACCCCGCCGGGGAGCGCCTTCCGGGCACGCTCGTTCCGGGGGGCCACCTCAAAGAGCACGCCCTGTCCGTCCACGAACAGCCAGCGGGTCATTCGCCATCCTCCTCTCCCTCCGCCGCCCAGGGCGGGCGCTTCGGGCCCTGTCCGTAGGTGACCTCCTCCAGGCAGAGGCCATGGGGGGGCAGGGTCTTTCCGGCAAAGCGGCGCTCCCCCGTCTCCAGCGCCCGGCGGAGATCTTCCGGGGTGCGGCGGCCGGCCCCAACCTCCAGCAGGCTCCCGGCCAGGATTCGGACCATGTTATAGAGGAAGCCGTCGGCGGCCACGTCGATGTGGAGAAAGGGCGAGGCCTCGGTCAGCTCAAGCCGGGTGATGGTGCGGGTGGAGCTCTTCGCAGCCCCCCCGGTGGAGCGGAAGGCGGCGAAGTCGTGGGTCCCGACCAGCAGGGCGGCCGCCTCCCGCATCAGCGGGAGGTCAAGCGGGCGCCCCCAGTGGAAGGCGTAGAGCCGGTGGAGCGGCGACGGAAAGGGGGCCACCTCGACCGTGTAGCGGTAGCGCTTCTCCAGCGCCCAGTAGCGGGCGTGGAAGTCGTCCGGTGCATGCTCAGCCCCAATGACGACGATGTCGGCCGGCAGGCGGCTGTTGAGCGCATGGGGCCACCGCTCGAGGGGGATCGCACTGGCCGTGCGGATGTGGACCACCTGCCCCCGCGCATGGACGCCGGCATCGGTGCGGCCTGCCGCCGCCCCCAGCCGGATCGCCGGCTCCCCGGTGATCACCCGCAGCGCCTCCTCCAGCCGCTCCTGGATCGTCACGCCGTTGGGCTGGCGCTGGAAGCCGGCGTAGTGGGTCCCGTCGTACTGCAGGGTCAGCTTGATTGTGCGCACAGGCGCTCACCTCCGCTTTTCGCCATGGCCGCCGGGGCTACCCCACCCCCAGCACCCGGAGGGCCACAATCAGCCCCACAAAGCCAAAGAGGAGCACCAGAGCCAGCCCATCGCGGGGGCTGAAGGCCAGCTCCCGCATCCGGGTCCGGCCCTCACCGCCCCGGTAGCCCCGGGCCTCCATGGCGGTGGCCAGCTCATCCGCCCGCCGGAAGGCGGCCACGAAGAGCGGGACCAGCACCGGGATCAGCCCCTTCACCCGGGCAGCGACCGAGCCCGAGCGGAACTCGGCACCGCGGGCCATCTGGGCCCGCATGATCCGGTCCGCCTCCTCGGCAAGGGTCGGGATGAAGCGCAGGGCGATGGTCATCATCAGCGCCAGCTCGTGGGCGGGGACGCCGATCGGCTTCAGGGGCCGGAGCATCCGCTCCAGGCCGTCGGTCAGCCGGATCGGCGAGGTGGTCAGGGTGAGCAGCGAGGCGATGGTCACCAGGAGGACCAGCCTGACGCTGGTCACGAGGGAGAGCACCAGGCCCTCCCGCGTGGCGGTGGCAGGCCCCAGCGTGAAGAGCGGCTCACCCGGGGTGAGAAAGAGGTTGAAGAGCGCTGTGATCACCAGGAAGATCAGGATCGGCCGGAGGCCGCGCAGGATCATGCCCAGCGGCACCCGGGCCAGCCAGACGGCCAGCAGGGTGAAAAGGGCGGTCGCCAGGTATCCGGGCCAGGCCTTGGGCACAAAGATCGCCACCGAGAGCAGGAAGACGGCGGTGATCTTCACCCGCGGGTCGAGCCGGTGGAGCAGCGAGTCGCCGGGGAAGTACTGCCCCACGGTGATTCCCTGAAAGTTCACCGGGCGCCACCCCCCTTCGGCCCGCCCAGGGCCGCCGTGATGGCCGCCACCGCCTGGTCCATGGTGACCACGTCCGGCGGGATCTCCCAGCCCCGCTCCCGCAGCAGGTCGGCCAGCCAGACCGCCGCCGGGACGCCCAGACCGATCGCCTCCAGCTCTGCCCGGCAGGAGAAGAGCTCCCGGGGCGTGCCGGTCATGTGGACCCTGCCCTTGTGCATCACCAGCACCTTGTCGGCGTTGAGCGCCACATCATCCATGGAGTGGGAGACCAGCACCACCGTCATCCCGAGGGAAGGGAAGGAGCGGACCAGCTGCAGGATCTCCTCCCGCCCCTGGGGGTCCAGGCCGGCGGTCGGCTCATCCAGGACCAGCACCCGTGGCTCCATCGCCAGAACACCGGCCAGGGCAACCCGGCGGGCCTGTCCACCGGAGAGGCCGAAGGGAGAGCGGTTCTTCATCTCCGCGGGCAGCCCCACCCGCTCCAGAGCGGTCATCACCCGCCGGTCCACCTCGGCGGCCTCCAGCTTCATGTTGCGCGGCCCGAAGGCCACATCCTCGTAGATCGTCTCCCCGAAGAGCTGGTGTTCCGGGTACTGGAAAACCAGCCCCACCCGCTGCCGGATGGCGCGCAGGTCCGCCTTCCGGTCGGCCAGGTCGATCCCATCGACCAGCACCCGCCCGGAGGTGGGCTTGAGGAGGCCGTTCATATGCTGGATCAGCGTTGACTTGCCTGAGCCCGTCGGCCCGATGATCCCCCAGAACTCACCGTCGCCGATGGTCAGCGAGACCTCATGGAGGGCATGCCACTCAAAGGGGGTGCCAGGCTGATAGGTATGACTTACCGCTTCGAAGCGAATTGACATAGCTCCTCCACCAGTTCGTCCAGGGTGAGGACCGAGTCGGAAACCGGGATCCCGGCAGATCGGAGCTTCTCCGCCGCGAGGACGGCCGGGGGCACGCCGAGCCGCAGGGCGCGGAGCCTGGCCGCCTGACGGAAGACCTCCCGGGGGGTGCCCTCCATCTGGACCTTCCCCTCCGCCATCACCACCACCCGGTCGGCGGTGACCGCCTCCTCCATGAAGTGGGTGATCCAGACCACCGCCATGCCCAGCTCCCGGTTCAGCTTCCGGACCACCCCCAGCACCTCGGCCCGACCCGAGGGGTCGAGCATCGCCGTGGGCTCGTCCAGCACCAGGCAGGCCGGCCGCAGGGCCAGGGCGCCCGCGATGGCCACCCGCTGCTTCTGGCCGCCGGAGAGCAGGTGGGGCGACCGCTCCCGGTGCGCCTCCATCCCCACCGCCGCCAGCGCCTCCGAGACCCGGCGCAGGATCTCGTCGGAGGGGTGGCCCTGATTCTCGGGGCCGAAGGCCACATCCTCCTCGACCACGGCGGCGACGATCTGGTTGTCCGGGTTCTGGAAGACCATGCCCACCCGGTCCCGAATGGGCCAGAGGTTCTTCTCCTCACGGGTGTCCATGCCGTCCACCAGCACCCGGCCCTCCCGGGGGAGCAGCAGGCTGTTGAAGTGGCGGGCCAGGGTCGACTTGCCGGAGCCGTTCATCCCCAGGATGGCGAGGAACTCCCCCCGCCGGACCTGCAGGCTGACCCCGTCCAAGGCCAGGGTGAGAGCCGTCTCCCCCGGTTCAGCCTCCCCGCGCCCATAGGCAAAGGAGAGATTCTCTGCGATGATGTAAGGCTCGGGCATCGAGCATATCCTCCTTGACGTGCGGAGGGCAAGTGCAGACAGCCCGGGCGCCCCTGAGAGCGCCCGGGCCCTGTAACCCTTGGGTTTACACCAGCTCGAGGATCGCCATGGGGGCGGCATCGCCCTTGCGGACCCCGGTCTTGATCACCCGGGTGTAGCCACCGTTCCGGTCGGCATACCGCGGCGCGATGATCTCGAACAGCTTCTTGACCACGGCCTCATCGTAGATGTAAGCCAGGGCCTGGCGGCGGGCGTGGAGGTCACCCCGCTTGGCGAGGGTGATGAACTCGTCGGCGATCGACTTGACCTCCTGAGCCTTGCCCTCGGTGGTCTCGATCTTCTCCTTGTCGAACAGGGCGGTCACCACGGCCCGGAACAGCGCCTTGCGAGCAGAGCTGTCGCGGCCGAGCTTCTGATACTGAGCCATCTTCTAAGTTCACCCCTATCCTGTCCAGGTCAGACAGCGCCTGCCGGGCGCTGTGATGGTAGTGCTAGTCGTCCGACTGACGCAGGCCCAACCCGATCGCAGCCAGCTTCTGCTTGACCTCTTCCAGCGACTTCTTGCCAAGGTTGCGCACCTTGATCATCTCGTCGTCCGACTTGGCGCAGAGCTCAGCCACCGTGTTGATACCTGCCCGCTTCAAGCAGTTGTAAGAACGGACCGAGAGGTCCAGCTCCTCGATGGTCATCTCCATCAGCTTGTTGCGGTCGTTGTCGTCCTTCTCCTGCATGACCTCGATCTGGTCGGCATCGTCGGTCAGGGAGAGGAAGAGCTCCAGGTGCTCCTTGAGGATCTTCGCCGCCCAGGAGCAGGCCTCGTCGGGGCGAACCGCCCCGTTGGTCCAGACCTCCAGGGTCAGCTTGTCGAAGTTGGTGCGGTTGCCGACGCGGGTGTGCTCGATGGTGTAGTTGACCCGGCGAATCGGTGAGAAGATCGAATCGACGGGGATGACACCGATCGGCATATCCGGTGTCTTGTTCTGATCGGCCGGCACATAGCCGCGGCCCTTGCCCACGGTGATCTCGGCGATCAGCCGACCGCCCTTATCCAGGGTGGCGATGTGGAGTTCCGGGTTCAGAATCTCCACATCGGCGTCGGCGTGAATGTCTCCGGCGGTCACGACGCCCTCGCCCTCCGCGTGAATGCGCAGGGTCTTGGTCTCGTCACTGTGGACCTTCAGCGAGAGCTGCTTGAGGTTGAGGATGATATCGGTCACATCCTCCACGACCCCGGGGATCGTCGAGAACTCATGCAGCACGCCGTCGATCTTCACAGAGGTGACTGCGGCTCCCGGCAGAGACGAGAGCAGGATCCGCCGCAGCGAGTTTCCAAGGGTGATGCCGTAGCCCCGCTCGAGCGGCTCCACTACGAACTTGCCGTAGCTGTTGTCCTCGGCCAGCTCTACGGTCTCAATCTTGGGTTTTTCCATTCCGATCATCTAGTAGATACCCCCAATTCCCTGTCTCGCTCACGTTTGAGCGCCCTACGCCACCGCCCAAGAACCCAGGTCAGTCCCGCCGCGGCCGGGCCGGCCGGTCCACCGGTCAGCCCTGCAGCAGCCCTCCGTTCGACTAACGGGAGTAGAGCTCGACGATGAGGTGCTCCTGAACCGGGGCATCGATCTCATCGCGGCTGGGCATCCGGACGACCGTGCCGCGCAGCGCCTCATGCTCGAGGCTGAGCCAGGCGGGCACCGTGCGCGGACCGCCGGCGAGCAGCTCCTTGACCCGCTTGTGGTCACGGGAGGTCTCGCGCACGGCGATCACATCGCCCTCGCGGACAAGGTAGGAGGGAATGTTGACCTTGCGGCCATTGACCTCGATATGGGAGTGCTTCACGATCTGGCGGGCCTCCGCCCGGCTGGCAGCGAAGCCAAGCCGGTAGACCACATTGTCCAGACGGCGCTCCAGGGTCTGCAGGAGGACCTCGCCGGTCACACCCTTCTTGCGGGTGGCCAGGTCGAAGTACCGCGCGAACTGCTTCTCCAGGACGCCATAGAAGCGGCGGGCCTTCTGCTTCTCGCGCAGCTGAATCGCGTACTCGGACATCTTGCGACGGGAGAGCCCGTGCTGGCCAGGGGGGGTCGCCCGCTTGACCACGGGGCACTTGTCGCTGTAGCACTTCTCGCCCTTCAGGTAAAGCTTAACGCCCTCCCGGCGGCAGAGCCGGCAGACAGCATCGGTATAGCGTGCCATTTGTTAAACGTCCCCTCCTCTTCCTACACGCGGCGCCGCTTCGGCGGGCGGCAGCCGTTGTGGGGGATCGGAGTCACGTCCTTAATCGTCGTGACCTCCAGACCGGCAGCCTGCAGCTGACGGATGGCCGCCTCGCGGCCCGACCCCGGACCCTTCACATAGACCTCGACCTCGCGCAGGCCATGCTCCATGGCCTCCTTGGCAGCCTTCTCGGCGGCCATCTGCGAGGCGAACGGGGTCGACTTACGGGAGCCCTTAAAGCCCATGGCGCCAGAAGTGGCCCAGGAGAGAGCGTTCCCGTGGGTATCGGTAATGGTAACAATGGTGTTGTTGAAGGTAGAACGGATATGGGCCACGCCCTTGTCGACGTGCTTCCGCTCCTTACGCTTCGTGCGAACGGCGCGCTTAGCCATTTAGACGTGTCCCTCCTTTACTTACCGGCCTTCTTCTTGCCGGCGACGGTGCGGCGCGGGCCCTTCCGGGTGCGGGCATTGGTCTTGGTCCGCTGGCCGCGCACGGGCAGGCCGCGGCGATGCCGCAGGCCCCGGTAGGAGCCGATCTCGATCAGCCGCTTGATGTTCAGCTGAACCTCACGCTGCAGGTCACCCTCAACCTTGTAGTCCCGGTCGATGACCTCACGCAGCTTGGCAACCTGCTCTTCGCTCAGGTCGCGGACACGGATGTTCGGGTCGATGCCGGTCCTCTCCAGAATCTGGCGGGAGGTGGTCCAGCCAATGCCGTAGATGTACGGCAGAGCGGCCTCCACCCGCTTGTCACGAGGCAGGTCAACGCCTGCAATACGCGCCATGCTTGAGTAATACCCTCCTCATTGGTAAACCCAGTCGATGTGAGACAACAGATGCACGACCCGTCCCAAACGGCGTCCGTCAGCAGAAAGTACCGAGGGAAGAGGGTCCTCGCTACCAGCCGCTCCACTGACCGAGACCGCTGGGTTCCAGCCCGGCTTTTCCACGCCTCCCGGCAGTGTCCGGACCTCGAGCCCATGCGTGTATGCTGGTGCCCCCCTCCCCTTGGAGAGGTGCGCCAGCCAAACTGGGGCAAAAACTTGCTGGCCTGCCGACGGGTCAAGCGCTGACCACTGGGCCACGCGTGTCGGCGAAATTAGCCCTGCTTCTGCTTGTGCTTCGGGTTCTCGCAGATCACCATCACGTTGCCGTGACGCTTGATGACCTTGCACTTCTCGCAAATCGGCTTAACCGACGGACGAACCTTCACGAGCAGCCCCTCCTCTCTTCTCGCGCTGACCATTCGGTCCCTGTAGCGCAGGGATGCAGACCAAACTTGTATGATGGAAACACGAAAAGGGCAACGAACCCCCAGAGGCGGCCGGTTTTCCGTACGCCTTCCTGCTTGGAGAGGCTCGTTCACCTACGCGTGCCTATTTGTACCGATATACGATTCTACCACGAGTCAGGTCATATGGCGAGAGTTCAATGGTGACCCGATCGCCAGGCAGAATCCGGATGAAGTTCATGCGGATCTTGCCGGACACGTGGGCGAGCACCTTGTGACCATTCGCCAGCTCCACGCGGAACATGGCGTTGGGGAGGGGCTCGATCACGGTGCCCTCCACCTCAATCACGTCGTCCTTAGACATACGTCCGAGTTAAACCTCCTCAAAGACTCTCGATGGAAAAGCCTCCAGGGCCTTGACAACGTCTTGATCGGTGACCTTGTCGCCTCGCTCCAGTCGGAGAGCCAGAGTGGCATCCGCCCAGCCGAGCACCTCCAGGTGTCGCCTGTTCTTTCGCTTCGGACGGTCTATCGGCCGCTGCCGGCCATTCGACACGGCGACAAGCCGCTCGTCCACCTGTCGGAGCACGATGTAGCAACTCCCCAGATCTCGTCCGGCCAGGGAACGCACGATCGCCCCGGGCCTTAGACCCGGTTGGTCCACGCAGGTGCACCTCCGTACTGAATCCCGGTTGTCGACTCCCTCGCGCAAAGACTAATACGGTTATTATAGCACAAATCCGGTCGGATATACCTCACGGTTTGGTTAGAATAACCGGTCCAGCCTCGGTGATGGCAACGGTGTGCTCGAAGTGGGCCGAGTAGGAGCCGTCCTTCGTCACCACCGTCCACTGGTCGTCGAGGATTTTGACTTCCCAGGTGCCCGCATTCACCATGGGCTCGATGGCCAGGACCATGCCTGGCCGGAGCACCTCCCGGCTGCCTGGCGGGCCGAAATTGGGGACTTGAGGATCCTCATGCATGCTTGCGCCGATGCCGTGCCCGACAAAGTCGCGGACGACTCGAAACCCCTGGGCCTCCACGTAGGCCTGCACCGCATGCCCAACATCACCCAGCCGATTGCCAGGATAACACTGCTCCAGCGCTTTTTCAAGCGCGATTCGCGTGACATCCAGCAACTGCGCGGTTTTCGGGGCAACCTGACCCACCGGATGGGTATAGGCGGAGTCGCCCACCCACCCCTTGTAGGTAACCCCCAGGTCGATGGCGATCACATCGCCCTCCTGGAGCTTGCGATCCGAGGGGATCCCGTGGACCACCTCATCGTTGACCGAGGCGCAGATCGAGGCCGGATACCCGTGGTAGCCCTTGAAGGTCGGAACCCCACCGGCCTTCCGGATCAGGGATTCGGCCAGCTCATCCAGCTCCCGGGTGGTCACCCCCGGCTGGATCGCCCTGGCCAGCTCCTGATGGACCTCCCAGACGATCCGTCCGGCCTCTTTCATCTGTTCGATCTGCAAGGGCGACTTGAGAATGATCATTACAGGCCCTGAACCGCCTCTTTGATCGCCCGAGTGACCACGTCCATCGGCTGGTCGCCGTCCACCGTCTTGACCAGCCCCTGCTTGGCGTAGAAGTCCAGCAGCGGGGCAGTCTTGCTGTGGTACTCCTGCAGCCGGACCGCCACCTTCTCCTCCTGGTCGTCGCTCCGCTGGACCAGCGAGCCGCCGCACTTGTCACAGACGCCCTCGGTCCCGGGGGGGTTGAACTTCACGTGATAGGTGGCGCCGCAGGCCTTGCAGACCCGGCGACCCACCGCACGCTCCACCAGCAGCTCGTCCGGAACGGTGATGTTGACCACCGCATCCAGCTTCAGCTTCAGGTCGGCCAGCATACCCGCCAGGGCGTTGGCCTGGTCGGGGGTCCGGGGGTAGCCGTCCAGGATGAACCCCTTCAGGCAGTCCGGCTGGGCAAGGCGATCCTTCACCATGGCGTTGGTCACGTCATCCGGTACATACTTGCCGGCGTCCATATACTCCTTGGCGAGCTTGCCCAGAGGGGTGCCCTGACCCACGTTCGCCCGGAAGATGTCGCCGGTCGAGATATGCGGAATCCCTTCCTGCTGGGCCAGGAGGGCAGCCTGCGTGCCCTTGCCCGCCCCGGGCGGCCCCATGAGGATGATATGCATGACTCCAACCTCCACCACTGAGCACCCGGATGGGTGCAAGTTGACGTAGAAAGACCAGAAGGCGGTCGCGAGGACCGGAGCCGCCCTTCCCAGGCGTTCCGGTCCTCCACGGTCGCCGCGAAGCCTGTTTTAGCTCCGCATGAAGCCCTGGTAGTGGCGCATGACGAGCTGAGCCTCGATCTGCTTCATCGTCTCCAGGGCGACGCTCACCACGATCAGCAGGGAGGAGCCGCCCAGGTAGGCGCCCTCGATCCCCGTGAGGCTGATCAGGTAGATCGGCACGATGGTGACGGCCGCCAGGAAGAGGCCGCCCACCAGCGTGAGCCGGGTCGAGATGCGGTCAAGGTAGTCGGCGGTCGGCTTGCCCGGGCGATAGCCCGGGATAAACCCGCCGTTCTTCTTGATGTTGTCCGCCACATCGACCGGGTTGAAGGTGATGGCGGTGTAGAAGTAGGTGAAGAAGATGATCAGCGCCGCGTTGGCGACCATGAACCAGATGCTGTTGGTCTGGAAGTAGGCGTTGACCCACAGGTAGAAGCTGTTGTTCCGCGGCAGGAAGTTGGCGATCGTGATCGGGAAGTAGAGCAGCGACTGCGCAAAGATCAGCGGAATGACACCCGCCTGGTTGATCTTCATCGGCAGATGGGTCCGCTGCCCACCGTAGACACGCTTGCCGACCACCCGCTTGGCGTACTCGACGGGAATCTTGCGGACGCCCTCGGTGATCAGGATCACGAAGACGACCATGGCGAGCATGATCGCTGCCACCAGAAGGAGCTGGAAGATGTTGCGCTGGCCGGTCGGCAGCAGCGCAGCCTCCTCCTGAATCGCATAGGGAAGCCGGGTGATGATGTTCGCGAAGATGATCAGCGAGATGCCGTTCCCGATGCCCTTCTCCGTGATCATCTCGCCCAGCCACATCAGGAAGGCGGTGCCCGCCGTCAGGCTGACCATGATCACGAACAGGGTGGTCCAGCTGCTGTCGTAGAAGGCACCGTTCGCCTTCAGGCTGTAGCCCAGGCCGAAGGCCTGCACCAGACCGAGGACGACCGTGCCGTACCGCGTGAACTGCTGGATCTTCTTACGGCCCTCCTCGCCTTCCTTCTGCATCTCTTCCAACCGCGGGATCACGATGGTGAGGAGCTGCATGATGATGGAGGCGTTGATGTAGGGCGTAACACCCATCGCGAAGATCGCGAAGTTCGTGAAGGCACCACCTGCGAAGACATCGATCAGGTCGAAGAAGCCGCCGCCGCCAAAGAGGGCGGAGAGGACTTCCAGGTTGACCCCTGGGACGGGAATGTGTGCGCCAATTCGCAGAACCACGAGCATCGCGACCGTGAAGAGCAGCCGGTTTCTTAGCCCAGGAAGGCGCAGCGAATTGCGCAACGTCTCCAGCATCGCCATGGCTGTTACCTCACCTCTTCGGTGGCTTCTCCGATTACCTCGACCTTCCCGCCAGCGGCTTCGATCTTCTGCTTCGCAGACGCGCTGACCTTGTGCGCACGCACCGTCAGCGCCTTGGTAATCTCGCCGGTGCCCAGGACCTTCACGCCCTTGACGGCGTTCTTGCAGACCCGGGACTCTTCCAGGAGCTCAGGGGTCACCACGGTGCCGGCCTCAAAGGCCTCCAGCGCCCCCACGTTGACGACCTCATAGGTCACCTTGAAGGGCTCATTGGAGAAACCCCGCTTGGGCAGGCGCCTCATCAGGGGCATCTGGCCACCCTCAAAACCGGGGCGGACACCACCGCCGGCCCGAGCATTCTGGCCCTTATGGCCCTTGCCCGCGGTCTTGCCAAGGCCGGAGCCGATACCGCGGCCCAGACGCTTGCGCTCTTTCCGAGCACCCGGATTCGGGGCAAGCTCATGCAGCTTCATTTGTTCGTCACCTCGATTTCGTCTGGGCTGTCAGTGGGGCGCCGGCACCGCGCCGGCGCCACCCGTATACTTTCGGCAACCAACCTTAGGCTTCCTGCACCTCGACCAGATGCGATACCTTGGCAATCATGCCACGGATCGCCTCGTTGTCGGGCTTCTCCACCGTGGAGTTGGTCTTGCGCAGGCCCAGCGCCTTGCAGACGGCGATGGCGCTCTTGTCCTTGCCGGCCAGGCCGCGCTTCAGGGTAATCACCAGTTTGCCAGCCACGTCTCTTCCCTCCTCTTAACCGAGGATCTGCTCGACGGGCTTGCCACGGAGCTTCGCAACATCCTCAGCGCTCTTCAGCTGCTTCAGACCCTCGATGGTGGCGAGGACCTGGTTGGCCGCATTGTTAGAGCCCAGGCTCTTGGTGAGGATGTCACGAATCCCGGCAGCCTCGAGCACAGCGCGGACAGCGCCGCCGGCGATCACGCCGGTACCCTCGGAGGCGGGCTTGAGCAGAACCTTCCCGGCACCGAACTCGCCCATCACCTCGTGGGGGATGGTGGTGCCGTTCAGGGGAATGGAGACCATGTTCTTCTTGGCGTCCTCGGTGCCCTTGCGGACGGCTTCAGGGATTTCGGCGGCCTTGCCGAGGCCGGCCCCCACATGCCCCTGACCATCACCGACGACCATGACAGCGGAGAAGCTCATACGGCGGCCACCCTTGACGGTCTTGGCAACACGCCGCAGGTCCACCATCTTCTCCTTCAGATCCATCTGGCTGGTATCGATGCGAGCCACTACGTATTTCCCTCCCTCGACTTAGAACTCAAGGCCGGCTTCGCGGGCGGCCTCTGCGAGGGCGGCGACCCGGCCATGGTACAGGTACCCGGCCCGGTCGAAGACCACCTTCGTCACGCCAGCAGCCAGAGCACGCTTCGCGACAACTTCGCCCACGATCTTGGCGGCCTCGACGGTGCCGCCGTTGCCTTCGAGCCGGCCCTTCACCTCAGGGTCGAGGGTCGAGGCAGCAACCAGGGTCTTGCCGACCGTGTCGTCAATCACCTGGGCGTAGATGTTCTGGTTGGAACGGAAGACATTAAGCCGCGGCCGCTCGGGCGTGCCGTGGACGGTCTTCCGCACCCGCAGTTGGCGGGTCTTGCGCGCCTTGGCGCGATCCTGCTTGACGATCATCCAACGTCACCCCCTTACTTCTTACCGGTCTTGCCTTCCTTGCGCCGGATCCGCTCGCCGGCGTACTTGATGCCCTTGCCGAGGTACGGCTCGGGCGGACGGACGGCACGGATGTTGGCGGCGATCTGGCCGACCAGCTCCTTGTCGATGCCGTTGACCACGATCTGGTTCTGGGCCGGCACCGTGAACTCGATGCCCTTGGGCGGCTCGATCTCCACCGGGTGGGAGTAGCCAACCGAGAGGGTCAGCTTCTGGCCGGACTTGGCGGCACGGTAACCGGTGCCTACCAGCTCCAGCGCCCGGGTGTAGCCCTTGGTGACGCCCTCGACCATGTTCGCGATCAGGGTGCGGGTGAGACCATGCAGCGCCTTGTGCTCCCGTTCATCGGAAGGACGGGATACACGGAGGGCGCCGTTCTCAATCGTGACGATCATGTCCTTGCTGATCTCCCGCGAGAGTTCGCCCTTGGGGCCCTTCACGCGGATCAGGCTGCCCTCCTGCTTGACCTCAACGCCAGCAGGGAGCTGAATGGGAGCTCTACCGATACGAGACACGGCTGCACCTCCTTCCTTACCAGATGTACGCGAGCACTTCGCCGCCGAGGCCTTCCTGACGGGCCTTCTTGTCGGTCATGACACCCTTCGAGGTCGAGAGGATGGCAACGCCGAGGCCGCCCAGGACCTTGGGAACCTGGTCACGCTTCGCGTAGACGCGCAGGCCAGGCTTGGAGATCCGGCGCAGGCCGGAGATGACCTTCGCCTTGTTCGGGCCGAACTTCAGGTAGACCCGGATCACACCCTGGTGACCGTTGTCAACCCATTCGTAGTCCCGGATAAAGCCCTCGTCCTTCAGGATCTGGACGATCGCCTTCTTCATCTTGGAGCCCGGGATCTCAACGCGGTCGTGATTGGCCGTGTTGGCGTTCCGGATGCGGGTCAGCAGGTCAGCAATCGGATCGGATACGACCATGGCTCACTAGTCCTCCTTTCAGGATCGGGCGGTTGGAGTTGGTAACCAGGCACTCTCTGCCTGTCCCCCGGCGTGGAGGTTTTACATCTCGCCGGGTGACGGCACCGGGCGCCCCTGCCGGGACCCCGATGCCCAACTCCCCTGCCCGATTCACTACACTACCAACTGGCCTTGCGAACGCCCGGGATCTGGCCCTCGTGAGCCATCTTCCGGAAGCAGTGACGGCAAATGCCGAACTTCCGCATGTAGGCATGGGGACGGCCGCAAAGCTTGCACCGGTTGTAGGTCCGCACCGAGAACTTCTGCGGGCGGGCCGCCTTGATCTTCAGAGAAGTCTTTGCCAAAATCGTCCCTCCTTACCGCTCAGCGAACGGCATTCCCAGACCCTTCAGAAGCGCCTTCGCCTCTTCGTCGGTCTTTGCCGTCGTGACGATGATGATGTCCATACCCCGGATCTTGTCGACCTTGTCGTAGTCGATCTCAGGGAAGATCAGCTGCTCCTTCAGGCCGAGGGCGTAGTTGCCGCGGCCGTCGAAGGCCTTCGGGGAGACACCCCGGAAGTCACGGACACGGGGCAGCGAGATGTAGATCAGCTTCTCGAGGAAGTCCCACATCCGCTCGCCGCGCAGGGTGACCTTGCAGCCGATCGGCATGCCGGTCCGGATCTTGAACTGGGCAATCGACTTCTTCGCCCGAGTCACCACCGGCTTCTGGGCGGTGATGGCAGCGATGTCGCCGACGGCAGCGTCCAGCGCCTTGGCGTTCTGGACAGCCTCGCCCAGACCAACGTTCACGACAATCTTGTCCAGACGGGGGACCATCATGACGTTGCTATAGTTGAACTGCTTTTGAAGCGCAGGAATCACTTCCTGCTGGTACTTCGTCTTCAGGTTGGCCAAGTGCCACAAGCCTCCTTTCTAAGGCAGCCTCCGGGCTAGCCCTTCTTCTTTGCCTTCTTCTGCTCGATCTTCGCCAGGGACATCACGTTGGAGGCGTGAATCGGGGCCTCCATCTCGATGATGCCGCCCTGCGGGTTCCGAGCGGAGGGCTTGGTGTGCTTCTTGACCATGTTCACGCCCGCAACCACCACACGGTTGGTCTTCGGCAGGACCTTCTGAACCTTGCCCTGCTTGCCCTTGTCCTTGCCGGTGATGACGACGACTTCCTCGTCCTTCTTGACGTGGACCTTGTACCGTACCTTTTCCATGTTGCTACCCCCCCGACTACAGGACTTCGGGAGCCAGGGAGATGATCTTCATGAACTCCCGCTCACGCAGCTCACGCGCGACCGGGCCGAAGATACGGGTACCCCGGGGCTCCTTCTCGTCCTTCAGGATTACGGCAGCATTCTCATCAAAGCGGATGTAGGAGCCGTCCTCTCGGCGCAGGCTCTTGCGAGTCCGAACCACGACCGCCTTGACCACGTCGCCCTTCTTGACGACGCCGCCAGGGGAGGCCTCCTTCACCGAGCACACGATCACATCACCGATGCCGGCGTAACGCCGCCAAGAACCGCCCAGGACCTTGATGCACATCAGTTCCTTGGCGCCTGTGTTATCGGCGACCGCAAGTCTGGTTTGAACCTGGATCACGGTCGAACCTCCTCTCGTTAGCTAGCCGGTTTCCGCGGGATCTTAAGCTACGTACCTGCCGATGGCGCCGGTGACGAAGCATCGGATTCGCTTCGCCCTGGGCCCACAGCACCGGCCTTCACCGGTGCTTACCGGCTTCGGCGAGGCTTCGCCTTACCCCGAGGACCTGGCTAACCTGCCCTGCGACAGGCCCCGCTTGTTGCGGGGAAATATTACCGCACCACGGCGGATTCGATGATCTCCACCACGCGCCAGCGCTTATCCTTGGACAGCGGGCGGGTCTCCATAATCCGCACCTTGTCGCCGATCTTGCACTGGTTCTGCTCGTCATGCGCCTTGAACTTCTTGGTCTGCTTCACACGCTTCTTGTAGAGCGGGTGCTCGACCAGCGTCTCAACGCTGACGACGACCGTCTTCTCCATCTTGTCGCTGGTGACCACGCCGATGCGGGTCTTGCGAAGGTTACGCTCTTCGGTCATGCTTTAACCTCCTCCCCCACTTAGGCGTTCGCCTTGAGCTCACGCTCACGGATGATGGTCTTGCACTGGGCGATCGACTTGCGGACCTCACGAATGCGAGCCGTGTTGTCCAGGTTGTTGACCGCCAACTGGAAACGGAGGTTAAAGAGCTCCTCCTTGAGGGAGGCCATCTTGGCCTTGATCTCCTCGTTGCTCAGCTCACGGATTTCCTTAACCTTCATTGGCTTCACCACCCGTCTCAGCAGCGGCGACCGCAGCGGCCTCCCGCCTCACGAACTTGCACTTGATCGGCAGCTTCATGGCCGCCAGCCGCATGGCCTCCTTGGCGATCTCCTCGGAGACACCGGCCAGCTCAAACATGATCCGACCCGGCTTCACCACGGCGACCCAGAGCTCGGGAGCGCCCTTACCGGCGCCCATTCGGGTCTCGGCCGGCTTGCGAGTGAGGGCCTTGTGGGGGAAGATCTTGATCCAGACCTTGCCGCCACGCTTGATGAAACGGGTCATCGCAATACGGGCGGCCTCGATCTGACGGTCGGTGATGAAGGCGGGCTCCAGGGCCTGCAGCCCGTACTCGCCGAAGGCGACCTCGGTGCCACCCTTGGCATGGCCCTTGTTCAGCTTCACAACCGCCTTATGCGGACGACGCCACTTTACGCGCTTCGGAGCAAGCACTAGCTACGCCCCCCTTCCGGACGGTTCACCGGCTTCGGACCGGCAGCGATTGCAGCCCGCTCGGCAGCGGCCCGGTCCTCCCGGTTCTGCCGGGGAGGCCCGCCGGGACGGCCGCCGCGGTCACCACCGCGATCACCGCCACGGTCGCCGCCGCGGCCCTCGGGACGCCCGCCGCCACGACGGCCACCGCGATCGCGGCGGTCGCCACGGTCGGGACGGTCGCCACGGCGCTCGCCCGGAGCGACGGTGATGTTCTCGCCGACGTACAGCCAGACCTTCACGCCGATCTTGCCGAAGGTGGTGGAAGCCTCGGCGAAGCCGTAGTCGATGTTGGCCCGCAGGGTGTGCAGGGGCACAGTGCCCTCCCAGGCCCGCTCCTTCCGAGCGATCTCAGCGCCGCCGATACGGCCGCTGATGATGATGCGGATACCCTTGGCGCCGAACCGCATCGCCTTCTGGATCGCCTGCTTCATGGCCCGGCGGAAAGCGATACGCTTCTCCAGCTGCTGGGCGATGGACTCGGCCACCAGCTGGGCGTCGAGCTCGGCCACCCGGATCTCGACGACGTTGAGGGAGACCTGCTTGCCGGTCATGGCGGCCAGCTGGTTCTGCAGGTCGGCGATGCCCTGGCCCTGCTTGCCGATCACCATGCCCGGCTTGGCGGTGTGCACAGTGACCTTGATGCGGTTGGCAGCCCGCTCGATCTCGATGCGGGAGATGCCCGAGGCGAAGAGCGCCTTCTTCACAAACTTACGGATCTTGACGTCCTCGACCAGCAGATCGCTGAAGTTCCGCTTATCCGCGTACCAGCGGGTGTCCCAGTCCTTCACGATGCCGATGCGGAGGCCCTTCGGGTGTACTTTCTGACCCACTGTTACTTAGCCTCCTTTTCCTTCACCAACACGGTGATGTGGGAGGTGCGCTTCAGGATCGGGAACGCCTGGCCCCGCTGCCGCGGATGGAACCGCTTCAGGGTCGGGCCCTGATCCACAAACGCCTGGGAAACGACAAGGTTATCCTTGTTCAGGTTGAAGTTGTGCTCGGCGTTCGCAGCGGCGCTGGCGATCACCTTGGCGATCGGCTCGCTGGCACGCTTGGGAATGAACTTGAGGAGCGTCAGCGCCTCATTCACGCTCTTGCCGCGGACCAGGTCGATCACGACGCGGACCTTCCGCGGGGAAATGCGGATGTAGCGGGCGCTAGCCTTGACTTCCACGTGCGTTTACCTCCTTCACTCAGACTTCAAGGGTTGTCTCTTACCGAACGCGGCTGGACTTCTCGTCGCCGCCGTGAC
The DNA here is from genome assembly GCA_049324875.1 of Bacillota bacterium. Classification (GTDB taxonomy): domain Bacteria; phylum Bacillota; class Sulfobacillia; order Symbiobacteriales; family Symbiobacteriaceae; genus JAWLHU01. The sequence continues at coordinate 21,677 of JBMONC010000084.1, forward strand.
CCTTGAAGGTCCGGGTCGGAGCGAACTCACCCAGCTTGTGGCCGACCATCTCCTCGGTGATGTACACCGGGACATGGGTCTTGCCGTTGTGGACCGCGACCGTGTGGCCAACCATCTCGGGGAAGATGGTGCAGTCACGAGCCCAGGTCTTGAAGACCTTCTTCTCGCCCTTGGCTTCCATGGCGAGGATCTTCTTCTCAACAGAGGCGTCGATGTACGGCCCCTTCTTGAGCGAACGACCCATTCTTCCTACACCCCTTCCTTACTTCTTCCGGCGGCTCACGATCAGCCGGTTGGACTTCTTCTTGGGCTTGCGGGTCTTGTAGCCCAGGGTCGGCTTGCCCCACGGGGAGACCGGGCCCGGACGGCCGATCGGGGACCGGCCCTCACCACCGCCGTGCGGATGGTCGACCGGGTTCATGACCGAGCCGCGGACGGTCGGGCGGATGCCCATGTGGCGCTTGCGGCCGGCCTTGCCGATCACGATGTTCTCGTGCTCGAGGTTGCCGACCTGGCCGACGGTGGCCCGGCAGGTCAGGTGGACCTTACGCTGCTCACCGGAGGGGAGCCGCAGCAGGGCGAAGCCGCCCTCCTTGGCCATGATCTGCGCTGAGGCGCCGGCGGACCGGACCATCTGGCCGCCCTTGCCGGGCTTCAGCTCGATGTTGTGGACCATGGTGCCGACCGGGATGTTATCCAGGGCCAGGGTGTTGCCCGGCTTGATGTCGGCGGTCGGGCCGCTCACGATCGAGTCGCCCACACCGAGGCCCACGGGGGCGAGGATGTAGCGCTTGGCGCCGTTGGCATACTGAACGAGAGCGATGCGAGCGGTGCGGTTCGGATCGTACTCGATGGCCACAACCTTGGCGGGGATGCCATCGAACTCGTTGCGCTTGAAGTCGATAACCCGGTACATCCGCTTATGGCCGCCGCCCTGATGGCGGGTGGTGATGCGGCCGTAGACGTTGCGACCAGCCTTCTTGGTGAGGCGCTCCAGCAGAGACTTCTCCGGCCGGGCCTTCGTGATCTCCTCGAAGGTGTGCACCGTCATCTGGCGGATACCCGGGGAAGTGGGCTTAAAGCTCTTGATTCCCATCGTGTACCCTCCTTACAGGCCTTCGAAGACCTTGATGCTGTCGCCTTCCTTGAGCTGGACGATGGCCTTCTTCCAGTCGGAACGACGGCCGATGAACTTGCCCTGGCGGCGCACCTTGCCGTGCTGCCGCATGGTGTTGACCGCAGTCACCGTCACACCGAAGATCTCTTCGATGGCGTCCTTGATCTGGGTCTTGTTGGCGTCCAGACGGACCTTAAACGCATACTTGCCCTCACCCATGGCGGCTACGGCCTTCTCGGAGATGAGGGGCTTGAGGATAATGTCTCGGGCGTCCATTAACCCAGCACCTCCTCGACCTTGGCCACCGCATCCTTGGTGAGCACCAGCTTGCCGCCGGCCAGAACCTCATAGACGTTCAGGTTCCGGGCAGCGTTGGCGCGGACACCGGGAATGTTGCGGGCGGACTTGTAAACGTTGACGTTCTCGGTGCCGGTGACGAGGTAGGCCTTGCCCTGGGCGCCCAGCGCCTTCAGCAGAGCGGCGACCTCCTTGGTCTTCGGCGCCTCGAGATCGAAGGAATCGACAACGATCAGATCGCCGGCGGCGAGCTTGGAGCTGAGAGCCTGGCGAAGAGCGACCCGGCGGGCCTTCTTCGGCATGGTCCAACCGAACTTGCGCGGATGCGGACCGAAGACGATGCCACCATGACGCCACTGCGGTGCACGGATGGAACCCTGACGGGCACGACCGGTCCCCTTCTGACGCCACGGCTTCCTGCCACCACCGGCCACTTCAGCCCGGGTCTTGGTGTCGGCGGTACCCTGACGCTGGTTGGCCAGGTACATCTGCACAACCTCGTGCAGGAGACCAGGATTTACCTCGGCCCCGAACACGGCGTCCGAAAGGGTAATCTCCCCGACGGTGGCGCCTTCCTTGTTATAAACGGCCACTTTCGGCATGTTTGCTCCTCCTTTCGGAACGACTAGCGGGCCTTGGCGGCCTTGACAGAGTCGCGGATCGTGATGAGAGAACCCTTCGCCCCGGGGACAGCGCCCTTGATGAGGATCAGGTTCTTCTCGGCATCCACCCGGACAACCCGGAGGCCCTGCACGGTAACCTTCTCGGTGCCCAGGTGACCAGGAAGCTTCCGGCCCTTCGGAACGCGAGCCCAGGAGCGCTTGCCCAGCGAACCGGGGGCCCGGTGATATTTCGAGCCGTGGGCCTCAGGACCACGGTGGAAGTTCCACCGCTTGATGCCGCCGGCGAAGCCCTTACCACGAGAGATGCCGGTGACATCGACCAGCTCGCCCTCGGCAAAGATGTCGGCCTTGATGAGGTCGCCCACATTGAGGGCTTCGATGTCGCTCAGACGGAACTCACGCAGGAAACGGGTTGCCTTGACGTTGTGCTTGGCGAAGTGCCCCTTCAGGGGCTTGTTCACCAGCTTCTCGCGGATGGTGTCGAAGCCCACCTGCACAGCGTTGTAGCCATCGGTCGAGGACGTCTTCTTCTGGACGACGACGCACGGACCGGCCTCCACAACAGTTACAGGGACAATCTTACCGTCGGCAGCGAAGATCTGGGTCATGCCCAGCTTCTTGCCCAGAATGCCTTTCTGCACAGAAGCCACCTCCAAATCAGTGGTCGCGAGGATCTGAGAGGTTGTCGGGGTCGCTTGGGCGACCACCTGCGGAGGGATCTTACGACCCAACCGCTATCAGCTACCGACTCTGTCCCAGCGACATGATCAATACACACGCATTTGACCCAGCACGGCTGGGGCAGGTCAGTCCGGCGCTGATCGACCGGAGTGGGTTTACAGGACCTGCTGCGTGGCGGGGGTAGCGATTCCCCCGACTTGGGTTACAGCTTGATCTCGATGTCGACGCCGGCGGGCAGGTCGAGCTTCATCAGCGCCTCGACGGTCTTGGAGCCGGGCTCCAGGATGTCGATCAGCCGCTTATGGGTGCGCATCTCGAACTGCTCGCGGATGTCCTTCTCGCCGTTCGGGGCGGTCAAGATGGTGTAGACGTTCCGCTCGGTCGGCAGCGGGATCGGCCCGCTGACGGTGGCGCCGGTCCGAATGGCCGTCTCGACGATCTTCGCAGCGGAGCTGTCGAGGATCTTATGGTCGAAGGCCCGCAGCTTGATGCGGATCTTCTGGTTGGCCATCGAATGTTTCCCTCCTCTATCCAGGGCAGTACTGCTCCCGAAGCACCCAGGGTCGAACCCGGGGGGCCACGCCTTCCGGCCAGCCCCCCGGGCTCAGCCCATCAAGAATCCGAAACTAGCCCAGAATGGTGGCGACGCGGCCGGCGCCGACGGTACGGCCACCCTCACGGATAGCGAACCGGAGGCCCTCCTCGATGGCGATCGGGGTGATCAGCTCGACCTCGAGGGTGACGTTGTCGCCGGGCATCACCATCTCAACGCCCTCGGGCAGCTTGATCACGCCGGTGACGTCGGTGGTCCGGAAGTAGAACTGCGGACGGTAGCCGTTGAAGAACGGGGAGTGGCGGCCGCCCTCTTCCTTGGACAGGACGTAGACAGCGCCGGTGAACTTGGTGTGCGGGTTGATGGAGCCGGGCTTCGCCAGAACCTGGCCGCGCTCGACTTCCTTCTTGTCGATGCCGCGGAGGAGGGCGCCGACGTTGTCACCGGCCACAACCTCGTCCAGCAGCTTGCGGAACATCTCGAGACCGGTGACGACGGTGGTCTTGGTCTCCTCGGCGAGGCCGATGATCTGGACGGTGTCGCCAACCTTCAGGCGGCCACGCTCCACACGGCCGGTCACGACGGTGCCGCGGCCGGTGATGGTGAAGACGTCCTCGATCGGCATCAGGAAGGGCTTCGCATCGTCGCGCTCCGGGGTCGGGATGTAGTTGTCAACGGCGTCCATCAGCTCCTCGATCGCCTTGGTCCACTGGGGATCGCCGTTCAGGGCGCCGGTAGCGGAGACGCGGACGAAGGGGATGGTGTCGCCGGGGAACTCGTAGGAGCTCAGCAGCTCGCGGACCTCGAGCTCAACCAGCTCCAGCAGCTCGGGATCGTCGACCATGTCGCACTTGTTCAGGGCGACGACGATGGCCGGAACGCCGACCTGGCGGGAGAGCAGGATGTGCTCACGGGTCTGCGGCATCGGGCCGTCAGCGGCGGAGACGACCAGGATCGCGCCGTCCATCTGCGCGGCACCGGTGATCATGTTCTTGACGTAGTCAGCGTGGCCAGGGCAGTCCACGTGGGCATAGTGCCGGGCGTCGGTCTCGTACTCAACGTGGGCGGTGTTGATGGTAATGCCGCGCTCGCGCTCCTCGGGAGCCTTGTCGATGGCGTCATAGGCCATGAACTGCGCCTTGCCCTTCTCGGCGAGGACCTTGGTGATCGCAGCGGTCAGAGAGGTCTTGCCATGGTCAACGTGGCCGATGGTGCCAATGTTGACATGCGGCTTGGTACGCACGAACTTCTGCTTAGCCATTGGCGGATACTCCTCCTTACAAAATCCTGGTGTCCTTACCCCTTGCGGGGTGAAAGCCGTGGGTTGTTATGCCACCCGACTTGCGCCTAGCTCTTGCCCTGGGCCTTCTCGACGATCGCCTTGGCCACGTTCTGAGGCACTTCCTCATAGTGGTCAAACTGCATCGTGTAGGTACCACGGCCCTGGGTGCGGGAGCGCAGGTCGGTCGCGTAACCGAACATCTCAGCCAGCGGCACCTGAGCCCGGATGACCTGGGCGCCGGCCCGGGCCTCCATGCCCTCGATGCGGCCACGGCGGCTGTTCAGGTCGCCGATGACGTCGCCCATGTAGTCCTCCGGCACCACGACCTCGACCTTCATGTAGGGCTCGAGGAGGATCGGCTGCGCCCGCTTGACGGCCTCCTTGAACGCCATGGAGCCGGCGATCTTAAAGGCCGCTTCCGAGGAGTCAACCTCGTGGTAGGAGCCGAAGACCAGCTGGACCTTGATATCGATCACCGGGAAGCCGGCGAGGATGCCGCTCTGCATCGCTTCCTTGATGCCGTTTTCGATCGGGGCCACGTACTCCTTGGGGACCACGCCGCCGACGATCTTGTTCTCGAAGACGAAGCCGGTGCCGGGCTCACCGGGCTCGATGTTGATCACGGCGTGGCCGTACTGGCCGCGGCCGCCGGACTGGCGGACAAACTTGCCTTCGACGTTCTCCGCCCGGCCCTTGATCGTCTCGCGGTAGGCAACCTGCGGCTTGCCGACGTTGACGCCGACCTTGAACTCCCGCTGCAGGCGGTCGACGATGATCTCCAGGTGGAGCTCGCCCATGCCGGCGATGATCGTCTGACCGGTCTCCTGGTCGGTGTACATCCGGAAGGTCGGATCCTCTTCGGCCAGCTTCATGAGCGACTGGCCCAGCTTATCCTGGTCGGCCTTGGTCTTGGGCTCCACGGCCAGCTGGATCACCGGCTCGGGGAACTCCATCGACTCGAGGATGACCGGGGAGTTCTCAGCGCAGAGGGTGTCACCGGTGGTGGTGTCCTTCAGGCCGACCACGGCGGCGATGTCGCCGGTCTCGACGTTGGGGATCTCCTCCCGGTGGTTGGCGTGCATCTGCAGGAGGCGGCCCACCCGCTCGCGCTTGCCCTTGGTGGCGTTGAAGACGTAGCTGCCGCCCTCAAGCCGTCCGGAGTAGACACGGATGAAGGTCAGCCGGCCGACGAAGGGGTCGGTCATGATCTTGAAGGCCAGGGCGGAGAAGGGCTCGTTGTCGTCGGCCCGCCGGACGACCTCCTCGCCGCTCTCGGCGTCGACGCCCTCGATGGGCGGGATGTCGAGCGGGCTGGGCATGTAGTCCACCACGGCGTCGAGCATCGGCTGAACGCCCTTGTTCTTATAGGAAGAGCCGCAGCAGACCGGGGTGATCTTGCACTCGATGGTCAGCTTGCGGAGCGCCTTCTTGATCTCCTCCACCGTCAGCTCCTCGCCGCCGAGGTACTTCTCCATCAGGGCGTCATCCGCCTCAGTGGCCGCCTCGATCAGCTCGGTCCGGTAGAGTTCGACCTGCTCCTTCATCTCCGCCGGGACCTCAACCTCGCGGATATCCTTGCCCTTGTCGTCGCCGTAGACGATCGCCACGTTGCGGACCAGGTCAACGATACCCTTGAAGGTCTCCTCAGCGCCGATCGGGAGCTGAATCGGGATCGGCCGAGCGTTCAGCCGGTCCTTCATCATCTTGATCACCCGGTAGAAGTCGGCACCCAGGGTGTCCATCTTGTTGACGTAGGCCATACGGGGAACCCCGTACCGGTCAGCCTGACGCCACACCGTCTCGGACTGGGGCTCGACGCCACCCTTGGCGCAGAAGACCGCCACAGCGCCGTCCAGAACCCGGAGCGACCGCTCCACCTCCACGGTGAAGTCCACGTGTCCGGGCGTGTCGATGATGTTGATGCGATGATTCTTCCACCAGCAGGTCGTGGCAGCGGAGGTAATGGTGATGCCCCGCTCCTGTTCCTGCACCATCCAGTCCATCGTGGCGGCACCCTCGTGCACCTCGCCGAGCTTGTGCGTACGGCCGGTGTAAAAGAGGATACGCTCCGTGGTGGTGGTCTTACCGGCATCGATATGGGCCATAATGCCGATGTTACGCAGCATATCCAGCGTTACCTGTCTAGGCATCGGACACCCCCCTTTGTCGAGTTTTTATCGAGCCACAACCATGCCTATTGCGCCAGGCGGGTAAAGAACCTGGCGCGGGCTGCGGCCCCCAACTTTTTGTCACGCCGCAGCCCGAGCAAGAGCCCCGGTGTGGCCTTTCATCAACCGGTCGTCAGGGGGCGGACCCGCCTGAGCGAGCGGGATGTAGCTACTACCAGCGATAGTGGGCGAACGGCTTGTTGGCCTCGGCCATCTTGTGGACCTCTTCACGCTTCTTGACGGCAGCGCCGGCGTTGTTGAAGGCGTCCGCAAGCTCGGCGGCCAAGCGCTCCTCCATGGTGCGCTCCCCACGGCCGCGCGCATAGTTGACCAGCCAGCGAATCCCCAGGGCCTGACGGCGCTCCGGACGGACCTCCATCGGCACCTGGTAGGTGGCGCCGCCCACGCGGCGGGGCCGGACTTCGAGCACAGGCATGATGTTCTTCAGGGCGCCCTCCAGCACCTCCATCGGCTCCTTGCCGAGCTTGGAAGCTGCCGTGTTGAGGGCGTTGTAGAAGATGCGCTGTGCGACGCCCTTCTTGCCCGCAAGCATAATCTTGTTCACGATGCGAGTGACCAGTTCCGAGTTATAAATCGGATCCGGCAGCACCTCGCGCTTAGGCACATGGCCACGACGCGGCATGGTGATACCCCTTTCTTCGTACTAACTCTGGGCGGCAAGTCTCTCAGTGATGAGAAGGCTTCGTCGAAGGGTTCGACTACTCTCCCCGCCCCCGGTGAACTTACTTCTTCTTGGCGCCGCCCTTCGCGGCAACGGCCTGCTTCTTCTTGGCACCGTACTTGGAACGACCCTGCTTCCGGTTCGCAACGCCGGCGGCGTCAAGAGCGCCACGGACGATGTGGTACCGGACGCCAGGCAGATCCTTGACACGACCACCGCGAACGAGCACGACAGAGTGCTCCTGCAGGTTATGACCGATGCCCGGAATGTAGGCAGTGACCTCAATACCGTTGGTGAGGCGGACACGAGCGATCTTCCGAAGCGCAGAGTTCGGCTTCTTCGGCGTGGTGGTCTTCACGACGGTGCAGACACCACGCTTGAAGGGGTTGGCCTTCAGCGCAGGGGAAGCGGACTTCTCGGCCAGCACCTCGCGGCCCTGACGGACAAGCTGGTTAATCGTCGGCACGGAATGCACCTCCTTCCCTGTGAGGCTCGTCAAAAAAGGGAGCGTCGGGGGTTACCCCTCCAGGATCGCCGCGGCTGCTGCGCCGACTTCAATCCCGCAGGCCTTTCCCAGCGCCACCATTGACTCAACGGAAATCACTTCGAGACCCTTCTCCCGGGCAGCCTTGACCACATCTCGGGTGATGTGCTCCTCGGCATCCCGGGCGACGAAGACCTCACGGGCCGAACCCTTTTCGATGGCCTTCACAGTCTGCTTGGTTCCGATGCTCTTTTTGCGCGCTTGCTTTAACCGCTCCAAGGCCATCGCCCCAAAAACCTCCTGCTAAGGCACACTTTCATATTGTACTCACGGGCATACTACGAGTCAAGCAAAAACCGCAGAGATTCTGGTCCAGCGCCGTTTTTCGCGCGCTACCGCGCGCTTTCGCCGACAGAGACCGTTTTTGTTATTTGACGGACTGAAGGATATGGTAGCCAGCCTTCCGGTCCACATCCAACACATTCCCAAAGGTCTCCTGCAGCTTCTTTTTCATGCTCGGGGCGCCCTGCTTGGTCTGGATCACCACCCAGAGCGATCCCCCGGGCTTGAGCGCTGCATAGGCCTCGTCCACCATCCGGTAGACGACCGCCTTGCCGGCCCGGATCGGCGGGTTGGTCAGGATTGTGTCGAAGGCGATTCCCCGTACCGGCTCCAGCGCATCGCCCACCCGTACCTCGGCGTTGGTGATCTGGTTGGCCTTCAGGTTCCGGCGGGCAAGTTCTGCGGCCCGCTCGTTCACATCCACCAGGTAGACGAAGCCCCCGCTGGCCAGCCTGGCTGCCACCGAACCGATCGGCCCGTAACCGCAGCCCAGGTCGAGCACCGTGTCCGTGGGGCTGACCTGCATCACTTCTATTAATAGAAGCGATCCGAAATCAACCCGGTCCCGGGAGAAGACCCCGGCATCTGTGGTGAAGGTGAACGCCATCCCCCGCAGGGTGGTGGTGAAGTTGGCTTCGTCGTGGCCGGCGGTGGGCCGGTTGGTGTAGTAGTGGTCGCTCACAAAGAACCCCCAGTCTCGGACAAAAAAGCCCTGCGTGCCGGAAAATCCGGGCGTCGCAGGTGCTGCAACGAAGGGACGTCCAAACGCAGAGCAATGATACCTGAAAATACCGCCGCGCGCAAGGGTGTTGCGGGCCCATCGCGAGAACGACCTGACCTCCAGGCTGGAAGTCAGGTCGCTGCGGCCTATGCCGATGGCTTCACGTCCACGGAGAAGCCGAGCCGGTAGCCGTCCAGGTCCTCGATCAGGAACTGGTGCCAGCCGTAAGGCGTCCGCTCGGGGTGCTCCAGCACCACGGCCCCGCGTGACTTGACCCGCTCGAAGTAGGCCTCCACATCCTCCACCGCATCCCGGAAGTGGAGCGTCACCCCCACGCCCCAACGGTTCAGCTCCAGCTGCTTCCGGAAGTGCAGATCCGCGGCGTAGAGGCCCTCGTAGGCGCTGTGAAGGCTGTTGAACATCACGTGGCAGTCGCCCAGCGCCACCCAGCCCCAGCTGGTGGGCTGCCCCTCGGGCGTCCACTCCCCCTTCACCTCGAACCCCAGCACATCCCGGTAGTAGGCCAGGGACTTCTGCACATCGCGGACATACAGATCAGCCAGGATATAGGCCATCGGTCTTCATCCTCCTTGAAGGGTGTTGCAGGACCTATTCTATCACGAACATATGTTCGGTTCAACATTGAGTTCGCCACGATTGCTAACATTTCTGTAAGGAGGATTCTACCCCGCAATTCTTGAATGTTGCACCGGTGTACGGCCGAAAAGTCAAGAGTCGCCCCGGCCCACACCGTGAGAACTCAACCGCACAGTTTACCACCCCGCCGTTGTGAGCCACAAGCCACCCCCACCGATGGTTTGCAGGTCCGCGAGGAGGAGTTTCTGTTGACTGAGCGGCCCCGGATGGCACAGATTCTGGGCTCCGTCATCTTCTATCCGTTCTTCCTGGCTGGCTCCTTCCTGCTCCTGCAGTTCCAGCAGGCGCACGGCGCCGTGTTAGGGAAGGATCTTGACCACCTGGACCCCCTGGGGTTACTGCTCTTCCTGCTGGGGGCCCTGGCGGCGTGCGGAGCGGCCTGGCTGCTGGTTCAGCCAGCCCGCATCACCTGGTACAGCGGCCTCTGGTGGCCCTACCCCCTCCTGGGCCTGGGCTTCCTGACCAAGATCTTCACCCTGCCGGCGGCACAGGTGGTGGTCTCCCTGCCCTTCTACCTGTTTGTCATCGCCTTCACCGGTGAGTTCATCTTCCGGGGATGCCTGGAGGAAGGGCTGACTCCCCTCGGCCCCCGAACCGCCCCTCTGCTGATCGGTCTGCTCTTCGGCCTGAGCCACCTGCCGCTCAGTCTGATGCACGGCATGGCGCTGCCGCTGGCGGTCGCCGGAAACCTGCTCATCGGTCCGGTGGCCCACCTGCTCTTCCGCTGGCTGCGGGACAGGGGCGGCCTGGCGCTGTCAATCGTGGTCCACGGACTGCTCCACTTCCTCGGGGTCGGATCCTAGGAAGCAACGCGAACAGCCCCTGCCCGGCAACCCGGGCAGGGGCTTCGCTCTTTAGTCGTCAGCGCCTTCCAGCTGTTCGGCGTACAGGTCGTCCTCGGTCAGCACCCGGATGCTGCGGTAGCGAGCCATACCGGTGCCGGCGGGGACCAGTTTGCCGATGATCACGTTCTCCTTCAGGCCGAGCAGCGGGTCCCGCTTGCCCTTGATCGCCGCGTCGGTCAGGACGCGGGTCGTCTCCTGGAAGGAGGCGGCGGAGAGGAAGGAGTCGGTGGCCAGCGAGGCCTTGGTGATGCCGAGGAGCATCGGCCGGGCCACGGCGGGCACGCCGCCCTCCATGATCACCCGCTCGTTCTCATCCTCGAAGTCGAAGATGTCGATGAAGCCGCCCGGCAGCAGTTCGGTGTCACCGGGATCCTCCACCTTCACCTTGCGCAGCATCTGCCGCACCATGACCTCGATGTGCTTGTCGTTGATGTCCACGCCCTGCAGGTTGTAGACCTTCTGCACCTCGCGCAGCAGGTACATCTGCACGCCGCGCAGGCCCTTGACCCGGAGCAGGTCGTGCGGGTTGACCGAGCCCTCGGTCAGCTCATCGCCGGCCTCGACGTACTGGCCATTCCGCACCTTGACGCGGGCGCCGTACGGGATTGAGTAGGTGGTCGCCTCGCCATCCTCAGAGGTGATGGTGATCTCGCGGCGCCCCTTGTTCTCGGTGATGGAGACCTCGCCGTCCAGTTCGGCGATGACCGCCTGGCCCTTCGGCTTCCGGGCCTCGAAGAGCTCCTCGACGCGGGGGAGGCCCTGGGTGATGTCGTCACCCGCCACACCGCCGGTGTGGAAGGTGCGCATCGTCAGCTGGGTGCCCGGCTCACCGATGGACTGGGCGGCGATAATGCCGACCGCCTCGCCCACGTCGACCATGCGACCCGTGGCCAGGTTCCGGCCGTAGCAGGCCCGGCAGACGCCGAACCGGGTGCGGCAGGTCAGCACGGAGCGGATGGTCACCTCGGTGATGCCGGCCTGCTTGATCTCCTCCGCCATCTCTTCGTCGATCATCTCGTTGGCGTAGACGATCACCTCGCCCGTCTCCGGGTGGAGGATGTCGTGCAGCGCCACACGGCCCACGATGCGGGCGGTGATCGGCTCGATCAGGGTGTCGCCCTCCCGGACCTCGGTCCAGGTGATGCCGGCGGTGGTGCCGCAGTCGTCCTCGCGCACGATCACGTCCTGCGCCACGTCCACCAGGCGGCGGGTCAGGTAGCCGGAGTCGGCGGTGCGGAGCGCCGTGTCGGCCAGGCCCTTGCGGGTGCCGTGGGTGGAGAGGAAGTACTCCAGCACGGTGAGGCCCTCACGGAAGTTCGCCTTGACCGGCAGCTCGACGATCTTGCCGGACGGGTCGGCCATCAGGCCGCGCATGCCCGCCAGCTGGGTGATCTGGCTGATGTTGCCTCGGGCACCCGACTTCATCATCATGTTGACCGGGTTGAAGTCGTCCATGGTCTTGACCAGGGTCTTGGTGACCGCGTCCTTGGCCTCCGACCAGATGGCGATGACCCGCTGGTAGCGCTCGTCGTTGGTGATGAGGCCGCGCTTGTAGTTGCGCTCGACCTCCTCGACCTTCTTCTCCGCCGCCGCCAGAATCTCGGCCTTCTCGCCCGGCACCCGGATGTCCGAGATGGCGATGGTCGCCCCGGACCGGGTGGCGTACTGGAAGCCCAACTGCTTGATGTTGTCGGTCAGCTCCGCCGTCTTGACGGTACCCAGGCGGCGGTAGGCCATGTCGATAATCTTGCCCATCCACTTCTTCTCAACGGTGACGTTGAGGAAGCGGATCTTCGGGTGGAGCACCTCGTTGAAGATCATGCGGCCGACGGTGGTCTTGAGCCGCTGGCCCGAGGCGTCGCCCCAGTTGTCCCGGTGCTCCCACCACTCCTCCGAGCCCACCTCCAGGTGGTCAGGCGGGGCCGGGAAGCGGATCTCCACCCAGTCGTGCAGCTCGATCTCGCCGGCCTGGTAGGCCATCAGCGCCTCATGCGGGTGCGAGAACCGGAACTTCGGCTCGGCATCCGGCTTCGGCAGGGTCAGGTAGTAGGAGCCCAGCAGCATATCCTTGGACGGCGTGATGACCGGGGCGCCATCCTTCGGGTTCAGGATGTTGTGCGCCGCCAGCATCAGGATGCGGGCCTCGGCCTGCGCCTCCGCGGAGAGCGGCACGTGGACCGCCATCTGGTCGCCGTCGAAGTCGGCGTTGTACGCCGTGCAGACCAGGGGATGGATCTGGATGGCACGGCCCTCCACCAGCACCGGCTCGAAGGCCTGGATGCCCAGGCGGTGCAGGGTTGGGGCACGGTTGAGGAGCACGGGATGCTCCTTGATCACGTCCTCAAGGACGTCCCAGACCTCCGGCTTGACCCGCTCCACCATCCGCTTGGCGCTCTTGATGTTGTGGGCGAAGCCCTCGTTGACCAGCTTCTTCATGACGAAGGGCTTGAAGAGCTCCAGCGCCATCTCCTTGGGGAGGCCGCACTGGTGCAGCTTCATGTGCGGGCCGACCACGATGACCGAGCGGCCGGAGTAGTCGACGCGCTTGCCCAGCAGGTTCTGGCGGAAGCGGCCCTGCTTGCCCTTGAGCATGTCGCTCAGGGACTTGAGCGGCCGGTTGCCCGGACCGGTCACCGGACGGCCCCGCCGGCCGTTGTCGATCAGGGCGTCGACCGCCTCCTGCAGCATCCGCTTCTCGTTCCGGACGATGATGTCCGGGGCGCCGAGGTCCAGCAGCCGCTTCAGCCGGTTGTTCCGGTTGATCACGCGGCGGTAGAGGTCGTTCAGGTCGGAGGTAGCAAAGCGGCCGCCGTCCAACTGCACCATGGGGCGCAGGTCGGGCGGAATCACCGGGATCACGTCCAGGATCATCCACTCCGGCCGGTTGTTGGACTTGCGGAAGGCCTCGACCACCTCCAGGCGGCGGATCGCCCGGATCTTGCGCTGGCCCGAGACGGTCTTCAGCTCATGGCGCAGCTCGGCGGCCAGCTTGTCGAGGTCCAGGTCCTGGAGCAGCTTCTTCACGGCCTCGGCGCCCATGCCGGCCTTGAACTGATTGCCGTACTTCTCGCGGTACTCCCGGTACTCGTTCTCCGTCAGGAGCTGCTTCTCCATGAGCGGGGTGTTGCCCGGGTCGATCACCACGTAGGAAGCGAAGTAGAGAACCTTCTCCAGCGCCCGCGGGCTGATGTCCAGAATCAGCCCCATGCGGGACGGGATGCCCTTGAAATACCAGATGTGCGAAACCGGAGCGGCCAACTCGATGTGGCCCATCCGCTCACGCCGGACCTTGGCCCGGGTCACCTCCACGCCGCAGCGGTCGCAGACGATGCCCTTGTAACGGACCCGCTTGTACTTGCCGCAATGGCACTCCCAGTCGCGGGTCGGGCCGAAGATCTTCTCGCAGAAGAGCCCTTCACGCTCGGGGCGCAGGGTCCGGTAGTTGATGGTCTCGGGCTTCTTCACCTCGCCACGGGACCACTGCCGGATCCGCTCGGGAGAGGCCAGGCCGATTCGCATCGAGTCAAAGTAATTGACGTCAAGCACCGATCAGCAACCTCCCCTACCGATCATCATCGTCGAGGTCATCCTCGGTCCGGCGACGGCGGCCGCGACCCCCGTAGAGGCCGTCCTCCTCGTCGTCGTCTTCAGCGACTTCCTCATCCTCGAAGTCGTCCAGGTCATCAAGACCGGCGCGGCGGCGGGTGGCAGCCGGCTTGCGGGCGGTCCGCCCACGGGCGGCGGGCCGGTCGAAGTCGTCATCCTCCGCCTCTTCCTCATCCTCGACGAAGATATCCTCGTCCTCCAGCTCATCTTCGTCGATGCCGGCAGGGCGACGGCGGGTGGGCAACTCCACCGGAGCGGGACGGGCGGCCGGGCGGACAGCGTTCTTCAGGGCACCGGCGACCTTCTCCAGCTCCTCCGGATTGATCGGGGTGTCGTCGTCCTCCTCGACCTCTTCCTCATCCTCCACATCGGGCAGCTCATCCGACTCGTCCTTCTCGCCCTCGGGCGCCGGGAACTCGTCGCCGCCGAGGGTCGGCACATCCAGCTCGCGGCCGGTGGCCTCCATCTCGTCGTCCAGCTCCCGCAGCTCGATCTCCTTGTCCTCCTCGTTCAGGACCTTCACATCCAAACCGAGGGACTGGAGCTCCTTGATCAGCACCTTGAAGGACTCGGGCACGCCCGGCTCGGGCACGTTCTCGCCCTTCACGATCGCCTCGTAGGTCTTGACGCGGCCGACCACGTCGTCGGACTTGACGGTCAGCAGCTCCTGCAGGGTGTAGGCAGCGCCGTACGCCTCCAGGGCCCAGACCTCCATCTCGCCGAAGCGCTGGCCGCCGAACTGCGCCTTGCCGCCCAGCGGCTGCTGGGTGACCAGGGAGTAGGGGCCCGTCGAGCGGGCATGGATCTTGTCGTCGACCAGGTGGGCCAGCTTCAGCATGTACTTGTAGCCGACCGTCACCTCGTTGTCCAGGGGCTCACCGGTCTTGCCGTTGTACAGGATCGTCTTGCCCGTGGGCGGCAGGCCCGCCTTGGCCAGCATCTCCTTGATGTCAGCCTCGGTGGCGCCGTCGAAGACGGGGGTGGAGACATGGAGCCCCAGGGTCCGGGCGGCCCAGCCCAGGTGGATCTCCATGATCTGGCCGATGTTCATACGGGACGGCACGCCCAGCGGGGTCAGGATGATCTCAATGGGGGTACCGTCAGGCAGGAAGGGCATATCCTCTTCCGGGACGATGATCGAGATGACGCCCTTGTTGCCGTGGCGGCCGGCCATCTTGTCGCCCTGGCTGATCTTCCGCTTCTGCGCAATGTAGACGCGGACCAGCTGGTTGACGCCGGGGGAGAGCTCGTCGCCGTTCTCCCGGGTGAAGACCTTCACGTCCACCACGATGCCGGACTCGCCGTGCGGCACCCGCATGGAGGTGTCCCGCACCTCGCGGGCCTTCTCGCCGAAGATGGCACGCAGCAGCCGCTCCTCGGCGGTCAGCTCGGTCTCGCCCTTCGGGGTGACCTTGCCCACCAGGATGTCGCCCGGCCGCACCTCGGCGCCGATCCGGATGATGCCCCGCTCGTCCAGGTCCTTCAGGACCTCCTCGCCGACGTTGGGGATGTCGCGGGTGATCTCTTCGGGGCCCAGCTTGGTGTCCCGGGCCTCACACTCGTGCTCCTCGATGTGGATCGAGGTGAAGACGTCCTCCTTCACCAACTTCTCGTTGATGATGATCGCGTCCTCATAGTTGAAGCCCTCGTAGCACATGTAGGCGATGAGGATGTTCCGGCCCAGCGCCAGTTCGCCCAGGTCGGTGGAGGGGCCGTCGGCCAGCACATCGCCCTTCTTCACCCGCTGCCCCGTCCGCACGATCGGCTTCTGGTTCATGCAGGTGCCCTGGTTGGAGCGGATATACTTGATCAGCTTATACTTCTTCACCTGGCCGTCATCGTAGTGGACGATGATCTCCGAGGCGGTGGCCCGGACCACGGTGCCGTCGTTCTCGGCGATCACGCAGACGCCGGAGTCCCAGGCGGAGCGGTACTCCATGCCGGTGCCCACCACCGGGGCCTGGGTCCGCAGGAGCGGGACCGCCTGGCGCTGCATGTTGGAGCCCATCAGCGCGCGGGAGGCATCGTCGTTCTCCAGGAACGGAATCATCGCCGTGGCGATGGAGACGACCTGCTTCGGCGAGACGTCCATGAAGTCCACCTGGTCCGGAGAGACCTGGAGGATGTCGTGCTTGTAGCGGACGGTGACACGGGAGGCCTTGAACCAGCCGTTCTCATCCAGCGGTTCGTTGGCCTGGGCGACGACGTTCTCGTCCTCCTCATCGGCGGTGAGGTAGACGATCTCGTCGGTCACCCGCTTGTTCTCCTTGTCGACCCGGCGGTACGGGGTCTCGATGAAGCCGTACTCGTTGATCCGGGCAAAGGTGGCCAGCGCACCGATCAGGCCGATGTTCGGACCTTCCGGCGTCTCGATGGGGCACATGCGCCCGTAGTGGGAGTGGTGGACGTCGCGCACCTCGAAGCCGGCCCGCTCACGGGAGAGGCCACCGGGGCCCAGGGCGGAGAGGCGCCGCTTGTTGGTCAGCTCGGCCAGCGGGTTGGTCTGGTCCATGAACTGCGACAGCTGCGAGGAGCCGAAGAACTCCTTCACCGCCGCCACCACAGGGCGGATGTTGATCAGCGCCTGCGGGGTGATGATGTCCACGTCCTGGATCGTCATGCGCTCCTTGACCACCCGCTCCATGCGGGCAAGACCAATGCGGAACTGGTTCTGGAGCAGCTCGCCGACCGAACGGACCCGCCGGTTGCCCAGGTGGTCAATGTCGTCCACGGTGCCCAGACCCTTGAAGAGGGTGATCATGTAGTTGAGGGCGGCGACGATATCATCCCGGAGGATCGTCTTCTTGGTCACTTCGGGCTGGCCGTTGGAGACAACCCGCAGCACCGTGCCGTCGCGGAGCTTGATCGTCACCCGCTGGACGCCGGCCGCATCCATCCGGTCGGCCAGCTTCTTGTCGATGGTGACACCCGCATCGGCGATGATCTCACCGGTGTTGGGGTCCACCACCCGGTCGACCGTGGTCGCGCCTACGACCCGCCGCTTCAGGGCAAGCTTCTTGTTGAGGCGGTACCGGCCCACGTTGGCCAGGTCGTAGCGCTTCGGCTCAAAGAAGAGCGTCTCCAGCAGCTGCCGGGCGTTGTCCACCGCAGGCGGCTCACCCGGGCGCAGCCGCTTGTAGATCTCGATCAGGGCATCCTCTTCGGAGTCGGTGCCGTCCTTCTCCAGGGTGCGCCGGATGTACTCCGAATCGCCGACGGCGTCGAGGATCTCCTGGTCGGAACTAAAGCCGAGGGCCCGCAGTAGAATGGTGGCAGGTAGCTTACGGGTCCGGTCGACGCGCACCGAAATCACGTCGTTGGCGTCGGACTCGAACTCAAGCCATGCCCCCCGGTTCGGGATCATGGTCGCGAAGTAGAGCTTCTTACCGGAGGCGTCCACCTGTTCGGAGTAGTACACTCCGGGCGAACGGACGAGCTGAGAAACAATGACGCGCTCCGCACCGTTGATGATGAAGGTGCCATGGGGGGTCATGAGCGGGAAATCGCCCATGAAGACCTCCTGCTCCTTCACCTCACCGGTCTCCTTGTTGATCAGACGGACGCGAACGCGCAGCGGCGCCGCATACGTGACGTCGCGCTCCTTGCACTCCTCCATGGAGTACTTCGGCTCTCCCAAGCTGTAGTCAATGAACTCCAGCACCAGGTTGCCGGTGAAGTCCTGAATCGGGGAGATGTCGCGGAACATCTCCTGCAGGCCCTCACGCAAGAACCACTGGTAGGAGTTATGCTGCAGCTCGATGAGGTTCGGCATCTCCAGGACCTCATCGATCTTGGCAAAGCTGAGCCGCTCTCTGTACCCGGCCTGCACGATCTTCGCCATGCGGTCTTGGCCTCCTCACTCGTGTTTGGTGGCCATCAAGAAGCTCCCCGTTTGGAAGTGCCCACCGCGGAAGCGCTCGATGATCTATAAAACTCCTCCGACCCGAGTTGCATCACCCGGCAGGAGAAATTGTACCCTCATGCGAAAAACAAAAAGGCAACACCGCACCAAAATAGGCGTTTATGGACGGTGTTTCCAGGCAGACACATCCTCTATTGATATCCTGGAAAGCGAAGATTATGCATGCTGTCGCTCCCTTTTCCCTGCAAGTTCCCCAAACAGGCAGGTTAGCTGGCAGGATACCTCAGCATGGCCCGAAAGAACCATGCTATGATGGCAAGTTATCATGCTACTATACCAGGGAAGCGTTGTCAAGGCGAATGGCTGACTTTAGAGCGAACAACAACAAACAAAAACGAAGGGTCTGGGTAGGCGCTGAGAAAGCGACTCTCCAGACCCCCCTTTGCTTGTGGCGCTAATCTTACTTGA
The DNA here is from genome assembly GCA_049324875.1 of Bacillota bacterium. Lineage (GTDB taxonomy): Bacteria > Bacillota > Sulfobacillia > Symbiobacteriales > Symbiobacteriaceae > JAWLHU01. The sequence goes on from JBMONC010000084.1 coordinate 40,065, forward strand.
CCTCGACCTCGGCGCCGGCATCCTTCAGCTTGGCGGCGATGCCCTCGGCGTCGGCCTTGCTGATCTTCTCCTTGACGGCCTTCGGGGCGCCGTCAACCAGGTCCTTGGCCTCCTTGAGGCCCAGGCCGGTCAGCTCGCGGACAACCTTGATGACGTTGATCTTGTTGGCGCCCGGGTTCTTGAGGATGACGTCGAACTCGGTCTTCTCCTCAACGACCGGAGCGGCAGCGGCGCCGGCGGCAGGGCCAGCGGCAACGGCAACAGGGGCGGCGGCGGTAACGCCGAAGGTCTCCTCGAACATCTCCTTGAGCTCCTTGAGCTCGAGGGCGGTCATGCCCTTAATAATCTCGATAACCTCAGCGGCCTTGGACATGGATGGAACCTCCTTATGGTTTGAGAAAATGGTTGCCTATGCGGCAGGTAAACCAGGGAGCGACTTAGGCTTCGGCACCCTCCAGCTGCTTGATGCGGGCGTCGAGGGCGTAAGCGAAGCTGGAGAGCAGCCCGTTGAGGACACCGGCCACGCCCTGCAGCGGGGCCTGGATGCCGCCGAGGACCTGAGCCAGCAGGACCTCCCGGGAGGGCAGGTCGGCCAGCTCCTTGACGCCCTTGGCGTCAATGACCTTGCCTTCCAGGATACCGGCCTTCACCACGAACTTCGGATCCTTGTCCTTGGCGAAGAAGTCCCGGATCTTCTTGGCGGCCGAGGCTTCATCGACGTTGGAGAAGGCCAGGGTGGTGGTCCCGGTCAGGTACGGGTCGAGGCCTTCGATCCCAAGCTCCTTGGCGGCGATGCCAACCAGGGTGTTCTTGGCGACCTTCAGGTCGACCCCGGCCTCACGCAGCTCCTTGCGGAGCTTGGTCACCTGGGCGACGGTCAGACCGTTGTTGTTGGCCAGAACGATGCTCTTCGCATTCTGAATGGCCTCCTTGATCTCGGCAACGGCCTGCTGCTTTTCGGCACGAATGGGCATTGTGCGTGTTCACCTCCTCCGCGGGAGCAACAAAAAAGCCTCCGACCATAGAAGATCGGAGGTCTGTAAAGCATACAGACACACAACTCCCCGCTGGGGGATCGTGTTTCCGACCTCGGCGGGCGGCGATAACGCCATTAAGCCTGGGGGCACCTGCTGTCTATGGTCGTATGCAGTTGAAGCACGTTCTTGAGTATACAGATGAACCGGCTGCCCGTCAAGCGCGACGCCGCGAAATCTGGTCAGTGATGGTTAGCCTACCTTGGTGGAGAGGACCTTGTCCAGCATCTCCTCCAGGCGGATCTTCTCCTGGATCAGAAGCATGCGCTCCGAAGGGGTCGCCTTCATCCAACGGTCCACCAGGCTCTCGAGCCGGGCCTTGATATCTTGTTCGCTCATCCGCATCCACCTCCTCCAATTATGCTGCGTATCGTCAAGTCAACACTGAAATATCACACTTTTACAGTCTATCCTACCGCACCAATGTCGGACTTGCAATACAGTATCGACCTAATTCGACATAGACTATGGTGGTATACACACCCTGTGTCCGCTATTTTCCCAATACACTTTGCTAGTTAGACGTACGAAACGTCAGTAAGGTTCACTTTTTTTCAACTATATTCGGTCCGAGATGGGCTCTCCTCTCTATGTACCCCTCTCACCCCCATACCATACCCCCAAACAAAAACCCGCCCTTTTCAGGGCGGGTCGGTCGGAGAGGGCTTTAGTGCTCGCCGGCGGGAACGGCGGTGATCCGGACCGGGTTCACCTTGATGCCGGGGCCCATGGTGGAGGAGATGGTGACCGACTTCATGTACTGGCCCTTGGCGGCAGCGGGCTTGGCCCGGAGCAGCGCGTCGGTGAGGGCCCGGAAGTTGACAGCCAGCCGGTCCACGTCGAAGGAGGCCTTCCCGATCGGGGCGGCAACGATGCCGGCCTTGTCGGTCCGGTACTCCACCTTACCGGCCTTGATCTCCTTGATGGCGTTGGCCACATCGAAGGTGACGGTGCCGGTCTTCGGGTTGGGCATCAGGCCACGGGGGCCGAGGATGCGGCCGAGCTTACCGACGACACCCATCATGTCGGGGGTGGCGACGGCGACATCGAAGTCCAGCCAGCCTTCCTGGATCTTGGTCACGATCTCCTCAGCGCCGACGATGTCGGCGCCGGCGATCTCGGCCTCCTTCGCCTTCTCGCCCTTCGCAAAGACGAGGACGCGGACGGCCTTGCCGGTGCCGCCGGGCAGCACAACGGCGCCGCGGACCTGCTGATCAGCGTGGCGGGGGTCAACGCCAAGGCGGAAAGCGACCTCAATGGTCTCGTCGAACTTCGCAGTGGCGCACTTCTTCACGAGCTCCAGGGCCTCGGTGGGATCATAGAGCTTCGCGCGGTCGATCAACTTCGCCGCTTCAGCATACTTCTTGCCGTGCTTCGGCATGATTGAATTTCCTCCCTTGTGGTAATACGGTTGTTCGGCTGCGGTTGTGGGGCGCCCTTGCGAGCGTCTCCTGCAGCCTCCCACAAGCCCAAGCAGCTGGTGCTACTCGGTCTCGACGCCCATGGAACGGGCGGTGCCTCGCACCATGCTCTTGGCGGCCTCGAGGCTGGCGGCGTTCAGGTCGGGCATCTTGATCTTGGCGATCTCCTCGACCTGCGCGTCGGTCAGCTTGCCGACCTTCTTCTTGTTCGGCGTGCCGGACGCGGTCTCGATGCCGAGGGCCTTCTTGATCAGAACCGAGGCCGGCGGGGTCTTCAGGATGAAGGTGAAGGAACGGTCCTCAAACACGGTGATCTCCACCGGGATGACCAGACCCACCTGCTCCTTGGTCCGCTCGTTGTACTCCTTGCAGAAGCCCATGATGTTCACGCCGTGCTGGCCGAGAGCCGGGCCTACGGGCGGCGCGGGGGTCGCCTTACCGGCCGGCAGGGCCAGCTTGACGATGGCGGTGACCTTCTTCGCCACTGTGATTCCTCCTTAGAAAGTGTGGTATGGCGGACGACTCCTTGGTCGCCCTCCCACTGCGGGCAGCCCCGCACACCAAAGGGCCGCGCGCTCGGCGCACGACCTCAATGATACTAGCACAAACCTGTGGTCAATGGGAATGGGCCCTCGCTCAAATCTCTTCGATCTGAGAGAAATCCAGTTCCACCGGCGTATCGCGGCCGAACATGCTGACCAGCACCCGGACCTTCCCCTTCTCCGGGAAGATCTCCTTGATGATGGCCGGATGGTCCTTGAAGGGACCGGAGACAACCCGCACCGGCTGGTCGATCTCGTAATCGACCACCACCTGGGCCGGCCTCTCTTCCCCCTCCGCACCGAGAATCGCCTTAACCTCCTCCGGGGTCAGCGGAATCGGCTTGTTGCCAGAGCCGACAAAGCCGGTCACACCCGGGGTGTTCCGAACGACGTACCAGGAGTCGTCACTCATCAGCATCTCCACCAGGACATAGCCGGGGAAGACCTTCCGCTTGACCTTCTTCTGTTTGCCGTCCTTGATCTCGATCTCATCTTCCATGGGGACGAGGACACGGAAGATCTTCTCCTGCATCTCCATGGACTCGACACGCTTCTCCAGGTTGGTCTTCACCTTGTTCTCGTACCCGGAGTAGGTGTGGACGACATACCAGTTTCTTTGTTCCATTCGATCAGGGAGCGGAAGTCGCTCCCCTCCACCTGCCTTTGCCGTTGGTTACCCCTGCTGGAACAGGGCCGACATCACAGCCCCCAGCCCGAGATCCCACAGGTACAGGAATCCCGCCACGATCGCGACCATGGCCACGACCACGCCCGTCAGCTTGATGATCCGATCCCTGCCGGGCCATACTACCTTTCTAAGCTCGCCGACGACCTCGCGCAGGAAGGTGCGTGTCGCTTCGATGAAGGCCTTGAACCGTTCCATGACCATGACCACCCTCATTAGAAAGTGCCCAACACAAATAAAACCTGGCACCAAGACCAGTGTAGAAGATTGTAACACATCGCTGTTCCGGTTGTAAAGCGCGAAGCGGCTGCTCTCTCCGCCAGGTGTCGGTTCAGACGGCCGGCGAGCGCCTGTGAACCGCCGAGTGGTATTTCCTAGTGTAAGCCGCGGAAGCCCTTCCCATACGTTCGGAGCCCAACCGGTGAACAAAAAAGACGAACATGCGAACATGTTCGTCTGGGTGAGTCTGGCAGGGGCGGCAGGACTTGAACCCGCAACCTACGGTTTTGGAGACCGTTGCTCTACCAGTTGAGCTACACCCCTGTAACAGCCGACTGCAATCGCGTCGGCGCTACCTGTTATACGTCAGCGGGTTTCCCGATGCTGGGTGTGGTGCCCGCAAGTCGGGCAGAACTTCTTCAGTTCAATACGCCCCGAGTCATTCTTCTTATTCTTATAGGTGGAGTAGTTCCGGTTCTTGCAATCAGTGCAAGCCATCGTGATGATGACCCGCGCGCCTGCCTTCGCCACGTTGCGACACCTCCAATCGGCAAGGGACTAACCACGCTCATATAAGTTACCACGGCCCATATCCACTGTCAACATTGGCGAGCGGGGGAATTCGAAGGTATCCGGCGCTAAATCAAGCCGGAGGGCACTGGCTGCCCTCCGGCTTATTCTCTGGTTGCGGGGGAGGGATTTGAACCCTCGACCTCCGGGTTATGAGCCCGACGAGCTACCAGACTGCTCTACCCCGCGGTGTCTTGGTTTCCCGGGGACATGTACGAGTGTACCCCTTATCGCCAGGGGTGTCAACCCGGATTGGCGAATTCCATTTTTTCATTCTCGAAGCAAGTGCTGCTCTCTGTGTCTCGGACCGGCTGGCGGGGCTTGGGCCTCCCGTTCCCACCTGAACTTGATGGAGGGGGTCTTGAGTCCAGCCCCTTAACATGAGAACATGAGGATTATAAAGATCCGCCTCTGCGAAGGGAGTCGAGGGAGATGCCAGCGACGAGGCCCCCGCACGCCATGCCCTCGGAGCGCCGGACCAGACTGGTCCTCAACGGCAGCGAGCTGCTTCGCATTCAAACGACGCCGGTCGCCCTGGATGATTGGGCCACGGGCTTCCTCTTCACCGAGGGGATGATCAACCAACTCGGGGACCTTCAGCGGCTCGAGGTGGATGCCGCATCCGGTCAGGTGGTGGCCGAGGTCAACCCCGACGGACTGCCCGACCAGGCCATGGCCGGGAAGCGATACCTGACCAGCGGATGCGGCAAGGGTGTTACTTTTAGCTCTATTAAAGATGTAATGGGACTGCAGCCGGTCCGCCACCCGCTGCGGGTCGACCGGGTCCAGCTGGTGGCCTGGATCAAGTGGATGCAGCGCCAGACCCCCCTGTATGAAGAGTCGGGTGGCATGCATGCGGCGGCCGTCAGCCACGTCCCGTCCGGAGAGATGCTGGTCCGGGAGGATATCGGCCGGCACAACGCGGTGGACAAGGCCATCGGTGCGGCCCTCAAGGCGGGCTTTCCGGCCGAGGAGCTGGTCCTGCTGACCACGGGGCGAATCTCGTATGAGATGTGCTCCAAGATGGCAAGGGCCGGCATTGGCATCGGGGCCTCCCTGACAGCTGCCACCGACCAGGCGATCCGCCTGGCGGAGCGCCTCCAGATCGATCTGGTGGGGTACGTCCGGTCCCCTGAGAAGCTGGTGATCTATACGCGGGGCACCCGCATCGGCTAAAAGGAGGCAGGCTACGTGCGCTGGAGATGGCGCAGTTCAATCTTCACACGGCTCGTCCTGCTGGTCTTCGTCGCCTCGCTGGTACCGGCCGTCCTGCTGATTGGCGGCAGCTGGTACCTGAACAGCGCGATCCGCCTGCAGTCCGAGCGACACGCCGATGACGCCCTGAACCTGGCGATCAATCTGGAACAGACGCTGATTGATGCCCGTCTGAACCGCATGCGGGAACGGGCTGTGGCACTGGCGGGCCACGCGGCGGTGCTCTCCGCCCTGACCGAGGGCACCGACCCGCATCGGACGCTGGACGAGTGGTACGTTGCCCTGTCCGGTGCGGATCTGATGACGGTGGTCGACCGGAACTCGGTGGTAGTGGGACGGGCCAACTCGAAGACGGTCGGTGATACCGTCCTCTATGGGGGTCTGGTCCAGCAGGTGCTGGACGGGCAGGCCCCTCTCTCCTCGGTGGTTGTCATCCCGAAGCAGGAGCTTGCGGGGGAGTCGGCTCAGGTTCAGGCCCAGGTGCGGATGCCGATCCTTCAGACCGAGGCCTCCAGTGATCCCCGGGTCGGTCAGATCCTTGAGGATGCGCTCGCCCTGGTGGGAGCGGCCCCTGTCATCGACGACGGCGGCCGGGTACTAGGCGCCGTCCTTGTCAGTGACATCCTGAACAACGATCACGCCATCGTCAATGAGGTGACGAATCGCTCGCCTCAATCCCTGCCGCTCCATGCGACCATCGCCCTGGACGGCATCCGTGTCACCACCACGGTGCCGGCCGTGGGTGGCGGTAAGCGGGCAGTGGGCACCCTGTACTCGGACCTGGTGATGGACCACCTGCGAGCGGGTCAGGAGTACCGCGGCAGAGCGCTGGTGGGCGGCTGGCAGTGGGAGCGGACCATCTACCTTCCCCTGCCCGATCCCTCCGGGAAGATCGTGGCGGGCTCCTTCGTCGGCATTCCGGAGGCGAACTACGATGAGTTGGCCCGCTCGACGGAGAACGCCATCCGGCTGGCGGCAGCGGTGGCGATCTTCTCGCTCGTGGCGGCGCTGCTCCTCGCCTACCGGCTCGCCTTGACAAATATCGCCCGGCCGCTCAGGCGGTTTGCAGCGGTGCTGACCGCCGGAGATCTGCAGGTGCGGGTGGATGCCGATGACACGGTGGAGATGGCCCGTCTCGCCAGTGCGCTGAACGGGATGATCGAGCGAATCCGCCAGACTGTGGTGGAGATGGCACGTGTCTCCCGCGGGGTGAAGGCGGTGAGCGACGAACTGTCCAGCGCCGCCCGCCAGACGGCGGCGAACGCCGAGGCCGCCCTCCAGGTGGCCGCAAGCGCCCTGGAGGCCGCCGAGCAGGTGGGAAGCAGCGCCGAGCGCGCCGCCGACCGGATGCGGGAACTGGAGGTCGCCCTGGCCCGCATTGATGTGGGCAGCGAGGAGCAGGCCCGGGCGCTGCGGCACGCCAGCGAGATCGTGATCCTGGTGACGACCGCCGTGCAGGACGCCCGGGTGGGGCTGAACGACGTGCTGGAGGCTACCCGGTCGGTGGTGGCTGCCGCTCAACAGGGCCGTCACAGCGCCCTGCGCACCGTCTCGGCCCTCGAGGTCGCCCGCATTGCCGCCCAGACCATTGCCGAGCAGGGCAGCGCCTCCTCCGGGGCCGATTCCGCCACCACCGACCTGTCAGCCCGCGTCGATCGCTGGCTGAGCGACCTGGAAGAGGGGCAGAGGGCGGCCAACGAATGCGACAACGCCCTCCGGCAGATCTCCCGGGCCGCCGAAGCGGCCACCAGCCGCCTGTGGGAGCTCTCAGCCGTCCAGAATGAGAACGGTGCCCGGGCCGGCGCTGTCAGTCAGCAGATGGCCGACCTCTCCACCGTCGCCGAGGAGACGGCCGCCCATATCCGCTCCATGAGCGACGCCAGCCGGCAGGTGATCGGCGAGGTCGACGCCATGGCCGGGGGCATCGAGTCGGCCGTAGGGCTGGTGCGCCGGGCCGAGGCCTACGTGAACAATATCGGCGAGGCAAGCCGGCGCCTGCGGGCCCTCTCCGACCGGATCCGGTCGCTCTCGGAGGAGCTGGACCAGGCCACCCAGCGGTTCCCGCTGCATTGACGCGGATGAGATGACAGAGCCCGACCGTCGGACGACGGCCGGGCTTTTCCTTATTTATATCCAGCCCTTGCGGGAGGCGAGCATCGCTGCTTCGACCCGGTTCTTGACCCCCATGCGCCGGAGCGCCTCGGCCAGGTAGCCCTTGACCGTCTTCTCGCTCAGGAACATCTGCTCGGCGATCTCCCGGTTGGTGTAGCCCTGGGCCACCAGCCGGATGATCGCCAGCTGCTGCCGGTTCAGCGGCGTCCTCTCCTCATCACCGGCGGTGGCCGGGCTCCGCATGTGGTGGATCAGATGGCCCACCACCTTGGGGTCCATGGCCACCTCCCCCCGGGCCACCCCCCGGATGGAGCGCTTCAGGTCCATCCCCAGGACATCCTTTACCACGTAGCCCTTCGCTCCCGCCTTCACGGCGGCAAGCACCAGGTCGGCATCGGTGAAGGTGGTCAGCATCAGGACCGAGGTGGCGGGCAGGTCCTGCACCACCTGGCGGCAGACCTCCACCCCATCCATGTCCGGGAGCTTCAGGTCCAGCACCACCACATCGGGCTTCAGCTCCCGGCAGCGGATCAGCGCCGTCCGGCCATCGGCGGCCTCCCCCACCACCTCCAGGTCGGGCTCGCGGGAGAGCATCGCCTTGATCCCCTCCCGCAACAGCTCATGGTCATCCACGATGACGATCCGAATCGCCATGATTTCCGGCCCCTTTCAAAGGTATGGTGGCACGCACGATCAGACCGTCCTCGTCGCCGTTCATCAACTCAAACTCACCACCCAGAGAGGCCACCCGCTCCCGCATGCCCTTCACCCCGAGCCGCCCGGGTAGTTCGATCAGCTCGCCCCCCGAGAGGCCGACCCCATCATCCTCCACCACCAGGGTGACCAGGGTGGGGGCAAAGCGCAGGGCGACGATGACCGCTGAGCCGCGGCTGTGCTTTCGGGTGTTGTTCAGCGCCTCCTGGGCCAGCTTGAAGAGCGCATCCTCCACCTCGAGCGTCAGCGGCACGGGAATGCCGGTCACGGTCAGGTTGGCGACGAAACCGTCATCCTTCATGGAGCGGACCAGCCGGCGCAGGCCGCCCACCAGACCCCCTTCCGCCATCTCGGAGGCGCGGAGGGCGTAGATTGCCTCACGGGTCTGGGCCGCCGCCTGGGCAGCCAGCTCCTTCAGCCGCTCCAGCTCCGGCCGGAGAGGGTCCTCGTCGGCCAGGTGGGCCAGCGCCCAGTCCAGCTTGAGCGAGAGCAGGAAGTTGGTCTGGGCCGCCCGGTCATGCAGGTCCTGAGCGATGCGGTTCCGCTCGCTCAGCACCACGTGCTGCTGTTGGGTCGTGTCCAGCTCTCCGCGCAGCTCGGCTAGCCGAAGGGTCAGGTTCCGGTGCCTCTCCTCCGCCTCGCGCGACCGCCGGGACAACCGCTCGATGCGCTGGCTGAGCCGGCAGCGCTGCCGGACCTCCTCCAACAGCCGCCCCGCAACAGCCGCAAACAGCTCCAGCGCCGGACCATCCCCCGCCCCCTCTGCCTCCAGCACCATCCCCTCGGTCAGGGGCAGGGTGAGCTCCGGCCTGAGCAGACTGGCCTTCGGCCAGCTGGCCGCCACCCCCTCCGGCTGGAGGGTGCGCACCCGTGCCGCCGTCCAGCCCAGCTCCGTGCAGGGGATCCGAGCCAGCGCCTGCAGCAGCTCCGCCTCAGACGGAGAGGCAGGCAGCGCCTTCAGTGCAGCGGTCAGTCTCTCATAGGTCGCCACCCGATCCCCTCCTCCTTAAGGATCAGACGAACCGCCTACATGTGATAGGCCGAACAATCTACGAACATTCCCCGAACGTACGTGCGAACAAGGCCGAACAGAGAGGTAAGGACCCGCCGCGTGGCTCGTTTCCTCTTAACATTAAAGAGTATAACATAGACCTTGATAACACCTTTGTAGTCTAAAAGTCTAATTTCCGGAGTTATGCTGGGCAGGGGGGATTGGATGGCAGCGGTCACAGCGGTAGATGCGGTGGCTCGTGCCCCTGTTGAGCGGCCCACAACCATCTTCCTCAACGACGAGGAGTGGCTGACGGTGCAGACGACGCCGATCGACCTGCAGGATTGGGTGATCGGCTACCTCTGCGGCGAGGGCGTGATCGACCAGGTGGATGAGATCACCCGGTTGGTTGTGGAGGAAGAGCGCGGCCTGATCTGGGTCGACCTGGCTGAGCGCCGCCGGACGGAGATCGAACTGGCACCGGTCACGCACGGCCTGGCGGTCCCGGAAGAGCGCCTGCTCCGGTGGATGCAGGAGATGCTCGCCAACGCCCCGCTCTACCGGGAGACCGGCGGGATCCACGTCTCCATGGCGGTCCGGGCAGACACGGGCGAGCGGATCATCCGGGAGGATATCGGCAGGCACAACGCCGTCGACAAGGCGCTGGGCGCCGCCCGGAAGGCAGGCTGGCCCGCCGCCCAGGTGGTGGTTCTTACCTCCGGACGGATCTCCTATGAGATGTGCACACGGCTGGCCCGGTTCGGCGCCGGCATCGGCGTCTCCCGGACCGCCGCCACCGACCAGGCCTATGAGTTGGCGATCTCCCTGGGGATCGAGCTAGTCGGCTACGTTCGGACAGCCGATAGCCTGATTGTATACACAAAAGGCAATCGAGTGGTAAGGAGGATCGAGGCATGAATCTGGACCGCCGTGCGTTTCTGAAGCTTACAGGCGTCAGCGCGGCCGGTGCAGCGGTTCTGCTCTTTGGGGAAGAGCGGGCCGCTCTGGCGCAGGACATCAAGGAGTCCCGCATCGCCAAGGCCAAAGAGGTTCCTACCGTCTGCCCCCACTGCTCTGTCGGGTGTGGAATGATTGCCTACGTGAAGGACGGTCAGCTCCTCCAGTTGGAGGGCAACCCGGACAGCCCGATCAGCGAGGGCTCCCTCTGCCCGAAGGGCGCTGCCACCATGCAGTTCGCCTACGAGGGCGTGGGCAAGGCCAACCCGCTGCGCGAGCTGAAGGCCAAGATCCGCAAGCCCGGCTCCGATCGCTGGGAGGAGGTCACGGTGGAGCAGGCGCTCGACCGTGCCGCCCAGCTGATCAAGGAGACGCGGGATAAGACCTTTGTGGAGAAGAACCAGGCCGGCCTTACGGTCAACCGGACCGAGGGCATCGCCCATATCGGCTCCGCCTGTGTGGACAACGAAGAGGCCTACCTGATCACCAAGCTGATGCGCTCCCTCGGCGTGGTCTACCTTGAGCACCACGCCCGTATATGACACTCCTCCACCGTGCCCGGTCTGGGCACTAGCTTTGGTCGCGGTGCCATGACCACGTCGTTCTGGGACATCCCCAACGCCGACGTGGTGGTCTTCATGGGCTCCAACGCGGCGGAGAACCACCCGATCTCCTTCAAGTGGTTCCTGCGGGCCAAGCAGAAGGGCGCCAAGGTGATCGTGGTCGACCCGCGCTACACCCGCACCGCCTCCAAGGCGGACTGGTGGATCCCCTTCCGCTCCGGCAGCGACATCGCCGTGCTGGGCGGCCTGATCAACTACGCCATCACCCACAACAAGTTCCACCGGGAGTACGTGGTCAAGTACACCAACGCCTCGCTCCTGGTCGATCCGAAGTTCTCCTTCGACGAGGGGCTCTTCTCCGGCTGGGACCCGGAGGGGAAGCGCTACAACCAGGCCACCTGGGCCTTCCAGACGGAGAACGGCAAGCCGAAGGCCGATGAGACCTTGCAGGACCCGCACACCGTCTTCCAGCACATCAAGCGGATCTACGCGGCGTACACCCCGGAGAAGGTCTCGGAGATCTCCGGCATCTCGGTGGAGGACTTCATCAAGTTCGCTGAGATCGTCACCTCCACCGGCCAGGCCGGCAAGTCGGCGGTCTTCGCCTACGCCATGGGCTGGACGCAGCATACCAAGGGCGTGCAGAACATCCGCTGCTCCACCCTGCTGCAGATGCTGCTGGGCAACATCGGCGTCGCCGGCGGCGGCATCGCGGCGCTGCGGGGCCACGCCAACGTGCAGGGCGCCACCGACCTGGCGGTCCTTTACCACGACCTGCCGGGCTACCTGGGCCAGCCCAACGAGGCGCACAAGTCGCTTTCGGACTTCCTGGCCAAGACCACGGCCAAGGCCAGCTACTGGGAGAACAAGCCCAAGTTCTTCGTCAGCCTGCTGAAGGCCTGGTGGGGCGACAAGGCGACGGCCGCCAACGAGTTTGGCTTCCACTACCTCCCCAAGATGGCCGCCGGCACCACCTACTCCCACTACGACATCTTCCAGTCGGTCCTGGACGGCAAGGTCAAGGGCCTGGTCAACATCGGCCAGAACCCGGCTGTGGGCTCCGCCAACGCCCGCAAGGTGCAGGATGCCTTGAGCCACCTGGACTGGCTGGTGGTGGCCGACCTGTTCCAGAACGAGACCTCCGAGTTCTGGAAGCTGGAGGGCATGGACCCGAAGGCGATTAAGACCGAGGTGATCTTCCTCCCGGCGGCCGGCCCGCTGGAGAAGGAGGGCTCCTTCACCAACTCCCACCGGCTGATCCAGTGGAAGAACAAGGCGATCGAGCCCCTCGGCGACGCCCACTCCGACGGCTGGTACATGGTGGAGCTCGGCAAGCGGCTGAAGGCGCTCTACGCCTCCTCAAACGCCGCCAAGGATGAGCCGATCAAGCACCTGGTCTGGAACTACGACTCCAAGGAGCACCCCAACGACTTCGACCACATGGCGGTGGTCAAGGAGATCAACGGCTACGACATCGCCACCGGCAAGCCCTTCGCCTCCTTCGTCAGCCTGAAGGATGACGGGAGCACCGCCTGCGGCTGCTGGCTCTACACCGGCATCTACCCCGAGGAGGGGGTCAACCGGATGGATGCCCGCAAGCGGGCGGCGCCCAACCGGACCGAGGGCTGGACCGAGGCGAAGCCCGACGGCAAGGCCGACTACCTGCACCTGGGCTGGGCCTTCGCCTGGCCGGCCAACCGGCGTGTCCTCTACAACCGGGCCTCCTCCGACCCGGCCGGCAACAACTGGTCGAAGGTACCGCTGGTCTGGTGGGATGCCGCGGCGAAGAAGTGGACCGGCGTCGATGTGCCCGACATGCTCCCGGTGGCGCCGGATCAGGTCCACGCCCTGGGCATCCGCGGCGACTCCCCCTTCATCATGAAGCCCTGGGGCATGGGCGGCATCTGGGGTCCGCTGGCCGACGGCCCGGTCCCGGTCCACTACGAGCCCAAGGAGTCCCCGCTGGCCAACCCGCTCTACAAGCAGCAGTCGATCCCCACCCTGCGGACCTATGGGTCGAAGCACGACAACTTCGGCACGGTGGACAAGTACCCGCACGTGGTCACCACCTACCGGCTGACGGAGCACCAGACCTCCGGCGTGATGACCCGGACCCTGCCCTTCCTGGCGGAGGCCTTCTCGCTCCACTTCGCCGAGTTGGACCGGGATCTGGCGCAGCGGGAGGGGATCAAGAACGGCGACTGGGTCGAGGTCGAGACCGCCCGCGGCACCGTCCGGGTGCGGGCGATGGTGACCAACCGGGTCCGCCCGCTGAACATCGGCGGCAAGAAGACCCACGTGATCGGCCTGCCGATCCACTGGGCGCCCAAGTCCGGTTACGTCCACGGCGACATCACCAACACGCTGACGCCCCAGGCGATCGACGTCAACGTGCAGATTCAGGAATCCAAGGCCTTCCTGGGCACGATCCGCAAGGTCAGCGAGAGGGGGTAAGCCACCATGGGACGTGTTGGAACCTGGACCTCCTGGAAGCCCGATCCGGCCAATAAAGAGCAGCAGGTCGCCATGCTGGTGGACACCTCTGAGTGCATCGGCTGCAAGGCGTGCGAGGTGGCCTGCAAGCAGTGGAACGAGAACGAGGCCCGCTTCCTCCAGGAGCCGGGCACCTACCAGAGCCACCCACAGCTGGATTCCCAGACCTGGACGATCATCAAGTTCATCGAGCAGGAAGATGCCAGCGGCATGAGCCAGTGGCTGATGCAGAAGCACAACTGCATGCACTGCACCGAGGCCGGCTGCGTCACCGCCTGCCCCACCGACGCCCTGCAGTACGGCGACTACGGTGTCGTCACCCTGGACAAGCAGGCCTGCATCGGCTGCGCTTACTGCGAGCCCGCCTGCCCCTTCGACGCCATCCACGTCGACAAGACCGCCTTCGGGCAGACCGCCCAGAAGGCCGGCAAGTGCACCCTCTGCTACGACCGGATCTCCAACGCGATGCAGCCCGCCTGCGTCCAGGTCTGCCCCACCGACTGCATCAAGTACGGCGACCGGCAGGCGCTGCTGGACTGGGCCTACGAGCGGGTGGCGCAGTTGAAGGCGATGGGCTATCAGAACGCCAACGTTTACGGCGACAAGGAGCTCGGGGGTCTGCATGAGCTCTACGTCTTGCTGGAGAGCCCCGAGGCCTACGGCCTGCCGGTCAACCCGACCCTCTCCAAGCGGCTCACCTTCTGGAAGTACGGCCTGCAGCCGATCGGCAAGGCGCTGCTGGGCACCGCCGTCTTCGGCATGCTGATCAACTGGCTGGCGGCCCGCCGGACCTTCAAGGGCGGGAACCACCCGCACGAGACCGAGCCCGCCTCCATGCACGACTAAGGGGGGGAACCTGCGTGGGAGCCTATACGGGCAAGAAGATCAAGAAGTTCAACCGGATCCAGATGCTCTTCCACTGGGTCTATGGCATCTCATGGATCCTCCTGGTGCTGACCGGGCTCGTCTTCGTCTGGCGGGGAGATCCCACCTCGGGCGCCGTCGGGCTGGGCCCGATGCTCCAGGGCACCGTGGGGCAGTATGCCCGCCTGATCCACCGGATCGGGGCCGTGGTGCTGATGGCCTCCCCCTTGATCTGGCTGCTGGGCAGCCCCAAGGGCGCCATGGATGACCTGAAGGAGCTGCTCCACTTCCGCCGGGACGACCTGCGGTACATGCTGATCGCCCCCCTGCACTACACCACCGGCAAGCCGGCGCTGCCGCCCCAGGGGAAGTACAACGGCGGTCACAAGGTCAACTTCTACGTGGTGGTGCTCACCTTCATCGCCTTCGTGGTCTCCGGGCTGGTGATGTGGTTCGGCCGGGGCGCCGTCTCCGACGAGAGCTTCAAGCTGATGCAGATCATCCACTCGGTCGCCTTCTGGGGCGGGCTGGCGATGGGGCTGCTGCACATCTACCTGACCGCCATCCACCCGTTCACCAGCCGCTCGCTGGAGTCGATGGTCCGGGGCTGGGTGGACCTGGGCTACGCCAGCGCCGAGCACTCGCTCTGGGTCGAGGAGTCGATCAAGAACGGGACCGCTGAGATTGTGGATGGAGGGAAGGCGTGATGAGCAAGACCGCCCCCTGCCCCCGCTGCACCGGCGGCGGGATGATCACCACCGGCGAGCACTGCCCTGAGTGCGCCGGACACCCCTTTGCGAGCCTCGACGGCGTGACGCTGGTCTGCGAGCACTGCCACGGCACCGGCAAGCAGAACGTGCCCTGCCCCGACTGCGCAGAGACAGAGTAGACCCGATCGCCCGGGCCGTCGGACCGACGGCTCGGGCTTTCACCATCGCTTCATCATCGGAGGGTTGCCTTTCATGTTAATGGAGATCTCGATCCGGCAGGGGAAGTACGCCCCGGGCCGGCTGATTTCGCCCAGGACCGAGGTGCTCTACTGGACCCCGGTTCGAAAGGATGCGGCGGGAAACCAGACCGGCGAGCTCGTCTGCCGGAACGTCACGGAGCTCCGCTTCACCAAGCCGGCCGCCTCCGCCAACTTCCACGTGGTGGTGCGCGGGCAGCCGGGGCCAGACGGTATCGGCGAGGAGTGGACCATCGTCCTACCGTCAGAGCGGACGGGCCTGCTTTTCGTCCCCGTGGGCTTCGCTGCAGAGCAGTCGATCATGGGCGCCGTCTACCGGCTGCCCCAGCCCCGGGATATCCGCCTGCTCGCCGACCTGTACGCCGGGATGCCCGGGATCAACCTGACGGTTCAGCTCTTGTCGTAGCACTCCCCGGCACCGCTGTCGGGGGCCTGGCACAAAGGAGTGACGCACTATGCAGTCCCTGGAATTCCTGCGCACCTGGCGGGAGCGGACCCGCAAATGGCAGGAACGGGTTCCGGCCCCGAGCCCTCTCCCGTCGGATGTGGCCATGGAGGGCGCCTTCCTGACGGGCGAGCCGCTGATCACCCTGGTGGAGCCCGTGATCGACCCGGACCTCTTTGCTGATGTGCTGAGCGACCTGACCAGCCTGTACGCCCAGACCCGGCCTGAAGTCGGGCCGGTGGTCGGGGCGCTGGCCCGCAGTTCACCCGCGGAGCGGCGGGCGCTGGCTGAAGCGCTCCTCGCGGGCCACGGGCCGGGGGAGTGGGCCGACCGGCATGGGCTGAGCACCGCCGCCGAGACGCTGCTCACCCTGGCTGGCCTGGCGCTCCAGCCCTTCATGGCCCGCTTTGCGGCGGCGGTGACGGCCCATGCCCCCCTGGCCATGTGGCGGCAGAACTTCTGCCCGGTCTGCGGCACCCAGCCGGATGTCTGCCGGATCGATCCGGACAACCTCCGCTTCCTCCACTGCCCCCAGTGCGACACCCAGTGGGAGCACCACCGGCTCACCTGCGCCAACTGCGACTCCGACGATGTCAAGAAGGTCCATCTGCTGACACTGGAGTCGCTGGAGCCGTGGCGGGTGGAGCTGTGCGAGGTCTGCGGCGGGTATATCAAGACCCTTGACCAGCGGCACGGCGGCCTGCTGGCCATGCCCAAGGTCGACCTCTACCTGGAGGATGCCCGCACCCTCCAGCTGGACCTCCTGGCCGAGCAGGAGGGCTACCGGCGAGGAGGGCGGGCGCAGTGAAAACGCCCCACCTGATCACCGAGCCTAGCCCGACCGCCCGGGAGCGACTGGCCGAGTACCGGGCCCGGGGCGGCTACGCCGGGCTGGCGAGGGCCCGGGCCGAGGGCGGTCGCTGGGCGCTGGAGCAGGTCCATCTGGCCGGACTGCGCGGCCGGGGGGGCAGCGGCAAGGGCGCCCCCGTGGCCGAGAAGTGGCGGAAGGTGGCCCGGGCGGCCGGCATCGCCAAGTACGTGATCGGCAACGGCGCCGAGTCTTCACCCGTCAGCCGGAAGGACCGGTACCTGCTCACCTACTTCCCCCACCGGGTGCTGGAGGGGCTCCTGATCGCCTGCGCCGCCGTGGGGGCCGACCAGGCCTACCTCTTTGTGCGGGGCGACGCCGAGGAGGCGCTGGCAGCGGTGGAGGCGGCGCTGGAGGAAGCCCGGGAGGCGGGGCTGCTGGGCGCTGTGGCGGTAGAGCTTCAGCCCTCCGCCCCCAGCTACATCTCCGGCGAGGAGACCGCCGTCATCGACTCCCTGGAGGGGCTGGAGGGGCTGCCCCAGCCCAAGCCCCCCTACCCCGAGGAGATCGGCCTGCGGGGCTGCCCCACCGTCCTGAACAACGTGGAGACGCTTGCGGCGGCAGCCGCCATCCTCAGGCTGGGGGTGGAGGGCTTCCGGGCCCTTGGCACCCCCGACTGCCCCGGCACCGCCCTCTTCACCGTGACCGGTGCTGTCGGGCGGCCGGGGGTCTACGAGGTGCCCTACGGGACGCGGCTGGACGAGCTGCTCGCCCGGGCCGGCGCACCGGCCGCGGAGCAACTTCTGGCTGTGTTGCCCGGCGGTCTCAGCTCGGGGCCCCTGCGGCCCGACGAGCTCCACCTCCCCCTCACCTATGAGGCGCTGGCGGAGGCCGGCACCAGCATCGGGCCGGCGGCCATCGTCGTCTTCGCCAGGGCAGAGGCCAGCCTGTCCGCCGTGGTCAGGGAGACGGTCACCTTCTTGACCGAGGCCTCCTGCGGCCAGTGCCACGGCTGCAAGGAGGGGCACCGGCAGCTGGCGGGCGCCCTGCAGGCCGGGGAGACCGGGCTGGCCCGCGAGCTGGCCACCGTTCTGCTCTACGGGCGGGGCAACTGCGGCCACCCCACGGGCACGGCACGCCTGGCGCTGCGAGCCCTGCAGGCCTTCCCCGAAAGCGACTGGCAGTGAGCGTGACGCCCACCACCATCCCCCGGTGGTGGGCGTTCTGCGCGCCCTGGTCCCCCCTGCGCCAAGGGCCTATCCACCAGGGACCCCGGATGGTCCGGAGGGATTGCCGCGCGTTCCACCCTTCGGGGAATAGAACGTCTATGCCGGTTTGCGATAGCATCTAGGTAGGCGGTCGAGGAATCCGACGGCCCCGACAAGGAGGGATCCGCATGTTGCAGGAGGCGCACCGTATCTATAAGGATGCGTTCAAGCGTTCCGACTGGCTGACCCGCTTTCAGCTTCTCTATCTGGCCATCGTCCCGGTGGTCCTCGGCGCTGCGGCCCTCTACCTGATCTGGGCCGGCATGAACTGAAGCAGAAGCAGAGAACCGGCCCGCTCCCGTGGAGCGTGGCCGGTTTGCTTGTTTCCTAGCCGAGGTTCCCATCGCTCAGCTCATGGGCGATCAGTTCCCGCTGGCGCTGCATGAGGGCGATGCACTCCTCGCTGATCCGGTCCAGCTTCCGGTAAAGGTAGCGGGCCTCGGTCGCATCTCCTTGGCGGGCATCGGCCACGATCTCGTGGACCACCTCCCGCCGCTCATGCCCGAGGCTGCGCAGCTTCTCACCGATCTGCTCCAGCGTCCGATACTCCATCGATCATCCCCCGTTTCCGCGCTAGTATGCCCGAATCTGCCCGAACCTGAGTGCGCGGGGGATGGGGTGCCATCACTTTGTAGACTTTTGTATCATCTGTGTGACTATATAGGAATCGCCTCTCCACCGAATACCAGGTCTATTCCCAATCGTGATACGATCATGGTGAGCAAAGGACCGGGGCCCAGCCCCCGGGTGGGGAGGAATCGGCATGATGAGGGAGATCCATCGCGAGTATGCCCGGTCGTTCCGGGAAGGGGATTGGTTGGTCCGGCTGCAGCATCTCTACCTGTTGATGGTTCCGGTACTCATCGTCGGTCTCTCCATCTATCTGTCGGTCCGCTGGTAAACGATCCGAGGGGCGCCTCCTATCCGGGGGCGCCCTTCCTGTCTCTGCGCATCAGGTACCAGGCCCCGCCCAGCCCGCTGAGCAGCACCAGAGCCCCCGGTAGGAGCCACTGGTACCAGGGAGGGTCAGGAGCGCCTGCAGGGGCTCTGCCGGGGCCCAGCACCGCCTCCCACGCCGGATTCAGCGCCTGTCCGGGCTTGAGCAGGTAGAAGGGCTGGCAGACCTCGTTCCGCAGGCCCGACGTCTGCTGCCGGGCACCGATCAGGAGCTCATCCCCCACCCGGGGCATGCCTGACCAGTCCATCCGCTCCGTCGGTCCACCAAGCCCGAAGACCTCAACCTCCAGCACCGGCCCGCCGAAGCCCTTGTAGTAGCTGGAGACCCTCAGGCGCAGGTAGTGCTCCCGGATCTGGAGGATCCGCCCCCGGGCCACCACGTCCAGCCGATCCATCTGGTTGGCCAGGGGGACACAAGAGACCGCTCCTGCGGGGGCGGCGAGAGCCACCAGCAGGACCACCAGGAGAATGACAGACCGCCACCGCAAAGGAGACCACCCCTTCCTCCCTTCGACGGCACGGGAAGGTCTCTGGTTCCAGGTCGGTGGCCTGAGGTCCTACCTGCCAGCCTCCGGGCCGAGTGCCCACAGCATCAGGGGGGCTCCGATCGCGATCGCAGCCAGCAGGAACCCTCCGGCCCCCGCAAGCCAGTCTCCGCCCTTCCCCAGCCTCCAGCCCCAGTGCGCTGCCCTGGCAGCGATCAACACCGACACGGCGATGATGGCCCATCGATCCCACACCGCACTTCACACTCCTAGTTCTCCGGTATGTCGCTGGAGAGCAGCATGCCAAACCGGCGGATGAAGACGTCGGACTCCACCGTGACCTTCAGATCCGGAACCTTATCAGTCCAACGGTAGGCCACCCAGTCATCAAAGGTCGCAAACCGGGAGCGGAACAGCTGCCCAAACCCCGCCGGATCGGCGCCCCAATCGCTGTAGACCTTGTCGGTGAGCGAACGGAAGAGCGGTGCCAGGTAGTCGTTGGCGATAGACCGCTCCAGCGCCCGCCGGTTCTCCGGCTGCGAGTAATCGGTCATGCCGGGGGTGGAGAGCAGTTCGGCCTCGAACTGGAGTCTGACGTGGATGATTGGGCGGTGATTGCGGAAATCCGCCCTGTACCGCGGCTTGTTCTCCTGGTGAAGCCGAATGGTGATGTAAACCCCCTCCTCCCGAGGGTCCGGCACCGACATGTAGACCTTCCCCATCTCACCGCGCAGCGCCAGTACCGCAGCCGTCTCGTCCACGGAGAGGGTTCCGGCCAGCCTGTCCCCCCGGAAGATCGCCGTCCCCATAAACTCCGCCGGGTTTCCGCCGTTGCGCGGCACCTCTCCGCCCTTCAGAGAGCGGCCGCCCATGGCGGGGAGTTCACTGCCTGGCTGTTCCTTGGCCATCTCGTTCACCCCCACCACGGCGATCATCGGGTCGACGCCGGGTGAACTGAGGCGAGCGTAGTAATGCTGGAGCTGAACCGGCGGGCTCAGGTGGAACCGCTTCTGCACCAGCCGGGCCGTCTCAAAGAACTTCATCGGATTCAGGTCCCCGACAGGCCGGTTGTTAAGGAAGGGGTACAAGGCGGTTCCCCGCACCAGGTAGATGTTGGCTGACCGGCGGATCTGATTATGGCGCAGGAACTGACTGAGGAGGGGACCCAAGCCCTGGTTGGCGACCTCCTCGCCGAACCCGATCCAGCGCACATGCTCCAGGGAGATCACCCGCATGATGCTGGGCTGAAGGAGCTGCACGGCTTGCTGCAGACTGGTGGCGCGGACGGTGATCACACCGGAGGCGAGCCTCCCGGGTTCGGCGGTGACCGCTGTCAGCATCCCCAGGGTGAGCCGTTCGGCCTCGACGACACGAAAGGTCCAGAGGTACTCATCGCCCTGCGCGTCCACCCCGATGCTCGCGACGTAGATCGTGTCTTCGATTTCCCTGCGGTCCCAGCATCCGCTGAGCAGCAGGGAGAGAAGCATCAGCCCGGCTGCGCTCCACCTACGCATGGGACTCGCCCCCGCGCCTACGGTGGCTCTTCCTGCGCCGGAACCAGGCCAGCAAGGTCACCACCAGGGGGAGCACAAAGAAGATCAGAAAGCCGGCACGCCTCAGGAAGAAGGTTCCGCCCGCGATCGCGGTCGCCAGGTTGGAGGGGCCCAGAGCGACCGCCAGGGTAGAGACCGCCAGGGGCAGCACCGCCCCCCGGTGATCCGGAAGACGAAACGCCTCCTTGAACAGGTGGGCGCCAGCCATGAGCACCAGTCCGGTCCGGAGCACCGACCCGTAGGTCCAGACGACGATCCAGATCACATCCACCCGCTCCAGAAAGCGGCCGCCCTGGACGAGACGGCTCATCTCGAACAGGGGAAACGGGATGCCCAGCCCCGCCGGCAGCGGGAAGACCATGAGGTAAATGAGGATCACCAGCGACAAGGTCAGGGTTGCCCCCACGATGGAGTAGACCGTGCTCCGGACCAGTCGCTGCGAGGAGGGCAGAAAGCCGCAGAAGGTGAACAGGAGAACCAGCGGGCTGTAGTGGGATGTCAGGGGGAGCACCTCCTGCAGCGTCGGGAGGATCCCATGACCGGTTGCCGGCAGGACGTTCCGGAACTGCCCCCAGGCCACGTTCCCGATCAGGAGCAGGAGGATGCTGCCCAAAGTGGGCCACACGTAGAGGGAGGCAAGCCAGAAGGCGTTGGCCGGGGCCATCGCCGCACCCAGGGCACTGGCGATCAGCATGGTGGACATGGCAAAGGTCTGCGGGGTGTGAGGGTAGAGCGCCGTCACCACCAACTCGGCGGCCTGCCGCAGACTGAACCCTGCGGAGGCCGCAATGGCAGCGTTGGACGCCAGGGCAACCAGGATGGCCAGGGGCCTCCCTCCACCGTCCAGGGCGAGGTGGATCAGGTTATGTCCGGTCCGCCTGGATAGCGCTATCAGCGTCGGCAGGACCATCAGCAGCACCGTGGCACCGGCCAACAGGACCACCCAGGGCGCCGCGGTAGAGGTGGAGGCGGCCACAGACCGGGGAAAGGCGTAGAACGCGGCAACCAGGAGCACGCCAAGGACCGAAGACCAGAGATGATAAGGGGGGATCTGCCTGGGCTTCATCACATTACTCCGGCCGGTGGCAGGCGGACGGGGTGCTCCAGCGCCTGTTCCTCCGCCACGTAGATCATGAGCGCGAAGAAGAGCAGCGTGATGCCGGTGACCCCCAGCCCGGCGGCGGCGCCGATAAAGAAGTAGCGCCACAGCCGGACAATCCGCTGCAGCACGAGGTTGGGAAGAGCGGCTCGGATGGCGCTCTCCACGATGCCGACCACCCCGGATACCGCTCCCAACACCCCCACCTGCATCATGGCCATGAAGGCCAATAGATTGCCCAGATAGGCCAGCACCAGCAGCCTTCGGCCGCCGGTGCGAATGACGGCTGACTCGACGGTATCGCTGATCAGGGAGACCAGGATCATCTCACCGACCACGGGAAAGGGCAGGTTGGACCGGCTGGTCGCCATGGCCACCAGGAAGGGGCCGGGCATGAGCGTGTGGTGGTAGGCGCTGACCGCCACCAGGCTGGCGCTCAGCGTGAGACCGAGGAGGGCCGCCACCAGGCGCGGCCAGAGGACGACCCTTCGGGCGGCGGGCAGGAGCGCCACATCCCGGGGGCCGCGAAAGAGCAATTCAAGCGTTGTGGGGGCCAGAAGGGGCTCCGAGCGGTCATCCCGGAGAACCGCCACGTACCCCCTGGTGAGCGACTCAGCGACTGCGGCCGGCGAGGGTGACTCCACCGCCGGCGGCAGGCGGATAGCATTCAGGAAGTTCCGGTACCAGGGCACCGGGCCTGGATGCCCGCTCAGATCGAGGCTCCAGGTGCGCACCGACCGCACCAGGGCAGGTGGCGCCTTCGATTTCAGGTAGAGGATCGCCGCCCGGCTGCCGTCGGCCCGGACCAGTCGTTCCGTATGCAGATCAGGGCGGCGCAGCTGCCGGCACAGGGTGGCAATGCGCCCCTCCAGGTCGGGTCCAAACCCAGCATCCGGGCTCTCCCGGAGATCACTGCCCACCAGGAGGATCCCGGGGTGGCCATCCACATGGATCGCAGCCAGCCCTGCCAGCAGTCCCGCTGTCAGATCTCTGGCTTCTGCCCCGCACCTCAGTTGGGACGCGGGAAAGCGGCCGGAGCGCATGAGCGCCTCCGGCGGCCCGCTGATCCCCCCCTGGGAGAGCGGGGTGAGAACCAGGCGCTCCAGGTCGGCAGCACCGATCAGGTCGGCGATGTAGACCAGGGCAATGGCCGCGCTGTCAGGGGGGGTAATGATCCGGACGACCACCCCCGAGAGATCGGGTCTGGGAAACAGGTCAGCAACCAGGCTCAGGAAGGGCTTCTGCTCCCGAGGGATCATCGCCAAATCCACCCTTCTGCCGGAGAACTACCTTTACATCCTTGCCAGATGCGGCACGGGGTAAACATAGTCCGGGCAGAAGGAGCATCGAAAAGGACCACCTCCTGCAGCTGACAGACAGCCGCAGCAAGGTGGTCCTGGTGCCCGTTTGGAGCTGGCGACAGGAATCGAACCTGCAACCGGCGGTTTACAAAACCGCTGCTCTACCGTTGAGCTACGCCAGCGAGTATCGCATCGACGATTATAACACAGCATCCCCGGAGTTTCAAAGCATAGTCGCTGGGATCAGCCCCAGCCCTGATGTACAGGAGGGCCGGCAGCCCTCCGGCGGGTGTCAGCACCCGAAGATCGGCGAGGTTATGCTCGGGCAGACCACGGTGGGTACCGGAGTCTGAATCGGTGGGACGTTGAAGGTGGTCGCCACCGGAATCTGCACCTGCTCCGTCAGCGGTACGTTCAGCACGCAGCCGCCGATTCCCAGCGGAATCTGCAGGTTGACCGTGCGCGGGCAGGTGATGGTGGTCACCTGCGTCACCGGACAACTGACGACGTTAATGGCCTGCCCGGGGGTACGGAACGAGACGGGCGTGCAGTCTACGGTGACGTTGCCGATGGGAATCGCCCTCCGCTTCCTGCGCTTCTTGAACTTCCGATCGTCAAAGTCGTCATCACAACCGCAGTCATCATCCTTGAAGTCCTTGTCGAAGTCCTTGTCGAAGTCCTTGTCGAAGTCCTTCTTGAACCTCCGGTCGTCCCGGAAGTCGTCGTCGAAATCCTTCTTGAACCTCCGGTCGTCGCGGAAGTCCCGGTCGAAGTCCCGGTCAAAGTCCTTCCTGCGGTCCCGATCCTTCTTTTTGCAGCCACAGTCATCGTCCAGATCCTTGCAGAGGTCCGCCGGGAGCCAGGTGTCATCCCAGGTGTTCCAGCCCATCATTTCCCCTCCTTTCCCCTACCCCTACCATATGATCGGAGCGGATCGCTTGACATAACGCGGTCCGGGAAAAACAGAAAAGGCCGCTGAATGCGGCCTGCACTGTTTGTCCAGCCTCCGGGCATGCGTCAATCGCGCCCCCGGTCGCCTCCGTTGTTCCGATTGTCCAAATATCGCTCTAACTTGCGCTTTACCCGTTGCAGGGCGTTGTCGATCGACTTGACGTGCCGGCGCAGTTCCACCGCGATCTCGTGGTAGGACTTGCCGTCGAGGTAGCTCATCAGCACCTTCCATTCGAGGTCGCTGAGTATCTCCCCCATCTTGCCTTCGATATCGCCAAACTCTTCCCGGCTGATGATCAGCTCCTCCGGGTCGGTCACCTTCGAGCCGGAGATGACATCCAGCAGGGTCCGGTCGGAGTCCTCATCGTAGATTGGCTTGTTGAGCGAGACGTAGGAGTTGAGCGGGATGTGCTTCTGGCGAGTCGCCGTCTTGATGGCGGTGATGATCTGCCGAGTGATGCAGAGTTCCGCGAACGCCCGGAAGGAGGAGAGCTTGTCCGACCGGAAGTCACGGATCGCCTTGTACAGACCGATCATGCCTTCCTGGGTGATGTCGTCCCGGTCGGCACCAATCAAGAAGTAAGAGCGAGCCTTTGCCCGAACGAAGTTCTTATACTTATTGATGAGGTATTCGAGCGCCTCATTCGATCCTTCGCGGGCAAACTCCACGATGTCCTCATCGAGCATGGAGTCGTAGTCGTGGAAGACATCGCGTTGCGGCGTCGCCGTCATGAGCCGTCCCCCTCTCTTTTCAACCCAAACAGATAAGAACTGCGTCTGATTACGGCGACTTGCACAGCCTGGTAGCCAGAGGTGGCCATCGACTGTTACGGATTGGAAGAGCGGCGCCACGTATTAACCCGGTTTTCTGGGGCAATCCTACTGAGGATTATACCCGTTGACGAGAGATAACGTCAAGGTTACAGGCCTCCTTGCCCCGTCTTTCACAAAGAAATCCCCGCCAGGGCAGAAGGGATTTTCTTCACGATGTCGAATTACAACGGACACGCTTTTTACGCTCAGGAGTAGAACCCGTTCAGGATACCATACAGGAGTCTTTTCGACCACGTGAAATACCCCCCAGCGAAACCATGCTGGGGGGTTTCTTCTGTTACTGCAGCCCCGGGTCCAGCAGTCGCTCCGTTCCGGGGGCGTTGCCCACCCCGACCAGCACCTTGCCGGCCTTGGGCTGGTATCGGTCATGGGAGACCAGCTCACGCCGCTGCCGGCTGCCCGTCCCGAAGAGCCGGTAGATCTTCAGATCGATCCCGTAGTGCCCCTCGTCGATCACCTCCCGCTCACCTGCCGGCAGCTTTTCGTCAAGCACCTCCACCATGGTGGGGGGGAGGTACTTCACGTCGGCCTCCTCGATGGTGATGGGTCCGCCCTGCAGTGGCCGGGGAGCATGCAGTGTGACCTCGATCTGCTGAGGCTGTCCCGGGAGGATGCGGGCGCCGACCAGGAGAGGCACCTCCTGGTTGTTGCGGAAGCGGAAGTCCAGCAGGTTCCACGCCACCGTGGCGTCCCGCCCCGGCCGCACATAGCTCAGCGGCCGGTCGTGATGATACCGCTCCTTCACCTCCAGCCCGGCCAGCAGCACCGAGTTGTACAGGGTGGAGGAGACCTGGCAGATGCCGCCGCCGTACCCCAGCACGAACTCTCCCTGGTAGAGCTCCTTGGCCTGGGCCCAGCCGTTGGCCTTGTCCCGGGGGCCGACCACCTGGTTGAAGGAGAAGACCTGACCCGGCCTCAGCAGGAGACCGCTGATCTTGCGGACCGCCATGCTGATGTTATGCACCCGCCCGGCGTCGGCCGAGAGGATGGGGGTGGTGAAGCGGGAGACCTGGTACCGCCGGCTGTGGGCCAGATCCTGGGCCAGAATGGCAGCCTTGACCGGGCGGACCGCCAGGTCCGCCGCCGGCTCCTGCAGGCTGATCGCCTTGCGCACCGCCTCCAGGCTGGCCTCGATATCCAGTTCCTGCCCATCCCGGTCGGGGGTCAGGGTGTCGGTGGCGAAGTCGTAGCTGGCGTTGGACGGCGCCCGGGCCACCTCCGGGGCAATCGCCTCCAGCCTGGCCCGAATCGCCGCTTCCGGTAGGTGGGCCTGCACCGGCACATAGAAGCCGTGCACCAGGCCCAGAAGGTAGCTGCGGGCCCGCTGGAGCAGCGGCCCCTGCCGCCCGATCTTCAGCGCTTCGCCCAGGGCGGCCTGCAGGTCGGGCACAGGCCCGAACTGCTCCCGGTCCAGCAGCCAGGTCCGGTCCGCAGCCCGCAGCTCCAGGACCGGCGGTGCCGGCTCCGGCGGCAGGGCCGGATCGGCAGACCCGTCCGGCGCCGCCCCGGTCAGGGCCGCTCCCTCGACCGGTGCCCCGCCGGCGGCCCCTGACCCGCCCGCCAGCACCGGCGGTCGCCTGAGAGCCCCGCTCGCAAGCCGCTGAGCCGCCTCCCGCCGGGCGAGCCCCCCCACCGGCGTCTGTCCGATGTGCACCCCCGGCAGCAGCCGGTCGGTGCGGGTATACCAGGTTACATAGGCGAGAAAGCCCCCCGCGACCAGCACCGCCGCGAGGAGCCCGAGCATCAGACCGCGGGTCAGAATCGTGCGCGGCGAAGACATGTACGGTCACCCTCCCTGTGGGGTGCCGCCATGATCGTGGCGCCTGCGTTACCTGCCAGCGGCGGCATCCCGCTGCCGCCGGATCTCGTAAACAAGGATGGCGCCCGCCACGGCGGCGTTCAGCGAGGTGACGTGCCCGAGCATGGGCAGCCGCACGGTGAAGTCGCACTTCTCCGAGACCAGCCGGCCCATTCCCTTGCCCTCACCGCCAATCACCACCGCCAGCGGCCCCGTCAGCTTGGCCTGGTAGTACAGCTCCCTGGCCTCCTGATGGGTGCCGACCACCCAGAACCCCTTCTGCTTCAGCTCGTCCAGGGTGCGGGCGATATTGGTGACGCGGGCAACGGGCACGTACTCCACCGCACCGGCCGACACCTTGGCCACCGTCTCCGTGAGGCCCACAGCCCGGCGTTCGGGGATGATCACCCCGTGAACGCCGGCGGCGTCAGCGGTGCGCAGGAGCGAGCCCAGGTTCTGCGGGTCCTCGATCCCGTCGAGGACCAGAAGGAGCGGATCCTGCCCGGTCGCCGCCGCCCGCTCCAGCACCTCGTCCAGGTCGTAGTAGCGGTGGGCCGCCGCCAGGGCGATCACCCCCTGGTGATTCCGCCCCTGGGCCATGGCGTCCAGCCGCTCACGGTCCACCTCCTGGATCAGGATGCCCGCCTGCCGGGCCAGCCCCACCACCTCACGGATGGAGCCCTCCCGAGCGCCCTTGGCGACCAGCAGCTTGTTGATCTCCCGCCCGGCGCGCAGCGCTTCGAGCACCGGATTCCGCCCTTCGATCTGTCCAGACACTGGGTTCAGTCTCCTTTAGTCTGAAGTCTTCCCGCAGCGGGGCGGCCCTATGTGCGCAGCCGCTCGTACCACTCGATGGTGAAGTCGTACTCGTTCTGCTCATCCCGCGGGTGGGGCTCCGCCGCCGTCAGCCGCCACTGGGCCGGATCGATCTTGGGAAAGAAGGTATCGCCTTCGAAATCGTGGTGGATGCGGGTCAGGATCAGCCGGTCCGCGTGGGGCAGGAACTGGCGGTAGAGTTCCGCCCCGCCGATCACGTAGAGCGGCCGCTCCTCCAGCAGGAGCTCCTCCAGGGCGTGCACCACCTCGCAGCCCGGCGCCCGGTAGGAGGGATCCCTGGTCAGCACGATGTTGGTCCGGCCCTTCAGCGGCCCGCCGATCGACTCGTAGGTCTTGCGCCCCATCACCACCACCTGCCCCCGGGTCACCCGGCGGAAGTGCTTCATCTCCGCCGGCAGGTGCCAGGGCATCCGGCCCTCCCTGCCGATCACCCCGTTCCGGCCCATGGCGGCGACCAGGGCGATCATGAGGACATCTCCCCCCGGATGGCGGGATGGTGCCGGTAGTCCACCAGCTTGATATCCTCCATGGTGAACTCGAAGATCGACTTGACGTCAGGATTCAGCCAGAGCCTCGGCAGGGGATATGGTTCCCGAGTGACCTGCTCCCGCACCTGGTCGATCAGGTTGCGGTAGATGTGCACGTCGTTCAGATAGTGGGTGTAGACACCCGGCTGCAGCCCGGTCACATGGGCGACCATGTGGAGCAGCAGGGCGTAACTGGCGATGTTGAACGGCACCCCCAAAAAGACGTCGGCGCTCCGCTGCCACATGGCCAGGTGGAGCTTGCCGTGCTTCACCTGGAACTGGAACGGCCCGTGGCAGGGGGGCAGCGCCATCTCCTCCAGCTCCGCCACGTTCCACGGGCTGACCATCAGCCGGCGGGCGTTGGGCTGGGGCTTGTCCGGCTCGGCGGCGATCTTCTTGATCTCCGCCACCACCCAGGCAATCTGGTCATAGGTCTTGCCGTTGACGCCCTCCCAGGAGCGCCACTGCTTGCCGTAGATCGGCCCGAGGGTGCCGCCGTTCCGCTCGGCATCCTTGTCCCAGATGTGGCAGTTGTACTGGTGCAAAAACTCCAGGTCGGTCCGGCCCGCCAGGAACCAGAGCAGCTCCGCCTTCACCGAGTTGAAGAAGAGCTTCTTGGTGGTCAGGGCCGGGAAGCCCAGGGAGAGGTCGTGCTTCAGCATCCGCCCGAAGAGACCGACGGTCCCCGTGCCCGTCCGGTCCTTGGTCCACCGGCCCTCGGCGATCTCCCGCTCGTTCTCCTCCAGGATCTCCCGGCACAGCTCCAGGTACTGGACCTCGATGTTCATTCGCCAACCCCCCGCCGCTCATCTCATGCTTCAATCATTCGCCCCCGGGAGGAGGTCAACCTGCCCTTTCCACGTGCCGGGCCGCCGCCTCCAGCACTTCCCCCAGCCGCTCCGTGCGGCCCGCCAGGTGCAGGTAGCCGATCAGCGCCTCAAAGCCGGTGGAGGCGGCGTAGTCCGCGGCCTCCGCCGACTTGGGCGCAGCGTGCCCCTTGGCGTTCCGGCCCCGCCGGACCACGTCCCGCTCCTGCTCGGAGAGGGAGGGCAGCAGCGCTTCGAGGATCTCCGCCTGGGCCGTGGCACGCACGTACTTCATCGTCGCCTTGTGCAGGTCGTTCACCTTGACGATGCCCCGGTCCAGCATCCGCTCCCGGACGAAGGCCTCGTAAATCGAGTCACCCAGGTAGGCCAGGGTCAGGGGCGGGAGGAGCAGCGGGTTCTCCATCCTCATGCCCGCTTCCATCGCACCCCCTGCGGGGTGTCCTCCAGCACGATCCCCATCGCCTTCAGCTGGTCCCGGATCCGGTCGGACTCGGCCCAGTTCTTGGCCTTCCGGGCCGCCTGACGGGCCTCAATCAGCGCCTCGACCTCGGCATCCAGGTCCTGTGGCTGGCTCTGCTTCTGCAGCAGGCCCAGCACCTTGCCCAGCTCCCGGAGCAGCCCCAGGCTGCACTCGATCAGCTCGCGGGAGCTGTTGGGCCCCAGCCGGCTGTTCAGCTCCCGGGCCAGCTCGAAGAGCACGGCGATGCCGTCGGCGGTGTTCAGGTCGTCGTCCATCGCCTCCACGAAGCGCTGCCGGGCCCTGGAGAGGTCGCCCAGCACCTCGGCCTCGTCGTGGGTCAGGTGCTGGTGGGGGGTGGCCTGGGCCAGGTGCTCCAGGTTGGCGATGGTGTTGTAGAGCCGCTCCAGGCCCCGCTTCGTCTGCTCCACCAGCTCGTCGCTGAAGTTGAGCTGGGTCCGGTAGTGGGCCGAGAGCAGGAACATCCGCACCACTTCGCCGTCGTAGTGCTTCAGGATGTCCCGGACGGTGAAGAAGTTGCCCTTCGACTTCGACATCTTCGACCCTTCGATCATCAGGTGGGCGTTGTGCAGCCAGTACCGGGCGAAGGGCTTGTCGGTGACACACTCGGACTGGGCGATCTCGTTCTCGTGGTGCGGGAAGCTGAGATCCTCGCCGCCGGAGTGGATGTCGATGGTGTCGCCCAGGTACTTGCGGGCCATGGCCGAGCACTCGATGTGCCAGCCGGGGCGCCCGGCGCCCCAGGGCGCCTCCCAGGCCGGCTCGCCCGGCTTCTGCCCCTTCCAGAGGGCGAAGTCGAAGGGGTGCTCCTTCCGGTCGTCGGGGTCGACCCGCTCCGAGGCGCCGGCCACCAGGTCCGCCAGGTTCTTGTGGGAGAGCTTGCCGTAGTCCGCCTTGGAGGTGACCCGGAAGTAGACGTCACCCCCGGGCACCACGTAGGCGTGCCCCTTGGCGATCAGCTCCTGGATCATGCTGATCTGCTCTTCGATCAGCTCGGTCGCCCGGGGGTGGACATCCGCCCGGCGCACGCCAAGGGCTCCGGCGTCCTCGAAGTAGGCGGCGATCATCTCGTCCGCCAGCTGCTTGACCGTGATCCCCCGCTCCCGCGCCCGGTTGATCATCTTGTCGTCGATGTCGGTGAAGTTCTGCACGTAGGTCACTTCGTAGCCGCGGTACTCCAGGTAGCGGCGGACGGTGTCGAAGACGACGAAGTTGCGCGCGTTCCCGATGTGGAAGTAGTCGTAGACGGTGGGTCCGCAGTTGTAGAAGCGGACCTTCCCGGGGCTGACCGGCACGAACTCTTCCTTCTGCTGGGTCAGGTCATTGTAGACCCGAATGGTCATGAGCGATACCCTCCTGTAGCTTTCGCAGGGCTCGGTTCTCTTGCTCCAGATGCTCGATGCGGCGAACCAGCTTGTCGAGCTGACCCTGCATCTGGTCAAACATGTTCGCGATGGGGTCGGGCAGGTGGACATGGTCCAGCTGCTCCACCTTGGTGCCGTTCTGCACGACGATCCGGCCGGGGTTGCCCACCACGGTTGAGTTGGGCGGTACCTCCCGCAGCACCACGGCACCGGCTCCGATCCGGCTGTTGGCGCCCACGGTGAAGGAGCCGAGGATTCGGGCGCCGTTTCCGATCACCACGTTACTCATGATGGTTGGATGCCGCTTGCCCTTTTCCTTCCCGGTACCACCTAAAGTGACGCCCTGGTAGATGGTCACGTTGTCGTGAATCTCCGCCGTCTCACCGATCACGACCCCACTGCCGTGGTCGATGAAGACCCCCTGCCCGATGACGGCCCCCGGATGGATCTCGATCTGCGTGAAGAAGCGGGAGATCTGGGAGATGACCCGGGCCAGCAGCTTGAAGTTCCGCTTCCAGAGCCAGTGGGCCACCCGATGAAACCAGATCGCCTTCAACCCCGGGTAGCAGAGCAGGACCTCCCACACCGAGCGCGCCGCCGGATCCCGCTCGAAGACGACCTGAATGTCACGTCGAATCTGCCTGAGCATGCCGCTTCCCTCCTTTGGGTTCGATAGAGGCAATGCAAAATGCCCACCACTGGCCGTAGCCAGAGGCGGGCATCAAAACCCGTGGTTCCACTCTGATTGGGCGCAAGAACGCGCCCCGCTCATTGCCGGGTGCCAACACACCCTGTGCCCGCTAACGGTGGCCGACCGTGGGCGCCTAGCGGCTCTTGCCGTTCGGACCCCAGCTCCCGGGCGCATCTTCGCTGCGTTCCTCCGGCCTCCGCTTTCAGCCTGGGCGGTGGCTCTCTGGACGGGCTTCCGCAGGTACTTCTCCCGTTCAACGCTTTTTTCAACGTATGGGTTTCATTCTACAGGCTACCGGAAAGGATTGTCAAGGCTCTGCCGGTCCAGGAGAGTCCCGGCGGTGTGATTATCCTTTGGACGAAATCTCCTCGATCAGCGCTACGGCATAGGCCGCCATCCCCTGCTCCTCGCCCACAAAGCCCATCTTCTCGTTGGTGGTGGCCTTCAGCCCCACCCGCCGGGGCAGAACGCCGAGTACGCCGCTGATCCGCTCTCGCATCTGCTCCACATAGGGGCCGATCTTGGGCCGCTCCGCCAGCAGGGTGATGTCGCAGTTGACCGGCCGGTAACCCTCCCTCGCCAGCAGCTCCACCACATGGGCCAGCAGTTTGAGCGAATCGGCCCCCCGGTAGGCCGGGTCGCTGGGCGGGAAGTGGTGGCCGATGTCCCGCAGCCCGGCAGCACCCAGCAGGGCGTCCATCAGGGCATGGAGGATCACATCGGCATCGGAGTGGCCGTCCAGCCCTCGGGTGTGAGGGATCTCCACGCCGCCCAGGACCAGCTTCCGCCCCTCCGCCAGCCGGTGCACGTCATAGCCGAACCCGACCAGCATACTATCCCCGCCCCTCCAGGATCGCTTCGGCCAGCCGGAAGTCCTCCGGCGTCGTCAGCTTGATGTTCTCTGAACTCCCCGGGTAGAGCCTCACCGGCACGCCGATCCGCTCCACCAGGGAGGCGTCGTCGGTGCCC
Source organism: Bacillota bacterium (assembly GCA_049324875.1). GTDB lineage: Bacteria > Bacillota > Sulfobacillia > Symbiobacteriales > Symbiobacteriaceae > JAWLHU01. The sequence goes on from JBMONC010000084.1 coordinate 72,604, forward strand.
AGGTACCCATCGGCCTGAGCCCGCCGGAAGGCCTGCACCAACGTCTCCGCCCAGAAGACCTGGGGCGTCTGCACCACCCAGAGCGAGCTGCGCTCGGGGGTGCTGGTCACCACGCCGTCCGGGGAGACCACCTTGATGGTGTCCTTGGCCGGCACCCCCACCACCTGAGCCGGGTACAGGGCGGCCGCCCGCAGGACCCCCTCCAGCACCTCGAGCGGCAGCAGGGGGCGGGCAGCATCGTGCACCGCCACGATGCGCGGGCGGGCGTGGACCGCCTGGAGCCCGGCCCAGACCGAGTCCTGGCGCTCCCGCCCACCCGGGACGATCTGCGAGACCTTGGGGAGGTGCCCCACCAGCTCCCGGGTCGCCTCCAGGTCGCCCGCGGCGATCACAATCTCATCCACCAGCGAGCAGCGGCTGAACAGGCGGACCGTATGGACCAGCAGCGGCTCGCCGCGGAGAGGGAGGAACTGCTTGGCAGTCCCTCCCCCCATGCGCTTGCCGGTGCCGGCAGCGGGGATGATGACACTGACCGGAACCCGCACGCCACCGACTTCTACACTCACGGCGCTACCCTCTCCAGGCTCGTCTTGGGCTTGGCGAAGATCATGCGGCCCGCCGCCGTCTGCAGGACCGAGGTCACCAGCACGCCGATGGTATCGCCCAGGTACCGCTTCCCGCCGTCCACCACGATCATGGTGCCGTCGTCCAGGTAGCCCACGCCCTGGCCGGGCTCCTTGCCGTCCTTCACCACCAGGACCGTCATCTCCTCGCCGGGCAGCACCACCGGCTTGACGGCGTTGGCCAGCTCGTTGATGTTCAGGACCGTCACGCCCTGCAGCTCGGCCACCTTGTTCAGGTTGAAGTCGTTGGTCACGACCTTCCCCTTCAGGGTCCGGGCCAGCTTCAGCAGCTTGGAGTCAACCTCGGGGGCATCCACCGGGTTCTCGTAGATGCGGACATCCGCCCCGAGCTCCTTCTGGATCCGGTTGAGGATATCGAGGCCGCGCCGGCCCCGGTTTCGCTTCAGCACATCCGACGAGTCCGCGATGTGCCGGAGCTCTTCCAGCACAAAGGCGGGCACCACCAGCGGGCCCTCCAGGAACCCGGCCTTCACGATATCGGCGATGCGCCCGTCGATGATCACCGAGGTGTCCAGGATCTTGGGGCCGTTCATGCCGGAGAACTCGGCGACCGAGGCGGTGGCCGCAGCCTGCTCCTTCCGGGCCGACCGGTTGAAGACCGAGCCCAGGCTTTCGCCGACCTCTTCCCGCTTGCGGGTGGTCACCGTGATGCCCAGGTAGCCGAAGATTACCGCGGAAAGAATCGAGATCAGTCCGCCGAACAGGGGAACATCGCCGAAGATCATGCCCAGCAGAGCCGCAATCAAGAGGCCTGATATAAGTCCGACCGAGCCAAGAACAATATCTATAAGTGCAGTACGAGCCAGGCGTGCCTCGAGCCATGTCACGAACGGGAAGAGCAGGAAACCGACAACCGCACCGATCAGACTCCCCAGTGTCAGGATCAGCAGGGTGATCGCCCAATGATCGGACAGGGAGAGCGTCTCCACCACCTGCTGGCGCCCCAGAAACATGAAGCTGAACCCACCAAGGATTCCCGAGGCCACCAGCATCAGCCGTAGATTTCTTCTGAGCATCCATTCACCTCCTGACAGATTCCATTATATTGCAGTGAGTCACTTGTGAACAGAGACGAAATCTCCTCATTCTATGAGACGCTCAAAGCCGCTCCCCAGGTTCTAAGGTTCCCCCAATTTGGGTGAAGAAAACGGCGCCGGATTGGCCGGCGCCATCTCACGGGGCAAGGACCCGGTCCAGGAAGGAATTGGCCTGCTCCAGTTCCAGATCGTGGATGAGCACGATTTCGGAGAGCAGGATCTGACGGGCACTTTCCAGCATCTTCCGCTCCCCTGTGGAGAGCCCCTTCTCCCGCTCCCGGTGCGAGAGGTTCCGAACGACCTCCGCCAGCTCCAGGATATTGCCGCTGCGGATCTTCTCCATGTTCATGCGATAGCGATGGTTCCAGTTCTTGACAGTTTGGTTCTTGCGGGTACGGAGCACCTCCAGCACCTTCTGGAAGGCCTGCTCGGACATCACCTGCCGCAGCCCGATGGACTCGTGGTTCTCACACGGGACCATCACCTGCATCTCCGAGACCGGCAATCGCAGCACGTAGTACCGCTTGCGCTGCCCCAGCACTTCCCTGTCCTCAATCGCCTCGATGACCCCAGCGCCATGCAACGGGTAGACCACTTTATCCCCCACCTGAAACACTGAGCCACCCCCATCCTACCGGCTGACCGCACGATGGACGTGCTTCACCAACCCGATCAACCGGGACGGTTCCTCATCCCTTACGATACCAGAAGCAACCCATCCTTGTCAAGAAAAGTATAATTATATCTTTAATTGTAGGGGCATGTCAACACCCTATGTAAAGAAAGCAAAGCCGCCGGTTCTCCCGTGCGGCTTTGCTCCCCTAACGCCCCTTCTGCAGCCGGACGTAGTTGCGATAGCGCCCCTCATCGATCTCCCCACGCTCCACCGCCGCCCGCACGGCACACCTGGGCTCATGAACATGTGAGCAGTCCCGAAACTTGCAGCCGGGGGCGAGGGCCTCGATCTCCGGGAAGACGCCGCCGAGATCGGCCTCATCGGCCTCCCAGAGCGCCAGTTCCTTGATGCCGGGGGTGTCGGCCAGATAGCCGCCGCCCGGCAGCGGATAGAGACGGCTGCCGGTGGTGGTGTGGCGGCCCTTGTTGGCCCAAGTGGTCCCCTGCGTCAGGATTGTCAGGCCCGGGAAGAGGGCGTTGACCAGGCTTGACTTCCCCACGCCCGACTGGCCGGCCAGGCAGGAGACCTTTCCCGCCAGCACGGTGCGGAGCTCCTCCAGCCCCCTGCCGGTGGCGGCGCTGGTCAGGATCATGGGCACGCCCGAGGGCTCCAGCGGCGCCAGCCAGGAGCGGATCACCCGCTCCTCTTCCAGGTCGCACTTGTTGACCACCAGGACCGGCTCCAGCCCCGCCTGCCGGGCCAGGAGCAGGAACCGGTCCACCAGGTTCCGCTTGAACGGGGGCTGGTGGACAGAGGTGGCGATGAGCAGCTGGTCCACGTTGGCGGCAATGATGTGCTCATAGTTCTGAAAGCCTGGACGGGAGAGCTTGGAGCGGCGGGGATGGACATCCTCAATCACCCCGAGACCTTCGGGGGTGCGGCTGAGGGTTACCAGGTCGCCCACGACGACCAGGCTGGTCACCATCTGCCACTCCTTTTTCAGCCGGCCGCGGAGGGTGCAGGAAACAGGGATGCCTCCCAGACTGACCTCAATCGATCCGGACTGGATGGAAGTCACGATGCCGGTATGCTTCTCCGCAGAAGCAGCATCCTTCAGATGCAATGCGAAAACCTCCCTGATGGTGTGTCCAAATCGGCACAAAAAAGCCACGGGCCTGGCTCGGCCCATGGCTCAGGGAGGTCATCGCACCGCGAATCGCCGGGCGGACCTACGCGCGCTCCATGGAGGCAGGGCCGAGCATGAGGGCAACAGCAAAGCTGAGCGCCATCATTACAGCCACCTCCTTACGAACGAAGAGCGCCGGCGACACGCTTCGTCATCTCATCAGCGAAAGTATGACAGATTCCGAACTGACAGTAAAGGGCTCAACCCGTTCTTTCCGGTGGCCGGGCCGCCTCCGCTTCCGCTTGACTCACCCCGGTGGGGTCGGTACAATAAAAGGGCATCTGGGGCTATAGCTCAGCTGGGAGAGCGCGTGAATCGCACTCACGAGGCCAGGGGTTCGAATCCCCTTAGCTCCACCACGAGGCAGCGGAGGGCAGAACCCTCCGCTGTTCTCATTTCGCTCTCCGAAACGGCTTGCGAAACATCTGGCGCGGAAGGCCGCCTGGTGGTACAATTTACCGCAAGGCGCCGTTTGTCCGGTGCATGGCCCTCTGGTACAATGGGATTTGTCAGGGTTGCGAACGGGCGGCTTGTTCCCAACCGACACGCCCTTTAACCGGGAAAGGGACTGAGAGGTGAGAGGTCAATGAAGGACTTGCTGTGCGACCAGTTCCAGGAGACGGTGGGCGAGTATTTGATCCGTCACCGGAGCGTTCTTGACATTATGGCCAAGATGCAGGAAGCCAATGCCCGTATCAACCGGGCGCTCACCAAATCGGTGACCTCCTGTGGCTGCATTCGAATCGAGGCTGGAAAACAGCAGTTTCCCACCGATGTCCCATTGGACCAACTCAAGGAGCACACCCAGAACCATGTGCAGGGAAAGCTCTGCAACCACTGCCGGGAGGTCGTGGAGGCCGAACTGGGGAACAGCCTCTTCTACGTGGCTGCTCTTTGCAACGTGTTCGACCTCAACCTCTACGATATCATCCTGAAAGAGCACAAGAAGCTGGCCGCTCTCGGCGTCTTCAACTTCGCTGACTGATCGACCAGATGGAAAGGGCCCGAGCCGTGGGGATGGCTCGGGCCCTCTTTTCTTGTGTCACTGACCGGGCGGCAGGTAACGGGTGTCGCTGCCGGGCCATCGAACCACCATCACCCGCCCCGGGGCAGACCAGCCGACGATCAGGCCGTCACCCAGGGGTTTGACTTCGCCCTGGACGGGATCGACGATGAAGAGCTGCTTCCAATCCGCCGGGCTGTAAAGCAGCCGCCTCCCCGCCGGCTCCCAGAAGCCGCGGGCCGTGCTGTCGCCCGGCAGGGGGGTGACCGCCCTGGTCTGCAGGTCGATCAGCAGGTGGCCGGCCAGCAGGAACCGGCCGTCGGTCGACCAGGCGAGGTGGGTCCCATCCGACCGAACCGGCAGGTCAGGTACCAGCACGGTGCGCTGCCGGCTGGCCAGATTCACCACCACCAGTTCGGCGCTCCGTGGGTTCCCTGCGTAGCTCAGCGCCGCCACCTGCGCACTGTCAGGCGACCAGGCAAGGTGCGTGGTCAGGTCGACCTGCCCCTCCCCGCGGAAGCGCCCGATCACCCCGGGGAAGGTCTGGGAGCGGCCCCCCCGGATGTCCAGCACCACCAGATCGGCATCGAACGACTCGGCGGTCTGCCCCTTGCTCCTCAGCCCCGCCACCAGCGCCCCGTTGGGGCTGATCACCCCGTGCTCAACGTCGGGCGGCAGGCGGGGCTGGGCTGCCTCCACCCGCCCCCGCTTCAGCTGCTTCTGCTCCAGGTCGAAGTAGACGTCCACCGTCTGCCAGTCCCATCGGGTGGTTCCGGGGGTCCAGGCGATCAGGTTGACCGCCTTCCTGGTGGACGCCACCTGAGCGGTGATGATATCGGGAGGCAGCGTCCCCCGCACCAGGTCGGCCGGATTGGCCAGATCCACCTCCACCAGGATGGGCGGGTCGCCCAGCCGCAGGGAGGGGATGCCGCCGGGGAGGGGCAGGCCGTCGGCGTCATGGGCGCCGCCCAGGAGGAAGTCAAGGCGGGGTGGCAGCTCGGCGATCTGCCAGGTCAGGGTCTTGTCGTCAGCCCACTCCATCAGCCCCCGAATGGGGACGGACTGGGCGGCGAGCAGCGCCTGCTCCACCTCCTCCCTGCGGACCGGCTTGGAGAAGTTCAGCCGCACGGCGGAGGGGCCCGGGGTGGTGTAGGCGTCCAGGACGGTGATCGGCCGCCAGCCATGGCCGAAGCGCTGATCGATGGTGACGGTGGCCGGGGCGGCCCGGCGGATCTTCAGAATGGCGGGGGAGAGCCCGGCAGCCTCCACCCGGACCGTCACCACCTGCTCCGGCTGCCCGGGCCCGATCTGGAGGGCCAGCCCGCCCTCGGCGAGCCAGTCGGGCTCGGCCAACAGCTGGGCCCCGTCCACCTTCAGCGCCTGCCGTGCCTGCTGCTCGGTCATCCCGGGGAGGAGCACGTCCAGGTCGAAGGGGGCGAGGTCGGTCACGGCGGTCTCGCCGGGGTTCAGCTCCCGCCTTGCGTCGGGGAGCTTGAAGCCCAGCAGTCCGGTGTACAGGTGAAAGCGCGCCGCAACCGCCTTCGCCTGGGGTGGTTTCGGCGGCTTCTCCGGGCTCGTTGTGGGCGGCTCCTCCCCGGTGCGGACCGGCGGCGGTTCGGCCTGGACGGGCGGCGCCACCACCGGCGACTCACGGGGCGGGCTGGAACAGGCGACCAGGAAGAGCCCCGGGAGGAGCAGCCAGCCGGCGGCTCGTCGCATACGCATAGAAGACCCTCACTTCATCGACGTCCCTAGATGTGCCGCTCCAGCATAATCTGTTCCCGCAGCCGGCGCAACCCCTCTTTGATGGCCCGCGCCCGGACCTCGCCGATGCCCTCTACCTCGTCCAGCTCCTCGATGCTGGCCCTCAGGATCTGCTGCAGGCTGCCGAAGTGGCTGACCAGGTTCTCGATGACCGGCATCGGCAGGCGGGGAATCTTGCGCAGGATGCGGTACCCGCGGGGCGCCGCCGGGTTGTCCAGGGTGCCTGGCGCCGAGCCGAGACCCAGGACCCGGGCGATGGTCAGCAGGTCCCGCAGGTCTTCATGGGGCCAGCCGGCCATCTGCTCCCGCACCTGGTCAGCGGTCCGGCCCTCGACAAACTGGGCGTAGTCCCGGATGATCAGCATCCCTTCCTCCGCCACGTTGGTGACCAGCTCCTCCAGCTGCATCGAGACCAGCCGGCCCTCGGTCCCCAACTCGAAGATATAGCGCTCGATCTCCGTCACGATCCGCAGGACCATCTCGGTCCGCTGCACCACCAGCACCACGTCCAGCACGGTGACCAGGTCCTCCAGCTCCAGGGCGGAGAGGTTGGTCACCGCCTGGTCGAGCACCGCCTTGTACTTCTCCAGCGTCTGGAGCGCCTGATTCGCCTTGGTGAGGATCACGGAGATGTCCCGCAGGACGTAGCGGGAGTTTCCCTTGTACAGGGAGATCAGGTTCCGGCGCTGCGAGATGGAGATGACCAACGTGCCGGTCTGCTTGGCGACCCGCTCCGCCGTCCGGTGGCGGGTCCCCGTCTCAAAGGTGGGGATGGAGGCATCGGGAACCAGCATGGCGTTGGCGTAGAGAATCCGCCGGGCGTCGGGGGTGAGGATGATCGCCCCGTCCATCTTGGCCAGTTCGTAGAGGCTGGCCGGGGCGAACTCGCAGTCCAGGCGAAACCCGCCGTCGACCAGCGCCATCACCTGGGGCGAATCGCCCACCACAATCAGGGCGCCCGTGCGGGCGCGCAGGATCGACTCCAGCCCCTCCCGGAGCGGAGAACCCGGCGCCACCTGCTTCAACACCTTCCAGAACCCGTCGCGCTCCTCCACCGTCCAGACCCTCCCGCTGCGCAGAACCACGCTGCCCCGCCGCTACGGGGTTTAGTTTCGTTCTCCATCCGGTTAAGAAAGTCCTGCAGCCGACGATACCCGTCGCATCAGCCGTTCAGCGCCGCCCCCAGCCCCTCCATCACCGTCTCAACCCCGACCAACTCCACGCTGGTCTTGATAGAGAGGGTACGCAGATTCGCCTGCGGCAAGACGATCCGGGTAAAGCCCATCTTCTCCGCCTCCCGAATCCGCTGCTCCACCCGGGAGACCGCCCGCACCTCGCCCGCCAGGCCGACCTCGCCGATCACCACCGTCCGCCGGTCGGGCGGCTGGTCCCGGAAGCTGGAGGCGAGGGCGACCGCGAGGCCCAAGTCGACAGCCGGCTCGGCAATCCGGACGCCGCCGGCCACCTTCACATAGGCGTCATGGTTGCCCAGGAGCAGGCCGACCCGCTTCTCCAGCACGGCGATGATCAGCTGTACCCGGTTCAGATCGATGCCGTCGGCGGTCCGGCGGGGCGAGACGAAAGTGGAGGCGCTCACCAGGGCCTGAACCTCCACCAGCAGCGGGCGGGTCCCCTCCAGGGAGGGGACGACCACCGACCCGGAGACGTCCAGGGGCCGCTCGGAGAGGAAGAGCTGGGAGGCGTTGTCCACCTCCGCCAGGCCGGCGTCCCGCATCTCGAAGAGGCCGATCTCGTTGGTGGAGCCGAACCGGTTCTTGACCGCCCGCAGCACCCGGAAGCTGGCGTGCCGCTCCCCCTCGAAGTAGAGGACGGTGTCGACGATGTGCTCCAGCACCCGGGGACCGGCCAGCGATCCCTCCTTGGTCACATGGCCCACGATAAAGACGGCGATGGACTCCGATTTGGCCAGGCGGAGCAGCTGGGCCGCCCCCTCCCGGACCTGGGTGACCGACCCCGGCGCCGAGGGCAGGTCCGGCCGGAAGACGGTCTGAATCGAGTCGACGATCAGCATCGCCGGCTTGACCTGCATGGCGTGCTGCTCGATCGCCTCCAGGTTGGTCTCGGCCAGGACCAGCAGCCGGTCATGGAGCGTGCCCAGCCGGTCGGCCCGCAGTCGGATCTGCCGGGCGGACTCCTCGCCGGAGATGTAGAGCACCGTCCCGTGCGCCTGCGCCACCCGGGCCGCCAGCTGCAGGAGGATGGTGGACTTGCCGATGCCCGGGTCGCCGCCCACCAGCACAAAGGAGCCGGGCACGATGCCGCCGCCCAGGACCCGGTCCAGCTCACCGGATCCGGTGGGCAGGCGGAGGGCATCCTGAACCTCGACGTTGGCGATGGAGACCGGCTTCTCGCCCGCGGAGAGGCCGGGGGAGATACCCGCCCGCCCCGCCGGCCCGGACCGGACCACCGGCTCCTCGACCATGCTGTTCCAGGCCCCGCACCCGGGGCACTTGCCCATCCACCGGGGCGACTCATGGCCGCACTCCTGGCAGAAGAAGAGGCTCTTTGCTTTCGCCATCGGGGTCGACCTCGTCTCACAATAGGGTTTCCCCTACCGATTCGCTACCGGAGGGGGGAGTCCTGCGGGGCGGGGTTGACAGACCCACAAGAAGGCCCGGAGCGGGGGGATGTCAAATAGTAGAGCTGGCCCCATCACGCTGGAGGGAGGCCCCGCACATGTCTCTGACCCGGAACCCGATGGCGCTCGGCGCCCTGATGCTCAACCTGCTGCCCTTCCTGACCGGCCTCGCCATGCTCGGGCTGAAGTGGGGGATCGGGCCGAGGGCGCTCCTCTTCTGGGCCTCGCAGCTCGGCGGCTTCTTCCTCTTCGGGAGCATGGTGGTGGGTTCGGCCCTAACGATGATCGCCGCCATGCGGGCCGAGGGCCGGGACTGGCTGGTGACGGCCGCTGCCCTGCTCTGGATCCTGGCCGCCGTCGAGATCGTGCTCTTCTTCGCCGCATAGAAGTGGGTGTCCGCCCGAGAGCGGACACCCACCTGCGCTTATCCGGCGACCTGCGCCCGCCGCGAGCAGTCGAGAATGGCGGACCAGATGGCCTGGAGGTCGGTCCCGGCCAGCGCCGGGGCGCCCCGCTGCACCAGCCGCTCCAGCAGCGCCCGCTCCCGCTCGGGCTGGGCCACCGGCAGCCCCTGACTCGCCTTCAGCGCACCGATCTGCCGGACGGTCTCGATCCGGCGGACCAGCAGGGCCAGGATCTGGTCGTCCAGGGCATCGATCGACGCCCGGCACTCCTCCACCGTGCCCAGGGCGGAGGCGGGGAGGAGGCCCAGCCCCCCCATCAGCCCCCGGAAGGCGTCGAAGGTCAGCTGTTGGGCGGCGTCGGAGAGCGCCCGGTCGGGGTCGGGGTGGACCTCGATCATCAGCCCGTCGACCCCGGCTGCCAGAGCGGCCTGGCTCAGGGCGGGGATCAGGTCCCGCCGCCCGGCGGCGTGGCTCGGGTCGACGATCACCGGGAAGCCGGAGAGCTGTTTGGCCGCCACGGCACCACTCAGGTCCAGCGTGTTCCGGGTGTGGGTCTCGAAGGTGCGGATGCCCCGCTCGCAGAGGATCACCTGGTCGTTCCCGGAGGCGGTGATATACTCCGCGGCGCTCAGCCACTCGCTGATAGTGGCGGCCAGCCCGCGCTTCAGCATCACCGGTTTGCCGGCCCTGCCGACCTGCTTCAGCAGGGCGAAGTTCTGCATGTTGCGGGAACCGATCTGCAGGATGTCGGCATACTCGGCCACCAGGTCGATCTCGGCGGTGTCCATCACCTCGGTCACCACCGGGAGGCCGGTCTGCCGGCGGGCCAGGGCCAGCAGCTTCAGCCCCTCCTCCCCGAGGCCCTGAAAGCCCTTAGGCGAGGTGCGGGGCTTGAAGGCCCCGCCCCGCAGGGCGGTGGCGCCCGCCGCCTTCACGGCCCGGGCCGTCGACAGGATCTGCTCCTCGCTCTCCACGCTGCAGGGGCCGGCAATGACCACCGGCCGGCCGGAGCCAAGACCGAGACCGGCAAATCGGACAGACACCTCTCGCATCGACATAGCGCTCCGGATCTCAGCCATGCTCCTCGCCTCCTTCAAACGAAATAAAAAACACTCCCGCCCCGGCAAGGGACGAGAGTGCGACTCCCGTGGTACCACCCTTCTGAGCCGCCCGGAGGGCGACCCGCTCATGGCAGGTGCGGAAGAAGCGAGGCTTCTTCGACACCGCTCCCCGGTAACGGCGGGAGGGCCGGCGCCGCCTACATACCCCGGTCGGGGCGTTCAGCGGGCAGCTCCAGAGCGAACTTCGGTGAGGAGCTCCATAGCAGCGCTTGCAGTCGGCGGCGCCGCCTCCCTGGATGGACCTCGGACACGTACTTTGCTCTTTCATCGCTGTTGGGTATTGACGATCATTTTACCCACCGCAGCCTTTTCCGTCAACCCGTTTTTTCCGAAACTGGCTGGAGCCGCAGGCAAAACGGGCGGGCAGGCCCTTTCATCCCCCAGATGAACCTTGTACAATATTAACTAGACTTTGTATACATGATTTTCAGCAGGAGTGAGCCGACTGTGCCGATCACCTTTCCCCTGGTAGGGCGGGAGCATGAGATGGCGCTGCTGCGCACCCACCTCGCGGCAGCCGAAGCAGGTACCGGTGGTCTGGTCCTGATCGGCGGTGAGGCCGGTGCGGGCAAGTCCGCCCTGGCCGCCCACCTCCTCTCCGAGGCCAGATCCGCTCGGGTCGCCGCCGGGCGCTGCCCGGGACCCGGTGAGACACCGCCCTTCGGCCCGGTGCTGGAGATCCTGACCGCCCTGGGGACGCCTGAGGGAAACCCCGAGACCCTCCTGGAGGCGGGGCGGGAGCAGACCGCCCGTCAGTTGGCCGCGGCCCTTCTGGCCCACCTCCGGCAACTCGGCACCCCGGCTCTGCTCCTGGTGGAGGATATCCACTGGAGCGATCTGGCGACGCTGGACGTGCTCCGCCACCTGACGCCCCTGCTGCCACAGAGCCGCGTCCTGCTGCTGGCCACCTACCGGAGCGACGAACTGAACCGGGAGCATCCCCTCTGGTCGCTCCTCCCCGGGCTCCAGCGCAGCGGTGCCGACCGCCTCCTGCTGGAGCGGCTGGACTATGAGAGCGTGGTCGAGCTGGTGCAGGCGGTCCTGCCCGAGGGGGGCGAACAGCGGGATCTGGCCCAACGGCTTTACCAGCGAACGGGCGGCCATCCGCTCTTCGTCTGCGAGCTGCTGGCGGCGGCGCAGCGGTCAGGGGCGGCCCAGGGGCTGGAGCAGCTTCCGGAGACGGTGCTCCAGGCGATCGACCTGAAACTGAAGCGGCTCTCCCCCGAGTGCCAGGGCCTCCTTGCCGTCGCCGCCCTGATCGGCGAGCGGTTCGAGTACAACCTGCTGGCAGCCGTGGCCGGTCAGCCGGAAGACCGCCTGGCCGATGCCCTGGAAGAGTCGCTCTCCCTCCGCCTGGTGCGCTCCGAGGGGGCGCAGGGCGAGGTCTTCGCCTTCGAGCACGCCCTGGTGCGGGAGGCGCTGCTCAGCCGGATGATCGCCCCGAGGCGGCGCCGGTGGCACGTGGCCATTGCGGAGGCGCTGATCCGCACCCCCCAGCCCGACCCGGACGCTGTGGCCTTCCACCTGAGCCGCGGCGACGACCCGCGGGCGGTGGAGTGGCTGCTGGCCGCGGGCGACCGGGCGCTCAAGCTGGGCGCCCTGGCCCAGGCCCGCCAGCTCTACGAGCGAGCGCTGCAGCTGCTCCAGGGGCCCGACCGGCGCCGGGGGGAACTGCTCCTCAAGCTGGGATGCAGCGTCCCCCATCACGACAAGGAACTCGCCATGCAGTTCTGGGCGGAGGCGATGGAGTCAGCCCGGGAGGCCGGGGACCAACCGGTGTTGGTCTGGACCCAGCACATGCTTCAGCGGGAGCGGTTCAAGCAGTACAATGCTGACTCAATCGACGAGATGGCCACCCTCCAGGCGCAGCAGGAGGCGCTCCTGGAGGATGCCCGCTACTTGAAGCTGGAGAGCGACCTCTTCGGGCAGGCCTGCGGCTATGCCCGCATTGCCGGTGAGCGAGCCCGGGCGCTGGGCATGGTGGGCCGCACCCAGGAGGCCCATGCCGTGATTGCCGCCGTCCAGGCCACCGTGCGGCCCGGTCCCAACCTGGCGGATCTGGTCTACGCCCAGGTGCCCTCGGCGCTCTGGAACGGCGACATCGAAAAAATGGTCGAGGTCTTCCGCCAGGTGCAGGAGTACCGCATCCAGCTGCGGCAGTACCGGCTGGCCGCCTCCATGGCCTTCAACCGGCTCTACGGCCTGCTCTACTACCGGACAGACCAGGTCGGGGTCATCGACGCCACCGCCAGGGAGTTGGACGAACTCGAGCGAATGGCGATGGAGCGGTCCGGCGATGGAACCACCCCCGGTGGCTACTCCCCGCTGGGGATCTACCAGTTCATCCGAGGGGACTGGGCAGCCGCCCGGCGCAACCTGCTGGAATACTACCGGCGCTTCCCCGACGAAGACCGGATCCTGCGCCGCATTCCCGCCGCCGAAATGGCGCTGGCCGTAGGGGATCTGGAGCTCTCCCGCTCCCTCCTCTCCCTCTTCCGCCCGCACAGCCCGGGTGAGGGGCCGGGTCCGCACATCATCGTCAATGACCTGGAATTGCACGTCGCCTGGGCGGACTGGTACATGGCCCAGGGCGACCGCAAGATGGCAAGGGCCTGGGTCGAATCGGCCGATCGGTGGGCCACGCACCTGGGCGCCACGCTCTGGCGGGGTCCGATCGAGCGGGCTCGGGCCAAGCTCCTGTTCCTGGAGGGCGACGGCGAGGGAGCGTACGCAACCATCCAGGCGGCGCTGCAGAATCGGCGGCTCGGGGAGCCGGTCTACTGGCAGATCGGCGGCCTTCGCCTGGCCGGTGAGATCGCGGCCGCTCTGGGGCAGTGGCAGGAGGCGGAGACCAACCTCCGTCAATCGCTGGAGCTGGCTCAGCGCTGCCGGGTGCCCTACGAGGCGGCCCTGACCCAACTGGCCTTGGGCAGCCTGCTGCCAGGTCTGCCGGATACCCGGGAGCTGCTGACAGCCGCCCGGGAGAGCCTCGCCCATCTGGGTGCTGCTCCTGCCCTCAGGGAGGCCGAGGCCGCCCTGGAGCGGCTGCACGGGGGCGGTGCGACCCCTGCGCAGTCCAGCGACGGCCTGACCGACCGGGAGCGGGAGATCGTCTGCCTGGTTGCCCAGGGCTGCACCGACAAGGAGATTGCCGCCCAGCTCTTCATCTCGCGCCGAACGGTGGACAGGCACCTGCGCAACATCTTCCTCAAGCTGGATATCACCAGCCGGACCGCCCTTGGCGCATATGCTGTACGCAAGGGGCTCCTCAGCTAATGGGGAATCTGCGTCACCCATGACAACCGCACACCGATCAGAAAGGGGAGGCTTCCCGATGTGGGGCCTCCCCTTTCGCTGTTACCATGAGCACCAGAGAGGAGGTGATCCCCCAGGTGACCACCACAGGGCGGAGCTGCCTACAACGGTGGCAGTTGCATCGAGGTGCCCTGCTGGAGCTTCTGGACCGGCTGCCCGAATCGGCGAGCGGCCTGCGGATTTGGCCGGGCGGACGGTCGACCCTCGAGCTGGCCAACCACGTGGCCACCCAGGCGGAGGAGTTCCTGGCTCCGGCGATTGGACGGCCGGGCCCCCCCACCGAGCCACTCCCCACGCTGGGGGCGGTGCGGAACCATCTAGCCCGACAGGTCGAGGAGTTGGGGGCCGAACTGCTCAAACTCTCCCCGGCCGAGCTGACCCGGATGGTCAAGGTGCCCCGTCAGAACCTGACCGCTCCCGCTGCAGAACTGATTCATCTGCACATACAGCATGAGGCCTACCACCTGGGCCAGCTGATCTACCATGCACGACTGCTGGGGATTCACCCCCCGTTTTACGCCCAGAACCTATGGAACTTTGCCAGTGCCGAGAATTGGGGCGAGAGCCCGAAGGGGGTGACCTCTGTTAAGCCATGCGTAGAATGACCGTCCTCATCCTCCTCACGGCGCTGCTGGCAACCGCCCTGCTCTGGCGATCGCCTTCAGCCCGAGCCGAGGAGAGCCCCGTTTCCGTCACCCTGGACGGAACCCTGCTCCCCACCGATGGCCAGATCATCCATGGCCGGACCCTGGTCCCCTTCCGCTCCATCTTCGAGGCGCTGGGCGCCGGGGTCGACTGGGATTCCGAGACCCGCAAAGTTACCGCCGCTCGCGGGCGCGACAGCCTGGCGCTCACCATCGGCAGCCAGGTGGTCGAGTGGCGCCGCTCCATCATCAAGGTGGATGTGGCCCCCGTCATCGTCGATGGGCGCACCCTGGTCCCGCTCCGCTTCATCGCTCAGGCCTTAGGCCTCCATGTCCGCTGGGACGGCGCCACCCGCACCGTCCACCTGGAGACAAGCCCGGATGACCCCAGGCTTGCCCAGGGCATCCAGTTGGTCCACAAGTTCAGCTGTATGATCTGCCACACCATCAACGGCGCCGGCGGAAACATCGGCCCCAACCTGAACGGGGTGGTTGACCGCTACGGTGAAGAGTGGCTCCACGACTGGCTCCGTGACCCGCAGGCGGTGCGGGAGGGCTCCCGCATGCCCAACTTCCAGTTCTCCGACGCCGAAATCGAGGCCGTCGTGGAATATCTGAAAAGCCTTAACTAGGAGGATGAGATCCATGCGTATCCGACAGCTGCTGGTTCCGGTCGCTGCGCTCCTGATTGCCGTCATGCCCGCCATGGCCCATACGCATCCTGCTCCCGCTGCGGCCCCCGGCGCCGCCCAGGCCCAGTCCGCCGCCCACAAGGCGGTGGTGAACGGCCAGGAGATTTCCCAGGCCCTGGTCCACAAGAACCGGATCTACGTCCCGGCCGACGGTTTCGCTGCGGCCATCGGCGCCAGCGTCAACAAGGATGAGAACGGCGTCTACTGGATCAAGACCGGCAAGGACCTGCCCACCCTGGCGGAACTGACCGCCCTCAACCCGGCCCTCGCCCAGTACCAGGCGCTCAGCCCGTACATCCCCGGCATGGGCATCCATCTGGGCGTCCCCGGCCCGTCCCTGGTCCTGGCGACCTCCAACGAAGGCACCGTCAACGCCGTGGAGGTCCTGGTGCCGGCGGCGGCCGGCTGGTTCCCCTGGTACGACCAGCCCGAGGGCCAGCCCTTTGAGCTGGAGGGCCTGGGCCAGGTCTACTCCCAGCATCTCTACCTGACCCAGCCCGACGGCCTGGTGGCCGAGAACGCCGGCGTGCCCGTGGTCCTGGACGGCCGTTACCTCAGCAGCGGCTATGACCTGAAGGGGCACATGATGGGGGAGACCCTCTACATCCCGCTCCGCACCGCTGTTGAGTTGCTCGGCGGCTCCATCTCCTGGGACCAGAGCACCCTGACCGCCACCGCCACCGTCCAGCCCAACGGCATCTCCCTGGAGTGGCTCAAGCAGCTGAACCCGGCGCTCTCCCACTATCAGGCTCTCTCCGAGTTCATTCCGAACATGGGCATCCACTACGGCGCCCCCGGGCCCCACGTGACCACCATGACCGACAGCAACGGCAAGGTTGTGGGCTTCGAGCTGGTCTCCCCCGCCGCCGCCGGTTGGGCGCCCTGGTTCGACCAGCCCGAGAATCAGCCGATGGAGCTCCCCGGTCTCGGCCAGGTCTACACCCAGCACATCTACCTCGTCGATCCGGCCTCGATCCAGTAACGCGGTGCGCAGGAGCCTCCGGGGAAGCCCGGGGGCTCCTGGCGGTGAGGACGGACGCTTTCATTTAACCGGATTCTCGAGGCGACGCAGGAAATGGCCGCCGCTCTTGACGAAAGCGAACAGCAATGGCGCCACGCATTGCGTGTCCCAATCAGAGAGGTGAACGTTCATGCATCTCTACGGCGGCGTTGAAGCCGGCGGCACCAAGTTCGTCTGTGCGGTGGGCACCGGTCCCGGTGACCTGCGGGCGGTGGAACGCGTCCCCACCACCACGCCCGACGAGACCATCAGCCGCGTGATTGAGTTCTTTCGGCGCCAGCCGCACCCGCTGGCCGCCGTTGGTGTCGGCTCATTCGGACCCGTCGACCCCGACCCCAACTCGCCGACCTACGGATGGATCACCTCGACACCAAAGCCCGGCTGGCGTGACACCGACCTGCGCGGCCGCCTCCTGGACGCTCTGCAGGTGCCCGTCGCCTTCGACACCGACGTGAACGCCGCCGCCCTGGGCGAGCAGCGGTGGGGGGCAGCCCGCGGGCTTGACACCTTCCTCTACCTCACCGTCGGCACCGGCATCGGCGGCGGGGCCGTGGTGGGCGGCAAGCTGATCCACGGCCTGATCCACCCCGAGATGGGCCACATCCCTGTCGCTCGCCGTTCGGATGACACGACGTTTAGCGGCACCTGCCCCTTCCATGGCTCCTGCCTGGAGGGGCTGGCCTCCGGTCCCGCCATCGAGCGCCGGTGGGGCGCCCGCGCGGAGAGCCTCCCCCCTGACCACCCGGCCTGGGAGTTGCAGGCTCACTACCTGGCGCTTGGACTCGCCTCCCTGATCTGCACCCTCTCGCCCCAGCGGGTGATCCTGGCCGGCGGGGTGATGCAGCAGGGCCATCTCCTCCCACAGGTCCGGCAAAAGGTGCAGGCGTGGCTCAACGGGTACCTCCAGTCCCCCGCCATCCTCGAGCGGATCGACGAGTACATCGTGCCGCCCGGGCTCGGCGACCGGGCCGGCGTCCTGGGCGCCATCGCCCTGGCCCAGGCAGCGGTATAGCCAGACAGGACCGCCCCCCGTTGCCGGGGGGCGGTCGTCGTATGCGCTAGCCTTCCTTCTTCTCGCCGCCGGCGGGAGCGACCCCGACCGACTCGGCCGTGGGCTCCGCCCGCTTGAAGATGATCTTGCCGTCCTCGTCCAGGTCGACGTGGACCTGCTCGCCGTACTTGAACGGCTTGCCCAGCATCTCCTCGGAGAGCGGGTCCTCCAGCAGCCGCTGGATCGCCCGGCGCAGCGGGCGGGCGCCGTAGGTCGGGTCGTAGCCCTCCGCCACCAGCTTCTCCAGCGCCGCGTCGGAGATGGTCAGCTGGACCCCCGCCTCCTTCAGGCGGGCACCCACCTTCTTGACCTCCAGCGCCACGATCTCCTTGAGGTGCTCCTTGTTCAGGCTGTGGAAGATGATGATCTCATCCAGCCGGTTGATGAACTCCGGGCGGAAGAGCTTCTTGACCTCGTCCATCACCCGGCCCTTCATCTTCTCGTGCTGCTCCCGCTCGTCCTCCTTCACCGTGAAGCCCAGTTGCCTGTCGCCCCGGATCACCTGAGCGCCGGCGTTGGAGGTCATGATGATCACGGTGTTGCGGAAGTCGACCGTCCGGCCCTTCGACTCGGTCAGCCGGCCATCCTCCAGCACCTGGAGCAGGATGTTGAAGACCTCGGGGTGCGCCTTCTCGATCTCGTCCAGCAACACCACCGAGTAGGGCCGGCGCCGGACCGCCTCGGTCAGCTGGCCGCCCTCGTCGTAGCCGACGTACCCGGGAGGTGCGCCCACCAGGCGGCTGGTGGTGTGCCGCTCCATATACTCGGACATGTCGATGCGGATCACCGCATCCTCGTCGCCGAAGAGCGCCTCGGCCAGCGCCCGGGCCAGGTGGGTCTTGCCGGTGCCGGTCGGCCCGAGGAAGATGAAGGAGCCGATCGGCCGCTTCGGATCCTTCAGGCCGGAGCGGGCCCGGCGGATCGCACGGGCGACCGCCTTGACCGCCTCATCCTGGCCGACCACCTTTTCGTGGAGGATCGACTCCAGGTTGAGCAGCCGCTTGGACTCATCCATGGTCAGCTTCGCCGCCGGGATGCCGGTCCACTGCGAGACGATGTGGGCGATGTCATCCTCCGTCACGGTCGACTTGGAGGTGACCTTCTTCTGCTGCCACTCGTTCTTATGCCGCTCCAGCTCCTCCTTGAGCTTGGTCTCCTTGTCGCGGAGGCGGGCGGCCTTCTCGAACTCCTGGCCCTGAACGGCGGCCTCCTTCTCCTTCCGGACCTCCTCCAGCTTCGCCTCCAGCTCCTTCAGGTCGGGCGGGGCGACGAAGGTGGAGAGCCGGACCCGGGAGGCGGCCTCGTCGATCAGGTCCACCGCCTTGTCGGGCAGGAAGCGGTCGGTGACGAACCGGTCGGAGAGCCGGACGGCGGCCTCGATGGCGGCGTCGGTGATCTCCACCCGGTGGTGGGCCTCGTAGCGGTCCCGGAGCCCCTTCAGGATGGCGATGGCGTCATCCTGGGTCGGCTCCTCGACCATGACCGGCTGGAAGCGCCGCTCCAGGGCGGCATCCTTCTCCACGTGCTTCCGGTACTCGTCGATGGTGGTGGCGCCGATCGCCTGCATCTCGCCGCGGGCCAGGGCCGGCTTGAGGATGTTGGAGGCGTCGATGGCGCCCTCGGCGGCGCCGGCGCCGATGATCGTATGGAGCTCGTCGATGAAGAGGATGACGTTGCCGGCGTTCCGGATCTCCTCCATCACCTTCTTGAGCCGCTCCTCAAACTCACCGCGGTACTTGGAGCCGGCCACCAGCGAGGCCAGATCCAGCGCCACGACCCGCTTCTCCTTGAGGATCTCGGGGACGCGGCCGTCGGTGATCCGCTGGGCCAGCCCCTCGGCGATGGCGGTCTTGCCGACGCCGGGCTCGCCGATCAGCACCGGGTTGTTCTTCGTCCGGCGGGAGAGGATCTGGATCACCCGCTCGATCTCCTTCTCGCGCCCGACCACCGGGTCGAGCTTGCCGTCGCGGGCCATCTGGGTCAGATCACGGCCGAACTGGTCCAGCGTGGAGGTGTTGGTCTTCGGCCCCTTCTGCCCCTTGACAGCGCCGGGGTTGGTACCGCCCGACTGCGGGTGCGGCACGCCGCCCAGCAGGTGGATCACCTGGTTGCGGACCCGCTCCAGCTCAGCCCCGAGGTTCTGCAGCACCTGGGCGGCCACGCCCTCCCCCTCCCGGATCAGGCCCAGGAGGATGTGCTCGGTACCCACATAGTTATGGCCCAACAGGCGGGCCTCTTCAATCGCAAGCTCGACCATGACCTTCTTCGCCCGGGGGGTGAAACCGATCTCGCCCCGGGTGGAGGCCGAGCCCTTGCCGATCATCTTCTCCACCTCGGCCCGGACCTGCTCCAGCTGGATGCCGAGGGACTGGAGCGCCTTGGCGGCGATCCCCTCCCCCTCACGGATCAGACCCAGCAGCAGGTGCTCGGTGCCGACATAATCATAGTTCAGGCGACGCGCCTCATCCTGGGCGAGGACGATGACCCGTTGCGCTCGTTCCGTGTAGCGGCTGAACATGCGTGATACCCCCCTATCCGTCCTTATCGTTCAATGGCTGAATCTCAGTCTGAATGGCGTACCCGCGCCTCCTGCTGCCCCATGGGGCCCCATACCGTCATGAGTATGCCCAAGGCCGGTCGGAGGCCGTTGTATTGTTAGGTCCAGTGCAACGGCGGTCGGGATACGGTCTCCGGCTCAGGTGGTCAACTTCCCCCGGATCAGCGCCGCCCGGCGGATGTCCCGGTCCAGTGGGTTCAGTTCCCGGCCCTCCATCCGCTGGAGGTAGGCCGGCTGCATGGCGACCATCAGCTCGTTCAGGGACTGGTAGTCCAGCTTGGGCAGGACCCCCAGGTCGATGCCCAGGCGGACATCGGAGAGGAGGCGCATCGCCTCTTCGCTGGTCATGATGCGGGCGTTGGCCAGGGTGCCGTACGCCCGGGCCACCCGGTCCTCGATCTGGAGCCGCATCTCCCGGTAGAGGTGCTGCCGGGCCTGCTTCTCCGCCTCGATCACCTTCTGAGCGATCGCCTCCAGGTGAGCGACGATCTCCTCCTCGGCCTTGCCCAGCGAGTTCTGGTTCGAAATCTGGAAGATGTGGCCCGCCGCCTCGGTCCCCTCACCGTAGAGGCCGCGGACCACCAGGCCGAGCTGGGAGAGGTTGTGGAAGAGGCGCCCCGCCTGCTGGGTCAGCACCAGGCCGGGCAGGTGCATCATCACCGAGGCCCGCAGGCCGGTACCCACGTTGGTGGGGCAGGCGGTCAGGTAGCCGAGCTTGTCGTCAAAGGCGTAGTGGATCTTCGCCTCCAGCGCATCGTCCACCATCGAGGCGACCCGCCAGCACTCCTGGAGCTGGAGCCCCGGGGCCAGCACCTGCACCCGCAGGTGGTCCTCCTCGTTGACCATGATGGAGATCGACTCATCCCCCGAGATGGCGACCGCCTTGTGGCGGGCCTCCTTCGCCTGCTGCGGGCTGATCAGGTGCTTGTCGACCAGGATCTGCCGCTCCAGCGCCGGCGTGTCGGCCAGCCGGTAGAGCTCCACCCGGGTGGGGAAGCCCATCAGGTTGATCTCCCGAACGCCCTCCTCGGCCGCCCGGATCAGCCGCTCGGCGTCCGCCTCGGTCATCCGGTGGGGGAAGGGCAGGTTGTCGAGGTTCCGAGCCAGCCGGATTCGGGAGGAGAGGACCACCTCCGGATGGGGTCCCCCGGACTCCATCCACCGGCTCGTTGGTCTCGTGACCAAGTTATTCCACGGCATTGCCTCCACCCCCTGCCTTGATGTCGGCCTCCATCTGCCTGATCTGATCGCGAATCTTGGCCGCCTCTTCGTACTGTTCGTTCTGGATCGCCTGGTCCAGCCGGCGGCGCAGCTCCTCCAGCTCCCGGCGCTTGCGGGCGATACCGCCCGTCCGCTTCGGCACCTTGCCGCTGTGGAGGGTGGTCCCCTGGATCCGCTTGATCAGCGGCTGCAGGTGGGGAGCCATCTCATCGTAGCACTTGGCGCAGCCCAGCACACCCGACTGTGCGAACTCGCT
This sequence comes from Bacillota bacterium, assembly GCA_049324875.1. Taxonomy (GTDB): domain Bacteria; phylum Bacillota; class Sulfobacillia; order Symbiobacteriales; family Symbiobacteriaceae; genus JAWLHU01. The sequence continues at coordinate 93,735 of JBMONC010000084.1, forward strand.
GTAGGTCATGCCGCAGTGGCCGCAGGTGGGCTCCGCCTTCAGCTGCGGCTTGACCGCCGAACCCCCGAAGGGGTCCTGCCCGAGGAAGGAGCCGAGCAGCTGCTGCACCGACAGGTTGGGGAAGGAGAAGTTCGGCAGAGCGCCGGTCTCCCGGGCACAGACCTCGCACAGGTGGGACTCCTGCTTCTGGCCGTTGGTGATCACCGTCTGGTGTATGGTTGCCTCCCGCTTATGACAGTTCTCGCAGAGCATGACGCCATCCACCTCCTTGGAAGGAGCGAAATCAGAAGCGCAGGATCGCCAGGATCATCGCCTTGAGCAGGTTGGCCCGCACGATATCGCGGGCGGGGAGGTCGAGCCGGATCGTCTCCCGCTGGATCGCCGCCTGCATGATCGCCGCTTCCCGATCATCAATGATCTGCTGCTCCCTCAGGCGGCTGATGTAGCCCAGCGCCTCCTCCTGGCTTAGCTGCTCCCCGATCTCCCGGTGGACCAGCTCATGGAGGCCGTCACCATGCTCCAGGTTGAGCCGGATGATCCGAATATACCCCCCGCCGCCCCGCCGGCTCTCCACCAGGTAGCCCCGCTCCGGCGTGAACCGGGTGGCCAGCACGTAGTTGATCTGGGAGGGAGCGCACCCGAACTGGGCAGCCAGCATCGCCCGCTGAACCTCGATCACGGGAGACCGCTGCAGGTGCTGCTTGAGGTACTGCTCAATATCGTCGACCAAATTGGCCATGGGCAACCACCCCCAATACAACTGACGTTCTTTGACCTTTCACTGACCAATGTAGCGAAACCCGGGTTGTCCAGCAACTAGCGGGACAGGCCATTCTCTCGGAAATCCGGCCATTTTTCTCCCCTGCAGGCCTCCGCATGCGCACTTTGACGTTCTTTGACGTTTTTTCTGGGGAGGCTCGCAATCGCCCCAACAAAGAGCTTGACTCTTCCGCTGCGTCAACCAGTGGCTGGAGGAGACCATCAGCCCCGGGCTCAAGGCCGGTGAGAACGCCCAGCTCGACCTCTGCATGCCGATCCGGCGGAAGTAACCCATCCCAGATGAGAACGCCCCGGCGCTGCCGGGGCGTTTCCTTTAGATCACCTCGAAGATCAAGCACTTCAGGTAGTGGCTCTCATCGTAGCCCACCACAATTGGGTGGTCCACCGCCTGGGCCCGCTCCTCCAGCAGCCGCAGCCGCCGCCGGGCGTCCAGCGCCGCATCGGCCACCACCGCCTTGAAGAGCTCCGGCGTCATGTGGTAAGAGCAGGAGCAGGTGATCAGGATGCCCCCCTCGGGCAGCATCCGCATCGCCCGGAGGTTGATCTCCTTGTACCCGCGCACCGCCCCCTCCAGGGCGCCCTTGTTCTTGGCAAAGGCCGGCGGATCCAACACGATGGTGTCGAACCGCTCCTGCTTCGCCTCCAGCTGTCGGAGGATGTCGAAGGCGTTCCCCGCCTGGAACTGCATCCGGTCGAGCAGCCCGTTCAGCTCGGCGTTCTGCCGGGCGGCCGCCAGCGCCTCCTCCGAGGCATCCACGGCCAGGACCTCCCGGGCCCCCGCCGCCGCCGCGTTCAGGGCGAAGCCGCCCACGTTGCAGAAGCAGTCCAGCACCCGGGCATCCTTTGCGTAGGGCCGCACCGCCCGCCGGTTCTCCCGCTGGTCCAGGAAGTAGCCGGTCTTCTGCCCGTTGGCCACGTCCACGGCGATCTGCAGCCCGTTCTCGGTGATGGTCAGGCGCGGATCGAACTCGCCCCGCAGCGGGCCCTTCCGCTGCTCCAGCCCCTCCAGCTCCCGCACCGGGACATCGTTCCGCTCGTAGATCCCCCGGGGCTGGAGCAGCTCCTCCAGGATCTCGACAATATCCGGCAGCCATCTGTCGATGCCGAGCGCCAGGGTCTGGACCACCAGGACATCGCCGAACTTGTCGACGATCAACCCCGGCAGGAAGTCGGCCTCGCCGAAGACCACCCGGCAGGCGGAGGTGTCGGGCAGCAGCCGCTGCCGGTGGGCCCAGGCCCGCTCCAGCCGCCGCTTGAAGAACGCCCGGTCGATCGTCTCGTCCCGGTTGGTCAGCATCCGGACCAGAATCTGCGAGCGTGGGTTGATGTAGCCCTTCCCAAGAAAGTGACCGCGGCCATCCACCACGGTGACGATCTCCCCGGGATTAAAATCGCCGTGGACCCGTTCCACCTCGCCCTGAAAGACCCAGGGGTGCCCCTCCAGCAGGCGCTTCTGACGCCCCCGGGCTATATGTACAACGGCCATGCAGATATCCTCCTCCGTCGCGGCTCCTCTGTATCATACCCCGATGCCGCCCGGATTTCCAGCACAGAACATGGACCGACCCCCGGCGGGGCAAGCTAGGGGGCGAGGGGGCGATACCATGTCCGACGACCTGAAGAAGGAGACCCCGGCCCAGCGAAACCAGGAGCCCCGTGCCGTCTCCACCACCCTGACCGGCAACCATGCCACCGGGAACTACCTGACCCCGCAGGCCGATGTAGATGCGGTGGCGCCGTCGATCCAGGCGAACGGCCTCGTCTGGATCGAAAAGGAGGATGACGCCAAGCAGGGCATGGCCCGCAAGGGCGACATGCGAAACGCCCGGGCAGCGCCCGACAAACCGCACATCGGGCACGTGCGGGGCAGCGGGGAGAGCCAGTGAGAGGCGGGGGCGACGCGGCCCCCGCCTTTCGCAACCTGTCGGGACTCTGACCCGTCTATCTGGGCGAAGGAGGCGAATCCCATGGTGCGTAGGTTATGGCCGGCGCTGCTGGCCGGGCTTCTCATGGCGGGCAGCGGGTGCGCCCGGCCCGATGCCCCTCCCGGCCCCGCGGCGGAGGCGGCGGGTCAGGCCCTCGCCGCCCCTGCGCAGACCGCCCTCCAGGGCGCTGAGCGGATCCCCCTGGACTGGGTGCCGGAGCTGAAGGAGGTGGCCACGCTCCACCTCTCGCTGGGCATGCCGGTCCCCCTGGAGGAGGCGCCCCTGCCGCTGCACGCCACCCATCCCCGGCACCGGGAGCGGATCGCCCTCCTGCTGGACATGCTGAGCGACGCCCGCCTCGTTCCCGGCGAGATCTCCCTGCCGGCCCGGGCGCCCTCGCTCCAGATCGCCCTGACCGACGGCACCACCGTCTCCGCACGGCTCGCCTACGACTGCACCCCCTTTACCAGCGAGACCGGTCACGGCTACACCTGCCGGCAGGCGGCGGGCGAGTTGATCCTGCACACCCGGCAGGGGCGTGAGGTGCGGGTGGCCAACCCCCGCACCGCCCGCTGGCTGACGGGGGGCTGGCGGGAGGACATCCCCGTGGGGCGGGCGCCGGACATGGACAAGGAGACGGCGCTGGAGATCGCCCGACAGACCGACGCCAGGGCGGCGTGGCGGGCCACCTTCTACGAGGAGTACCCGGTGGAGGGCAAGGGCGGGATCACGGTGCACCGGGCCTGGGTGCTGGAGGCCGAGTTCCCCTCGGGCAGCAAGACCCGCCTGGTGATCGATGCCCAGACCGGCGGGGTCCTGCGGGTCGCCCAGCTGGAGGCGCTGCAGTGAGAGAGCCGGCAGGGGCCCCTCCCCTGCCGGCCGTTCCATGCGATCCGGTGCCTACGAAGCCTTCGGCTGGGCCAGGACCAGCTCCAGCGTGAGCAGCTGCCCGCTCCGCTCGACCTCCAGCCGCACCTGTGCCCCCGGCGGGCTGCTCCAGAAGAGGCGCCAGAAGGTGGCCACCCGCTCCAGGGGCTTCCCGTTCCAGCTCCGAAGGGTATCCCCCACCTGGAGCCCCGCTGCCTCGGCGGCCCCGCCCGGCTTCACCCTCTTGACGAAGAGCCGGTGCTTCCCATCGATCTCCTCAGCGCCCAGGGAGGCCTCCAGCAGGCCGCCCCCCTGCTCCTCCGGAACCGTGCCCGTCTCGATCAGCTGGTTGATCGCCTGGAGCCAGCCCTCCCAGCCGGCCTCCACCCCGCTGAAGTACATCAGATCCTCTGCCCAGCGGCCCTGCGCCACCACGTGGACCTCTACCCGGGTCCCCCCATCCGCCGGGTGGAGGGTGATGGTCTCCACCATCGGCTGGCTGCCATCGTCCGGATCCCACGCCCAGACCATCCGGCGGGGCGGCTCCAGCTCCCGGATCGTCCCGGCGTGGAGCCCCTCCACCTCCAGCCGCCCTCCGGGGCGCAGCTCCAGGGCGATCACCCGGTGGCCCATCCACCTGCTCATCTCCTCCGGATCCGTCAACGCCTGCCAGACCCGCTCCACCGACGCTCTGAAGAGATACTCCTTCTCAAAGACCCGGTTCATCCGCCATCCCCCTCCCCTTCTTCGACGAGCCGCCGGAACCGCTCCATCCGCCGTTCCCACTCCGCCTCCACCGCCGCCAGCAGGTCCTCCCCCTCAGGCAGCTGGTCCACCAGAATCCCCGCCCCCCGCTCCATCACCTCGATCTCATGGGGGGTGAGGAACCGGATCAGCACCCCGTGGAGCGAGAGGCGAAGCCGCTCGACCTCCCGACCCACCGGCTCCTGCAGTGCCCTCCCCTCCCGGGTCAGCCAGAGCCGCACGATGCGCCCGTTCTGCGGATCCCGATGCCGCTGCGCCAGCCCCGCCTTCTCCAGCTGCCCCACCAGCCACTGGACCGAGGTCGGGTCCAGGTGGACCCGCCCACCCAACTCCTTCAGGGGCAGCCCGTCCTCCTCCCAGAGTTGGTCCAACACCAGCGCCTGCGAAGGGCTGATGCCGTAGGGTGCAAAGGCGGCGTCGTAGGTCTTCTGAAGCTTGCGCACCACCTGGCTCAGCTGGAACCCCAGCAGCCCTGCGACCCGATCCACACCCCCGACCTCCCCATTAGGATTCTAACTAGCATCATTCTAATTAGAATTCATGCCCCGTGTCAAGCCCCTTTCCACAAAAAAGAGGGCGAGGGGTTTCCTCCCTCGCCCGCTCCGTTATTCCGCCTCTTCCTTCCGCTGCGCCGCCGCCGCATCGATGATCGGCTTGGCGACCGCCGCCGGGACCTCTTCGTAGTGATCGAACTCGACGGAGAACTCGCCGCGGCCCTGGGTGATCGACCGCAGGTCGATGGCGTACCGGTGCAGCTCCGCCAGCGGCACCGAGGCCTTGATGACCTGGAAGCCGTCCTCGGTCGGCTCCATGCCGGCGATCCGTCCCCGCTTCTTGTTCAGGTCGCTCATGATATCGCCCATATAGGCCTCGGGCACCCGGACCTCCACCTTCATGATCGGCTCCAGCAGGATCGGCTTGGCGTTCAAGAAGGCGGTCTTGAAGGCGTTGCGGGCAGCGATCTTGAAGGCCATTTCTGAGGAGTCGACGTCGTGGTAGGAGCCGTCCAGCAGGGTGCAGCGGATCCCCTGGACCGGGTATCCGGCCAGCACGCCCTCGGCCATGGTCTCCTGCACGCCCTTGTCAACCGCCGGCCGGTAGTTGAGCGGAATGGCGCCGGCGAAGATCCGATCGACGAACTCGTAGGTGCCCTCGAAGAGCGGCTCGATCTCGATCTTGCAGTGACCGTACTGGCCGCGGCCGCCGGACTGCTTCTTGTGCTTGTACTCCGCCGTCGCCTTGCCGCGGATCGTCTCCTTGTAGGAGACCTTGGGCTCGGTGGTGGTGGCATCGACGCCGAACTTCCGCTTCAGCCGCTCAATCATCACATCGACATGGGTCTCGCCCAGGCCCGAGATGATCGTCTCGGCGGTGACCGGGTCGCGGTGGACGCTGAAGGTGGCGTCCTCTTCCGCCAGCCGCTGCAGGCCGGAGCCGATCTTCTCCTCGTCGCCCTTCGCCTTCGGGTGGACCGCCACCGAGAAGACCGGCTTCGGGTAGTCCACCGGGGCCAGCACGATCGGGTTGGCCTCGTGGCAGAGGGTGTCGTTGGTCTGGGTGACGGTCAGCTTCGCCACGGCGACGATATCGCCGGGGCCGACCTCGGTCACCTGATCCTGTCCCTTGCCCTTGGGAATGAACATGTGGGAGAGCTTCTCGCTCTTCCCCTTGGTGATGTTATAGACCATCGTGTCGTTCGTCACCTTGCCGCTGTAGACGCGCATCACGGTCATGCGGCCGACGAACGGGTCAGCGGTGGTCTTGAAGACGAGAGCGCTGAAGGGGGCGTTCTCGTCGACCTTTCGTGTGGTGGGCTCGCCGTCGGGGGTCTCGCCGATGATTTCCCCCACATCGGCCGGCGAGGGAGCGTACTGAATGATGGCGTCCATCAGGCAGGAGACGCCCAGGTTCCTGCCCGCAGCGGCGACGAAGACGGGGACGATCTGCCCGTTCTTCACGCCCAGCTTGAGGCCCAGCGCCAACTCCTCCTCGGTCAGCATGCCCTCTTCGAGGAACTTCATGGTCAGCTCGTCATCGGCTTCCGCAGCCAGCTCCATCAGCCGGTCACGGATCTCGCTGACCTGGCCCTGGAGGTTGGCGGGGACCGCCTCCTCCTTGACCTCCTTGCCGGCGAAAACGTACGCCTTCTCACGGACCACATCCACGACGCCCTTGAAGTCGGCCTGGGCGCCAATGGGGAGCTGGAAGGGGATCACGGGCCGGCCGAAGCTGTTCTCCAGCGTGCCGAGCGCCTTCGCAAAGTTGGCATTCTCCCGGTCCATCTTGTTGACCACGATCATCCGGGCGACGCCGGCCTTCAGGGCGTGCCGGTAGGTCAGCTCCGAGCCGACCTCGACGCCCGAGACCGCATCGACCAGCAGCACGGCGGTCTCCACGACCCGCAGCGCCGCCTTCACCTCGCCCACAAAGTCAAAATACCCCGGGGTATCCAGCAGGTTAAACTTATGTCCCTTATACTCCAGGGGCGCGATGCCCATAGAGATAGAGACCTTCCGCCGGATTTCCTCGGGGTCGAAGTCCATGACGCTATTGCCCTCGTCCACACGCCCAAGCCGGTCCGTTGCCCCGGCGGTGAAGAGCATCGCTTCGGCCAGCGAAGTCTTCCCGGCTCCGCCGTGGGCAATAAAGGCTAGGTTCCGCACCTTCTCGACAGCAAATCTTCTCAACTCCATCTCCTCCTCAACGGTTGATGGAACTGCGCTCAGCCGGGAGCCCCAGGCATGACACAGGATTTGCGGCGATTGCGAGGGAGGGGGCTCAAAGGCGCACCGCCTTGGCGGTGCGCTCGTGGCTGGGCGCTTCGGAGCCCGATCTTCTGCTGCAGGGGGGCCACCACCGCCTCTCCGGCGGCGGTGCGGGGGATTTTAGCCGGCGCACCCTACCCGGTGGTTCCTCCCGGACGAGGGTGAAGAGAGAGGCCCTCCGGACGCCCCCGAGAATCCAGGGGCAGCCAGGCCGAATGGCCGGGTGCGCGGTTCTGACAATTCTCCCGTCGGGATGTTTGTTCGACTAAGGTTAAGCGGTCTCCTCCTGACCCGACTGAATCTTGTCCAAAAGCGCTAAGGCGTGTAGTCCCTGATGGGGCGCTTCCGGTCAAGACCCAATATACGACCAGGCGGGCGGCCTGATGCACCCGGAGGGATGATTCACCGCTGCGGCTCCTCCTTCTCCAGCGCCTCCTCGGTGTACTCGTTGGCGGCGTTCCAGAGGAGCCACTCGCTGTAGCCGGCGTCGTAGGTCGCCTGGATCTGCGCCCGCACCTCCGCCGGGCCGTAGGGGTGGCCCCAGGAGAAGTCCTGCAGCCAGGGCCGCATCGTCACCTTGCCGGTCAGCCCCGCCTTCTCCCAGCGCTCCTTCGCGTCCAGCATCGACCGGTAGACGGTCTCGTAGGGCATGGCGTCGGGGTTGGCCACCCCCAGGTTTCCGGGGGTGTAGTGGCTGGGGTAGACCATGGGGGAGAGGATGTCGACGGCGGCGGAGGCCTCCTCCAGCCGCTGGCCGATCCCCATGTCATCCGGGAAGCTGGTGACCAGGCCGAAGACGTCGGCGCTGACCCACACCCGGTAGGGGCGCAGCTCCCGGCGGGCGTAGGCCAGGAAGTCGGCGATCACCTGCTCCCGCTTCCGCTCATCCTTGCCGGGGTACACGATCCGGTCCAGGTCGCCGTCGGTGGGGAAGCGGACGTAGTCGAACTGCACCTCGTCAAACCCGGCCAGAGCCGCCTCCCGGGCCAGCGCGACCACGTAGTCCCAGGCCTCCCGGCTGTAGGGGTTGAGCCAGGTAGTCCCGCCGTAGTCACGCCACACCCCGCCGCTCACGTCCGCAATGGCCAGGTGCGGCTTCGCCTTGGGCACCCGGGCATCCTTGAAGGTCACCACCCGGGCGATGGTATAGATCCCCTTCGACCGCAGCTTCCGGGTCAGCGCGCGGACATCGCCCAGGCCGGGGTGAATCGCGCCGGCCTCCCGGGCGATGGTCAGGTCGGTCTCGAAGGTGATGTTGCCCCAATCATCCTTGACGTTGATCACCATGGCGTTCAGCTCCGTCCGGTCCACCAGGGCGATCAACCGCTGAAACTTCTCCTCGTCGCGCATCGAGTCGACGGTCAGGTAGATCCCCTTCACCACCGGCCGCTCCGGCATCAGCCACCCCTCTCGGGCCGACCACTCGGTCCGCGCCTCCTCCAGGCTGACGAAGGGAGCGACGGGGCCGGGCGTGTAGGAGAAGGCGGGGGCCGCTGCGGGCACCGCTTCAGCCACCGGCGCCGCCGCCGGCTTGCTGCACCCCGCCAGGAGGACCGCTGTCAGGAGCATGGCAGCCGCAGAGCGAACAAGGAGTCCCTCTTTCTTCACGTGACCATCCTCCGAACCAGGGAGATTGGGAAGGGAACCGCGGGAGATGGACAGACTAGACCCGAGGTGAACAGCCATGGACCACGAGCGTGGAAAGGACCCGACCCCCCGGGGGCGGATGCCCGCAGGGGTGCCGGAGCCCCAGCAGAAGCCGTTGGAGCGGGAGCCCGGGAGCGATCTGGAGGCCAGGTACGCCAGCAGCGCACCCGGCCCGGATGACATGGAGGACGGGGCCGCCTTCTTCGGCTACAAACGGGAGAACGCCCACCCCTCCAACCCGGCCAAGCAGCCCTAACCTGTTCATGTGATGGACGATTCAACTGTCTATCGGGTTGCGCCGGGATCCCCGTTCAAGACAAGCCTGACGAGGTCGGCGGGCTCCTCGACCCAGTGGTCCGGTCCGCTGGCCTCCAGGGCGGACCGGCCGACGGTCCAGCCCACCCCGGCGGTGGCGCAGCCGGCGTTGCGCCCGCACTGGATATCGTAGATGCTGTCCCCGACCATGAGCACATGCGGTCCGGGCTCCTCCCCCATTCGGCGGAGCGCCTCCAGGACCGGCTCAGGGTCGGGCTTATGCTTTTCGGTGGCATCCATGCCCACCAGGGTGGCGAAGAACCGCTCGAGGCCACAGACCCGCAGGCCCCGCTGAGCCAGTTCAGTCCGCTTGGAGGTGACCACCCCGAGCCGGAGCCCCGCCGCCTGCAGGGCTGTCAGGGCCTCAGGCACACCGGGGAAGGGCCGCACCAGCAGGTCGTGCTGGCTGATATTGTACGCCCGGTAGCGCTCCACCAGTTCCTCGGCCCGTTCCGGGGCGTATCGGGCCATGGTGCGGGGCAGCGGCTCGCCAAAGAAGGGATAGATCTCCTCGGCGGCCACCTCCCGCTTCAGGTGCTCCCGGAAGACATGCTGAAACGATGTCACAATCAGGTGGTTCGTGTCGATCAAGGTCCCGTCGAGGTCGAACAGGAGCACAGAGAATCTGGCCAAGGCGCGAAATCCCCCTTTATCTACCAAGGTTCGACACCACGCCCCCGACCCCTCCCCCCAAGCCGCCGCTACGGTGGCGCGAAAAAAGGGAGCGAACCCTGGGGTTCACTCCCTCGGCAGATCCCTTGGAGACTAGGCGCGGCCCTCGCTGGCAGCGATGGGGTGCAGCTCGTTGGGCGGCACCACGATGATGGCGCCCTTGGCGCAAACCTCCTCGCACTCCTTGCAGCCGACGCAGGCGTTGGGCTTGGTCAGCACGGCGGTGCCGAAGAACTGACCCTCGCCCGCCAGCTCCAGGCAGTCGAACGGGCAGATTTCGATGCAGAAGTCGCAGCCGGAGCAGGAGACCGGGTCGATCACCGGCTTCGGCCAGTCGGCCCGCTTCGGAATGCGGGGCTTGTAGACGCCGAACTCGTCGGCAATCGCCAGCACCGGGCAGCTGCGGACGCAGGCGTCGCAGTCGATGCAGAGCTTCGGGTCGATATAGTGGAGCTGCTTCCGCTCGCCGCTGATCGCCTCGGTCGGGCAGACCGTCACGCAGGCGGTGCAGCCGATGCACTTGTCATCGATAAAGTGAGCCAAGGACGTTCCCTCCCTCTTGGGCCTATGTCGGCAGATCATCTGAGGGGGCGCACCGAGACTTAGGCTACTTTCGATTATAGCAAGTCTCGTTCCCGAACTCAAAGCCGTTCTTCGGCAGCCTTTCCAGTTCGGAAGAAGCGGGTCAGCTTGAAGCGGGTCGGCTGGTCGATCAAGGGTGCGCCCTCGCTGGCCCGGAGGTGTCCGCCCAGCTGGTCCGGGTTCAGGACCGCGACCCCGTCCCGGCTGTACTCCGGCAGCGCCTTGCGACGGGAGAGCAGCACCAGCGGTCTGACCGGCGAGTCCACGGCCACCCCGGCCTGGGGCAGCTGGGTGCGCACCCAGTCGGCGCACCGCTCTGCCCGACGGCAGCTCCGCTCCACCAGCTGGCGGGCCCGCCAGCCAAAGGTGGAGCCGGGGGTCTGGTCGACGCAGACGGCGGTGATGCCGTCGGGCCCGACCAGCAGGTAATCCGGCTTCTCGCCCTCCCGACCGAACCAGTCAGTGATCACCCACTCAGGCTCCAGCGCCTTCAGCGCCGCCTCGAGCTGCTTCAGACCCGAGCTCTGCTGCAGGCGGGCCAGCGCCAGGCTGCCGACGAGGCCGAAGAGGAAGATCCCCATGGTGGCGAACATGTTCCAGATGCGCATCCCCGTGACCTCGGTGGCCCGGAAGAGAATGCCCACCAGAAAGGCGATAACCAGCAGGGTGACCATATACCAGCGCACAGCCGATCCTCCGTTCAAGCCGGCCCGGGGCTCTCACCCCGGCGATGCAGTCAGGGGGGCCGGAGCAGGCCCAGCCCCCCGGATTCCGCCTACTTCAGGCCCAGCAGGTACCTGGCGATCAGGGAGATCTCGGCGTCAGCCAGCCTGCCCTCGAAGGGAGGCATGAAGTACGGACCCTCGGAGACCACCTTCTTGGTCAGGTCCAGCTGGTCGGTCTTGGTGGCCCGGTTCTCGCTCCAGTAAATCGGCATCCGCTCGTCGTGCGGCATCGCCTTCGGGCCGCTGGCGAACTTGATCCAGTTCTCGAGGAACTGCTGGTCGATGCCCCAGGCACCGACCCGGGTCAGGTCCGGTCCGATCTTGCCGCCGCGGGTGCCGATGGTGTGGCAGGTCAGACACTGGGACTTGCCCAGGTTCCGGAGCAGCGCCTTGGCCGAGGCGTTCTCCGCTGCGGTCAGCCCCTGCGCGTCGGGCAGGGGGATCTCCTTCTCGCCCTCCAGCATCAGCACAGGCTGCGGAATCGGCGCCTGGTCGGAGCCGATCATGTTCCACTGGGCGCCCTCGGGATCGGGCTTCATGATGAAGAGGGTGAGCGCCTTGATGTAGTCCTCATCCAGCGGGCCGCCGTAGTCCTTGTGCCAGGGCGGCATGGTGGAGTAGGAGAGCCAGGCGTCCTTCCCCTCGGGGGTCTTCACCTTCACCCACTGGAAGTGGTCCGGGTTGCCCGGACGGCCCATCTTCAGGGTGTTGTAGATCAGGTTGTAGACGTCCTTGCCGGCGGGGGACTCGTAGTCCACCCGGAAGTCCGCCCGGTTGAGCGGCATGCCGATGACGCCCTCACCACGGGGGCCGTGGCACTGCACACAGTTCTCGGCGTAGACCTTGGCGCCCTTGAGGACGTACTCCTCGTGCTGCCGGTAGACAGCGGTGTTCATGCGGAACGGCTCTCGCACGCAGGTACCTAGCAGCAAGACCGCCAGGACGACGGAGAGCAGCGACAGAATCTTGTACTTTCTCTCGTTACGCACAGGCCGTGAGCTCCTTTCCCCTGACGGATTCCCGGGTTCTGTGCACCGGCTTAGTAATCACCGATCCAGCGCTGAATGTAGTAAACCGTGATGAGCACACCGATGAACAGGGTCAGGACGATCAGGAGCTCGGTGGCCTCCGAGACGCGGATCCCGTGATACCACGGGGTGTGGATGGGCGAGGCGTAGGCCAGCAGACTGGTCAGGTTAAACATGCGCTCGCCTCCTCCTATACCTTCTTGGCGTGCTCGGGCAGGTGCCGGGGCCGCTCGGTGATCTTCCCCGTGTTGACCAGGACGGTCCCGTCATCCCCGATGGTGATCTCCATCATGTCCAGCGGGCGGGGCGCAGGGCCGGCAATGTTCTGGCCGCTGACCTCGTAGACCGAGGCGTGGCAGGGGCACATGAACTTGCCCGCCGTGGCGTTCCAGGGAACGGTGCAACCCAGGTGGACGCACTTCCAGTAGAGGGCCATCAGGCCGTCCTCGGTCCGGGTGAGGTAGTACTTGCCCTCGCGGACCATCACCACGTCGCCCACCTTGAGGTCATCAGCCTTGACCGGGGCCGCCACGATGCCGCCGAAGCCGGTCAGCTTGATCGGCCAGACCATGCCGCCGCCGCCGGCGGCCACAAGCCCGAAGGCAGCGCCGATGGTGCCGAACATGGAGGAGCGGAGCATCTGGCGGCGAGTCATGCCGTCGGGCCGGGCGGGGGCAGACGAAGGCGGCGCTGCGGCGCCAGCCGGGGTCTTCTTTTCATCAGCCATGATTGGTCACCCTTTCCACAACAGTACTCAGAGGAGTTGTGCAGCCGGCTCTGGCACAGCCCGCCTAGTGAGGCGGCTGGAGCTCCCAGGGCCACACCAGATGCATCGACTCGCCCCGGAAGAAGGTGCCGATGGCGGAGAGAACAAGGAACGAAGTGAAATAGAAGGTATAGAGGGCAATCATGATCTCGCGGGTGTTGGCGTTGTAGCGCCGCTTGACCAGGAGCACCAGAATCCACGGGATGGCGATCATGAAGATGGTCGGAATGAAGATGGAGCCGATCCAGGAGACGGCGTCACGGGCGAAGCCCATGTCCATGAAAAGGTCGGTGATGAAGGGGCCGATGCCGTGGGAGCCCTCGGGCATCCCGGCGGTCTTGAAGTACTCGTCAAAGACCACCAGGGCGATCTCGATCACGGCGGTGTAGATCGCCGAGAAGATGGCAATCGGCACGCCCTTCTTGGTGGAGAACCAGATGCCGGTGCCGCGGCGGTCACGGTCGATGTAAGGGATCATGCCAAGCAGAACAAGCGCAGCGGTAGGAACAATCACGCCGGCCAGCGCCGGGTCCATGTGCAGGAGGAGTTCCTGCAGGCCCAGGAAGTACCAGGGCGCCTTGGCGGGGTTCGGGGTCTTGTCGGGGTTGGCGAGGTCCAGGAGCGGCGCATCAACGAAGACGGACATGAAGGAGAGCGCCAGGATCATCGCCACGGCCATGATCGCCTCGATGGAGACGAGGTACGGCCAGGTATAGACCATCTCTTCCTTCTGGCCGGGCTGAACCTTGGGGCCCGCCTGCTGGTACTTTTCGGTCGTCTCAGCCATGTGGGTCCCTCCCTACTTCTCGGGGTCGTTCAGTTGCTCGGTCTCGCCATCCTCATCGTAGGGGATGGGCGTGGAGATGCCGCCGTCCTTGCGGATGCGCCAGAAGTGCATCGCCATCAGGGCGATACAGGCCAGCGGCAGGAGGATGACGTGAGCGGTGTACCAGCGGATCAGCGTGGCGGGACCGATGTCAAAGCCGCCGAGCAGCGCCCGCTGGACGTAGGTGCCAACCACCGGGGAGACCTTGGCCATGTTGGAACCGACCTGGATCGCCCAGTACGCCAGCTGGTCCCACGGGAGGAGGTAGCCCGTGAAGGAGAGCAGAACGGTCACGAGGAAGAGCACGACGCCGATCACCCAGTTGAACTCACGGGGAGGCTTGTAGGAACCGGTGTAGAAGACTCGCGTCATGTGGAGCCAGACCGCAATCACCATGCCGTGGGCAGCCCAACGGTGCATGTTGCGGGCGAAGGCGCCGAAGATGACGTTGGTCTCCAGCATCTTCATGGAGAAGTACGCATGCGGGACGGCGGGGACGTAGTAGAACATCAGCCAGACACCGGTCACCGTCAGGATCAGGAACATCAGCAGCGAGAGCCCACCCAGGCCCCAGGTGTAGCTCACCCGAACCGCACGGCGGGGCAGCTTCACCGGGTGTAGGTGGAGCACCACGCTGTTCAGGATGACCAGGACCTGATTGCGGGGCGTGTCCGGATAATCGTTCCGGTAGATGGACTTGTAGAGCGTCGTGTTCTTAAATTTGGCCCAAAGACTCACCGAACCAGCACCTCCCTTAAATGAGGAGCCACCCATAGCTCCGGGGCAACGCGGGCGACCATCTGTGGCGGTCGCTTTGAGGAGCGGAGGCAACGCACTTAATTATACCCGCGAAAGGTACGGTCTTCAATCCAAAAGCACCATAGTACGGTACCCAAAGTAGGTGGGAATCCAACCTCCGCCCTAGCCCAAAAGCGAGGGGGGACATTTCGAGGGCGCTAAATCATAGTATAGTTCTTTCTCCTCACCCAAATTCCTCCGCCCCAGATATACCCGTGCGCACTTCTGCCTCATCCCCTTCATGGTACCAGAGAGGGGTCGGCGCGCGGCATAGGTATCTAGTCCGATGGTATATCAGGCGCGCGTCGGATGCGCGCCCGATCATCCCCTTCAGCAGGGCGCGCAGAAGGCCCGCCCGGGACTGCCGGGGCGGGCCGTTGGCACCTGCTAGTTCACCACATGGACCGTCCTGAAGCTGGCCTCGGCGCCGGTCCGCTCCCCCACCACCCGCACGCTGAAGCTGTGGAGCCCCTTCACCCGGTCGGTCGGGTTGACCCGCAATGTCACCTGGGCCTCCTCCCCCGCCCCCAGGGTGAGGCTCTCCTGCTCGAGGGTGGCCCAGCCGGGCGGGAGCCCCTCCACGATCAGCCGGAACCGGTCGGTGGTCCCGGTCAGGTTCATCACCGAGACGTTCATCACCGAGCCGCCGCTGACGGTGCCGCCGGAGGTGAGGACCTGACGGTGGTCCTTCACCACCACCAGGTCGACCAGGGAGCGGGTGGCCAGCATGTAGGCGGAGACAGCGCCCAGCACCAGGGTCATGGCCAGGGGAAGCGCCAGGCGGGGCGCCAGCCGGCGGATGTTCCGCCAGAGCTCCCGCCGGTCCCGCAGGGCCACCTCGTGCTCGCCGGCCCCCACCACGAAGTTGAGGACCCGGGGGACCTTGCGGGCGTCGGAGACCAGGCTGCAGGCGTCCAGGCAGTCGCCGCAGGCCACGCAGTGCTTCTGCTCCTCGGTACGGGGGTCGACCCCCACGTGGCATATCTCGGCGCAGAGGCCGCAGCTGGCACAGATGTCCCGGTGCTGCGGCAGGTTGATCACCTTCAGATGCATCGTTTCCTTATTGGAGATGATCGACTGGAGGTGCCCATAGGGGCAGGCCACCCGGCAGATGTCGGTCCGCCACCAGGCCATCGCCATGGTGAAGAAGGCGGCGAAGGCCAGAATGGCGGTGGTGGGCGCCGGGGGCACCTCCCCGGCGGCGTACTGCCGCAGCAGGGCGATACCGTCGGTGCCGTAGCTCCAAACCACAAAGCCCCCGAAGAGGCTGATCAGGAAGGAGAGGAGCAGGGTCCCCGCCCGCCCGAACCTGGCGTCCCAGATGCGGCCCAGCTCGTTGAACAGGTTCTGCGGACAGACCCAGCCGCAGAAGACCCGGCCGAAGATGAAGCTGGCGGCGATGATCACATAGATCACCAGGGTGACCAGCAGGGAGAAGACGAAGGCATGCTTCACCCAGAGCCGCATGCCGAAGAGGTAGAGCGACATGGTGGGGATATCAAAGCGGAAGATGTGCAGGAACGGCATGAGAATCAGCAGCGCCAGCACCGTCAGCTGGGAGACCCGGCGGTAGCGCCGGATCACGGTATTCACCTTGCGCAGCCTGTTTCGCATGGCAGTCCCCCCTTCCTATGCAGAAGATACCCTGCCCCGTATTGTAGTAATTGGGTGGAAGCTTGCCCCCCCGCCGCGCGACGAGGGGGCAGCGCCTCTCGGTATGGTATTAGAACCCGGTCGGGCTGTCGGGACCGAACTTCAGCCCGGTGAACAGGTAGTAGACGAAGAACGCCGCGATCACCGCGTAGACGAGAATCAGGAACTTGGGAACCGGAGCCCCATGGTCATGGGCCTCCCCGTGATGCTTCTCCTCCGACACGTTCACACCTCCCGTGATCCTAGCGAGAGACCGGCCTGTCGTCCTCGACGACCTTGAACTTGGCGCCCTCGCCCATCGAGGTCGTGCCCGAGACGAAGGCCCAGTACATGATGCCGGCCAGCACCGCCCAGAGCAGCATCACCAGCATGAGGATGAAGCCGGTGGACGAGGCGAGCTCCTGAAACTGAGTCCATTCCAAGTCGGACAACCCCCTTCTGCTTCCAGCCGGTTACTTCTTCTCGGCGAGCCCCTTGATATAGGTGGTGAGCGCCCAGCGGTCCTCGTCGGAGAGGCCCATCACGCGCCAGGCGGGCATGCCGGACGGGGTGCCGTCCTCCTTGAGGGTGCCCTCGGAGATGATCCAGTAGATGAACTGCTCGGAGTGCTTCTCGGCCGCAGCGTACCAGTCGGTGGGGTACGGGGGATTGGCCCAGCCCTTGGAGGCGTCCTTGCCCCGCATATCCTGGCCGTGGCAGCCCAGGCAGCCCTTGTCCTGGATCAGCTTCTCAGCCCGGGCGGTCACGGTGGGGTCGCCCACCTTGAACGGGTTCTTCAGCTCCTTGTACTCCTCGGGCAGGATCTCATCGGTGGCCGCCAGCAGATCCTTGCCCGGGTACTTGGCGAAGTTCTGGATGGGGATCGCCCAGTCGCGCAGGGAGAGCAGGTACTCGGCCAGGGCATCCAGCTCTTCGGGGGGCAGGTGGCCGTAGGCGGGCATGATCGAGTTCGGCTCGGTGGAGCGGGGGTCGATCAGGTGGGCGATGTGCCACTCCTTGGAGGGCCAGCGGTGGGCGACGTACTTCAGGTCGGGGCCGGTCCGCTCGGTGCCGAGCAGCGCCGGGTTGTCGTAGCCGTAGTCGGAGGGCCGGGTCGGACGGTTGCCTACCTGGGTGCCGTCCTTCAGGGTGGCGGCAGGCGCCCGGAAGGCGTTGTCGTTGTCGATGGTCCGGACCTGCTGGGTGTGGCAGTAGAAGCAGCCCTCCCGCTGGTAGATCTTGCGGCCCAGGGCGACCTGGGGGCTGATCTCCTTGCCGCTGTTGTCCAGCCCCTCGTAGCGGGGAGCCGACGGGGAGGCCTCGTACAGATCGGTCTGCATCAGCGGCAGCGCCACGGTGGTGATGACGGCGAAGCTGAGGAGCAGGAAGGCGCCGAGTCCGAGCAGGGCGGCGTTCTTTTCGAGCTTGTTGCCCATGTGCGTCGTCCCCTCCTTAGGCGCCGGCGACGGCGGGGGCGGTCTCAGCAGCCTCGGCCGAGAACCTGCCGCCGGCGGTGGCGGTCTTGTAGATGTTGAAGATGAAGAGGAACTGGGCGGAGAGGATCATCGCACCGCCGATGGCGCGGACGATGTGGTAGGGCCGCTGGGAGATGACCGACTGGATGAAGGCGTTGGACTCGTTCATCGCCCAGTGGGAGCCCTGCACCAGACCGCCGATGGTCAGCGAGACGAAGAAGAGGGTAAAGCCGATCAGGGAGAGCCAGAAGTGCCAGTCCATCAGCTTGGCCGACCAGATCTCCCGGTTGATCAGCCGGGGCAGGGCGTAGTAGATGGTGGCGAACATGATGAAGGTAAAGGTGCCGAGCAGCGCCAGATGGGCGTGGCCGACGACCCAGTTGGTGAAGTGGGTGATGGCGCTGACCGAGCGGAGCGCCTGCATCGGCCCCTGGAAGCAGGTGATGAAGTAGAAGACCATGGCCGAGACCAGGAACTTGAGCGGCACCGACTCCTTCAGGGCGCCCCACTTGCCGTTCATGGTGCCGTAGAAGTTGGTGAGAACGGTCCAGACGGGCACGATCAGGGTGACCGAGAAGGCGATGGCAACGGTCTGCAGCCAGTAGGGCACCGGGCCGTTGACCAGGTGGTGGGCGCCGGTCGGGCCGTAGACGAAGAAGATCACCCAGAAGCCGATCATGGAGAGCCGGTGGCTCCAGACGGGGTTGCCGGTCATCTTGGGGAGCAGGTAGTAGACGGCGCCGATGCCGACCGGGGTGAACCAGTAGCCCAGGATGTTGTGGCCGTAGAACCAGTTGGCCACGGCGTCGTTGACGCCGGTGATCGGGTTGGTGGGCATCAGGAACTGGTTGCCCACAATGTAGATCACCGGGGTGGTGACGGCGGCGCCCAGCATATACCAGGCGGAGACGTAGAGCTCCTTCTCCTTCCGGTTCGCCAGGGTCATGATCACGTTGACAAAGACCAGGCCGAAGAGGATCACGGTCAGGACCTTGTTGATCCAGGGCTGCTCCGCATACTCACGGCCCATGTTGAAGCCGAACAGCAGGGCGAGGGTATAGGAGGTCATCAGCAGGTTGTGCAGGACCACCGCCACATTGCCCAGCCGCTCGCTCCAGAGCTTGGTGCCGGCGAGGCGGGGAATCATATAGAAGAGCGTCGCGAAGTAGGCGCCGCTGAGCCAGCCGAACATCACCAGGTTGGTGTGAACGGGGCGGACGCGGCCAAAGGTGAAGTACTCGAGAACCGGGATCTTCGTGACCAGATCGGGCGTGACCATCAGCAGGGCCGCGAAGAGGCCGAAGCTCATGCCAATGGCCATCCAGATGACGGCCGTGTAGAAGAAGTTGCGACTGGCCGAACCCTCTGCAGTGCTGAACACCGTCTCTCTCCTCCCCAAGTGAACGTTCCGGTGCTGCTCCGGGGGAGCCGCCTAGGGGCGGGCGCCCGGCGGCAGCCGGTAGAGCGCAATCAGGACACCGACCGTGAAGAACAGGGCCAGACCCCCCATCGCTGCGAAGGGGATCCAGATCAGGCGCCCCTCCCCGGGCCGGTCCCGGCGGGAGGCGGTGGGCTCAGGCGGATCGCCGTTGCGCATAATGCTGTACTTGACGGACTCCCCCATGTTGAGGACCCCGGCTCTCCTGGCGAGGTAGTAGACCCCGCCCCAGAAGGCGACGAAGACCGTGAGGGTCCCGATCAGCTGCTGGGTGGCCAGCCGCCCCCAGGCCAGGTCACCCAGGCTCTCCTCCACGGTGCCGACGGCGGTCACGTGGTAGCCGCCCCCCACCAGCACCAGCAGTCCCGCTGCCACCAGCCAGCGCCCGTAGCGGTAGCCCAGCCATCGCCACCGCCGGGGAACCAGCCCCAGGGTGGCCAGCAGACCGGCGAAGCCCAGGAGCAGAGCGAGACCGCCATAGAGGGCCATCAAGTCATTCTCGCCGCCGCTCAGGTGTGAGGCAAAGGCCCGGCTGGGTGTCAGAAGGAGCAGAGCAGCCACAGCGATGGAGGTGTCTAGAAACAATTTCACCATTTCACACCCCCATCTTCCTATAGATATAAATCGTCATGCAGTATGACCTTAGTATGCTGGAGGGTATAGACCGCGTCAAGCGTGGAGGGTCTGGTCAAATGCCCCCTCTTTTTGGGACAGATGGCCTTGCAAAGGCATGTTGGGCATGCTAGTATTGCTTTCGGACTATGCCGGTGCGACAATTGCTGGAAAACCGTCGGATTTCCGAGCCCATTGTAGCACGGATAGCCCAAAGGTCGCATGAGGAGTAGCACTTAGGGTATATACCCTAACCTCCCAGCCCGGTAAGGTCGTGAGGGTACATCGCGCATCCGATTGAGCAGCCGCTACCTTGTGTGGCATGATGGTACCAAGAAAGGAAGGGGAATTACACATGAAGAAGCTTCTCATGCTGGTTCTCGTTGCCCTGATGTCCCTGGGTATCCTGACCGCCTGCGGTGGCGGTGGCGGCGGCGGTGCAACCAAGGAGATTACCGTTGAAATGGGTGCCAACGGCGAGTGGAAGTTCAAGCCTGATCGCGTTGAGGTCAACAAGGGCGACAACGTCAAGGTCACCCTGGTCAACAAGGACCCCGCCCAGCCCCACACCTTCGTCGTTCCGGCCCTGAACGTCAAGTCCCAGCAGGTTGCTGCCAACCAGACCAGCACCGTCACCTTCACGGCTAACACCGTCGGCGAGCACGACCTCATCTGCGACGTGCCCGGTCACAAGGATGCCGGCATGGTCGGGAAGCTCATCGTTAAGTAAGAAGCGCACCTTTCACACGGAAGGGCGGCCTTTGCGGCTGCCCTTCTTCCTATTTTCATGTCCAGGCACCCTCCTGCTTTGAGCCTGGGCTCGGTCGAGTCAGCCCGGGTGGGTCCGGAGGGCTCGACCGGGGCATACCGCTCCCGGAGCGGCTCACCGATGCTGAGAGTGGAGGGAGCCTCGGCGTGGAGGTTGGCATCTGCACCTGCGTGGTCGAGCACCGGGCCGAGGGCACCGTGCTGCGGGAGCTGAAGGTCGGTCTGACCACGCCGGGGACGTTCGACGTGGCCGCAGACCTCTAGCTCCAGCAAACAGAAAAGCCCTCCTGCCGATGTTCACCGGAGGAAGGCGACCTGCGTTCAGGCCCGTTTGCGAGCCTGCCTGCATCTTTGGTGGAGCTGATGGGATTCGAACCCACGACCTTCGCCTTGCAAAGGCGTTGCTCTCCCAGCTGAGCTACAGCCCCGTTCATGGCGGATCTGCACCTGAGTGCTAAGCTATTGTACCCGCCTTCCGCCGCCTTGTCAACGACAGGGCGGCTGCCATTCGGAGCGGATCTTTCCACAGCAAAAGGGCGGGCGGCTTGGGCAAACTGCATCCAGGAGGGATCAGCCATGCCGCGACGCGTCGACGACTTCGAACAGCCGAAGCTGGGACTGACCGCCGCTGATTTGGGCGAGGAGGCCTACCGGGCCAACGTGAGCGACAAGCCTGGCCGGGACGAGACCCACCGGGGCGACCAGGCCGGCACTGTGCCCATCTGGCAGTCGCCGGAGGCCCGCAACGCACCGCCGGGCCAGAGGCGCAAGGACGCTCAGGAGGTCGAGATGGGGCGGGATCCGAAGCCACACCACGGAACCCAGGACCACACACCAGGGGGGCCTGACTAGGCCCCCCCTTCTTGCTATTTGATCTCCAGGATCTCGTACTTGATCACGCCGTCGGGGGCATCGACCGCCACCACCGTTCCGACCTTCTGCCCCATGATCGCCCGGCCCACCGGCGACTCATTCGAGATCCGGTTCTGCGACGGGTCGGCCTCGGTGGTGCCCACGATGGTGTAGGTCAGTTCATCGCCGTATTCCAGGTCCTTGAGGACCACGGTCGACCCGACCGTGACCAGACCGCCGTTGGCGGTCGGTTCATCGATCACGCGGGCGTTGCGAAGCATCTTCTCCAGCACGAGGATGCGGCCCTCAATAAAGGCCTGTTCGTTCTTCGCATCTTCGTACTCGGAGTTCTCAGAGATATCGCCGTACTCCCGCGCCTGCTTGATCCGTTCCGCCACTTCAAGACGCTTGACAGTGCGAAGGTGGAGCAGTTCCTGCTCCAGTTGCTTCAGACCTTCCAAGGATAGGAGTACTTCCTTCTCGGACATGCGAGTCTCTCCTTTGTTCCAACGACTACACCAGGGAAGCATAGCGGCTGGACTTCTTTTTGCAATCGACCCGACAGCGGTTCCACTACGGGGAAGGCAGCAATGGGGCCGACGGGGTTCGTCCGATATATACGAGTTGGCGCCGCTCCCGTATACCCCTTCACAGCCGTCTGCCAATGTCGAGATGAAGCACCACAGGCATCGAACGCCAGGAGTACCGTTCCCGTGAGAACGGTTCCCCAGAGCGTTCGCCCCGCAGTGCTCGTATTCGAAGCTAGTTTATTATAGAGTCGTTTGCAACCGAATGTCAACTAAACTGTCTGAAGTTTCCCCTGGACCGGAACCCACTCTGGATTGCAGTCGAATAACGCCGGTGCTATGCTGTTTCTGGCTATATACTATTGGCTCAGACGAAGGAGTAGGGCGATGCGAGCGGCTCTGCCTTCCGTACAGGCGCCCCAGCCCATCAACCCCACCCAGGTGCGCCGGCAGATCCTCACCCTGGCCTTCCCGGTGGTAGCCGAACAGGTGCTGAACACCCTCACCAACGTTGCTGACATGATGATGGTGGGTCACCTGGGGCCGGCAGCCATCGCTGCGGTCGGCCTGTCGAACCAGCCGCTCTTCCTCTCCATGGCTATCTTCATGGGGATCGGTACGGGCACTACGGCCCTGGTGGCCCGGTACACCGGTGCAGGGGAGCCCGGGACCGTGGAGTCCGTCACCCGCCAGTCCTTCTGGATGGGCCTCGCCTCGGCCATCCTGGTCGCCATGGCCTACTACGCCTTCGCCCCCGCCATTGTGGGCAGCATGGGCGCCGAGGCCGATGTGCTGCCGCTGGGGATTGCCTTTCTCCGCTGGTCAGCGCCGGGCTTCGTGGCGATGAAGTGGTCCCAGGTGATGAGCGGCGCCCTGCGCGGGCGGGGCGATACGCGGACGCCACTGCAGATCGGCATCCTGGTGAACCTGCTGAACCTGATCCTGGGGTACAGCCTGATCTACGGCCATCTGGGGCTCCCGGCCCTGGGGGTGGTGGGTTCGGCCCTGGGGACCACCATCGCACGGGGCGTTGGCGCCCTGATCCTCCTGGGCTACCTGCTCCGCTCAACCCACCCCGTCCGGCTCCACCCGCCCACCCTGTTTCAGCTCGACCTCGGGGTGATGGCCCGGGTCCTGAGGATCGGCCTGCCCACGGCGGGGGAGCGGGTGATTCAGACCATGGGGATGATCTTCTTCATGCGGATCATTGCAGGGCTGGGCACTGTCTCGGTGGCGACCCACCAGCTGGCCCTGAACGCCGAGTCGATCTCCTACATGCCCGCCCTGGGCCTGGCCACCGCCGGCACCGCCCTGGTGGGGCAGCGGATCGGCGCCCGGGATCCGGAGGGGGCACAGCAGGTGGTGCGGGAGACGGTCCGGATCACCGTGATGGTCATGACCGGCATGAGCCTGGTCTTCCTCTTCCTGGGGCGGCCTTACCTGTCGCTCTACACCTCCGAGGAGCCCGTGATCGGCCTGGGTGCCCGGATGCTTGCCATCGGCGCCGCCGCCCAGATTCCCATGGGCCTCACCTTCGCCCTCGGCGGGGCGCTCCGGGGCGCCGGCGACACGCTGCCCATGATGATCGCCACCGCCTTCGGGGTCTGGGTGGTGCGGCTCGGGATCACCACCGGGCTGATCCACCTGGCGGGGTGGGGCCTGGCGGCCGCCTGGTCGGCCCTGGTCTTCGACTGGACGCTGCGCTCCGCCTTTGCCTTTCTGCGGATCCGCTCCGGGCGCTGGCGTGAGATCCAGGTATAGGGCAAAAGACCGAACGGTGGTTACAACGTAACCACCGTTTTTCGTTATGAAGGTTACGCTGGTTACCAGTCGTTCAGGGGAGCCCGGCCGTTCCGCCAATTCCACTCGGTATCCTGCATGAAGCGGACGACCGCCTCCTGGTGGGTGACCCCCCAGTCCCGCCACCCGGCGAGCGCATCCAGGTAGGCCTGGGAAGTGGTGCGGCACGGCCGGTCCAGCAGCGCCCGGGTGAGCTCCAGGAGACCGGCGGGCTTCTCGGGAGCGGTCTCCAGGGCGTGGATGAACCACTTATGGAAGGGGAAGAGGATCCGGTTGTAGGCGAGGACCGCCCGCCCGCCATAGAGCGACAGGTCGGCAGCGGCCCGCGTCAGCAGGTAGCGATCCTTTCGCTTCTCCCCCTCGCCGATGTACCAGTGGAGGATCAGCGCCTGGGCGAAGAAGGCTTTCATCTTCTCCTCCCGCTCCTGCTCCGGGTAGACCGGGATGCGGCGGAGCAGTTCCGCCAGTCCGGACAGGCGGGTGAAGGGGGCAAAGGCACCGACGAAGGCCGACCGGGCCACCTCGCTGCCCCGTTGGGCCACATCCTCCAGGAAGGCCAGATCGACCAACTTCCCGTCGGCGTAGCCCCCCTCGTAGTCGGTGATGTCGCCGTGGAAGACCCAGTGCTCCCCCCGGGCGGACCGGGCAGCATAAGCCTCGTCGGTCACGACCAGGAGGAAGTCCAGGTCGGAATCGGGGCGGGCTGTGCCCTTGGCCACCGATCCGGCGATGATCAGGGCGAGGCAGGTCGGGTCATGGCGGTAGCGCTCGATGAGTCGATCGACGGCTCTCTGGTGGTTCGGGTGGATGGCCTGGCCCAGAGCAATGACCCCCCTGGCATGGAATCGGCCCTGTCGGGGCGCGCCGGCAGGGCTCGTCTCCGTTCCAGAATAGCAGAAAGGCCAAGGGACTAAAATCCAAAGATGCGAATCGTGGGGCAGCCCTGCAGCCGGAAGTAGAGGTGCTCCCCGACCTGGTGGCGGTGGAGCCCGGTGCACCGAAAGGTGGCCACCTCCCGGGGGCCGTAGAGGCTCCCGGAGGGATCGATCACCAGCCTGACCTCACCGGGGCCTATGTGAACCCGGTAGATGATGGTGCTGCCCACCAGGGTGGCGCGGGATTCGAAGCGGGCGGAAGCCCCATCCCGGTAGGCCCGCCACAGGCATTCCCGCAGGCGGGCGGCATGGCCTCGGCCGTAGATCACCGTCTCGACCCCGCAGTCCCGGACCGCGGTCCCGGACTGGGCGGGGGCCCGGGCGGTCATCTCCTGGGCGGCCGCATGGGAAGCGGGGTCCAGGTACCACGCCCCAAGGCTGGAGAGGAGCAGCAGCCCCAGGAGGCCCAGGCGGTGAAGAAGCGCTCGTTGTATCGCAACCCCCTCCTGGCTCACAACGCAGTATTGACCTGCATTCTATGCGGGTCAAGCCCCCTGAAGAACCTCCCAGCAGGCAAAGAGGGCGCCCCCCTCTCTCGTGGGGAGCGCCCTCGGTGTTCATTCCTCTGCAGGTCCGGCGACCGGTTCCTCGGTGCGGTAGGCGTCGCAGGAGGTCGGGGCCTCCTCCTCCTCGGGGCCCGGCTCCGCCATCACCTGGGTCTGGCCGTGGGCCAGCAGTCGCTCCAGGTACCGGAGCAGGACGGCCCGCATCTGCTCGGGCTTCTCGGTCTGGTTGACCTCGTTGCGCACCTCCGCCGAGCCGTAGAGCCCCTTCAGGTACCAGGCGGCGTGCTTCCGCATCTCGCGGACGGCCAGGTACTCGCCCTTGAAGGCGATCATCATCTCCAGGTGGCGCAGGGCCATGTCGACCCGCTCCCGGGCGCCCGGCTCCGGCAGCAGCTCCCCTGTCTCCAGGTAGTGGAGGGTCCGCCGGAAGACCCAGGGGTTGCCCATGGCGCCGCGGCCGATGGCCAGCCCGGCGACGCCGGCGGTGCGCAGGCGGTGGGCCGCCTCCTGGGGGGTGGTGATATCGCCGTTGCCCAGCACCGGCACACGGACCGACCGGGCCACCTCGGCGATCACATTCCAGTCCGCACGGCCCGAGTAGTGCTGCTCCCGGGTGCGGCCGTGAACGGTGATCATCTGCGCCCCGGCCTCCTCGGCCCGCCGGGCGATATCCACAGCGTTGATCAGGCTGGCGTCCCAGCCGATGCGGATCTTGACGGTGACCGGCAGCGGCGCCACCGCCCGCACCACCTGGCGGACGATCTCCTGGGCGTTGTCGGGCTCCTTCAGGAGCGAGGAGCCGCCCCGGCCCTTGGTCACCTTCGGCGCCGGACAGCCCATGTTGATGTCGACGAAGTCAGGCTGCTGCAGCTCCACGACGCGGGCCGCAGCCCGGGCCATGGTCTCGGGGTCGGCCCCGAAGATCTGGATGCCGGCGGGCCGCTCCTCATCCAGCAGCTCGATCATCTCCTGGGTCCGCTTGCTGTCGAAGAGGATCGCCTTGTCGCTGACGAACTCGGTGACCACGATGCCGCAGCCCTGCTCCTTGCAGAGCAGCCGGAAGGGCCAGTTGGTGACGCCGGCCATGGGGGCCAGCCCCAGGGGCCGCTCGATCACGAGGGAGCCCAGGCGAATCGGTCTCAGCAACGGTTCAGGCACGGCGCTCACCTCCGGGCTAACGGAAATCAACGAGTGTTATTATACCCAGAAAGGGCCCTGAGGTCCATCGCCCCCTTCTGTCGACAGAGGGGTCAGCGCTCTGCAGGGTCGCCGATGCAGATGAGGGAGACCGGCCTCTCATCGCCGGTGCGGCCGGCGAAGCAGAGATGGCCTCTGGCGTCGACGGCGGGCTCCGTCATGGGGCGGATCTCCGAAAGCGACCAGAGTTGCCGCCCCTCACCGTCCCACAGCTCGTATTGAAGCCAGGGGACCAGGGTGTCGGCGGGGCCGCGGGTCAGGCCGCGGTTCGTCATCACCAGCAGGTTGCCCCGGCGGTCGACCATCGTGAAGAGGGTGCGGTGCTGGGCGCCGGTCGCCGCCGTCCACAGGAGCCGCCCTTCGCCGTCCCGCCGGGAGAGCCCCTCCTGCACCACCTCCCGGCCGACCGCCAGGTTGCTCGGGAACGGGCTGGCGGGCTCGTCGCCGACCACCTCGCCCTCCTCGTTCAGCACCATCAGCCGGGTGCTGGTGCGCAGGTAGATCCGCCCGTTGGCGGCAGCCACCGGACGGATCTGGTAGGGCTCCCCCGGGCTGCGGGTCCATGCGATCTCGCCGGTGGGGCGCACGGCGGTCAGCCCCTGCCGCGTCGCCATCAGGATCAGGCCGCTGCGGCTCTCGACCGGACCCCCGAGCACGGGACCCACGCCGACGCTCCAGCGGTGGGTACCGTTGTCGGCAAGGGCGTGGAGTTGATGGCCGCCGGCGTAGTAGATGGCACCGCCCTGCCCGACGATCAGGTGAGAGGCCGGGGCGCCGGGCAGCGGGGCCCGCCAGAGGAGCCGGCCGTTCTCATCCAGCGCATGGAGGGTGTCGGGGTCCATCGCGTAGAGCACCCCCTGGCGGGAGAGCGCCAGGGACCAGATGCGCAGAGGGCTCTTCCAGGCCCACCGGCGCTTGCCATCCGGGCCGACGGCGATCACCCGGGTGCCGGCATTGACGTAGATGGTGCCATTGGCGCCGATCAGGGGGGTCATGAACTCGATCCCCTCGACGGGAAGCGACCAGAGGACCTGGGGCGCCCTGGGGAAGGAGGCAGGGGTGTAGTTGCGCAGCCCCGCATCGCCCCCGACCATGGGCCAGGGCGCCGGATGGCTCCGGTTCACCGCCTCCACATACCACGGAAGGCCGAAGAGCAGAACCAGCAGAAGCGCCGCCAGCAGGGGCGGCCACCCGCGCCTAAGCATGCGCAACCCCTCCCGGAGCGGGGACTACTTCTGGCCGATGCAGACCAGGGAATACCCCTCGCCGTCCTTCCTGCCGACAAGGCAGATCCGTCCGTCCCGGCCGATGGCCGGGAGGGTGACGGGGGCGACCTCCTCAAAGACCCAGGCCTCCTCACCGCCGGCGTCGAGCATGGCGAGCCTGTAGGGTGACCTGCCTTCCGCCCGGCCGACCCGGTAGAGCAGCAGGTTGCCCCGGGCATCCAGATAGGTGACCATGGCGACGGTCTCCTCCGCCGGATCCTGCGACCACAGCGGGCGGCCGTCCAGTTCGAAGCGATTCAGTCCGTCCTGCACAAACCCCTTGCCGATGGAGAGGTTGAAGGCCCGCGCCGTCGGGCGCTCCACCTCCTGCAGGCTCCGCCCGTCGGCGCTGTTCAGGATGAGGAGGCCCCGCTCATGGCGGTAGTAAAGGCGGCCGTCGGCGCTGACCGCCATCGCCCTTCCGACCAGCGGCGCCACCTCACGGGTCCAGGCCTGCTCGCCGTTGGGAGCGAAGGCGACCAGTTCGTCCCGCTGGGTGACCAGCAGCAGCTTGCCGTCCGGCGCCTCCACCGGCCAGGTGAGGATCGGACCTGCCTCGTAGCTCCACCTGACCCGCCCCTCGGGGCTGATGGCGTAGAGCGCCCTCTCCGTGGTCAGGTAGATCACGCCGCCCTGGCCGACCAGCAGCGGACCCGCGATCGCCTGAATCTCGATGGGCAGGCGCCAGGTCAGGCGGCCATCCCGATCGACGGCGGCCACGCCCCCCTCCTCCACCACGTAGATATCGCCGTGCCGGCCCAGGGTGGCGGTGAAGAGGCGCTCCTTGCTGCGCCACGTCCACCGCTTCCGGCCTTGCTCATCCACCGCCGTCAAACCGTCGAGGGCGAGGAGGTAGATGGTGCCGTCCTCCCCGATCACCGGGGGCGAGGCCGGCGGCTCGTCCAGCGGGAGGGTGAAGAGCACCTCCGGGCTCTGCGGGAAGGTCGCCCGGGTTGCAAACCGGTTCCCGGCATCGCCCTGGATCATCGGCCAGGCCGCGGGGTGATGCCGGTTGACGCGGTCGATGTACCACCCGCCTCCGAAGGCGAGGAGGATCAGCAGGAGTACGCTGCCCAGGGCGATGCTGGTTCTGTTCACACCTGTCACCTCTGCTCCTATGACGAATTCCGCCCGCAAGACGGTTCGGAGGATTTCGGCGACCGAGGGCGAATCAGGTACAAAGCGAAAATATGTTCGGTCTCTGACCGGAAAGGGGATCTACCATGGAGATATCGCTCCGGCAAGCCAACCGCTTCCTGCTCCAGCGCCAGCACCTGCTGAAACCGTGCGACGACCCGCTGCAGGCGGTGCGGGATGCCTGCGGCCTGCAGGCGCAGATCCCCTCCACCGCCGCCCTCGCCCTGCGGGCACGGGTGGCCGGGTTCTCCCTGGCCGACTACGACCGGATGATCGCCTCTGAGCGCTCCCTGGTGCGGACCTGGGCGATGCGCGGGACGGTCCACACCGTGCCCTCCGACCAGCTGGAGCGCTATACCCGCATCTACACCGAGGGGCAGGAGCTGGGACCGGGGGCGAAGCAGGCGCTGGAGCTGCTGGCGGCGGGGCCCCAGACCCGCGGCCAGCTGATGGAGCGGGCCATGGCCACCCTCGGGGTGAGCGGGGAGCGGGCGAAGGAGCTCTTCGGCCCCTGGGGCGGCGTGCTCCGGACGCTGGCCCGCCATGCGCTGACCGTGCACATGCCGGTGGAGGGGCCGGACGTGCCGGTGGTGCTGACGGAGCAGTGGCTGGGGCGGCCGCCCGGCCCCTCCAGCCGGGAGGCGCTGGAGGATGCGCTGCTGCAGGACTACCTGCACGGCTACGGGCCCGCCACGATGAAGGACTTCGGCTACTTCCTGGCCTGGCCGCTCACCCGGGTGCGGCCCATCTTCGCCCGGGCCCGGGGCCTGGCAGAGGTCCGGCTGGAGGGGTCCAAGCTGTCCCACTTCATGCCCGAGGCGCTCCTGCCGGAACTGCTGGCCACCCGGGGGGACGAGGCCGCCCCGGTCCGGCTGCTGCCCCGCTTCGACTCCCTGCTGCTCGCCTACCGGGACCGGGCCCGGTTGCTGGACCCCGCCTTCCGCACCCGGGTCTTCCGGCCGGCGGCGGTGGTCGAGGCCACGGTGCTGGTCGACGGCCGGGTGGCGGGAACCTGGCGGATGAAGAGGACCACCCGGGAGCTCCAGGTGGTCTACGAACCCTTCCGGAAGGGGAGGGGCAGCGGCCTTCCCCGGGCGCTGGAGGCCGAGTTCAGGCGACTCGCCCGATGGTACGGGCTGGAGCGGCTCCGGGTGGAGGTCGGGTAGAGCGCGTGCAGGCCCCGCCGGTCGTCTTGTGCGCTCGGCGGGGCCTTGTTCTACACCAGCGGGAAGGTGACCGCCATCGCCCAGGAGAGGACGACGGCGTTCAGTGTGGCTGAGGCCGCCGAGGAGTAGCGCATGCGGCTCAGAATGGCGGAGAGGACCTCCAGCACCGCTAGCACCACCACCGTCACCGGAACCGTCAGGGTGAGGAAGGTGGGCGGGTTGGGCAGGGCGGTCGCTGCCAGCCAGGTGCCGATGATCACGCCCTTCCCGAGAAGGCCGAGCACCAGCGCCCCGAGGCTCCCCCATTCAGCCGCCACCGCCCGCTTCAGCCCCTCCTCCTGGACGAAGTAGAGCCAGAGGATGAGGGCGGAGAGCATCAGGGGAAGGAGGCGGGGCAGGGTGGGCATGTGGTAGGCCAGGTTCATGTGGATCACGGGCACCACCGCCCCCAGGTAGGCCAGGGCGACGCCCATCCCGCGCACCAGGGCGCTTTCCACCGTGTCGGCTCCCTGTGTCAGGGCAAAGCCGAAGTCGCGGGGCCAGAGCCACCGGAGCACGTAGAGCACCGCCGCCGCCACGGCGAAGTAGGGCAGCAGGTAGTCGAGCACGGCCACGCCTACCCATGGCAGGCGCAGGTAGACCGCCGCCAGCACCGCCGAGAGCGATGCCACCGAGAGTGCGATCAGCCCGGTCAGGAAGCCCAGGGGGCGAACCCGCCCGGTGGTGCGCACCTCGGGAGGGATCAACAGCCAGGCCACCGCCAGCAGGGCGCCGAGCCCACCGGCCAGGGCGAGGAGAATCCAGTTCCAGGGGGCGGCGGTCCCGACCGGGCCGGGCTTCTGGCTTCCCAGCGCCCGGTGGATCCAGGCGGCCACCTGGTCCATCACCTCCTGGTCATAGAGGATGGTGATGTGGTTCCTGGCGGGTACATCCACGGTCTTGCGGCTCTCCGACTGCGGTGCCAGAGCGGCGGCGGTCGCCCGGATGGAGCCGGGGTCCCGCTCGGCCACCAGGCTGAGGAGATGGGCCGGCCTGTCCGGGGGGAGCGGGTCGGAATAGGCCGCCGAGAGCGTGACCGTAGCGGCCACCGCGGACTCCTCCAGGCCGGCGGCCAGCACGGTGACCCCACCCATGGAATGGCCGACCAGGGCAACCTTGCCCGGCTGGGCACGCCCGGTTCGAATCAGCTCGGCGACCATGGCCCTCAGGTTGGCCCCCAGCGGGTTCTGGGAAAGGCCGCTCCAGGCCTGCAGGGAGGAAGGGTGCTCCCCGTGCCCCGGCTGGTCGAAGATGTAGACGTCAAACCCCTGGCGGGCCAGCGCGTACCCCCAGGGCTGCATCAGCTTCTTGCTGGCCGCAAAGCCGTGAGCGACCAGCACCACGCCCCGGGGAGTGCCCACTGCGGCGTACCGGTCGACAGGGTTGCCTGAGAGCCGCTCATGGCTCACCACCACGTCGGCCCGCTCCTGCGCAATCATGTACTGTGTTCCGACGACAATGGCGAGCATGAGGACCAGAAGAAGGATTTTGCGCATCGGGCTCTGTCCTCCACAAGAGCGTGGTACTGGAACAACTGGTATATGTATGCTCGAACAATTCGCTGATATTGTCGGTGGTCTGTGCGCTTTTTCGACGCGCCATCTGCGCCCGCATGGTTCGCCATGGTCCGGGCGGACTCCTGCCTGCTCGCGGCTCTCGTGGTCGTTCGAGCGCGAATTGGGGAAAAAGAGCTACCAAGGGTCAGCAGATCGAGCCCTGGAACGGTAAAGCTGCCCCCTGCTGCGCATGAAGCAGCCGTCCAGACCAGCAGACTACGAAGGGAAAACCTTTACGTTTGGAGGCGAGGCGGCAGTGACAGAGCAGCACGGTTTCAGGGAGTTGGGGATCGCGCCGGAAATCCTCCGGGCGCTGGACGGCATGGGCTTCGAGGAGCCCTCGCCCATTCAGGTTGCGACGATTCCCCTCCTGCTGGAGGGCCGGGACGTGATCGGGCAGGCGCAGACCGGCACGGGCAAGACCGCTGCCTTTGCGATCCCGATGCTCCAGCGGCTCGAGCCCGATGGGCAGCGCCCGCAGGCCCTGGTGCTCACCCCCACCCGAGAGCTGGCCCTGCAGGTGGCCGACGAGATCGCCAAGATCGGCAAGCACATGCGGGTCCGGGAGCTGGCGCTCTACGGCGGCAGCCCCATCGCCCGGCAGATCAAGGCGCTGCGGGCCGGCGTATCGGTGGTGATCGGCACCCCCGGCCGGGTGCTGGACCACATCGACCGGGGCACCCTGAAGCTGGACCAGATCCGGATGTTCGTGCTGGATGAGGCCGACGAGATGCTGGACATGGGCTTTATTGATGACATTGAGCGGATCATGTCCCAGCTGCCCCCCGAACGGCAGAACCTCTGCTTCTCGGCGACGATGCCGGAGCCGATCGTTCGCATCACCCGGCGCTACATGAGGTCGCCGGAGCGGGTGGCCCTCGCCCGGCATGAGCTGAGCGCTCCCACCATCGAGCAGGCCTACTTTGAGGTGCGGGGGCACGATAAGGTGGACGCCCTGGCCCGGATCATTGACCACGAGGCGGTCTCCAGGGGCATCGTCTTCTGCCGGACCAAGCGGGGGTGCGATGAGCTGGCCTCCGCCCTGCAGACCCGGGGCTACCTGGCGGAGGCGATCCACGGCGACCTGAACCAGGTGCAGCGCAACCGGGTGCTGGCCAAGTTCAAGGAGGGGCAGATCGAGCTGTTGATCGCCACCGATGTGGCCGCCCGCGGGCTCGACGTGGAGAACGTGACCCATGTCATCAACTACGACATCGCCCAGTCGCCCGAGTCCCACGTCCACCGGATTGGTCGGACGGGGCGGGCAGGGCGGGAGGGGACCGCCTTCACCCTGATCCACCCGCGGGAAGCCCGGTACCTGAAGCTGATCGAGCGGGTCACAAGGGCGCGGATTCCCCGCCGGTCACTGCCCACCGCTGTTGAGGTGGCGGAACGGGCGCTCGAAGCGCTGGGAGACCGGATTGGGACGATGGTGGCGGACGGCGTCGTCCAGGAGCCGAAGTACGTCGACCTGGCCTGGCGGCTCCTGCAGGAGCACGAGCCCGAGCGGCTGGTGGCCGGCCTGATCTCGGCCATGGTGGAGGGCCGGCCCGGGGCCGGTGCCGATGGGGGACGACGGGCCGACCGGGGAGCCTTGGAGTTCGTCGAGACGGGCGCCGAGCCCGGCTACGTCCGGCTCTTCATGAACGTGGGGAGCCGGAACCGGGTCACCCCCGCCGACTTTGTGCGGACCATCGCCCGGGAGGCGGATATCTCCGGCGGACTGATCGGGGCGATCGACATCCACGAGAACTTCACCTTTGTGGAGGTGCCCAGGGAGGTGGCCCCCGCTGTGCTGGAGGCGATGAAGCACGCCACGATCCAGGGGAGAGCCGTCCGCGCCGAGCCGGCGCGGCCGGCCCACTAGCGAAGCAACGGCCGCCAGGAATCGACCTGGCGGCCTTGCTCTTTTTGCTGGGCGTCCCCCCGACCCGTCCAGGCGTGATGGGCCAGGCGCTCGGCCCCCCCTCGGATATTGCTTGTCTTCACAGTACTACCGCTCTGTCTTCATGGGTACTATCCGAAAGGCGTGGACCCTCCGGTCAGGCTGCCTCCGTTGGTTTGCCCGAATGATCATCGGTTTGATAGAATGTTCTCGGAAACTCCATGAGCGACAGGGGGAATTGCCATGCGAATTCGCTTCCTGGGTCACTCCGCCTTCGAGATCGTCGAGGGCCCGTGGAACCTGCTGATCGACCCCTTCATCACGGGGAACCCGGTCTGCCCGGTCAAGGCCGATGAGCTGAACCCCAACTACATCCTGGTGACCCACTTCCACGGGGATCATGTGGGCGACACCGTGGCCATCGCCAAGCGGACCGGCGCCAAGGTGATCACCACCTACGAAGGCGGTCAGGATTTGGCCGGGCAGGGGGTGGAGGTGATCGGCATGGCCCTGGGCGGCAAGAAGCGCTTCGACTTTGGCCTGGTCCGGGTCACGCTGGCCTTCCACGGATACGGCGACAAGGGTGGCCACGCCGCCGGCTTCGTCATCCACCTGGGCGGCAAGCGGATTTACCACGCCGGTGATACCGCCCTCTTCAGCGACATGAAGCTGCTGAACGGGGTGATCGAGGCCCCGGGCATCGACGTGGCCATGCTGCCGATCGGCGACCACTTCACCATGGGCCCGGAGGATGCCGCCATCGCCGTGCAGTGGATCCGGCCGAAGGTGGTCATCCCCATGCACTGGGGCACCTTCCCGATCCTCCTGCAGGATCCGAGCGAGTTTGTCCAGCGGGTCCAGACCGTCGGCGAGACCAAGCCGGTGGTGCTGAAGCCCGGTGAGGCCTACCAGGAATAGCAGAAGCCGCCCCGGCCGTGGGGCGGCTTCTCATCTTTCGGGGCTAGGAGCCGGCGGCGGCGTAGGCGGCCTCCAGCACCTCCTGGGCGGCCAGGCCGTCGTCGATGGAGGCGGCGAGGGGCGGCAGCCCCTCCGCCCAGGCAGGGTCGGTCACCCGGCGCAGCCACCAGTGGAGCGAGGCCATGTGGGTATCCACAAAGCTCCCCATGGAGAGTTTGGCGGGCGGGTAGACCCGCTGGAGCGCCTGCAGGTAGGGGCCCGGCCTCTCGCCGCTCCGCAGGAGCAGGTTCCCGCCGGCCCGGTCGAACCAGAGCGGGAACTGCTGTGCCCCTGAACTGAGCCGGAGCGACCCCTCGGTGCCGAAGATCTCCAGGGCGGTCTCCTCCTGCCCGTCCCCGCCCCGTGTCGCCTCGATGGTGCCGACGGCGCCCGACCGCAGGGTGCAGGTGATCTCCGCCCAGTCGTCCACCTCCACCCGAGCCCGGCCGCCAGGGTGACCCGGGGCGGGCCGCTCCTGGACGAAGGTGCGCGCCCGGGCCCGCACCTCCGCCATCGGCCCCAGCAGGAAGTGGACCAGGTCGATCAGGTGGACCCCCAGGTCCGCCAGGGCCCCGCCCCCGGCCAGGCCCCGGTCGAGCCGCCAGGAGTAGACCCGGCCCGGGTCAAGATAGCCGCCGTGGACCATGCGGGCCCGGAAGGAGAGGATCCGCCCCAGCCGCCCCTCCTCCAGCCAGTCCTTGGCCCGGGCGGTAGCCGGCCAGAACCGGATGGTGAAGGCGACCTGCGAGGCCGCCGCCCGGGGGGAGAGCGCTGCCGCCGCCCGGTAGGCCTCCGCCATCCGCCTGGCCGGGGCCAGGCTCTCGGCCAGGGGCTTCTCGGTGTAGACCGCCTTCCCCGCCCGCCAGGCGGCGATGGCCGTCTCGGTGTGCAGGGCGTTGGGGGTGCAGATATCCACCCCGTCCACCGCCGGGTCCTCGATCAGGGCTGCCGGACTCCCGTAGGTCCGGGCGAACCCGGACTCCCGGATCCACTCCCCGTTCCGGTCGGGACTGCGGGTGGAGACCCCCGCCAGCACCGGCGTGAAGGGCAGGTCGGGGAAGATGACGGGCAGCGCCTTCAGCCCCAACACATGGACCCGGGCGATGCTGCCCCAGGCATCAAAGCCGACACCGACCGGTGTCCGTCCCGCCCTAGCCATGGGGCGCCCTCAGGGTCGGGTCGTCGTAAGTCCGGATCCTGGCCAGCCGGTCCCGGTAGGTGGCGAGCACCCGGGCGTTGTGGACCCGGGCATCATCCAGGTTGCCGCTGCGCATCAGCGGGAGCGGGTCGAGCTTCGCCTCCACCAGCCGCTCCACCACCTCCGCCACAATCCCCTGGACGATGAAGCTGCCCACCACCGTCGAGGTGGCGCAGGCCCTGGTGGGGCTGCCTGGCACCTCCAGGGCCGCATCCCCCGGGATGCCCAGGTTGTCGATCACCACGTCGGCCAGCTCAAAGAGCCGCCTGCCGCTGGCATGGGTCGCCGGCTGGCTCCGGGAGTGGGCCAGGGAGGTGATCGCCACCACCTTCAGCCCCCGCTCCCTGGCGTAGATGGCGGCCTCCACCGGCACGGCGTTCCGGCCCGAGTTGGAGGCGATGATCATCAGGTCGCCCGGCGAGAGCGGCTCCAGCGCCAGCAGCCGCTCGGCCAGGCCGGGCAGCCGCTCGAAGGAGCTGGAGCGCTGGCTCCCCTCCACCAGCGTCAGCGACGGCTCGATGATGGCGTTGACCAGCGGCAGGCCGCCCGCCCGGCTGAACAGCTCCTCCGCCAGCATGTGGGAGTGTCCGGTGCCGAAGGCGTGGATCAGGCCGCCGTTCAGGAGCGCCTCGGCGCCCAGCCGTCCGGCCTCCTGAATCGCCCCGGCCTGGCTCTCCATCACCCCGGCCAGGATCTTGGTCACCGTCTGATAGTAAGACTCCAGCAGGCTCATGCCCCCACCCCCGTCGGGATGCGTCCGGCGTACTTCCGGCGGAGCGCCTCGTTGTGGGCGTCGCCGCCGTCCACGTTGGCGCTGATCAGCACCGGGGGCTCCACCCCCGCCTGCAGCATTCGCCCGATGATCTCGGCGGTCAGCCCCTGGGCGATGAACGCCCCGGTGATCGAGGAGACGGCGCAGACCTTGTAGGGCTTCCCCTCCAGCGGGAGCAGGGCGTCGCCGTACGGGCCGCAGTTGTCGATCACCACATCGGCCACCTCGAAGAGCCGCTTGCCGCTGGGGTGGCGGGAGGTGACCTGGCTGGAGTGCTCCATCGAGGTGACCACGATCAGCGGGTGGCCCCGCCGCTTCACCTCCAGGGCCATCTCCACGGTGGAGCCGTTCCGGCCCGAATTGGAGACGAGGACAAAGGCATCAGCCGGGTGGATGTTGTAGTGGGCCAGCACCTTGTGGGCGGTTTCGGGATCCCGCTCCAGGGCCGGGCTGTGCCGCAGGGAGAGCGGGATCGCCCCGGTGAGGAAGAGCGCCTCCATGTCCATGGCGTTGACCGGGACCAGCCCGCCGGCCCGGCTGGCCATCTCCATGGCAAAGGCCCGGGAGTGGCCGGTGCCAAAGACCTGGATCACCCCATCCCGCAGGATGGAGTCCGCCAGCAGTTCGCCCGCCTTTCGAATCGGCTCCATCTGGGTCGCCTCAAGCTTGGCCACGCCCGCAAGCGCTTCACGGAAGAGGATCGCTGCCGAAATGCTCATCTCGCCGTCTCCTTTCGGGTCTACGCGGACACGCGGGCTGCCAGGAAGGCCGGGTTCAGCTCAGGAGCAGGGCTGTCAGGCCGCCAGACCACCCGGCCCTCCACCAGGGTCCAGCGGACCTGCCAGTCGGGGCCCAGCACCACCAGGTCGGCATCCTTGCCGGGGGCCAGGCTGCCCTTGCGGTGGTCGAGGCCGATCGCCCGGGCGGGCATCAGCGCCCCCATCTGCACCGCCTCTTCCCAGGGGCGGCCCAGCCCCTCCACCAGGTTGCGCAGGCCGTCCAGCATCAGCTTGGTGGAGCCGGCGAGGGTGCCGTTGGCCAGCTTCGAAAAGCCCTGCTCATCGAGGTAGAGATCCCGCCCGTAAAGCTGGTAGTGGCCGCTGGGCATCCCGGCGGCGGGGATGGCGTCGGAGATCACCGCCACCCGGTCCTGCCCGGCCGCCTTCAGCAGCAGCTCCACCGCCGCCGGGTGGACGTGCAGGAAGTCGCAGATCACCTCGCAGATCACCCGGTCGTCGGTCAAGTAGGCCCCCAGCGCCCCCGGCTCCCGGTGGTGGAGCCCCCGCATGGCGTTGTATGTGTGGTTGGCGATGCGGATCCCGGCGTCGATCCCGGCCTTGGTCTCCGCATAGGTGGCATCGGTATGTCCACCGGCCACCGCCACACCCCGCTCGGTCAGGAACCGGATCAGCTCCGCCGCCCCCTGCTGCTCCGGCGCCACCGTCATCCGGCGGATGGTGCCCCCGGACAGGTCGATCCACTGGGCCGCCTCCTCCACGGAGGGGGTTCGGAAGTTGTTCGGGTTCATGGCCCCCTTCTGCGCGGGGTTCAGGTAGGGCCCCTCGAGGTGGGTCCCCAGCGAGACCGCCCCCTCCACCGGCGCGGCCATCAGCTCCCGGACCGCCCGGAGCGTGGCCTCCAGCTCCGCCACCGGCCGGGGCGAAGCGGTGGGCAGGAAGCCGGTCACCCCGAAGGCCGCCAGGTAGCGGGAGAGCTTGCGCAGCCCCTCCACCCCGGTCCCCTCCACCGGCCAGCCGCCGGCGCCGTGGATGTGCAGATCGATCAGGCCGGGGATGATCCGGCAGTCGGAGGCGTCCACTCGAGGAACCCCCGCCAATGAGTCGGGGACGGGTCCCGCGGCCACCGCCGCGATGCGCCCGTCCTCCACAAGGAGATAGCCGTCGACCTTCCCGCCCTCGGTGTAGATCGACCGGCTCTGCAAGAGCATCATCTCAGGCCACCTCCGTACGCAGTTCCGCCAACAGTTCCAGCGCCGCCTCCACCAGGCGCTCCCCGGAGCCGGGCGCCGTGAAGGCGGAACTCGCCTCATACCCGCCCCGGTCAAAGGCCGGACGGTCGGGCAGGTAGCCGCAGTAGCCGTTGGCATAGCCGACCACCAGGGTGGTGGCGAAGGGCGACCGCTCCCGGATGGCCCGGCCCAGGGCGGAGAAGGGCTCGCCTGCCACGGCCACCACCGCCAGATCGCGCCCCAGCCGGGCCGCCTGCACCTCGGCATCCAGCTCCAGCCGGCCCTGCAGGTCGATCCAGCTGCGGGCGATGTAGGCGCCCTCCAGGGCGGTCTGGGCGATCCGCACCTCGCCGGGGGAGGCCCCGGCGGCCTTCACCGCGGCCAGCCGGGACTCGGCCGCCGCGATCGCCGCCTCCGCCTCTGCGCGCGTGGGGTGCTGCTTCGGCTCCAGCCGGACCGTCCGGCTCCGCACGCCGATGCCGCCGGCGGAGGAGAAGCCGGTCAGGTTCCCCAGCGCCTCCAGCGCCCTGCCCGCCAGCAGCGAGCCGTGCCGCTCCACCTCGGCGAAGGACTGCTCCCGCCGGGTGAAGCGGGCGCTCACATCGCCGCTGAAGCCCTGGGCGAAGCCGATCCAGGCCGGGTAGCCCAGGGCCCGCCCCAGCGCGGCGACCGCCGCCCCGGGCCAGTCGGCCGAGATCAGCAGGTTCTCCGGCCCCATCACCGTCGGGTGACAGCCGTAGTTGAGCAGGACCGCCTTGAACCGCCCTCCGGCGGTGCGAGCGGCCAGGAGCCGCAGCGTCGGATCGTAGGGCAGGGCCGGGTCGGTCCGGTTGGCCCCCAGCCCCTTCACCGTCTCCACCCCGCCGGCCAGCTCCGCCTCCTCCAGGTCGTGGGCGGCCTGCAGCACGCTGCTGGCGATCTGCCGCGGGAGCCACGCCTTGTACTCCGGCGGGGGCTCCCCGAACCGGAGGGTCCCGGTGGAGGGGCCCGAGTGGGTGTGCGACGCGGCCAGCATGATCCGGTCCGGATCGATCCCCGTCGCCTCGGCGGCAAGGGCCCGGGCCTGCCGGGTCATGGAAAGATCAAAGTTGAGCAGGTCACAGGTGACCAGGGCGAAGCGCTCCGTTCCGTCGGCGAAGAGCAGGGACCGCACAAACAGGTCGTCGCGCACGCCCCGGGCCGGGCCGGTGCGGGCTCCATACCCGCCCATCGGTGTCGGGATGGGCGGGGTGATGATTCCGGCATGGCACCCAATCTTCAAGGCCAAGGCGCCCCCTTACAGGCCCTTCTTGTCGAGTACGTCCAGGAAGCTGCTCTTGGAGTCGGTGGGCATCATCCGGCCTGTCAGGAAGTATCCCCGCTTGGCAATCTCCCGGTAGACGGCGGCATCCTGCTTCGTCACGGCACAGGTGCGGGTCACCATGACGAACTCCGTCCCCGGAATCGGCGCCTGGTTGCCCACGTTGATCTCCTCGGGCTTCAGGCCGCCATCCAGCAGGGCGATGGCGTCCGCCGGAAACTTGGCAATAATGAAGATCCGCTCCCGCTCCGCCTCCGGCGAGGCGCAGTAGGCCAGGGTATCGGCCACCGAAAGGACCGAGCACTTCACCCCACGGGCCGCCGCCGGGAGCATCACCTTCTGAATCGGATCGACGGCGACCTTATCATTGCAGACGATCATGTGATCGGCGTTGAGGCTGCTGGCCCAGGTGACCGTCACCTGGCCGTGAATCAACCGGTTGTCAATCCGCATGTGCACAACTGGCATGTCAGCTCTCCTCTCTCATTCTCCGAGCATCTCCGCAAGCCGCACCACGCCCGCTGCCCCCGCCTCCTTGGCGAGGGAGGCGAGGCCGGGCAGGTCCAGCCCCCCCCGTGAGCCCAGCACCTCCAGCAGCATGGGCAGGCTGGCCCCGCAGACCACATCCACCGACGGCCCCAGCACATAGGCGGTGGTGTTGGCGGGGCTTCCGCCGAACAGGTCGGCCAGCACCAGCACTCCCTGGCCCTGGTCGACCCGGCGGACCGCATCCTCCAGGTCGCGCCGGTACTTTTCCATCTCCTGGGCCGGCTCCAGCCCCAGGACCGCCAGCGCCTCCTGGGGACCCATGATCATCTCCGCCGCCTCTCTCAGCCCCTCCGCCAGGGGCCCGTGGCTGACCAACAGAATCCCGACCAACAGTGAAGCACCCCCATACAACGGGTCGAAAGGCGGGAGCCGGAGCCCCCGCCCTCCTCCCGTCGGTCCATCTTACATGATCTTGGCGTAGCTGAGGATGAAGGAGAGGATCGTCAGCCAGAGCAGCGCCATCATCGGGGACTGCTTGCGGCTCTTGATCAGCCAGTAAGCGAAGCCCACCACCAGCAGCGGCACCATGTACGGCAGCAGCTGGTCCAGAATCGGCTGCAGCTCCACCACCTTCTCGGTGGCCTTGCCATCAACCGTGACGGTCTGGGAGAACTTCACCTTGGTGGTCAGCCGGGACATGATGCTGGGGATGAACCCGCCCACCACGATCAGGCCCATGACGGTGGCGGCCTCGGTGATCTTCTGCAGCGCGCCGCCGGTCACATGGCTGATCAGGCCGACGCCCTGCCGGTAGCCCCACCAGAACTGCGGGAACTTCTGCCAGAAGTAGAAGAGGCCGAGGAGCACCTCGAGGAAGGGGCCGACCACGCTGCCACCCAGGGCGATGGAGGTGGAGATCACGGCCACGATCGGCCGGATCAGGATCGCCATCAGGGTGTCGCCGATGCCGGCCATCGGGCCCATCAGCGCCACCTTCAGGCTGTCGCCCACCTCACCCTGGTCCTTCTCCTCCATGGCGGCGGAGGCGCCGAAGATCAGCGGGGAGCCGACGGCGGGGTTGGTGTTGTAGAAGACCAGGTGACGCTGCATGTTGGCGATCAGCTCTTCCTTGGTCTTCGACCGGCGCTGCAGGATCGGCAGCATCGACCAGAGGTAGCCGAGGGCCTGCATCCGCTCGTAGTTCCAGGACCACTGCAGGGTGGCGTTGTGCCGGAACGCCGCCTTGGCCAGATCAGCCTTCGTAACTGGACCGTATTCCGGCAGGACCTTTTCCTCTGCTGCCATTGTCGGGTTAGCCACGAGCAGCCGCCTCCTTCACGCTGATGTAGAGGACGCCGATCGCCGCGGCGGTCAGAGCGATGCCGACCATCGGCATCTTCAGGTAGGCGAACAGGACGTAGCCGATGATGGCAAACGGCCAGTACTTCTTGACCGGCATCATGGAGAGCAGCAGGGCGAAGCCGAGGGCCGGCAGCATCGAGCCGGTCAGGCGCATCGCCTGCATGAAGTGATCGGGCATCCACTTGATGAAGGCCTGCACGGGCTCTGCGCCCAGCCAGATGGCCAGGAAGACCGGTAGCGCCCGGGAGAGGCCCCAGGGGATCTGGCCCAGGAGGTGCCAGTAGGTGACCGCCTTCACATCGCCGCGGGCGACCGCCTTGTCGGCGCCGTGGATGAACAGGGTGGTGGTCGCGCGGCCCAGCACGTCCATCTGGGTCATCAGCAGGGCGGCTGGAACGGCGACCGCCAGTCCGCCTTCCAATCCGACCCCCGGCAGTGCGCCGAAGGCCGTGCCCAAGATCGCACCGGTCATGAAATCAGGTATTGTCGCTCCGCCATACGTCCACATGCCGAGAGACATCAGCGTCAGGGTTGAACCAATGGTCAGGCCCATCTGGACATCGCCCACAATAAACCCGGTGATGGTACCCACGATCAGCGCCTCTTGCCACAGCAGGGTGGCGCCCAGGTTCGCAATCATGCAGATCCAGGTTACGAGGGCTAGTACAAGTGCGATCCCAATCCCGTACGACAAAGTCATCCTCCTCTTCTTGTGCCAGGTCGGATCGTCG
The DNA here is from genome assembly GCA_049324875.1 of Bacillota bacterium. Taxonomy (GTDB): domain Bacteria; phylum Bacillota; class Sulfobacillia; order Symbiobacteriales; family Symbiobacteriaceae; genus JAWLHU01. The sequence continues at coordinate 135,764 of JBMONC010000084.1, forward strand.
TGGACGGATCAGGCGGGAGCGGGCTCTGCCCTCCTTTCCGACAATACCTCGACCCTTCCCGCGACCGGGCTGCCCCCAATCAGCCCCCGGTCTCCGATCGGTGCAGGTCGGACTCCAGGCCGGCCCCGGCCGCTGGCGCGCCCGGGACGGCTCGATGGACCAGTAGGAGTGGATGGGCCGAAACCGGAACGGACGGGCCGCCGGACGGAGACCGGTCGGCACGATATGGTCTAGACCAGTTCGGGTACGAGCGGGGAGGGCTTGTCCGACCAGACCCCCTGCCCAGGGGCTGGGGCGGGAACGCCGTCAGCGGGATGGTGCGTGACCTGCCGCCGCCGGCCGGATGGTCGAGCCAATGGCCAACCCATCGCGGACCATGAAGCGGACCTCGTACCCGTCGGGCCGGAGGTAAAGGAGCGTGTGCTCCAGCGGCCTCGCCTCTTGATCGTAGCTGAGGCGCTCCAGCACCAGGGCCGGATCGCCGGCTGCCAGTCCCAACAGGCCTGCCCGGCGGGCGTCCAGCCGCTGCACCCGGATCGAGAGGGCGGCCTGTCCAACTGAGCAGCCCATCACCCTGGTGACCAGCGTGTAGATCGGGGTGGACTCCATCCGTTCCCGTGTCACCTGGGTCGTCAGCGCCTCTGGCAGCGAGACGCAGACGAGGGCCAGCGGCACCTTCTCCACCAGGTGGAGCCGTTTGATCTGGATGCATCGCTCCTTCTCCCCCAGTTGCAAGAGCTTCCGCATGGGGGCGGAAGGCACCTGAAGGCGATAGCCCAGCAGGCGCGTCTGCGGGGTCAACCCCTGGGCGATGAGGCCGTCAAAAAAGCCCTGCAGTTGCCTGGAATCCTGTCGGACGGTGGGGCCGGTGACAAAAGTCCCCTTTCCTTGCCTACGTACGATCAGATTCCGCTCCAGCAACACCTGCAAGGCCAGTCGAATGGTGACGCGACTTACCTGAAAGCGCTCCATGAGTTCACTTTCCGACGGGAGTCGGGAAAGGGGCGGATACTGCCCGCTGTGTATGGCCGACGCCATCTCCTCGGCGATCTGGACATACATGGCGATGTGGCTGCTCCGGATGACGGTCACGCCCCCACCGCCCCTTCGGAAAGTCCCCTCTACGTAAGACAATATAGTACGACCTTCCGCTCGTCAATATTTTCACGCAAACCGAACAAAAATGTTAGGTATGTCGTAAGCGTGAAAATGCCGCCACGGATTACACGGATTACACGGATAATATACATAAATTATAAACATGTAGGTGGTTCCCTTTTCCCTTAGTGGTGCTGCGGGCACCACCACCATTTCCGTCATGTATTATCCGTGTAATCCGTTTAAGTCCGTGTAATCCGTGTAAATGAGAGGGCCGCCCTCCTTGCGAAGGGCGGCTTCTGGTTACCGGCGAGATGGGGCGGCCTCGCGGGGCGGGGGCACGAAGTGGGAGACCTCTGCCAGGGGCACCTTTCGCCCCTGCAGGTCCAGCTCATTCCCCAGGGTGCCGTAAGCGACCCCGCGGACCGGGTCGACCAGGTCGACATGGTCCTTGTAGATGCGCGGCGTCCGCCAGAGGGCGGCCAGGGCCGCCGAGAACGCCATCTCCTGGTACTGCCGTGGGAAGAGCCGCTTCAGCTCCGCCTTGACCAGCGGGGCATACTTGGGGCTCATGCCCGGGAAGACGTGGTGCTCCACGTGGTGCGAGAAGTTGAAGTGCAGCACGTCCATCCAGCGGGGCACCGTCACCGAGAGCGAATTGGCCAGCGGGTCGTTCACGTCGGTGAGCGGTGAGAGCTGGTGGTTGGTCGAGATGTAGGAGATGACCAGGAAGTTGGCCAGCATCAGCGGGAGCAGGTAGGCAAAGAGCCACTTGCCCGGGCCGAGGAGCAGCAGCAGCACAAACCACATGGCGAAGGGCCAGAGCATCTGCGCCAGCACCACCGGCCGCTCCTGGGGCCTGAACTCCCGGTAGTACCGCCTGAGCATCAGCAGGCAGAAGACCGAGAAGAAGAGCAGGAACGAGGCGAAGGTGATCGTCGCCCGCACATTCGGGTGGACCCGGTAGAGCCACTGCAGGAGCGGGCGCTGGTAGAACCGCTCCAGCGTCCCCATGGCGTCCGGGTCGGTATCCTCCTCTTGGGTGTGGGCGTGGTGCTCCATGTTGTGCCACTTCCGCCAGAGCTTCGGCCCCAGGCTGAACTGGGCGAAGGCGACGGAGCCCAGGAAGTCCCGCAGCCAGGCGTTCTTGATCACGGTGCCGTGCAGGATCTCATGCCCCAGGAAGCCCAGACCGGCGAAGGACTGGCCGATGATCAGCGAGAGCCCCAGGTTGATCAGCGGGTGGAGGTCATACAGGCCGATGGTGATGATCGACCCCACCGCCAGCCCGAGGTAGACCAGTCCGCCCCAGAGGCGGGCAGGCACCGGCTTGAAGGCCTGCGGCGGGAGAAGCGGGGCGATCTGTTGCGCGTACCACCCCATGGTCCGCAACTCTGTCATGAACGGGTCCCCTTTCCTTTGTTCTTGTTGTACCCCTCCCCCTTCAGCCTAGCGAACCCCCACAGGCTCCAGGGAGAGAAGGGGCAGCGCCCCCGGATAGTAGGCCACGCCCAGGGCGTCCGGCCCGATGTGAGCCCCCAGGCTCGGATTGGCGTGAAGCTGCTGGAACCAGACCACCTTGAGCCGGCCCTCCAGCACCGCCTTCAGGCGGGCGACCTCTTCGGGGACATCGCCCTGCATGATCATCACGCTGACGTCCTTCCCCTCGCCCACGTCGGCGATGATCTTCTCCGCGATCTCGTCGATCGCCCGGCGGAAGGAGCGGGCCTTACCGGCGGGGATATAGGTGCCGTTACTCTTGTCGACGGTGACGATCGGCCGGATGCCCAGGAGGCTCCCCACCGCCCCGGCCACCCGCCCGATCCGGCCGCCCTTGCGGAGATAGTCGAGCTTGTCGATGGTGAAGTAGAGATGGGAGTCCTGGTAGAGCTTCTCCAGAGCCGCCTTGATCTCGGGCACGGGCACCCCGCGGCGGGCCTGGTCCAGGGCGACCATCACCTGCATGGACATCTCGCCGGAGAGGGTCCTGGTATCGACCAGGGTGATATCCAGGTGGGGAAGCATCTCCCGGGCGGTGCGGGCCGAGTTGAAGGAGCCGGAGAGCCCCGAGGAGACGTGGATCGACAGGATCGGCAGACCCGCCTCCGCCGCCCTCTCATAGGCGGCCTTGTACTCGCCCGCCGAGGGCTGCGAGGTGGTGGGGAACTCGCCTCGCTCCCGGAGGCGCCGGTAGAACTGCTCGGCGGTGATATCCACGCCGGAGCGGAAGGTCTCGTTGCCGAAGTGCACCATGAGCGGGACGATGTGCACTCCGGGCTCCGCAGCCAGTCCAGCGGGCAGGTCGACGCCGCCGTCGATGACCAGTGTGCAGGATGGGCGCTGTTCCATGGTAGGGAGGCCTCCTCATTCATGCGGGCGCATCACAAAGGGGCACGGGCACCCGCAGTCTACATCCAGCGTACCAAGATCGGCATAGACCCTCATCTTCCCGCAGTTCCAAACGCTGGGTACAAAAAGAGGCCGTCGCGCAGGACGGCCTCTCTGTCTGGAGGTATAGACCGATCGGACAGCTTCCGCTATACCAGGTTCAACTCCTGGGCCAGGAGCACTGCCTGCACCCGGTCTCGGGCGCCCAGCTTGCCGAAGATGGCCCGCACGTGATGCTTCACGGTGCCCAGCCCGATGTAGAGCCTCTCCGCAATGTCCTGGTTGGTGGCGCCGGAGGCCATCAGCCGCAGGACCTCCATCTCCCGGTCGGTCAGCGGCTCCGCCAGCGGCTGCGCCTTGGGCCGGCTGCCGGCCATGCCCGAGAGCCGGCTGAACTCCTTCAGCACCCGGCTGGTGATCTGCGGCTGCAGCAGCGCCTCGCCCCGGGCCACGGTCCGGATCGCCTGGGAGAGCTCCTCGTACTCCGCATCCTTCAGCAGGTAGCCCCGGGCCCCGGCGGCCAGCCCTTCAAAGATGTACTCGTCATCGTCGAAGGTGGTCAGGATGATGATCCCGGCCCGCACGCCCCGCTTCACCATCTCCCGGGTGGCGGAGACGCCGTCCATCACCGGCATGCGCACGTCCATCAGCACCACGTCGGGGTCGAGATCGGCCACCAGCCTCAGCGCCTGCTCCCCGTTCTCCGCCTCGCCCACCACCTCCATGTCGGGGTTGCGGTTGAGGAGACCGGCCAGGCCCCGCCGCAGCAAGGACTGATCATCGACCATCAGGATGCGGATCTTGCGGTCGCTCACAGGTGGTGAACCTCCCGTCATACGCCCATCGGTAGGACTAATGATACCTGAAAACCGCCCTCCCGGCGAGGCTCTGCGGAAAACTCGCCCATCAGCGCCTCCGTCCGCTCCCGCAGCCCCACCAGGCCGAAGCCGGAGCGGACCGCCTCCACCTGCCCGCCGCCTCCCAGGTCGTCGTTGATCACCTTCAGGCTGACCCGGTCGCTCAGCTGCGCCAGGTGGATCTCCACCCGGGTGGGCCGGGCGTGCTTCTGGATGTTGGTCAGGCTCTCCTGCACCGCCCGGAAGAGGGTCATGCGGGCCGCCGTCGACAGGGAGGAGGCGTTGCCGTCGATCCGGAGGAAGACGGGCGTGCCGGTGGCCCGCATCCACCCGCTGACCAGGTCACGGAGCGCCTCCGGCAGGGGCCGGTCGAACCGCTCCAGGGTCTGCACCATCTCCTGGCTCGCCTTCATGGCGGCGCCCACGATCCCCAGGGCGCTTTCGATGTGGGCCAGCGCCCCCTCCCGGTCCTCGTCGGCCAGCGCCTCGGCGTACTGCAGCTCCACGATCACCGTGGTCAGGTGGTGGCCCATGCCGTCGTGGATCTCCCGGGCCATGCGGACCCGCTCCCGGGCGATGGCCACCTGGCGCGCCTCCTGCAGCCGGGCCTCCAGGAGCCGGTTGACCTCGTTCAACTGTTGGGCGTAGAGCAGCGCCTGCTCGCGCGCCTCCAGCTGCCGGAGCGTCATGTAGGCCATGACGGCCGCGAAGAAGTAGGTGACGCCAAAGGCGGCGGTCAGCGAGAAGGGAAAGGCGTGGCCCATGAACTCATCGCCGGGCAGCCAGAGCGCCGCCCCGGTCAGGATGGTGGGGAAGGCCACCGCCGAGGCCACCACCCCCTTCATCCCGCCGGGGACCAGGAAGATCATCTGGGCGGAGATTACCAGGAAGAGGTGGTTCATCAGCGGCTCCCGGGTCTGCCAGACCATCACGAAGATCAGGGCCGCCTGGAGGACGACGAAGAAGGCCTTCAGGGCATGGAGGGAGCGGGCGAGGGCGCTGCCCCCATAGGCCGCCAGCAGCCCCAGGGTCAGTAGCAGCAGCTGCGGCCACCGGTCCGACCCCTCCACCACCTGCGAGGCGGTCATCACCCCGGCCGTGGTGATGATCACGCCCAGATTCCAGATGTGGTAGACGTTGATCGGGTCGGTCACCTTCAGGGTGAGGTCGGGCTTGGGCGGCACCTCGAAGTGGCCCGGCTCGTCCTCCTCCACCAGCTCCGGGCCGTCAGCCCCGGGGCGGAGCGCCCGAACCGCTTCCCGCACCTCGCTCAGGACCGCCTTCGCATCCAGCCGGAGCTCCCGGACCGACTCCCGGGTGACCTTCTCCCGGTCAGCGAGGAATGCAAGCAACCGCTTGCTTACATTCTCCAGGCGGCGGACCAGCTGGGCGTGGATGGTCTGGGCCAGCCGCTCCCGCTCCTCGCTCTCGCTCCGCTGCTCCACCGTCAGGTCGTAGGCCTTCAGCGCCTGGTGGCGCTGGTCCACCCCCTCCAGCAGCTTCTGGGCCAGCTGGCTCTGCCGCTCCTGCTGGAGCGTGGTGAAGGTGACCATGGCGGCGAAGATCAGGTAGAGCAGGTACATCCCGATCACCGCGACCATGGAGGCCCCCGACTCCCCCGGCGGGGTGATCGCCAGGAAGAGGGTGAGCCAGAGCACCGCCACCGTGCCCACGAAGGGCGCCCAGCGGCGGACGGGGATCAGGTAGACTGCCTGCACGGCGATCACGACGAAAAGGAAGCGGGTGAGGCCGCCCTCCAGGGCGTAGATCGCCGCCACCACGCCGGTCTGGCCCAGCAGGTAGAGCTCGTGGTAGATGCCCCGCGCCCAGCGCTGATCCTTCGGCCGGAGGCGCGACCAGGCCAGCAGGTAGGCCAGACTAAGGCCGACTGCCAGCGCCAGCGCCCAGCCAGACCGGCCCTCCGCCGACTCCCCCGAAAGGATCGAGAGCGGTGGCAGGAAGGCCAGCATGAGGGCGGCAAAGATGTTGATCGCATGCGGATACCCGGTGCAGAAGATCGCATCCAGCCGGCGGGATGCCCTGTTCTGTATCGCTTCCATACTTCCTATTGTATACCCGGCAGGCCACCTGTCGATCTACCTGAAGTTACAGACCGCCAGGCAGAGATTCCATTTAGGAATAACGACCTGCGGGTCAGAGTTATAGCCCCATAACGACCCGGCATAAGGTGCTCGATTTACTGATGAGAAGGATTGGTCTACAATGAGACCGTCGGCGGAGACTCGGGCTTGACAGCGCACCAAATATCCATGGAAACGGTGGCGCCCCACGGGGCGCGAACGGGCTCGCGCCCTGTCTTCGGCCCCCCACAACCAGAAATGAGAGGGATGGTCAGATGCCTCGCAAGGACACGTTCCAGGCCAAGTCTACCTTCAACACCGGCACGGGCACAGCCGTGATCTACCGGCTGGCTGCACTGGAGAAGGCAGGGCTGGTGAAGCTTGAGAAACTGCCCTTCTCCATCCGCATCCTGCTGGAGAACCTGCTCCGCAACCTGGATGGCTTCCTGGTGACCGAGGAGGATGTGCAGACGCTCTCCGCCTGGAACCCGGGCAAGCTCCCCACCAAGGAGATCCCCTTCATCCCGTCCCGGGTCGTGCTCCAGGACTTCACGGGTGTCCCGGTGGTCGCTGACCTGGCCGCCATGCGCGACGCCGTGGTGAAGCTGGGCGGCAAGGCGGAGCAGATCAACCCGCTGGTCCCGGTGGACCTGGTGATCGACCACTCGGTGCAGGTGGACGCCTTTGCCGCCGAGTGGGCCTACAAGTTCAACGTGGACCTGGAGTTCCAGCGGAACAAGGAGCGCTACGTCTTCCTGAAGTGGGCGCAGAAGGCGTTCAAGAACTTCCGGGCGGTGCCGCCGGGCATGGGCATCGTCCACCAGGTCAACCTGGAGTTCCTCTCCCCCTGCGTCGCCCTGCGTGAGATCGACGGCGAGCAGGTGGCCCTGCCCGACACCGTGGTGGGCACCGACTCCCACACCACCATGATCAACGGCCTGGGCGTGCTGGGCTGGGGCGTGGGCGGCATCGAGGCCGAGGCGGCCATGCTGGGCCAGCCCTCCTACATGCTGGTCCCCGAGGTGATCGGCTTCAAGCTGACCGGCAAGCTGCCCGAGGGCGCCACCGCCACCGACCTGGTGCTGACCGTCACCCAGATGCTCCGCAAGAAGGGCGTCGTGGAGAAGTTCGTCGAGTTCTACGGCCCCGGCCTCTCCAACCTGAGCCTGGCCGACCGGGCGACCATCGCCAACATGGCCCCCGAGTACGGCGCCACCATGGGCTTCTTCCCGGTGGATGAGATCACCCTCGACTACCTGCGCCAGACCGGCCGCACCGAGGCCCAGATCCAGCTGGTCCGCAACTACTGCGTCGAGCAGGGGATCTTCCGGACCGACGCCACCCCCGACCCCGAGTTCACCGACGTGCTGGAGCTGGACCTCTCCACCGTGGAGCCCTCCCTGGCCGGCCCGAAGCGGCCGCAGGACCGGGTGCTGCTGCACGAGGTGCGGGAGTCCTTCCACAAGAACTGGCCGGACGTGAGCAAGGGCGGCGGCGTGGCGGTGGCCACCAAGACCGGCGTCCAGCACGGCTCGGTCGCCATCGCCGCCATCACCTCCTGCACCAACACCTCCAACCCCGCCGTGATGATGGGCGCCGGCCTGGTGGCCAAGAAGGCGGTGGAGAAGGGGCTGCAGCGGAAGCCCTGGGTCAAGTCCTCCCTCGCCCCCGGCTCCCGGGTGGTCACCGACTACCTGAAGGCGGGCGGCGTCATGGGCGACCTGGAGAAGATCGGCTTCCACGTGGTCGGCTACGGCTGCACCACCTGCATCGGCAACTCCGGCAACCTGCCGGAGGATGTGGCGAAGGATATCGTCGAGAACGACCTGGTGGTCTCCGCCGTCATCTCCGGCAACCGGAACTTCGAAGGCCGCGTCAACCCGCTGGTCAAGGCCAACTACCTGGCCTCCCCGATGCTGGTGGTCGCCTACGCCCTGGCCGGCACCGTCGACATCGACCTGAAGAACGATCCGATCGGCACCGACAAGGATGGCAACCCGGTCTACCTGCGGGATATCTGGCCGACCAACGACGAGATCCGGGAGGCGCTGCAGAAGGCGGTCCAGCCGGAGATGTTCACCACCCAGTACGCCGGCGTCTTCGCGGGCGACGAGAACTGGCAGGCGCTGAAGGCGCCCGAGGGCGATCTCTTCGAGTGGGATGCGGACTCCACCTATATCCAGCAGCCGCCCTACTTCGTCGACATGGGGCTGACCCCGCCCCCGGTGAAGGATGTGACCGGCGCCCGGGTGCTGGCGCTGCTGGGCGACTCGATCACCACCGACCACATCTCCCCCGCCGGCAACATCGCCAAGGACAGCCCGGCCGGCAAGTACCTGATGGAGCGGGGCGTCGACCCGGTCGACTTCAACTCCTACGGCTCCCGCCGGGGCAACCACGAGGTGATGATGCGGGGCACCTTCGCCAACATCCGGCTGAAGAACGCCCTGGCCGACGGCAAGGAGGGCAACTGGACCAAGTACCTGCCCACCGGCGAGATCATGTCGATCTATGACGCCGCCATGAAGTACAAGGCCGACGGCACCCCGACCGTGGTGCTGGCCGGCAAGGACTACGGCATGGGCTCCTCCCGTGACTGGGCGGCCAAGGGCCCGATGCTCCAGGGCGTCAAGGCGGTCATCGCCGAGTCCTACGAGCGGATCCACCGCTCCAACCTGATTGGCATGGGCGTGCTGCCCACCGTCTTCAAGGAGGGGCAGAACGCCAAGTCCCTGGGCCTGGACGGCACCGAGGAGATCTCCATCCTGGGCATCAGCGGCGAGCTGACCCCGCGCCAGGAGTTCACCGTGGTCGCCAGGAAGGCCGACGGCACCGAGATCCGGTTCAACGTCATCTCCCGGCTCGACACCGCCGTGGAGATCGAGTACTACAAGAACGGCGGCGTGCTCCAGACCGTGCTCCGCCGCCTGGCCACCGAGAACTAGGACCCGAGCGCTGCAGGGCGAGCCCTTCTCCGGAGGGGCTCGCCTTTTTGTGCGGCGGCGGGGACGGGGCCTTCAGCAGAGCCGAAAAGAGACGACCGTCCGACGTTTAGTTAACAGAATCTTCTACTCTTTTGCAGGAAATCTGCCCCTTCCTGTTTAATCATCCATCTTGATACAATTCAGGGAGGGATGTTCCACATGCAGCGATCAGCTTGGCGCAGACTGGTCGCCTTTGTTTTGCTCCTCTGCTTCTGGGGCCTGAGCCCCACCGGCGGGCCGCTGGTCACCGCCGCCCCCCGGCCCGGCGACCCGCTGGGCGGGCGGCTGCCGCTGGAGGCGGGCTCCGGCGGTGCCCCGCACGTGGCGGGTGAGGTGATCATCCGGTACAAGGCCGGGGTCTCCTCGGACTCCGTGGCCAGCCTGAAGGCGCAGGAGCAGTTGACCACCAAGCGGGTGCTGCCCCGGTCCCGGGCCGAGGTGGTCAGCATCCCCCGGGGCCAGTCGGTCGCCCGGACCGTGCAGGCGCTGCAGGCGAGCGGCATGGTCGAGCTGGCCCAGCCCAACTACATCTACAGCCGGACCAGCCTGCCCAGCGACCCGCACTGGCCCTCGCTCTGGGGGATGGATAACCAGGGGCAGAGCATCGGCGGGGTGGCCGGTCAGCCCAATGTGGATATCGACGCCCCGGAGGGGTGGCCGCTGCTGGAAGGCCGGCGGACGGTGGTCGTGGGCGTGATCGACACCGGGGTGGACATCCTCCACGAGGACCTGTCCGGGACCCTCTGGGTCAACCCGGGGGAGAGCCCGAACAACGGGGTGGATGATGACGGGAACGGCTATGTGGATGACGTGAACGGGTGGAACTTCTGGGATGCTTCGCCCACCGTCTACGTGGCGCCGGACGAGGATGAGCACGGCACCCATGTGGCCGGCACCATCGCCGCCCCGCAGAACGGGGTGGGGGTCGTCGGGGTCCTGCCGAACGTCAGGATCATGGTGCTGAAGGTCTTTGGCCCCAGCGGCTCCACCACCACCGACCTGATCACCGAGGCGATCTACTACGCCGCCCAGAACGGTGCCGACCTGGTAAACGCCAGCCTGGGCGGGGCGGGCTATGACCAGCTCATGTACGAGGCGCTGCGGGAGACCGGGATCCTGATGGCCGCCGCCGCGGGCAACAACGGGGCGGATAACGACACCTACCCGACCTACCCGGCCTCCTACGACCTGCCCAACATCATCAGCGTTGCCTCGGTCAACCACCTCGGGCAGCTGAGCAGCTTCTCCAACTACGGGGCCGTCAGCGTCGACGTGGGGGCGCCGGGCGAGAGCATCATCAGCACCGTGCCACCGGCCGACCCGCGCCCGGACGTGGTGGCGGCGGTCTACAACATCACGGGCACCTACGGCAGCCTCTTCATGGGCATCGACCTCTACCAGGTGGAGGCGGAGTCGCAGGCCGGCGTCATGGGCGGAGCGATGGCCACCCTGGGCTACCAGCCCGGCGACCCGGTCAGGATCCTGCTGGTCAACGATGCGGAGTACAGCCCGGCCCTGACCGACACCTACGGCAACGCCCTGGCGGCGGCGGGCTACACCGACATCGACACCATCGCCGTCCCGGCGGATGCGGACGGGCCGGACCTGGCCCTGCTGCAGGGGTACGACCTGGTGGTCTGGTTCACCGGGGCGGCCTTCGGTTCCGATACGGTCACCACCCTGACCGCCGGCGACCAGACCAGCCTGACCGACTACCTGAACGGTGGCGGGAAGCTGATCCTGGCGGGGGACGATGCGATCTACCGGATCGAGGAGAGCGCCTTTGTCACCGCCACGCTGGGCGTGGGGGTGGTCTCCGAGGAGGGGTACTACGGAGCGCTGGCCGGGGCAGCGGGCTCCACCGTGGAGGGGGCGGTCTACGGGATCGCCGACCCGATGGGGACCTCCATCTGGAGCGATGTGGTGGTCCCTGCCGTCCCCACGGCGGGGGAGGTGCTGCTCTACACCAACGACATCCTCCCCTCCATCGCGTACAAGGGGCTGAGCGGCACCTCGATGGCCGCGCCCCACGTGGCGGGCATCCTGGCGGCAGCCCTGAGCCAGAAGCACCTGACGCCCGCCGAGGCGATCGACCTGCTGATGGCCACCGGCAAACCGCTCCCGTCCCTGGAGGGGAAGACGGTGAGCGGGAGGCTGCCCAGCCTCTACGGAGCGCTGGCGACGGCGGTCTCGGGGGTCGAGGTCGCGGTCTCCGCCCCCGATCTGGAGCAGCCCGTGGGCTTCGCCGCCTCCTTCACCCTCAGCCCCTGGGGCAAGCTGACCGGCGACGACTCGATCGCCCTCTCCTTCCCGGCCTCGTTCGTGCTGCCCAGCACCATCCCCGCCGACCTGATCACGGTGAACGGGAGCCCGGCCGGCACCAGCGACCTGCTGCTCTCCCCCTCCGGCTCGGTCCTGGCGGTTCCGGTTCCCGCCACCATCGCGCACGGGAGCCCGGTGACGGTGGCCATCGACCCGGCGGCGGGCATCACCGTCCCCTCCCCGGGCCTGTACCAGTTTGATGTGGCCACCAGCACCGACGTGACCTGGGTGCGGTCCGGGGTGGTGCCCATCGGCTTCTCGCTCTCGCTGGATGCCGACAGCTACCGGGGCATCGGCGCCCAGGATGTGGCCTGGGATGCGACTCCGGACTTCCTCCGGCGGAAGGCACGGGTCACCTGGGAGAGCTCGCTGGACAACCAGGACCCGGCGGCGGCGGAGGTGGTCTCGGTCGCCCTCTTCTCCGATTCTGACCCGGCGGGCATCTCGCTGCCGTTGACCGAGACCGGTCCCGACACCGGCCTGTTCACCGGCACCTTCGGCTTTGCCGCCGCCTCCGACGCCGCCGAGGGCCTGATCGGGGTGGCGACCAGCGGGGAGAGCGTGACGGTGCTCCATGAGGGTGTGGGGCTGACCGCCTCCGCCACCTGGCTGGCCCCCGACCGGTCGCTCCAGGACTGGCTCCTGTACGGGGAATTCACCTTTGATGCCGGCGCTGTGGATCCGGCCGGCATCACCCCGGCGCTGTTCAGCGCCGCCGGCGATGACCTGGTGGCAACCGGGCTGGGGCTGACCGCCTACCTGGACGGCACAGGGGTGTACGGGATCCTCGTCCCCCTGGAGACCAGCGGCGATCACTTCGTGGCGCTGACCGCGCCGGGCCATGCGGCCCTCAGCGGGGCTGTGGGGCTGCCGGCCGCCGGCGACAGCGTGATCACCTATCCGATCGGCTCCCAGTGGATCGATGCCTACGGGCTGCCGCTGCCCCCGCTCACCCTGAGCGCCGACAGCACCGCCCCCGGCGCCCCGGTCATCAGCAACCTGGCCGACGGTGCGGTGCTGCAGGTGGGCGATTTCAGCCTGGAGGTGCTCTCCGAGCCCCTGGCCCTGGTCACCCTCCAGGTGGACGGGGCTGCGCTGGAGCCCAAGCGGGCCGCCGCGGACGGCTCGGTCAGCTTCGCCGTCGCCGGCCTGGCGGACGGCACCCACAGCCTGTCGGTCGCGGCGGAGGATCTGGCGGGTAACCCGGGCTTGGCCGCCTCGCTCTCCCTCGGCGTCGACACCGTGCCCATCAGCCTGAGCGTGGAGCCGGTCCACGCGGCCATGACCAAGGTGACGGGCACCGCCAAGCCGGGGGCGACGGTGACCATCCTCTCCGGGGAGAGCGTGCTGGGCAGCGGTACCAGCTCCGCCAGCGGCTACTTCGCCGTGACGGTGCCCGCCCAGCCCGCCGGTGCGGCCCTGACGGTCCGGGCAGCCGACGCGGCGGGGCGGGAACTGACCGAGAGCCTGACGGTCTGGCCTGTGCCGGAGCCGGCTCTCGCGGATCTGGCCGTCAGCGAGGGCAGCCTGAGCTTCGACCCGGCGGTGACCAGCTACAGCCTCTCCGTGGGGTCGTCGGTCTCGTCGGTCACGGTGACCGCCACCCCGGCGAACCCGTGGGTGATGGTCTTCATCAAGGGGCTGGCGGGCAGCAGCCAGAGCATCGATCTCGCCTACGGCACCAACACCGTGCAGGTCGAGGCCTCCCTGGGGCCCGACCAGACCACCGCCTACACCCTGCAGATCTACCGCTCCTCCCCGCCCTCCTCGACGCCGCCGCCCGTCACCCCGGAGCCCGAGCCGGAGCCCGAACCGGAGCCCGAGCCGGAGCCGGAGCCGGAGCCCGAGCCGGAGCCCCCGGCCTACCCGGAGGGCGTGACGGTTGTGACCATGGAGGCCGCGGGGAAGGCGAGCCCGGGCGCAGCGGTGGCGATCAGCCTTGCCGAGTCCTCTGACGACGCCGACCCGGTGAGCGGCACCGTGGTTGTCCCGGCCGAGGTGCTCCAGCGGATGGCCTCCCGGCAGAACAGCCTGGCGATCGCGGCCGGCGGTGTGAGCCTGCACCTTGAGACCGGCGGGCTGCAGAAGCGGGCGGGCGCAGACCCCCTCTCCATCTCGGTCACGGTCCTGAACGACAGGAGCGCCCCGGAGAAGGGCTCCGTGCCCTGGAATCAGCTATTGGAGAAGGCCTCGGCCCGCGACCTGAAGCGCTCCGGACCCCTGGTGGCCGTCGAGGTGCGGGCGGGCGACCGGGAGGTCACCGATCCGGCTGGTACCTGGGTGCTCGCCCTGCCCTATGACCCGTCGGCAGATCCGGATCTGCTCGGCATCTACTGGTGGAACCCTGCCCGGCAGGAATGGCAGTACGTCGGCGGCAAGGCAGACCGGAAGAACAGGCTGCTGACGGTGGAGCTGGATCACTTCAGCGAGTTCGCCGTCTTCAGCTACACCAGGCTGTTCCTCGACGTTCCCCGGGAGCACTGGGCGCACCGGGCGATCCAGCAGCTGGTCGCCCGGCAGGTGGTGAAGGGCAAGACCGAGACGCTCTTCGCCCCGGCCAGCCCGGTCACCCGGGCGGAGTTCGCCGCCCTGCTGGTGCGGGCGCTCAACCTGACCGAGGTCACCTCCACCCTCCCCACCTTCCGGGATGTCACCCCCGCCGACTGGTACTACGGTGCGGTGGAGAGCGCGGCCAGGGCGGGGCTGATCCGGGGCGAGGGCGGCAGGTTCCGGCCCGACGACCTGATCACCCGGCAGGAGATGGCGGTCATGGTGATGCGGGCGATGGGCCTGGAAGGTGAGATCATCCTGCTGCAGGGTGCGCAGGCAGAGGCGGTCACCGCCACCTACCGGGACCGGGGCGAGATCGCCACCTGGGCCCGGGATGCCGTCGCCACAGCCGCCCATCTGGAGCTGATCACCGGACGGTCGCGGGATCTGTACGCCCCCACCGCCAACGCCACCCGGGCCGAGGCGGCCATGGTTCTGATCCGGCTTCTTGAGCGCCTGGGAGAGCTCTAGTTCTCCATCAGAAATCACTGAGGCGGGGCCCGAAGTGGGCCTCGCCTCACGCTGTTAACAGAAGGGTATGCCGAAGACCGCAGGCACGCCCGGTGCAAAGGGAATGCCAAATGGGTTTACCACCGGGGCAGCCGGGAAACCGACACCCAGACCGATGGCTGGCACGGCAAAGGGGTAGGTACCGGGAACCACGATCGGCGCCGTGGGCACACGGAGCGGATAGCCAACGCCGGCGGTCCAGGGGAAGGCAACCGGGGCGCCCAGCGGGGTGGCGAGCGCTCCGGGAACGGGAACCGGCACACCGCCGCCCAACGGGCTGAGGGTCGGTGTGGCAATCACCGGCGCCGGGCAGGTCCAGGCGGGGATCGGATATCCGCCGAAGAGCAAGGGAGCACCTCCTCAGTACGACACAGGTCAAGGGATTACCAGTACCACGGGTGGCGCCAGGCCGGGGGCATGGCCCCTCGCAACTGGCTGTAGGTAACCCTGCGTTATGGTATGCAGGCGGGGAGGTGCCGTGCAGGCGTGGGACTCCAGTCCCATTTTGGGTAACTTTTCCGACCGAACCCCCCCAAGAAGGGGCGATCTGTCGTATAATCTCAATGCATGACCCGACGAAAAAGGCAAACCCATCGTGAGGTGGGGACGCAAAGCCACGGGTCCACCCGACGGGGTGGACAGCCGGGTTGCCGTCAGGCGGGGGCGGGCATGGCAATGCCTGCCCTTTTCGTCGTCGGGGGCTGTAATCACTTGCAAAGGAGCGATGAGTGATGCGGTTCCTGCGAGTCTCCCTGGCCTCCCTGATGATCCTTCTGCTGATCGGCGGCACAGCCCTGGCGGCTGAGACCACCGAGAGCACCACCGAGAGCACGGCCGAGAGCACGGCCGAGAGCACCACCGAGACCAGCACCGAAACCTCCACGGGGACCACGGACGAAACCTCGACGGAGACCACGGACGAAACCTCGACGGAGACCACGGAAGAAACCGCGACGGAGCCTTCCGTAACCGACGAGGTCTATGGGGTGACCGACGCTGTCTACGAGTTGAAGTTGAGCGGTACGGTGGTGGCGATCACCCCGCCCGACGGCGACACCCCCGGGTCCATCACCCTGTTGATCGGCGGCAAGGAAGTGACCATCTCCTTCCCGGCGGATGCCGTCGAGGATGGGGAACCGATCGAGGTCGGCAGCTACATCGAGCTGAAGGGCACCACCGAGGCGGTGGAGAAGATCGAGGTCAGCGAGGCGGATGAGGAGTCCGAGACCGAGGTGAAGACCGCGGTCGCAGGGGTGACCGCCGGCGCCGAGGGCGAGGGTGCCACCATCACCCTGATGATCGCCGGCCAGCCCGTCACCTTCACGGCGGAGGAGTTAGGGATTCCGGCCGAGGCGGTCAGCCTGATCACGGTCGGGGCCGAATTCAAGCTGGAAACCAATCAAGATGGCGAGACGGAGATGAAGATCTCCAGCGAGCTGGGCACGGTGAAGGTCGAGGTCGACGAGGACGGAACCGTCGAGGTGAAGGTGGAGACCGGCGAGAAGAAGGGCAAGGGCCACGAGATCGCCGAGGAGAAGAAGGCCGAGGCCGAGGCGAAGAAGGAAGCGGCGAAGAAGAAGGCGGAGGAGGCCAAGGAGAAGGCCAAGGCCAAGAAGGAAGCCGCCAAGGCTAAGGGCAAGGGAAAGGGCAAGAAGTAGACGTAACGGCAGCCGGGGGTGATCCCCCGGCTGCTTTGATCTTGACCCAGCCCCTGGACCGGGACCACCACCGCAAGGCAGGATCTGGCCCAGTGGGAGCGGAAACAAGATGCGTCGGAGGTGAGCCCATGGCAGCCCGCAGGGAGAGCGACCTGTACACCCCCATCAAGGAGTTCTTGCAACAGCAGGGCTACACCGTTCGCGGCGAGGTGAACGGCTGTGACCTGGTCGGGGTGCGGGGCGAGGATCTGGTGATTGTGGAGCTGAAGGTGGCCTTCAACCTGGCCCTCCTGCTCCAGGGTGTTCAGCGGCAGGCGGTGACCGACGCCGTCTACCTGGCGGTGGAGGCGCCCCGCAAAACCCGCAGCGGCCCCCGCTGGAGCGAGATCCGCGGGCTCTGCCGCCGGCTGGGCCTGGGGCTGATCTTCATCCACTTCACGGGCAAGGCGCCGACGGTCGAGGTGCTCTGTGACCCGGAGCCCTATATCCCCCGGAAGCAGCCAAAGATGCGGGGGCGGCTGCTCAAGGAGTTTCAGCGCCGCAGCGGCGACCACAACACGGGCGGTACCTCCCGGCGCCCGGTGGTCACCGCCTACCGGGAGGAGGCGCTGCGAACCGCCGCCTACCTGGCGGAACATGGCCCCAGCCAGCCCCGAACCATCCGCAAGGAGACCGGGGCCGAGCGGAGCGCCACGATCCTGCAGGACAACGTCTACGGCTGGTTTGAGCGCATCGAGCGAGGCGTCTATCAGATCACGCCCAAAGGAAAGCAAGCGCTTGCTCAGTATGCAGATGTGGTGGCTGCGGCCCGGCAACCGGAAACATAAGGACGGGGCGCCCGCGAAAGGCGGCCCCGTCCTGTTTTACGTTGCCTGTTCGCCGTCGGACCAGCCGTTCTGGCGGATCACATCCCGGTACCAGAGGGCGCTGTCCTTCAGGATCCGGCGCTGGGTGGGATAGTCCACGTAGACAATGCCAAACCGCTTCTCGTACCCCCAGGCCCACTCAAAGTTGTCCAGCAGCGACCAGACATAAAAGCCCTTCAGGTTGACGCCGGCCTGTATCGCGGCATGGGCGGCTGCAAAGTGGTCCCTCAGGTACTGGAGGCGCCCCGTGTCGTGGACGCGGCCGTCCGGCCCGAGCACGTCCGGCATGGCGCACCCGTTTTCGTGGATGTAGAGCGGGAGGCCGCGCGTCCAGTCCTGCTCGATGCGGATCAGCAGCTGCCGGAGGCAATCGGGGACGATCTCCCAGTTCTGATCCGTCACCGGCGCGGTCGGAGGCAAGGTCCTGATGCCGAAGAAGGGGCTGCTCGGGTCGGCCTGGCAGACAGCCCGGGTGTAGTAGTTCAGGCCCAGGAAGTCGATCGGCTGGCTGATCAGCTGCATGTCCCCATTGGCGATGAAGTCGATGGGCGCCATCCCCCTGTAGTGGACGAGGATGTCCTCGGGGTAGCTCCCCCGGAAGATCGGGTCGGCAAACCAGCGGTTGGCGTAGCCGTCAAACCGATGGGCAGCCTCCCGGTCCTCCAGGGTGTCGGTGGCAGGCACCCCGACCGTCATGTTGAGGGTGATCCCGATCTGCTTCTCCTTGGGCATCAACTGCCGGAAGGCCTGCAGACCAAGGCCGTGGGCGAGCAGGACGTGGTGCGAGACCCGGACCGCCAGCGGCCAGTCCTGGTAGCCGGGGGCGTGCTCACCGGAGGCATGGCTGACGAAGGCCACGCAGAAGGGCTCGTTGATGGTGGTCCAGGCGTCGACCACGTCGCCAAGCTCCCGGAACATGGTGGCTGCGTACTCCTGGAAGCGGTAGGCGGTCTCCCGGTTCCCCCACCCCCCCAGGTCCTGCAGCCCCTGGGGCAGATCCCAGTGGTAGAGGGTGGCCACCGGCTTGATTCCCCTGGACAGGAGTGCGTCCACAAGGCGCTTGTAAAAGTCGATCCCCTTGGGGTTGACCGCCCCGCTGCCCGTGGGGAAGATGCGGGGCCAGGCGATGGAGAATCGGTAGGAGTGAAGGCCCAGATCAGCCATCAGGGCGACGTCATCCAGGTACCGGTGGTAGTGATCGCAGGCCACGTCGCCGGTGTCGCCGTTGGCCACCTTGCCGGGGATGCGGGAGAAGGTGTCCCAGATGGACAGCCCCCGGCCATCCTCGTGGGCGGCGCCCTCGATCTGGTAGCTGGCGGTGGCTGCGCCCCATACAAAGTCCTTGGGGAAGTGCATAGTGATCCTCCGTTTCGTTACCCCTTCACGCTGCCTGCGGTCATGCCGCTGATGAACCACTTCTGGGTAGCAAAGAAGGTGATCAGCACGGGCAGCGTGGTCACCGTTGCTGCAGCCATCAGCAGGTCGTAGCGGTTGGTAAACTGGCCGACATAGAGCCGGATGCCGATGGGGATGGTGGCCACATCGGCCGAGGTGGTCATCACCCAGGCGAAGAGAAGCTCATCCCAGGCGGTCAGGAAGATGTAGACGCTGGTGGCGATCAGCCCCGGTGCGGAGAGCGGCAGAATCACCCGCAGGAAGGCCGAGAAGGGGGTGCAGCCGTCGATCAGGGCCGATTCCTCCAACTCCTTGGGGATGGTGGCGAAGAAGCCGCGCATGATCCAGATCGACATGGGGGTAAAGAAAGCGGTGTAGATGATCACCATGCCGTGGAATGTGTTGACCATGGGCAGGTTGAAGGTTGTCTTGATCCAGAGGAAGAGGAAGTAGATGGGCAGCAGGAACATGATGCCCGGGATCATCTGCGTCCCGATGATCGCCATGCCGTAGGCGTCGGAACCCTTGAAGCGGAAGCGGGCCATGGCGTAACCGGCCAGGGTGGCGAAGGTTCCGGCAAAGAGCGTGGTCAGGCCGCAGATGATCAGGCTGTTCCGCATGAAGTGGCCGAAGCGGACGTTCTCCCACATCTGCGAGTAGTTCTGCCAGCGGGGCGCCGCCAGACTGATATTGCCGGTCAGCAACTGGGTGTTCCCCTGGAGGGAGGCGATCACCATCCAGACGATCGGGAAGATCGTCACCAGCACGACCAGGAGCGTCAGCAGGGCCAGCAACCCCTGGTGTACCTTTTTCCAGGCCTGCGGTGTCATTGGATGATCAACTCCCGTCGGAAGATGCGGTACCAGAGCCAGACGACGATCATCATCAATACCATCAGGATGACGGAGGCGGCGGCGCCATAACCGAAGAGCCAGCTGCCGAAGGACTGGCGCTGAATCGCCACCATCAGCAGATCACCCCACTCGCCGGGGAAACCGGCACCGTTGCCGAACATCATGATGACGATGTTGTAGGCGTACACGTTGTTGATGATCTGGAAGAGCAGCTGGATGGAGATCACCGGCATCATCAGCGGCAGGGTGATGTGGCGGAACTTGTGCCAGGGGGAAGCCCCGTCGATGGCGGCGGCCTCATAGATGTCGTCCGGTATGGTCTGGAGCGCCGCCAGGAAGACGATGAAGACGTACGGCCAGGAGCGCCAGACCGTGGGAATGATGATCGCCCAGAGGGTGTTGGGGCCGATCAGCCAGAAGGGCTTCTCTGGCAGGATGTGCAGCCAGTCCACCAGGATGCGGTTGATGATGCCCGAATCCTGCTGCCACATGAAGCCCCAGAGGATGCCTACCACGTAGCTCGGGACGACCCAGGGCAGCAGCATCGCGGTTCGGGCCCAGGTGCGGCCCCGGAAGTTCCGGTTCATCAGCAGCGCCACCGCCATGCCGGTCACCAGCACCAGGGTGGTGACCACCACGGCGTAGATGGCGGTGTTGCGCGCCGCCAGCGCCAGCCCTGCCCGCACCGGGTTCTCCGGGTCGAAGAGGACCCGGTAGTAGTTGTCGAAGCCGACGAAGGGCGCCCTCAGGAACTGGCGCAGGGTGTACTGGTTCAGCTTGAGGAACGACATGGCGATGCCCTGGAGCATGGGAATCAGGTGGACCAGGATCATGAAGAGGACAGCTGGCGCCACCAGTTTGTAGGCCAACCCGTTGCGCCGCCACTCCTGGGCCAGGGCGCCCCCCTTCTTGGGCGCCGGCACAGGGGTGGTTTTGGGCGTAATCGTACTCATGGCAAGACCTCCTCCAAGGGCATCCCGGACTAGCGGAAGTCAGGACCGTAGGCGAACCAGCCAGCGACAAAGACCAGCGGCGCATTGTAATCAATTGCCGGTTCGTTGCTGCTGTACGAGCGGTCATCATCCACGTAGGAGCGGGCGCCGAGGCCCTTCGGCACATGGCTGTCCTGTCCCCGGTCGTTGGGGCCGCCCACCAGGAGGCCCGGTACGGTCTTCCCGGTGGCCACCCAGAGCCGGTGATGGGGGTGTTTGGCCGGGTTGGCACCCACCCCGGTCACGAAGGAGCGCTCCAGGGGGTTGCGCCCCAGCACCCAGTCCAGCTGGGCGGCAGCCGTCGGCAGGTAGCTGGCGTCGGGCTTCAGCTTGTTGGCCAGGATCAGGTGCAGGGCGATCGCCTGCGTGGCCTTGGCCGAGGCCCATTCGTATTCGCTCAGGCCGAGCGCCACCCCGTAGGGATGCTGTCGGGCTCGCTCCACCCGCTTCTTCGCCTCGGCCAGCAGCAGCTCCTCCACCCGGGCGCGGAAGGCCGGGTCCGCCTGGGGGGTGAAGGCGTAGGTGAAGAGCGCCAGCCCGGTGGCGTTGGCCCAGTTGATC
Organism: Bacillota bacterium; assembly: GCA_049324875.1. GTDB lineage: Bacteria > Bacillota > Sulfobacillia > Symbiobacteriales > Symbiobacteriaceae > JAWLHU01. The sequence goes on from JBMONC010000084.1 coordinate 156,880, forward strand.
GGGCCAACGGATTCCCGTGGGTTCTCCGTCAGGTAGCGCTCGTAGGCGGCGTCACCGGTCAGGGCAAAGAGTTCAGCCGCAGCCCAGAGCCGGGCGTGACGGTCGCTGTTGGAGAGATAAGGGCCGGTATTCCCGACCGGAGGGTTGATCAGGTTCGGGTGGGCCTGCAGCCAGGTCCAGGCCTGGAGCGCCGCCGCCTTCAGCCGCTCGGCGTAGGGCGGGTCGACGGCCGCGAAGGTCCGGGCCGCCTGCGCCGTGGTGGCGGCGAACAGGGCGGTGCTGGCGGTGCCCACCGGGTAGAGGATCAGGGGGGCGGTGTCCGCCTCGGGCATGATCATCCCGGGGAAGCGCTCGGTGGTCACCTTGTGGTGGACAGCGCCGTCGGCCCGCTGCATCTTCAGCATCCAGTCCAGCTCGAAGCGGACCTCGGTCAGCAGGTCGGTGCCCTCCAGGTTGACCTGAGCCACCCTGGGGAGGTGCTGGTGAAGCAGCAGGAGTTGGCCGATGGTGACCGCCGCCGGTGGGATGTACTTGCCGTAGTCACCGGCATCGTGCCAGCCGCCGGATACATCCACGGTCTGGGTCGGGTCATCATAGAGCCGGGCCGGCGTCAGGTGGCAGGCCTCATGGGTCAGGCCGGTCACCGGATCGTTCAGGGGCACGCCGCAGCGCTGCAGGTAGTAGGCGCGGGCGGCCTTGCGGAAGAGGTCGCTGTACACATCGGGCCCAACCTGAAAGGGGGCCGACTCGCTGGCCCCGGCCCGCAGCTTGTAGGTGCCCTCCGCCTGAAGTTGGGAGAAGTCGGCCAGCCAGGCCTTCTTTCCCCCGGGCTCCGGCTCGTTGAGGGGTCCCTGCAGGGCGCCGGAGAGCACCTCCGCTCCATCCGCCGCTCGCACCACCCGGAACCTGGTGGGTGCCGGCTCCGTCTCGTCAGGCAGGTAGAGGGTAGCCACCTTGGGCGCCTTGGGCAGATAGCCCACCTGATTCAGGGCGAAACCAACGCGAACCTGCGGCTCCATCGCTTCCTCCTTGGGCGGGGCGGGTGCCGGGCCGGTCGTACAGGCGGCCAGCAGAAGGCCGGAGAGGACCGCTGCGGCGGCACGGTGGATGAACTTCATGCGCATCGCTCCCCACGGGGTGGTGGAAAAAGGGGTGCGGCCGGTGGGACCGCACCCCTTTCGCCGCAAGGACAGGTTACTGCTTCAGGAGGTTTGTCGCTTCCTTGGCAGCCTCGTCGAGGACCTTCTTCACTGCATCCCGGCTGTAGGTGCCGGAGACGCCGGCGGTCATGTCCCAGATGGTCGCGATGTGCTTGACGTAGACGCCTTCAAGAGCGCCCCACTGCGGGATCGAGGCGTAGCTGCGGCCATCCTTGGCGGCCTCGTAGAAGGCGCCGTAGTTGGCGTTGACCGCCCTCATATCCGCCTCCACCGACTTCTGGGCGGGCAGCATGCCGGAGAACTTGGCGTAGGTCAGCTGGGCCTCCTTGCTCTGGAGGAACTTCAGCGCCTCCCAGGCCTCGGCCTTGTGCTTGGAGGACTTCATGATCGCCAGGTTGGAGCCGCCGAAGAAGGTGAAGCGACCCTTCGGACCGCTCGGGATCGGAGCAACGGCGTAGTTCTTCGCTGTGATGGTATCGGCGCCGCCGTTCTTGTCAGCCGGGGTGTAGTAGTGGCGGATTAGCCACGGGCCGGCGAAGGTGACGGCGAAGTCGCCCACATGGAACATCTGCTCAACGTCGGCGCTGTTCTTCTCCAGGACGGCCAGGGGGGCAAGGCCCTCCTTCGCCAGGGAGGTGTAGAACATCATGCCATCGACGGCGGCCTCGGAGTTGATGGCGGAGGCCTTGTTATCGCTGGTCAGCTCGGCGCCGCCGGCGCCCCAGACCCACGGCATGATGTTGTGGAGCACGTTCCAGTCGTTCTTGCCCGGGAAGCCGATCGCGGCCATCTTCTTGCCCTCGATCTCGGTCCCGTTGATCTTCTGGAGCGCCGCCTTGAAGGTATCCCAGTTCTTGAAGGCCTCCTTCGGGTCAACCCCGGCCTTCTGGAAGACATCGGTCCGGTAGAAGGCGGCCCGGACATCCATGAACCACGGGAGGGCGTAGACCTCCTTGTCGCCGGCGATGGAGGCGGTGTTCCAGGAGGCGGGGAAGAAGGCGTCCTTGCCGCCGACCTCCTGCACCTTGCTGGTCAGGGGCTCCAGGGCGCCCATGGCGGCGATCGCCGGAACCCAGGTGGTGCCCAACTGGAGCAGGTCAGGCCCCTCGCCCGAGGTGGCTGCCGCCGTGATCTTCGTCCAGGCGGAACCCCAGTCGAGAACGGTGACCTTGATGGTGATGTGCTTGTTCTTGTCAAGGAAGGGCTTGAAGGTGTCCAGCATGTCCTGCTCGGACTGGGAGCTGTTGGGCATGATCCACATGTTCAGGGTGACCGGGTCGGGAGCTTTGGCCGGTTCGGGGGTGCTGGCGGGCTTGTCGGCAGGGGCCGGGGTCTTGCTGGTGCCGCTGCTGCAGCCAACGGCTGCGATCATCAGGAACAGGGCCATGATCAGGGCGAGTGTGCGGGACCACTTCGTCATCGGTGTGACCTCCCTACTTCTCTGATCGACCAGCTATGAAAGCGGGATTTGCTCCCGACGGGACCGAAAACGTTTACGGAACCGCCCGCAGGGGGCGCCGGCTGAGGGGTGAGGGGAAGCCCCCCAGCCGCCAGATGAGCTTATGGCATCAAGGCGCCGCAGGATTCGCGGATTACCAGTTCGGTGGGCAGGGTGATGATCGGGGGGGAGGCGTCGGGGTTCTCGATCAGCCGGACCAGCGCCTCACCGGCGGCCCTTCCCAGGGCCTCCTTGTCCTGGCGGATGGTGGTGAGGGCAGGGTGGACCATGGAGGCGACCTGGATGTCGTCGAAGCCAACCAGGGCCACATCCTGCGGGATGCGCAGGCCCCGCTCGTGGATCGCCTTGATCGCGCCCATGGCGGTGTAGTCGGCTGCCGCAAAGATCGCGGTGGGCGGCTCGGGCAGCTCGAGCAGCTCCTGCATCGCCTGGTAGCCGTGCTCCCAGGTGAAGTCGTAGTCACGGACATACTCGGAGCGGTAGGGGATACCGGCTCGAGCCAGGGCGTCACAGTACCCGACAAAGCGGTCGTGGCCCACCCGGCTGTTGGCGATGCCGTTGATGAGGGCGATCCGCCTGTGGCCGAGGGATTGCAGGTGCTCCACCGCCCGGCGGGCGCCGCTCTGGTTGTCGGACATCACATAACCGGCCCTGCGCCCCAGCACGTCGACGTCCACCGCAATGCAGGGGATGCCGCTCGCCGCCAGCTCCGTGACGCCCGGATCGTGCCGCTCCACGCCCATCAGGACAACCCCGTCCACCTGGTGCTGCAGGCAGCGCTTGGTGTAGCTGAAATCGGTATCGCCGGGCTTCTGGCTGGTGAAGAAGAGCATGTCGAACCCGGCCTGGCCTACCGCCCGCTTGAACCCTACCAGGACCTCCTGGAAGAACGGGTGGATCACCACCATGTTCTCGTGGTCCCGGAGGAAGAAGACCCCGATGACGTTGGAGCGCCGGGTGACCAGGCTCCGTGCGGCATTGCTGGGCCGGTAGTCCAGTTCGCTGACCAGGCGGAGGACCCGCTGCTTGGTCTCTTCGCTGACGTCCGGGTAGTTGTTGAGCACCCGGGAGATGGTGGCCACCGACACCCCGGCCCGCCTGGCCAGGTCTCTGATCGTCGTCATCTGATGCACCTTTCCGGAAGCGTTTTCGGTAAACAGAATACAACCGTGATGGGGAAATCTCCTTCTTCGCTGCCATTATTTTTTTCAGATCGGTATCATTTCGTCGTGAAAACATCCACCGGCCCCGTTCGGGCTAGAGCTCTTTTGCCAACTCCAGCTCGTCACGGATGGGTATCCCGTGATGGCCGATCAGCGGTATGGTGGGCTTCAGGGCGCGCGCCTGGTCGATGGCCCCCACATGGACCGCTGTCAGCCGGTACCCGCGCCGCTGGTAGAACCGGAGCGCATCGAGATTATCGTTCGAGGTGATCAGCCAGAGGCGGCGGCAGTGGTGCTGCCGAGCCACCTCCTCCACCGCCGCGAGGAGGGCTGTCCCCACCCCCTTCCGCCCGGTGAGGGCGTTGAGGCTCATCAACTCACAGGAGTCCCCATGGAGAAGGTAGGTGGCCAGCCCCACCCGGTCGCCACCGTCCCAGGCGACGAGGGCCTGCAGATCGCTCAGACGGTAGAGCTGGCCACGGGTGACCATCACCTCGCCCCCCCACTCCTCCCGCCAGAGAGCGGTGACCCACTCCCAGTCCTCCTGGGTGTGAGGAGGACGGATCGCCAGTGCCGTCACGAAGGCATCCCTCCAACGACCGCATCCACCTCAATCTCTACCAGCATGGCCGGGTCGATCAGCCGGCTCACCTCGACCATGGTGGCCGCCGGGCGTATCTGTCCGAAGACCTCACCATGAGCCCGGCCCACCGCCTCCCAGTGGTCGATATTGGTCACGAAGATTCGGGTGCGCACCACATGGGAGAAGGACGCTCCCGCCCAGGCCAGGGCCTTCTCCACATTCCGCAGGGCCTGCACGGTTTGGGCGTAGGGGTCGCCGAGCCCGACAAGCTGACCATCGTCGCCGGTGGCCGTCGTACCTGAGACAAAGATCATCTCACCGACCCGCACGGCCCGGGAATACCCGACGACCGGCTCCCAGGGGCTGTTTCCACTGATGTTCGTCCGCACAGACACCCTCCTCCGCCACCTTCTCTCCTACGGTAGACCTGCCAGAGCCCACCCGCCGGGCGGCTCCGGGAGAACATGAAGCCCCTCCCTCACCGGGGCCGGCGCAGCCCGATAGGCACCAGCCCACGCCGGGAGGTCGCTCAACGCCTTGAGGGCAAAGGGCGGCGTCTCGATGTAGACCGCCCACTCCCCGGAAAACCACGCCGTCGACCGCACCTCGACCTGAAGGCCGCGGGATCGCAAGTCCTCCTGGTAGTCACCGGGCAGGTCAGAGGATACCTCACAGGTACAGGGCGGATCCTCCGCCAACCGGAGGCCTGGGGTGAGGGCGTCCAGCCACGCCTCCCGCTGCCGGTGCCCTCGGGGCAGGTGGAGGGCGGGATTCCTGGTTCGGAGGTACCTGTCCACGTCCTTGTGGGCCGTCTCCAGCAACCCCTCAGCCGACAGCGATTCGGTTCCGTGCAGGAGCGCCCGCGCCAGCCGCGGCTGGATCTCATCGAGCCAGGCTCTCTCTTGCTCCGCACTAGGCAGGATGCTCAGGGCGTGGGCCAGCCGCAGCGCTGCTCCCCGGGGCCGGTGGGCCTGGACCTCCTGCAGGAGGGCCCGGACCTGGTTCGCCTTCCCCCAGAGGCCGTCCATCACCAGCTCCACCACCCCGTCCATCGCCAGGGCGAGCCGCTCCAGGGCGCCCAGGCGCATGGACTCCAGCAGGTAGGCGGCTACCTGGGCGTCCAGCTCGGCCAGCTGAATCTCACCAGCCTCCGCGGCCGCCAGCGCCCGTTCGAAGCGCTCCTGATACCCGCCGACCGCCGATTCGGTGCGCTGGATCTCCGCCTCCAGCGCCTCGTGGGCCAGGGTGAGCGCCGCCCGCGCCTCCTCGTGGACCACCTCAAACCCGCTTCGCCATGCGTGTCCCAGGGCGGCGGCCAGCCCCCTGCGAGCCTCGCTCACCCGCTCCTCCCAGAAGGCCGCCGCCTGGCGGTGCCACTCGCCCTCGGGTTCGTAGAAGTCAAGGAGCGATGACAGATCGGGGGTCTCGGGCTGAAGGGCGTTCCACCGGTGGGCGAAGACCGGGGTCTCATCAACGGGGAGGAACAGGGCCCGAACCGCCCGCTGCACCGCCTCCCGCATCCTCGGCAGGAGATGGGCCGGGTCGGGCTGGCGCAGGTACTCCTCCACCAGCCTGACGGCGATCTGGTGGGCCAGCCGCCGGCGCACAGCGGCGGCGGGGTCCCGCACCACCCCGAACCCAACCCCGCGGTAGGGAGGGGCATCGGCGGCCGGTGCGGACCCGGGGCGGCCGGTCCGATAGAGCAAAGCGTCGCCCAGCCGCTGCGGCACCTCCGGCAGGGGACCCCGCGCCTGATGCAGCCAGCCCTCCAGTCGGAGACCTCCGGCACGGAGCGCCTCCAGCTCCGCCAGCGTGGCGAAGGCACGGGCTCGGGCCGAGGTGTCGGCCTGCGCCCCGGGGAGCACCAGCCAGACCTGACAGGGCTGCCGTCCCTCAAGGAGGGAAAGGGCGGCCGTCAGCATCCCACCGCCCCCTGCTTCCTCGGCAGCGGCCACAAGGTGTAAGGAAGCGCCGGCTCCCACCCCTTCGGACGGCACCAGCTCCGGCCATCGCTGGCGGAGGAGGTCGGCACCCGCCCGGCGGGTCGGCACGGTGCCGGTACAGGTAAGCAAACGCAGGCCACGGGGGCCGCGGGCCTCCAGGTGCGCCGTCACCTGCGCCCCAAACTCGCCGAGTCCCACGACGATTGCCTCCACCGCCAACACCCCATCCCTCGGCTGACCTGTTCTTCTGGCGTTCGAAATACTGGACGAGAGAGGATTATCCCTTCACCTGTGGTATGCTTTTTTTGACACCTGACACTCCTTCCTGTAGTCTGTCTAAGTAATGAACTTTCGTTCGGCAAAGTAAAGGAGATTGGAGCATGCAGTTCGACTCGCTTTATCACCCGTACCCATCGAGGCGCAACTGCGTCTACGCCCGCAACGGGATGGTGGCTACCGGTCAACCGCTGGCTGCGCAGGCCGGGCTGGCCATCCTGCGCAGAGGGGGCAATGCGATCGATGCCGCAATTGCGACGGCGGCCGCCCTGACGGTGGTGGAGCCCACCGCCAACGGCATCGGCGGTGACGCCTTCGCCCTCGTCTGGGCACAGGGCCAGCTTCACGGTCTGAACGCCAGCGGTCCTGCACCCCAGGGCATCTCCATCCAGGCGCTGAACCGGGCGGGTGTGACGGAGATCCCCAAGCATGGGTTCATCCCGGTCACCGTGCCGGGCGCCCCCGCTGCCTGGGCCGCCCTGAGTGAGCGCTTCGGCCGCCTTCCCTTCCCGGAGCTGCTCGCCCCGGCGATCGAGTACGCCGAGCGCGGCTATCCCCTCACCCCCACCCTGGCCCGCTTCTGGAAGATCGCCGCTGCTAACTTCCGCCAGGTGCTCCAGGGCGATGAGTTCAGCCACTGGTTCGACACCTTCCTGCCGGAGGGTTTCACTCCCGAAGCCGGGCAGGTCTGGCGCTCCCCCGGCCACGCCCGGACGCTTCAGCTGATTGCCGAGACCAGGGCGGAGGCCTTCTACCGCGGGGAGTTGGCCGAGCGGATCGACGCCTTCTCCCGCCAGCACGGGGGGTATATTCGCAAGGAGGACCTGGCCGCCTTCCAGCCTGAGTGGGTGAGCCCGATTGGGATCAACTACCGCGGCTTCGACGTCTGGGAGATCCCGCCCAACGGGCAGGGCATCGTCGCCCTGATGGCGCTCAACATCCTCAAGGGCTTCGATTTCACCGAGCGGGAGACGGTGGAGACCTATCATCGCCAGATCGAGGCGATCAAGCTCGCCTTTGCGGACGCGCACAAGTTTGTCGCCGAACCCCGCTCCATGTCGGTCCGGGTGGAGGATCTGCTCTCTGACGCCTACGCCGAGGAGCGGCGCCGGCTTATCGCCTCGCAGGCGCTCACCCCGGCCCCGGGCGAGCCCCCCCGCGGCGGTACCGTCTACCTGGCCACCGCCGACGGTGAGGGGAACATGGTCTCGTTTATTCAGTCCAACTACATGGGCTTCGGCTCCGGCCTGGTGGTGCCGGGCACTGGGATCAGCCTGCACAACCGGGGCCACAACTTCAAACTCGACCCGGAGCACGACAACCGGCTGGAGCCGGGCAAGAGACCCTACCACACCATCATCCCGGGCTTCATGACCAGGGGCGACCAGCCCGTGGGCCCCTTTGGCGTGATGGGCGGCTTCATGCAGCCCCAGGGCCACCTGCAGGTGGTAATGAACACCGTCGACTTCGGCCTCAACCCGCAGGCGGCCCTTGACGCCCCCCGCTGGCAGTGGATGGAGGGCAGGCGGGTGGACCTGGAGCCGCAGAACCCGGCACACATCGCGCAGGCGCTCGCCCGGCGGGGCCACGACGTGCGTTACACGCTGGACGGCGCCGGCTATGGGCGCGGCCAGATCATCTGGCGGCTGGAGAACGGTGTGCTGGTTGGTGGCACCGAGCCCCGGACGGACGGGCAGATCGCCGCCTGGTAGTTCACGCCTTGCACACAGACCGTCACATCCCCCGCGGATGTGGCGGTTTTCGTATGACTGGCGGGTCGTGCCAGGCGGTCTGGCGGAGCACCAGCCAGGAGAGGAGTTGGGCAGTAAAGAGCCGGAGGTGGACCGCCTCCAGGCTGTAGCTGAGGAGCAGCTCGTCCGCCACCAGGAAGGCCGCCCAGAGGCCCGCGCCCAGCGCGCAGGCCCGCTCGGGCGGCTCATCCCGCCGGAGCGTCCGCCAGAAGAGCCAGGCAGCGGCCCCCTCCCAGAGCACCACGCCGGCCAGCGCCGCCCCGGCAGCCCCGGCGGGCAGGCCCACCCCGGCAAAGAGCCGGATCATCAGCGGCAGATTGCCGGCGAGGTAGCGCCATCCCGCCGGAAGGAGACCAAGCCCGTGGAGCAGGTCCAGGATGTTCGTCAGGCCCACAACGGCAAAGTAGGCCGCCCAGAAGAGCAGCACCACCTGCCGCAGCCCCCATCGGTGCACCGCAGCCACCTCCCTGTCACCGACACCCTATGGGCCCGGCTCCGGGCTGATGCCGCGGGTGCTGGGTGGATAGGCTCCCGCATAACCTGTGCCAGCCCGCAGGAATATCACTTTGACTACGGAAATTTCTTAACGGTGATCATTCGGTCCCCAGGGAGGTCGCACCATGCGGGTAAGAATCGTAACGGACAGCACATCCAGCATTCCCATGGAGATTCGTCAGGCACTCGACATCACCGTGGTTCCCTCCCCGATCATGTTCGGCTCCTTCTCCTTCAAGGACGGGGAGATTCCGATGAGCGAGTTCTATGAACGGCTCCGCTCCTCCCCGACCCCGCCCAACACCTCCACCCCCTCTCCGGCCGAGTTCCTGGAGGCCTACACCGCCCTCCTCCGGGAGGCGGAGGCCGTGATCTCCATCCACATGATGGGGACCAAGACCACCATCCCCCGCGTCGCCCGTATGGCTGCGGAGATGGCCCCCAGCGGCCGCGTCCACGTGATCGACTCGCAATCCACCACCCTGGGCCTCGGCCTCCTGGTGATGCAGGCAGCCCGGGCGGCGCAGTCGGGGGCCTCGGTGGCGGAGATCCTCCGCCTGGTGGAGGGGCTGATTCCGGGCATCCAGATCCATGTGGCGGTCCGGGAGATGACCCAGCTGCGGCGGAGCGGTCGGGTCTCCCTGGGGCAGGCGCTGCTGGCCAACGCCCTGTCGATCAAGCCGGTCATCCGGGCGGCGGGGAGCGCCATCGAGGTGGTCGAGAAGGCCCGTGGGTTCCACCACGCCCTGGACCGGGTGGTCAGCCTGGCGCAGGAGGCGGCGGGGGAGGCCCCTGTCGATCTGGCGGTCATCCACAGCAACACCCCGGCGGAAGGGCAGCAGTTGCTGGACCGGGTGCGCAGCCTGTTCAACTGCCGGGAAGCAATCGTGGCCGAGTTGGGAGCGAACCTGGCGGCCCATGTGGGGCCGGGCGCCCTCGGGATCGCCACCATGCGGCTCCCCCAGTAACCCACAGCGGAGCGCTCCCCCAAGCGGGTGGGCGCTTCCTTCTTTGTCAGCATGGAGCGTTCCTTGGTGCATCTTTGTACAGGGTGCGCGAGCCATAAGGACCACGCGAGATATACTCCGCGCCCTATCTAAACGGGCTATCGGTTTGCCCGATTTGGGGACTTTCAGGTCCTGTTATGTCAATGACCCTGCTCATTACAATAAGGAGAGTATTAAGGTGCCCCCTCCTATACATTTTTCCCCTCACCTAGACGGCCCGATAGACAGGAGCGTGGATTCATGCAGCGGAAGGTTACGATTGACGGCAACGAGGCTGCGGCATATGTAGCTTACAAAACGAACGAAGTCATCGCCATCTACCCGATTACCCCCTCTTCGCCCATGGGCGAGCTCTCTGACGCCTGGGCTGCCCAGAATACCCGGAATATCTGGGGTTCGGTGCCCCTGGTCCAGGAGATGCAGTCCGAAGGCGGCGCAGCGGGTGCTATTCACGGCGCCCTCCAGACCGGTGCCCTGTCCACCACCTTCACCGCCTCTCAGGGTCTCCTGCTCATGATCCCGAACATGTACAAGATCGCCGGTGAACTCACATCGACGGTCTTCCACATCGCAGCTCGAGCGCTGGCCACCCAGGGTCTCTCGATCTTCGGGGATCACTCCGATGTCATGTCCGCCCGCCAGACCGGGTGGGCGATGCTCTTTGGCGGCTCGGTCCAGGAGGTCATGGACTTCTCCCTGATCGCCCAGGCCTCCACCCTGAAGTCGCGGGTGCCCTTTATCCATGCCTTTGACGGCTTCCGGACCTCCCACGAGGTGCAGAAGATCGAGCTGCTCTCCGATGAGACCATCCGCGCCCTGATCGACGACGAGCTGGTCCGGGCCCATCGGGCCCGTGCCCTCACCCCCGACCGTCCGGTCATGCGGGGCACGGCGCAGAACCCCGACGTCTACTTCCAGGCGCGGGAGACGGTCAACCCGTTCATCGCCGCCACGCCCGGCATCGTCCAGGACTACATGGACCAGCTGGCGAAGCTGACCGGCCGCCAGTACCACCTCTTCGACTACGTGGGCGCCCCCGATGCCGAGCGGGTAATCGTCCTGATGGGCTCCGGCGCCGAGACGGTGGAGGAGACGGTCAACTACCTCGTGGCACGGGGCGAGAAGGTTGGCATGGTCAAGGTCCGCCTCTTCCGGCCGTTCTCCAACGAGGCGCTGCTCAAGGCGATCCCGGCCACGGCGAAGTCGATCGCCGTCCTCGACCGGACCAAGGAGCCCGGCTCCAACGGCGAGCCGCTCTACCAGGACGTGGTCACCGCCTTCTCCGAGGCGGTGATGACCGGCAGCCTCTCCCGCCTGCCCCGCATTGTCGGCGGCCGTTACGGCCTGGGCTCCAAGGAGTTCACCCCGGCGATGGTCAAGGGGATCTTCGACGAGCTGAGCAAGCCCGCCCCAAAGAACCGCTTCACCGTGGGCATCGTGGACGACGTGACCAACAGCCACATCGAATACGACCCCAACTTCTCCACCGAGCCGGATGATGTGGTCCGGGCGATGTTCTGGGGCCTGGGCGCCGACGGCACGGTGGGCGCCAACAAGAACTCGATCAAGATCATCGGCGAGGAGACCGACAACTACGCCCAGGGCTACTTCGTCTACGACTCCAAGAAGTCCGGCGCCGTCACCGTCTCCCACCTGCGCTTCGGCCCCCGGCCGATCCAGTCCACCTACCTGATCCAGAAGGCGCAGTTCGTGGCGGTCCACCAGTTCGTCTTCGTAGAGAAGTTCCCGGTCCTCGATGCGGCCATTCCGGGCGCCACCGTGCTGCTCAACTCCCCCTACGGGCCGGATGAGGTCTGGGACCACCTTCCGCGGGGCTTCCAGCAGCAGGTGCTGGAGAAGAAGCTGAAGCTCTACGTGATCGACGCGGTCAGCGTCGCCCGGGAGACCGGCATGGGGCAGCGGATCAACACCATCATGCAGACCTGCTTCTTCGCCATCTCCGGCGTGCTGCCGCGGGAAGAGGCGATCGAGCGGATCAAGTACGCCATTAAGAAGACCTATGCCAAGCGCGGCGAGGCCGTGGTGCAGCAGAACTTCGCCGCCGTCGACGCCACCCTGGAGCACCTCTACGAGGTGAAGATCCCCGCGGCGGTGCCGACCAGCACCAAGGACTTCCGCCCGCCGGTCCCGCCCGAGGCGCCCGAGTTCGTGCAGAAGGTGACCGCCGCGATGATCGCCGGCCGCGGCGACAACCTGCCCGTTTCGGCCCTGCCCTGCGACGGCACCTTCCCCACCGCCACCACCCAGTGGGAGAAGCGGAACATCGGCCTCGAGGTGCCGGTGTGGGATCCCGACCTCTGCATCCAGTGCGGCAAGTGCGTCCTGGTCTGCCCGCACGCCGTCATCCGCTCCAAGGTGGTGGATGAGGCCGACCTGGCCGGCGCCCCCGAGGGCTTCAAGTCCAAGAAGGCCACCTTCCGGGAGTTGCCGGGCAAGCAGTACACCATCCAGGTCTCCGTGGAGGACTGCACCGGCTGCGCCCTCTGCGTCGAGGTCTGCCCGGCCAAGGACAAGACCAAGGTGAGCCGCAAGGCGATCAACATGACCGACATCATGGAGGTTCAGGAAGAGGGCATCCGCCACTGGGAGTTCTTCCTCGGCCTGCCGGATATCGACCAGACCGCGCTCCCGCTCAACAACGTCAAGAACGTGCAGCTGGCCCGCCCGCTCTTCGAGTTCTCGGGCGCCTGCGCCGGCTGCGGCGAGACCCCGTATGTAAAGCTGGTCTCCCAGCTGTTCGGCGACCGGGCGATCATCGCCAACGCCACCGGCTGCTCCTCCATCTACGGCGGCAACCTGCCGACCACGCCCTGGGCCCAGAACCGCTTCGGCCGCGGCCCCGCCTGGTCCAACTCCCTCTTCGAGGACAACGCCGAGTTCGGCCTGGGCATGCGCCTCTCCATCGACAAGCAGACCAGCCTGGCCATGGAGTTGGTGGAGAGCCTGAAGGATGAGATCGGCGCCGAGCTGGCCGAGGGGCTGCTGACCGCCGACCAGTCCACCGAGGAGGGCATCGCCGCCCAGCGGAAGCGGGTGGAGGAGCTGAAGGCGAAGCTGGCCGGCAAGCCGGGCCCGAAGGCGAAGGACTTGCTGGCCCTGGCGGATATGCTGGTCAAGAAGTCGGTCTGGATCATGGGCGGCGACGGCTGGGCCTACGACATCGGCTACGGCGGCCTCGACCACGTGATCGCCTCGGGCAAGAACATCAACATCCTGGTGATGGACACCGAGGTCTACTCCAACACCGGCGGTCAGGCCTCCAAGGCCACCCCGCGGGGCGCCGTCGCCAAGTTCGCGGCGGGCGGCAAGCCTGCCGGCAAGAAGGACCTGGGCGCCATCGCCATGCAGTACGGCAACGTCTACGTCGCACAGGTGGCCATGGGCGCCAACGACGCCCAGGTGGTGAAGGCCTTCATGGAGGCCGAGTCGTACGACGGCCCGTCGATCATCATTGCCTACAGCCACTGCATCGCCCACGGCATCGACATGGCCAAGGGCCTGCACCAGCAGAAGCTGGCGGTCGATTCCGGCCACTGGCCCGTCTACCGCTATGACCCGCGGCTCAAGGCGCAGGGGAAGAACCCGCTCCAGCTGGAGTACCAGGGCCCCAAGATCCCCCTGAAGGACTACATCTACAACGAGACCCGCTACGCCATGCTGCGGCAGGCGGATCCGGAGATGGCGGCGAAGCTTCTGGAGGAGGCGCAGGAAGAGGTCCATGCCAAGTACCGGCGCTACGCCCAGCTGGCCAAGATGGACTACTCCAACGGCGGCAACTAGGTAGGGAGGGACTCACGTGGATCTCACGACCCGCTACATGGGCATGACCCTGAAGAACCCGATCGTGCCTTCGGCATCGCCCCTCTCCCACACCCTGGACGGGATCAAGCGGCTGGAGGAGGCAGGTGCCTCTGCGGTCGTGATGTTCTCCCTCTTCGAGGAGCAGATCAACCAGGAATCGCTCGTCCTTGACCACTACCTGAGCTACGGAACCGACTCCTACGCCGAGGCGCTCAGCTACTTCCCGGAGCCAGCCGCCTTCAACACGGGGCCTGACGGGTACCTGGAGTTGATCCGCAAGGCGAAGGAGTCCACCTCGATCCCGATCATCGGCAGCCTGAACGGGGTCTCCACCGGCGGCTGGATCGAGTATGCCCGGCAGATCGAAGAGGCCGGCGCTGACGGGCTGGAGTTAAACGTCTACTACATCCCCACCGACCCGCGCCTGGAGGGTGCGGAGGTGGAGCAGATCTACCTCGACGTCCTGCGGGATGTGAAGAAGGCGGTCAACATCCCGGTGGCGGTGAAGCTCGGCCCCGCCTTCAGCTCCCTGCCCAACATGGCGGGCAAGCTCGCCGAGGCGCGGGCCGACGCCCTGGTGCTCTTCAACCGATTCTACCAACCGGACTTTGACCTGGAGCGGCTGGAGGTCACCCCGCACCTCATCCTCTCCAGCCCCAGCGAGCTGCGGCTGCCGCTGACCTGGATTGGCATCCTGTACGGCCGGGTGAACGTGGATCTGGCCATCACCACCGGTGTTCACACCTACGAGGATGTGCTGAAGGGGCTGATGGCCGGCGCCAAGGTGACCATGATGGCCTCGGAGCTGCTCCAGTATGGCCTGGGCCGCATTGGGGAGATCCTGACCGAGATGAGTCGCTGGATGGAGGATCACGAGTACACCTCGATCCGCCAGATGCAGGGCTCCATGAGCCAGATCAATGTGGCCGAGCCTGCCGCCTTTGAACGGGCGAACTATATGAAGATGCTCCAGTCCTATCGCAAGTAGTTGACCGAGGAGGGAGTCAGGGCACCGAGCCCTGGCTCCCTCTTTTTTCTTCGACTTTCGACATAATACGACAGACATCTGTTCGTCGGCATAACCCTGCGGTATAGTAAGTTTTACAAGCTTCTTCTGCATCAGACTCTGCGGAGGAGGCTGGGGCCCATGGACTTCGACCGGAGAGGGGACGTCTCTGATGGCTATGAGACTTTTCGCCTACCGTCGTCCTTTGGCGCTGGCCTTGCTGATGGCGGCCGGGCTGCTGGGTAACTACCTCCGCCTGCCGTTCTTCTTCGGCATTGACTACCTGTTCGGCAGCATCGCCACCCTGATCATCATCCGGCTCTTTGGCGTGGCATGGGGCACCGTCTCGGCCTTTCTGATCAGCACCTATACCTACTTCCTCTGGGGCCACTCAGCCGCCCTGGCCATCTTCGTGCTGGAGGCGCTGGTGGTCGGGCTTCTGGCGGCGCGGGCGCCCCGCACCAGCCTGCTGATCCTGGACGGCGGGTTCTGGGTGCTGCTCGGTATACCGCTGGTCTGGCTCTCCTACAACTCCCTGGTGGGGGTCGATGCGGTCGGAACCACACTGATCGCCCTGAAGCAGGCCGTGAACGGCTTCTCCAACGCCCTTGTCGCCGTCCTGCTGGTAACGCACCTGCCCCTCCAGCGGTGGCTCCTGGGCGATGACCAGAAGGAGTTGATCCCGATTCGGGAGACGCTCTTCAACACCCTGGTCGCCTTTTTGATTCTGCCCGCCCTGATTCTGACCGTGCTGGCCAGCCGGCACGAGGTCTCCGTCATCCGTGCCGAGGTGGAAACCCTGCTGAAGGGCGAGACCACCCACGTGACGGGCAGCCTGGAGCGCTGGTGGAACAAGCGTCTGGGGGCGTTGGAGGCGCTCGCTGCCACCCGGCAGCCTCTCCAGCCCTCCGCCGCCCTGGATGAGCACGTCCGCTCCATCCTGAGCGCCTCGGTGGACTTCCTTAGCCTCTCCCTGGTCACGCCGGAGGGAACTGTGGCTGCGGCCGCCCGGCCCGGCTCAGATCTCCCGGTGGATCTGGAGGCGGTTCGGGCGGCCCGGGAAAGCCGCATGCCCGTGATCTCCTACCCGTCGTCGGCCACCCCGGCCGTGCTGACCATCAGCCAGCCCATCTGGCGGGAGAACAGGGTCGTGGGCGTGGCGCAGGGGACGCTGGACCTCACCTTCGTCAGGGAGTTGGTCACGTTCTCCTCCATGCACTATCCGCTCCACCTCTCCGTCCTGACCGCCGGGGGTGAGGTGGTTGTCACCAGCCGGACGGAACTGACCCCCCTGGCTCCCTTCCGGCAGACCGGTGAGATCATCCACCTGGGGGAGGACCATTACCAGCGCTTCCCCGAGGACGAAAGCGTCGCGGTCAACCGCTGGCGCGATGCCCACGAGGTGATGGAGGCTGCCATTTCCGGCGGGAGCGGGTGGCGCCTGGTGGCAGAGGTGCCGCTGGCCCCCTTCCGCATCCGGCTGTACAGGGTCTATATCGAGCGGCTGATGCTGGTGGGCGGGCTGACCTTCCTCGCCCTGTTCCTATCCAACCTGATAAGCCGTTGGGTGACCCGTCCGCTGGTGGAGTTGACCACCCTTGCCCGCTACCTTCCCCAGCGGCTCCAGGGGGGCGAGGAGATCACCTGGCCGTCCAGCCCGATCATCGAGATGAACTCCCTGGCGACCGACATCCGCCGGATGGCCACCACCCTGCGGGAGTTGCTGGATGAGATCGGACGGGAGAGCAAACAGCAGCGAGCGCTGATCTCCGCGGCGATCGAGGCCACCGATGTGCCGGTGATCATCACCGACAGTGCGGAGCGGATCGTATACGTCAACCCGCCCTTCCTGCAGGAGTATGGCTATACGCCCGACGAGATCCTGGGACGGCGCCCTGCCTTCCTGCAGGGACCGCTCTCCGACCAGCGGGCGCTTGAGCAGGTGCGGCAGGCGGTCCGCCTCGGTCAGCGCATCACGGTCCGCCTCGTCAACTACCGGAAGGATGGGAGCGCGGTCCCAACCGAGTTGATACTCTCGCCGCTGAAGGACGATGAGGGGCGGGTCACCCACTTCGTGGGCATTCAGCGGAGTCTCGCCGAGGCGGGGCTGGGCACGGGCCGGTGGGAGGTGGAACCGGCCGTTCCCGACCAGCGGGCGGCCCTGACTCCCGGAGGAGCCCTTGTCCTGCGCTCGTCTGAGCCCACAGCACCTCCGAGCGGTCACATTCTGCTCCTGGTTGACCCCAGCGCTGCGGAACGGGCGAAGGCTGCGCTTCAGGCAGCAGGCTTTCAGGCAGCAGGCTTTCAGGCAGAGGTTGTCACCCACCCGGATCAGGCCTGGGATGCGCTCACAGCGGCCCCCTACGAGGCCGTCCTGCTGGATCAGGCCCTCGCAGGCGGCGGGGAGGAGTTCGCCCAGGAGCTGCGTCAGTCGCTCCGCTTCAACCACCTGCCCGTGGTGCTCCTGAACACGGGAACCGAGGCGTGCGGCGTCACCCCCGAGGTGCTTCAGCGGCTCAGGGAGAGCCTGTCCTGCGGTACAGTGGTCAGCGCCTCCAGGAGTTCCGCCTCTCGCTCCGGCGAGAGCCCGACGCGCCAGGTGTAGCGCGCCTGCGAGGCCATGCGAACGATGCGGGGCTGAAACCCGCTGGTGTCGATGGCGGCGTCCCAGCGCCGCCCCTGGAGCGGGGAGAGGTCGACAGAGCGGTCGCCACGGATCTTCTCCACATCGGGAAAGAGCTCGGGGTTGGTCTGCCCCCGGTTGAACAGGGTGACCTCGTGCCCCGCAGCCAGCGCCTCCTCCACCAGGGTGCGACCCAGGAAGGTGGTCCCGCCCAGGAACAGCAGCTTCATGATCGGCATCCTCCCTCCTCTGACCTGACTGCGGTCAGTGTAGCGCAGGGAGGGCAGCGGGGCGTCTCATCAGAGCCTATCGCAGTCTCAACCGCAGTCTCACCAACCAAACAGGACCCGCCATGCCGGCCTGGTGCTCGGCGTGGCGGGTCCTTGCAGATGGGGGGTCAGGGGTTGGTCCGGAGCCGGCCCTCCGCCCCAGCGGGGCTGGGCATGGTGAGGTAGCCCGAGGCAAAGAGGGCCAGGACCGACCCGAAGATCATGTCGAGCACCCAGTGGACGCCCAGGTAGAGGGTGCTCAGCATCACCAAGCCGGCGGCCACGCTCAGAACGATGGCCAGCCGCCGGTACCCGTGCCGCCAGGCGACCAGGGCGTAGGTCAGGGCCAGGGAGGTGTGGAGGCTGGGGAAGCAGTTGTCCAGGTCGCTGTGGGGCCTGACCACCTGTTCGAAGCCCGGGAAGATCTTGGGGATGAGGAACTGGACGCCCTTCCCCCCGGCCCAGGCCTCATTGACAGGAAACCAGAAGTAGAACGGCAAGGCGACCAGGTAGTTGACCCAGTAGCTGATCACATGGTTCTTCAGGGCTGCGAGGTCCCGCTGGGCCGCATAGAAGATCATCGAGCCGAGCATCAGCATGGTGAAGAGGATCACGTAGACAAAGGTCAGCAGGTGGGTGAGCGGGGGCCACTCCAGCCGCTGGAGCAGGAGCAGGAACTCGGTGCCGACCTGGGAGACCGCCGCCGTAAAGTCCCAGGTGACGGTCTGGGAGAGGCGCGTCTCCAGGCGCACCTGCAGCAGGTTGACAGCCACCATCGCATAGGCGAGGGCCACCAGTCCCATGGCGCGGTGCTCGGCAAAGACATAGCGGATCGCATGCCAGAGCACGATCAGCGGGTTTCGCCGGGTGGCGAGCCATAGGAGGACAAGCAGCGAAGAGACAGACGCTGCGGCCATCGTCAGGTGAGAGGAATAGATCCACATGATCCCTATCGAACCTCCGGTCAAGTCGTTCTGCAAGATATGACGAAGCAACCTCGCCTTTTACTTCACAGAATCCTCATCACGGAATGTTCCGATAATACTCGGTGAAGCATTAGGATTCCTCCTCCATAGATGACAAAAAGCCCTGCATGGGTTCGTTCCCACGCAGGGCCTTTTTATGGCAGAAACCGTCGTCTTACGCCTCCCAGCCCAGGTGCTTTGCGGCCTTCTCCGCCGCCTGGCTGCCCTCCCGGACGCAGTCCGGCAGGCCTACGCCGCGGAAGGCAGCGCCCGCCACGTAGAGGCCGGGGGTTTGCTGCATCAGCCGCTCCACCCGGTCCATCCGGTCCAGGTGGCCCACCCGGTACTGGGGCATCGCCCGCGGCCATTTGAAGACCCGGGTGAAGAAGGGCTCCGCCTTCAACCCCATGATCTGCTCCAGCTCCTTGCGGGCGTGGCCGATGATCACCTCGTCAGGCTCCCGGGTCCAGTCCTTCGCCTCGTTGCCCCGCCCGATGAAGCAGCGGATCAGCACCTTGTCCTCCGGGGTGGCATGGGGCCACTTGGAGGAGACCCAGGTGCAGGCGGTGACCACGGTCGGCTCACGGGCCGGCACCAGGAAGCCGGAAGCGTTGAGCGGGTGGTCTACCTCCTTCCGGTGGAAGGCCATGGCCGCCACCACCGAGTTGTGGTAGGGAATGGCGTTCAGCTCGCTCGCCACCTCGGGGAGGTACTCCTTGACCAGCGAGGCGGCCACGTAGGCCGGCAGGGCGAGCACCACCGCCTCGGCCTCGATCCGCTCGCCGTTGTCCAGCCCGGCCACATAGCCCTTCCCCTCCGGCCCCCGCACCAGCCCGGTCAGGCTGACGCCGGTCAGGAAGCGGACCTGGCCCTCCATCCGACTGATCAACTCATTGACTAATCGGTTGAGACCGCCCTTGACGGTGACGAAGGCCGAGCCGGTGGGGCCCTTCGGCTTGTTCTCCTTGTTCCGCCAACCCTGCAGCAGCAGGGAGCCACCCTCCCGCTCCATCTGCAGGAAGCGGGGGAAGGTGGCCTTCATGGAGACGGCGCCGAAGTCGCCGCCGTAGATGCCGCCCATCAGCGGTCCGGCCACGTTCTCCAGCACCTCCTGCCCAAAGCGGCGGCCCACGAAGGAGCCGATCGATTCATCCTCGTCGGTCTTGCGGATGGGCATGAAGGGCTCCAGGCCGGCCCGGAGCTTGCCCCAGGGGGAGAGCAGGCGGGTCTTGAGGAACGGCCAGACCTCGGTCGGGATCATGATCTGCATCCCGACCGGGAGCGACTCCAGCCGCCCGTTGTGCATGATGTAGGTGGTGCGGATGTTCGGGTTGGTGCCGACCGTCTCCAGCCCCAGCTCCTTGGCCAGCTGAACCGCCCAGGGCTTGTAGGCGATGACCGAGTCGGGCCCCTCCTCGACGATCATCCCGTCGACCACCTGGGTCTGGGTCTTGCCGCCCAGCCGCTTCTCCTTCTCGACGAGGATGATCTGCGGGCTCCGGCCCGCTGCCTTCGCCCTCTTGAGGATGTTCCAGGCGGCGGAAAGGCCTGTGATCCCCCCACCCGCAATCAGGATCGTTTCCTGCGGCATGGTCACTCCCCCTTGGCAGCCCGGCGCACCGCCTTCGCGAGCGCCCGCGCCAGGAGCGGGTGGTCGTTCAGCATGCGGGTCCGCTCAAAGTGGATGCCCAGCTGCTCCGCCGTCTGCTGCATCTCGATATCCAGGTCGTAGAGGACCTCCAGGTGGTCCGAGATGAAGCCGACCGAGGAGACGATCACCGACTTGACGCCCTGCTCCGCCAGCTCGGCCACCTTGTCCCGCACATCGGGCCCCAGCCAGGGCTCGGGGGTCCGGCCGGCCGACTGGTAGGCGTAGTGGACCTTGTTAATGCCGCAGGCCGCCGCCACCGCCGCCCCGATCTCCTGCAGGTGCTGCGGGTAGGGGTCGTTCCAGGTGAGGATCCGCTCCGGCAGGGAGTGGCAGGTGAAGATCACATCGGGCTGGCCCTCGGGGAACTTGGCGAGCGCCTCCCGCATCACCTCCACCTCGGCGGCGATGAAGTCGGGCTCCAGGTGCCAGGAGAAGACCTGGGCCATCTGGAAGGGCTCGGGCAGCTCGGCCAGCGCCTTGTTCACCTGGTCGAAGTAGGAGCCGGAGGACATCTTGGAGCCCTGCGGGGCCAGCACGATCCCCACCGACCGCTCAATGCCGTCGGCGGCCATCTGTTTGACCACATCGGGAATCCAGGGCTCCCAGTGCTTGTTGGCAAAGTAGAGCCGCCAGTCGGTCTCGGGATCCTGCTCCCGCAGCTCCCGCAGGACGCTCTCGGCCTGGGCCCGGGAGATCTGGTTCAGGTTGGAGAGACCGCCGATGGCTTCGTACCGCTGGGTCAGCTCCTCCAGCAGCTCGGGCGTGGGGGGCTTCCCCCGGCGGATGTGGGTGTAGTACGGCAGGATCTCCTCCTTCTTATTGGGAGTGCCGTACGCCATCACGAGAACGCCAACCACGGGCTTGGTCATCGCAGGTTACCCCTCCTTGTGGTCGTAGCTGTGCACGATCTCCGCCACCCGCTTCAGGGCGTCAACCGACATGGACGGCATGATGCCGTGGCCGAGGTTGAAGATGTGGCCGGGACGGCCCTCGGTGCGGCGAAGGACATCCTTCACCTTGGCTTCCAGGATATCGCTGGGGGCGAAGACCGCCACCGGGTCCAGGTTGCCCTGGACGGCGAAGTCGGGGCCGATCCGATCCCAGGCCTTGTCGAGCTCCTCGTGCCAGTCCACGCCCATCACATCGGGCCGGATCTCGGACATCGAGGTGAGCAGGTGGCCGGTGTTGACGCCGAAGTAGATCAGCGGGGCGCCCGTGGCCCGGACTGCCTCGGTGATCCGGTACATGTGCGGCCGGACATAGGTCTCGTAGTCGGCCCGGGTCAGGTTGCCGACCCAGGAGTCGAAGAGCTGGACCAGCTGGCAGCCGGCCTTCACCTGGTCCACCAGGTAGGTGGCGACCATCTCGGAGAGCTTGCCCATCAGGGCGTGCCAGACCTCCGGCTGGGCGTACATCAGGGTCTTGACCTTCCGGTAGTCCTTGGTCGGCCGCCCCTCCACCATGTAGGAGGCGAGGGTGAAGGGCGCTCCGGCGAAGCCGATCAGCGGCACCTCCAGCTCCCGCACCAGCATCCGGATCGTCTCCAGGACGTAGGGGACCGCCTCCTCGGCCACGAAGGGGGGCATCGCCTCCACCTGCTTCATGGTGTTGATCGGCTGGTCGAAGACGGGGCCCACGTTCTCCACGATGTCGACCCCGAGCCCCATGCCCCGGAGGGGGGTCATGATGTCGGAGAAGAGGATGGCGGCATCCACGTTCAGCTGCTTGACGGGCAGAATCGTGACCTCGGTGCAGACCTCCGGATGCTCACAGATCTCCATGAGCGTGTACTTCTCGCGGATCGCCCGGTACTCAGGCTGATAGCGTCCCGCCTGGCGCATGAACCAGACGGGAACCTGGTCCACGGGCTGGCGGCGGGCGGCGCGGAGAATGCGGTCATTCTTGAGCATGCGGTAGTCACGGCTCCTTTCGGGTAGACCCTGCCGGGCATGGTGCGGGCATTCTCATTTAGTTTATACCAACCTTCCGGGCATCGCATATAGGGCATCAGCAGGAGCCGCAGGCCCAACAGACTAATTAAACATCTGGGAGCATCTATCTAGTCTCAGGGGGTGCATTGGATGGGAAAGGTCCTGGAGGGCCGGGTCGCCCTGATTACGGGGGCGAGCCGCGGCATCGGCAGGGCGCTGGCGATCCGCCTCGCGCAGGAGGGCGCCGACGTGGTGGTGGCCGCCAAGAGCGAGCAGTCCACCGAAAAGCTGCCCGGTTCCATCTACGAGACGGCTGATGAGGTCCGGGCGCTGGGGCGCCGGGCGCTGCCGGTCAAGGTGGACGTGCGGGTTGAGGAAGAGATCGCCGCGATGGTGGAGCAGGCGGTGGCCGAGTTCGGGCGGATCGACATCCTGATCAACAACGCCGGCGCCCTTTGGTGGAAGCCGGTGCTGGAGACCCCGGGGAAGCGGTTCGACCTGCTGATGGGCGTCAACGTGCGGGCCTCCTACCTTTGTGCCTACTACGTGCTGCCCCACATGGTCCGGCAGAAATGGGGCCACATCATCACCATGGCGCCGCCCATCTCCACCACGGCCAACCCCGGCATGGTGGCCTACATGATCGCCAAGATGGGCATGGCCCGGCTGGCCATCGGGATCGCCGAGGAGCACCGGCAGGACAACATCGCCTCCAACTCGCTCTGGCCGGTCACGCCGATCGAGACGGCGGCGGTGGTCAACAACCACCTCGGGGAGCGGGAGCAGTGGCGGACCCCTGAGATCATGTGCGATGCGGTGATGGCGATCCTCTCCCAGGAGCCCTCCCGGTGCACGGGGCGGCAGTTGCTGGACGAGGAGATCCTGCGGGAGGCCGGGGTGACCGACTTCGACCGGTACTGGTGCGAAGGAAAGCCCCCGGAGCATCCGCTTTACATCGACGGCCGGGACGGAAAGGGCTGGTAGGAGCAGAGATTCGGGCGGTACCACAGGCCGGGAACGGCCCGCTGGCTACCGCCCGAACTCGCGTCCAAACCGGGTGAACTGCTCGTGGGTGCCGAAGAGAAAGAGGCTCTCGCCCTTTTGAAGGACCCGGTTGGGGGAGGGGTTCACCTCAATCTGCCCCTCCCCGGTCCGGATGGCCACGACAATGCAGCCGGTCCGGTTCCCCACCTCGCCGGAGGCGAGGCTCTTGCCCACCAGGGAATCGGGGACCGGAACGAGCCGGCTGTCCACCTCCTCCAGCGTGGGCGAGCCCTTGCCGGCGGCGTTCACGAACCGGGCCAGCTGGGCGCTGGCGATCTCCGAGACCGAGAGGACGTTGTCGGCCCCCGCCAGGTAGAGCCGGGTGACCGCCTCCACGGAGTTGGCCCGGGCGGCAATCCGCAGGCCGGGGTTGAGCTGCCGGACCATCAGGGTGGCGAAGACGGAGCGGGTGTCGTCGTTGAGGGCGACGATGCAGCGGCCCACAGACTCGACGCCGGCCCGCTTCAGGTCATCCACGTTGGTGGCGTCGCCCTGGACCCAATCACAGTGGACGCCGTCCGGGAGTGTCAGGCTGAGCACACGGTAGGGAAGCTTCGCCGCCTCCAGCCGCTCGGCGGCGGCCAGGCCGACATCGCCGAAGCCCAGGATCAGCACCGGCTGGCCAGCGGGGGAGATGGGCCGGGCTGCCCCGGCGGAGAGGACCCGCAGCTTCTCCAGCTCCTCGTTACGGCCGGCGGCGATCAGCACATCACCCGCCCGCAGGGGCATCTCGGGGCTGGTGGCGGGGAAGAAGTGGCCATGGCTCCAAAGGCCGAGGACGTTGGCGCCGGTCCGCTCCCGGATCCGGGCCTCCCGCAGGGTGGGGACCGCCAGCGGCGAGCCCGGCAGCACCGGCACGGTGCAGACCGCCAGGCCGCTCTCCTGGCCCCAGAGCCGGTCCACCATGCCCGCCAGGGGGGCGGTGGCCAGCCAGCCCAGCCGCTCGCCCAAGGTCCGCTTGGCCAGGACCACCTCGGTAGCGCCCGCCGCCCGCAGGAACCGCTCGTTATCGGCATGCTCCACGGTGCAGTAGAAGGGCAGGTCGGCGCGCAGCGCCCGGGCCACCAGCGCCACGGAGGCATCCTCGGTGTCGCTCAGGGTGGAGAGGATCGCCCGGGCGCTCTCAATGTGGACCGCCTGGAGCGTCTCCACCTGCCGCACATCCCCCTCCACCACGGTCAGGCCCTGCCGCATCTGCCCCTCCAGCACCCGCCGCCGGTCGTCCACCAGCACGTAAGCCAGACCGGCCTGCCTCAGCTCCTGGGCCAGGAACTCGCCCACCGGGCCCGCCCCGCAGATGATCACATGCTCCTTCATACCGGCCGGGGCGCGCCGGGGCGGGAGGGTTTGCAGGTGGGTCTGGACCCAGGTGGAGGCGATGCTGGTCAGCCAGACCGAGATCTGAATGAAGCCGGTCACCATCAGCAGGACCGCCCAGAGGACCGTCAGGTTGGAGCTGAAGGGGACCTGCTCCCCGTAGCCGGTGGTGGTGAGCGTCTCCATCACGAACAGGAGCGCCTGGAAGAAGTTCAGGGAGCGCCCCTCGTAGTGGGCAAAGACCCACTGGGTCCCCAGGGTCATGAACAGGACCAGGGCGAGAGCGGCGCCGATGGCGATGGAGATCTTGCGGCGGGTGGTCAGCGGGCATCCCTCCTCATCGATAGCCTCCCCCTAGTGGAAGGCGTGGGCGTAGCTGATCTCCAGCGCCTGTACCTGGCGCTGCCAGAAGCGGATCTGCTCGCTGACGCCGGCGTGGGGGCGGGCCAGGAGGTGGCACAGATGGGTGTGCCAGCGGGCATGGCAGTACCGGACCGCCTCCTCGGCGATGGAGGGCTGCCGTGCCACCAGCTCCCGCAGCCAGGTCTGGGTGGCCATCGGATGGGCAATCCCCCAGTCCTGATCGGCCAGCACCGCCTCGCTCAGCTCCACCAGATCGGGGTCCAGGTTGCCGAGGGCAACCCGCAGTTCCTCCTGCTGCTTCCGGGCGATGTCGTCCATCTGCCGGTTCTTGAAGGCCTCCAGCGCTGCGGCGGAGTATAGGACGAAGACCAGCTGCCGGAGGCCCGAGCCGTGGTGCAGGTGCTCCAGGACGGCGCTGACCAGGGCGCTGGCCACATCGTCCGGCGCCAGACCCCCCTGGCCGGCCCCCAGGGCGGGGATCGCCAGCGTGCGCAGCTCCCGGTGTTCCGCCTCCTCCAGGATCCGGCGCGTGGCGGTGCAGGTCGCTTCGGCCTTCGCCGGAACCCGCCAGTGGGGGGTGATGGCAGCGTGGAAGATGTACCGGACCCCCCGGTCTGCCAGCAGGCCCGGGCCGGTGGCGATCACCTCGCCGGGGGTGAGGGGAAAGCGGGCCTTGAACTGCTCCAGGTCCCGCTCCAGGGCGGGCCCGGCGGCATGGAAGATCGCCTCGGAGACCCCGCCGGAATGGGTGAGGTAGGCATCGTCGGAGGAGACAATCGCCTCCGCCCCCACCTCGCAGATGTCGCCGAGCAGGACCGTCACCTCGGTGCGCCCGACGAAGTAGGAGGCGGCAATGCGGGGGTCGTAGCGGGTCAGGGGCGCCCGGTCCAGCACCCGGCGGGCCGCTGTCTCCCAGAACTCCAGGTAGCCAGGGGTCGAGGCGATCAGCACCCGTTTCTCGAACTTCCGCTCCAGCTCCAGCAGCAGGGGGCTGGGCTGGTCACCGCCGTAGAGGACCCAGAGCACCTCGGGCACCTCGGAGCGGGCGAGCCCCTCCGCCAGCGCATCCATGATCGATTTGTCCGACCCGGAGTGGCCGATCACCAGGATCGACCGGTGGGAGACCACGTCCACCATCCGGTCATGCATCGCCCGCTCCAGGGCGGCGGTCTCCTCCAGGGTGTGCTTGTGGTTGGTCATCAGGTAGTCGCCGTGCACCTTGTAGACCACGGGGGCGGGGCCGGGGGCCAGCTTGCTCACCAGTTCGGCATCGCCCGCAACGGCCACGTCCAGACCCGCATAGAGCATGGCCCGCTCCAACAGCGGATCGAAGTTGGTGGTGAAGGTCTGCCGGAAGTAGCCCCGGGCCACAAAGCGGGCGATAATCTCGTGGGACGGGGTGGGCCGCCGCCCGATAAAGAACTGCTCCAGGTAGCGCTGACGCCCCTCCGGGTCCCTGGCGATCAGTTGCAGGCTGTCCGAGTAGCGGGTGGCCTCGTTTTGGAGCAACCCCTGCTCAGCCAGCCAGGCCTCAAGCTCTTTCTTGCTCTGGGGAAGCCGCTTGTTGGCGCGGAAGTAGACGTGCTCGGCAATCTGGGTCGCCACACTCTTGATCGTGGGGACGT
The DNA here is from genome assembly GCA_049324875.1 of Bacillota bacterium. Taxonomy (GTDB): domain Bacteria; phylum Bacillota; class Sulfobacillia; order Symbiobacteriales; family Symbiobacteriaceae; genus JAWLHU01. Next base: position 183,333 of record JBMONC010000084.1, read on the forward strand.
CCTTCTTCGCCATCGGAATGCCCGCCTCAACCGACATGCCCGCCCCGACCAGCAGCGCGGCAGCGGGGCCCGGCCGGCCCAGGCGCTCGATGATCGTGCTCAGCGTGACACGCATGCGAAACCCTCCTGTAGGGTAGCGCGCGGTTATCTTGTCGCTGAACCGTTCGCTATGCGGAAGGTATCCTCCTCCATGGCGCTGGCATGCCGAAGGTCAGGCCCTGGCGGACCTGACCTCCTGACGGGCGCTACCGGGGCTCGGTCTGCCCCATGGCGTGCAGCCAGCCCCACCGCTCCTCGCTCACCGGCATCACCGACAGGCGGGACTGCCGGACCAGCTCCCAGTCCGCGAAGCGCTCGTCCGCCTTGATGGCGGCGAGGCTGACAGGGGTGTTGAACCGGTAGGCCGGAGCCGTATCCACCACCACGAACTTGGGGTCGCCTGCCTCCGGGTCGGGGTAGGGCTCGCTGGTGATCCGCCCCACGCCGACGATCGCCTTCTCATTCCCCGTGTGGTAGAAGAGGAAGGTGTCGCCCGGCCTCATCGCCCGCATGTGCTTCAGGGCCACGGCATTCCGAACCCCGTTCCAGGGCTCCCGGCCCCGCCGCTCCAGATCGGCATAGCTGAACTCCTCAGGCTCGGTCTTCATGAGCCAGTGGGCCATCCCCGTCCTCCTCCTTCTCTACTCCCCCCGGCGGATGGTCCGCCCGAGCCGCTCCCTCGCCACGAACTCCCCCTTCTCCACGGCGAGGCCGCCATTGACCAGCACGTACGCAATGCCCGCAGGGTACTCCTGCGGCGTCAGCCAGGTGGTTCTGTCTGCAATAGTTTCGCTGTTAAAGACCACAATGTCGGCGAACTGGCCGGGCTTCAGGTACCCCCGGCTCTTCAGGCCCAGGTAGTCGGCCACCTGACCCGTTGATTTGCGGATCGCCTGCTCCAGGGAGAGCAACTTCTGCTCCCGCACCAGGTGCCCGAGCAGTTGGGGGTAGGAGCCGTAGGAGCGGCGGTGGAGGGCGTAGCCCAGCGCCTCCGCCGGGCTGTTCAGCTTTGGCTGGGCCTCGCCGTCGGTGGAGACCACTGACCAGGGGGCCTGGTAGAACCGGCGCATCGCGCGTTCGCTGGAGACCATGGCAACCACCCGCGTCTTGGGGTCGGCAGCCAGCAGCTTCTGCGCCGCCTGGTCAACCGGCACGCCCAGCGCTGGGGCGGCCTGCGCCACCGTCTTGCCGTGCAGCTTCGGGTCGCCCCCGCCGACGATCAGCAGGTGCTCCGGCGGCAGCGCCCCGGCCCACTCGGAGAGCAGCCGGTTGACGCCGTAGTCAGGGGCGAGGTAGGGGTAGACGTCGGCAAAGACCTTCTGCCCGCCCTTGATCGCCTCCTCGATCAGCCGGAAGACCTGATCCTCCTTGTGCCAGTTGCGATGGTGGACGATCTTGGCGTGAGCGTAGTTGACCGTCACCCCGGCCCGCTGACCGATGGTGAGCGCCTCCTGCAGCGCTTCCACGATCCGGTCGCCCTCGCTCCGCAGGTGGGTGGAGTAGATGCCGCCGAACGGGCGCGTCTCCTCCACCAGCCCGATGATCTCCTCGGTGTCGGCGTAGGAACCAAACCGGTACTCCAGGCCCGAGGAGAGGCCGAAGGCGCCATCCTCCATCGCCTTGCGCACCAGCCGCTTCATCTCGGCCAGCTGCTGGGGGCTGGCGGGGCCGGTCGCCTGCCCCATCACCGCCTGGCGGACCGAGCCCTGACCCAGGTAAAGACCGAAGTTGACCCCAGTGCCCTCCCGGCCCAGCTTGCTCAGCTCGGCGCCGATATCGACCGGGGACCGGCCGTCCACGCCGCCGATCTCGGTGGTGATGCCCTGCATGAGCGAGGCCTTGGCATCCCGCTCAATAAAGGGGTTGATGGCGTCGTCGTGGGTGTGGGAGTGGGGGTTGATGAAGCCGGGCGCCACAATCAGCCCCGCGGCGTCAATCTCCCTCGCAGCCGTATACTTCCCCAACTTCCCCACGGCCACAATCCGATCCCCGATGATCGCCACATCCCCCTGGTAGCGGGGGCCGCCGGAGCCATCGACCAGGGTACCCCCCTTGATCACCAGGTCGTAGGCGGCTGGCCTCTCCTCGGGGAGGGGCGGGGGGGTCTCATCGGTGGTCGGGGGCTTCCCCCTGGTGCAGGCCGTCATGAATAGGAAAGTCAGCAGCGCGACAGCCCAGCAGCGTCTCATGTAGGGTCCTCCCTTAACGACATACTTCCACTTTATCCAACAGTCTTCGACTGGTCAAACCCAGGTAACAGAAGGTTCCCCTCTTGCACCCCGGGCAGGGAAGAGTGTAAACTGAATAGTGCATCGCTTCGAGTTGCCGGTAGTGCCCCTCGGTTTCGGGTGAGTCTCCGTGCAACCCGCCTGCGAGCAATCCAATCAGACGGGAGTACGAGAGCATCATGGCCAAGACCCTGTACTTCGGTAACCTGCCCTGGGCCGCCACCAACGAAGACCTCTACAACGCCGTGTCCCAGTACTGTGAGGTCATCTCTGCTCGCATCGTGACCGATCGCGAGACCGGCCGGAGCCGCGGCTTTGGTTTCGTGGAGGTCCCCGATGAGGCAGCTGAGACCGTCATCAACGCACTGAACGGTGCGGAATGGGCTGGGCGTGCACTGACGGTCAACGAGGCGCGCCCCCGGGAGTCTACCGGCGGTCGGAATCTCGGCCTGCCTCGGAAGGGCTGATCCACCCCTTCATTTGACGTGGCTGCCACCCACTTGGGTGGCACTTTTCTTTGCCCGAAATGGTGGGAACGAACAGGGAAGTTCAGGAGTCCAACCGAATGGAATAGCCCAGTGTAGGAGGTGATCACCCTGTACTGGCACCGGCGCTTCTGGAAGCAGATGGACTGGATGCTCTACCTTCTTGTCTTCGCCACCATCGGAGTCGGCTTTGTGGTCATCTCCAGCGCGTCGGATTCCCGCGGCGATCTCATCCGCCAGGGCGCCGCTGTCATCTTGGGCATCGCTGCCTGGCCGCCGCTGCTGCTGCTGGACTACAACGAGTTCAGGCCGCTCTACCGGCTGCTCTACCTGTTCAACATCTTCCTCCTGGTGGCGGTGGCGCTCTTCGGCGTCGAGGTAAACGGAAACAAGAACTGGCTGGACCTGGGGTTCATCATGGTGCAGCCCTCTGAACTGGGCAAGGTGTTGCTGATCATCACGCTGGGACACCTGCTGGATGGCATGGAGCGGTTGCAGTCGTGGCTCGACCTGTTCTGGCCGGTCATGCACGTGCTCCCCATCCTCGGCCTGGTCCTCGCGGGGCGGGACCTGGGTACCGCCCTGGTCTTCGTGGCGATCAGCGTCACCATGGTCTACGCCGCCGGCTTCCCGGGCCGAAAGATGCTCGCCGTGGGGCTGACCGGCATCGCCCTGGTGGTCGGCCTCGTCTTCAGCCATTACCACTACGGCACCAATTTCCCGCTGAGTGAGACGCAGTGGAACCGGATCGACACCTTCCTCTACCCGGAGAAGGACCCGGATGGGGCCGGGTACCAGGTGCTCCAGTCCAAGATGGCCATCGCCACCGGCGATGTCTGGGGCAAGGGATACAACCAGGGCGACCGCCACAAGAACGACTGGCTCCCGTACGCCTACACGGACTTCATTTTCGCTGTCGTGGTGGAGGAATGGGGGTTTGTGGGAGGGGCGGTGGTGCTCGGGCTCTACGCGCTCATCTTCTTCCGGGTGGGGACGATCGCCTTCACCGCCGCTGACCGGTATGGGTCGCTGATCGCGGTGGGCGTGGCGGCCCTGTTCGGCGCCCACGTCCTGGAGAACATCGGTATGACCATGGGCGTGACACCGGTCACGGGCATCCCGCTCCCCTTTGTGAGCTACGGCCCGACGGCGCTGGTGGCCAACCTGGCTGCCATCGGCCTCCTGCAGTCGGTCGCTGCCCGGCGGGACCCTGTGCATTACGATCGGTAGGAGGGACCGCAGATGGAATACCGCAGACTGGGGCGCACCGGCCTGGCGGTCTCTGCGATCGGCCTGGGCACCATGATGTTCGGCGAGAAGACCGACGAGGCCGAGTCCGCCCGGATCATCCACCAGGCGCTCGATGCCGGCGTCAACCTGATCGACGTGGCGGATGTGTATGCCGGCGGCGAATCGGAGCGAATCGTGGGGCGGGCGCTGCGGGGGCGACGGCCTCTCCCGGCGCTACATCTTCCAGGCGGTAGAGGCCAGCCTGGAGCGGCTGTAGACCGACTAAGACCTGTTACAACCGGCGGAAGCCGGATGCGGGAAAACTGCGAGTCCGGTTTGACGAGGGGGCGTTGGCCGAAAGGCCAGCCCCTATTCTATTCCTCATACCGTTGCTAAGACCGATTCGCAAGAGACTTTTGGATCATTACAGATACCCCTATGGGTAGCTTAGGTACCGTACGGGGTCTAGTACCATATTAAGCCGCGCGGCGAATGTGACGCGACGCACATTCCTGTTACCCTAAGCATGAGAAGTGGAGAGGAGGAACCGCTCATGACAAAACACCTGGTGATCATCGGCGCCGGCACGGGCGGGCTAATGGTGGCGAACCATGTGGCCCGCCAACTAAACCGGGAGATCGAACGGGGAGAGGTGTCGATCACCCTTCTGGGCGACCGGGACGAGTACCTCTACCAGCCGGGCCTGCTCTATGTGGCCTTTGACCTGATGCGCCCACAGGAGCTGATTCGTAAAATTCCCAACCTGTTGAGCCCGGGGATCAAGTTCATCAAGGAGCGTGCCGCCCGCATTGACCCGAAGGGACAGACGGTCCAGACCGAGAGCGGTAGGCAGTTCGGCTACGACTACCTGGTTCTGGCCACCGGCTCGGACCTGAACCTGGCGGAGACACCAGGGCTGAAAGAGGGCGGGCACTGGTTCTACACTCTCGACGGCGCCGTCAGGCTGCGGGAGGCGCTCAAGCAGTTCCAGGGCGGCCGGATGGTCGTCGCCATCGGCCTGCCCCACAAGTGCCCTGTGGCCCCCCTGGAGTTCACCCTCATGTTCGATGAGTGGGCACGGGAGCGGGGGATTCGCGACAAGACCGAGATCATCTACACCTTCCCCATTAACCGGGCGCACTCCATCGAGCCGGTGGCCCAGTGGGCCAGCGAGGAGTTTGAGCGGCGGTCGATCACCCTGGAGACCTTCTTCAATCTGGAGTCGGTCGACCCGGTGAAGCGGGAGGTCAGCTCGCTGGAGGGGACCACCTTCCAGTACGACCTGCTGGTGACGATTCCGGCGCACGCCGGCGACCGGCTGGGTAAGGACTCCGGTTTGGCTGAGGCCGGCAACTGGCTGCCCACCCACCGGCACAGCCTCCAGGTGAGCGATCACGCCAACATCTTCGCGGTGGGCGACGCCACCAACCTCCCCGTCTCCAAGGCTGGCTCTGTGGCCCACTTTGAGGCCGAGGTGCTGAGCGAGAACCTGATTCGCCTTCTCACAGGCGGCACGCCGGCCCACCAGTACCACGGGAAGGCCTTCTGCTTCATCGAGGCGGGTCTCGACAAGGCTACCTATATCACCTTCGACTACACCACCCCGCCGGTGGTCACTCCGCCGACCCAGGCGATTCACTGGTTCAAGCAGAGCTATAACCGTGTCCACTGGCTGAATCTGAAGGGCATCGTGTAGGGGGTGATCCCATGGATGAAAAGAAGCAGCCGTTTGATCCGTTGACCGCGGTGGGCGGTGCTGCCGTCGCCAGTCTCACCCCGGGGATGATCGACCGGGCCGCCCAGCTGGCCGAGCGGTCGGCGGGGGCGATCGATATCCTGGTCAGCCCCGAGGTGCTGGAGCTGCTGGAGCAGGTGCGCCGCTCGGCCCCGGCCCTGACCGGAACGCTCCGCCGGCTCGACCAGATTAGCCGCACCGGCGCCCTGGATACCATGATCGATCTCGCCGAGGTGATCCATGCCGCCAAGATCACGGTGAGCGACTCCATGGTCGCCCGCATGGCCCAAAGCGCTCAGATCTTCATGGAGCTGATCGACACCATGCAGGCCTCGGGAGTTCCCGAGCGGGCTCCCGCCTTCCTGCGGGCCTTCAACGATGCCCGCAACGACGCTGTCGCCGACAAGAGCTTCCTCGGCCCGTTCGACTTCCTCCAGGCGCCCAGAGAAGAAGAGCTTCAGTTCGTGCTCAAGTTCATGCTGGCCTTTGCCCGAAGGCTTCCCGGCGTGATGAAATCCGAGTCGTAAGGAGGTACCCCTATGTCTCAAGAGCGGCTTTCCATGGTGGTCTTTTCCGGTACCGTCGACAAGCTTCTGCCCGTGGGGATCATGGCGTCCGGTGCGGTGGCAATGGGGCAAGACGTGGAAGTCTTCCTTACCTTCTGGGGGCTGATGGCCTTCAAGAAGGGCGCTGCCCAGAGCCTGCCGATCAGCAAGGAATACGAACACATGGGCCCCATGATGATGCAGATTATGCAGGAGAAGAAGGTCCCCAGCTTCATCGACACCCTGCGCACCGCAAAGGAGCTCGGCAACGTGCGGGTCTACGCCTGCGGCATGACCATGGACCTCTTCGGCCTCAAGCTGGAGGACCTGGAAGATGTGGTGGACGGCATCGCCGGCGTGGGTGAGTTCATCGACACCGCCAAGGAAGGCAAGATGACCCTCTTCATCTAAAGGAGGTAGTGACCGATGGCCGATATTCAGATTGATGCCCGCGGCAGCTTCTGTCCGGGTCCGATGATGGAGCTGATCCGGGCGGTGAAGTCCGCTGCGGTAGGACAGACGATCGCCGTTCTCTCCACCGATTCCGGATCCAAGCGCGATATTCCCCTCTGGGCCCAGAAGGCCGGGCAGGAGTTTGTCGGTGTCTTCGAGCATGACGGCCATGAGGAGATCGTGGTCAAGAAGATCAAGTAAGCGCCCCGGGTCCGCAGCCATGCGATACCCTGCGCCCTCCGACGCATAATAGACGAGGGGCTGGCCTTTCGGCCAACGCCCCCTCGTCAAACCGCCATCAACCCAGATGGCCCGAATCGAGTCCAGAAGAGGGTTACGAAACATCGACTTCCGGCACCGCTCCCTGTAAACTGGCCTAGTTGCCAGTTAATCAGGGGGCGGTTCTTCATGGGACGAGCCAACCTGTTTCGTCAGAACTTCCCATCGTTCCTTCCAGGGGTCTCGCTATATCGGGGCAACATGCCGGGCACACGCTCAGCGGGAGGCAGCTGCCGGAAGGCGCAGGAGTTCCTCGGAGGCGACCCGAAGTAGTTGGGTAACGAACCAGCGAGGGGTGGAGCGTGTGGAGCCGGTTATCGCCACCTTTTCCATCGTAGCCCGCGATCCGAAGACCGGGGAGTTGGGGGTGGGCGTCCAGTCCAAGTTCCTGGCCGTGGGAGCGGCGGTTCCCTGGGCCAAGGCCGAGGTGGGGGCGATCGCCACCCAGGCCTGGGCCAACGTCTCCTTCGGTCCCCAGGGCCTGGCCCTGCTGGAGGAGGGGCTGACGGCCCAGGAGGCGCTCGACCGGCTCCTGGCGGCGGATGAGGGGCGGGAGCACCGGCAGGTGGGCATTGTGGACCGGGAGGGCCGCGCAGCGGCCTACACGGGCGCCCAGTGTATGCCGTGGGCCGGTCACCATGTGGGGGATGGGTACACCTGTCAGGGGAACATCCTGGTGAGCGAGGAGACGGTGACGGCCATGGCGCGCGCCTACGAGGCAACGGCTGACCTGCCCCATCTCGCGGACCGGCTGATGGCTGCGCTGGCAGCCGGCCAGGAGGCCGGGGGTGACAGTCGGGGGAAGCAGTCGGCGGCGCTCTACGTCGTCCGCACCGGGGGCGGTTACGGCGGCTTCAACGACCGGCTGGTCGACCTCCGGGTCGACGATCACGCTGAGCCGATCGCTGAGCTGCAGCGCCTGCTCGACCTTCACCGGCAGATCTGGCTGGGACCCACACCCCCGGAGCGATACCTGCTGGACTCCCCGGACAAGATCCGGCTTCTGCAGTCGCTCCTGCGGGAGATGGGCCTATTCGACGGGGCGGTCAGCGGCGAACTTACCTACAACACCCGCGGTTCCCTGGCGAGCTACTGTGCAGAGAACGGCCTGGCCGGCCTCGACCCCAGCGGGGAGTGGCTGCCGGGTGCGACCATGCTCTCGCTGCGCCAGGCGGTGCTGCGGCGAAGGAGCGGGCGATAATTGGCGCTACCTGACTGGATTCTGGGTATACTCTTCCGCCCGGGGGAGACCTTCGAGCGGGCCCGCACGGAAATGACCCTCTCCTACTGGTGGATCCTGCTCTCCGTCTTCACACTGGAAGCGGTACTGATCCTCAACCACCCCCAGGTCGGACGGATGGTTCCCACCCCTCCCGCCGATCTGATCCTCTTCAACCTCGGGGTCTTTCTGCTCTCCGTCTATGCCACCCAGGTCTTCTGCCTCTTTGGCGTCGGTTGGCTCTTTGGCTGGCGGGTCTCCTTTGCCGATGCCATGAAGTTCACGGCGCTGGTCTGGTCGCTCTTCCTGCTGGAGGACATGGTCACCTTTTACTCCTACCTGAAGGAGCAGACCGTCCTCCTCTTCTGGGTCTCGATCCCCTTTCTCGCCTGGCGCCTGGTGGCCCAGTCCCTGGGCATCAGCCGGGTCAGCGGGATGCCGCTCTGGAAGGCCGCCCTGGTGGTGGTGCTCGCCACCCTCCCGTGGCAGGCGCCCCTGCTCTACGAGAACTGGCTGGCCGCCTTTCGCTGAAACCAGCACAACCGCCATCCCCCGTTGGATGGCGGTTCTTGGTTGTCACACTTTACACACAGATTGCATATAATTAGAGTGTACATAAAGGAGGTGTGAGCCAAGTTGGCCAGGCATCTGCGGGAGTTCTTTGGCTACCCTGACATTGCGGTGATGAGCCTCTGCACGGCCGCCGCAGCGCTCTTCGCATTCAACAGAACCCCGCTGCCCCAGCTCCTGGTGGCAGCCCTGGTCGGGGTCGTGCTCTTCTTCGTCACCGAGTACACCACCCACCGGTTCCTCTTCCACATGGCTCCGCCGAAGAACCCGTTCCTGCGAAGGCTGATCTACCGGCTCCACTACCATCACCATGAGGAGCCGAACGACCTGCACCTGCTCTTCCTCCCCCTCTGGTACTCCCTCCCCCAGTTTGTGATTATGGGGACGATCGCCTGGTGGATCACGGGGGAGATCGGGCTGGCTGCCGGGTTCCTCACCGGCTCCATGGGGCTGCTGATCTTCTATGAGTGGATGCACTACGTGGCGCATCGGCCCATCACACCGCTCACCCCCTGGGGCCGCTGGATGAAGAAGTACCACCTGTGGCACCACTTCAAGAACGAGCACTACTGGTACGGGGTGACCAACCCCTCCTTCGACCTCCTGCTTGGCACCTATCGCGATGTAGCCTCCGTTGAGAAGAGCCCGACGGCGCGGAAGCTGGACGCCCGAGCCGGTCTTGCTGCCAACGGTGAGCAGGAAGGATGACCGCGAAAAGACCCGCCGGCCGGCTGCTGCCGACTGGCGGGTCCTCTCTTACTTGACGAACGCCTTGCGGATGGCGTACAGGGTGATCTGCCGGTTCACATCGGCGATCGAGGTGGTCAGCGGGATCTCCTTCGGGCAGGCCTTCACGCAGTTCTGGGCGTTGCCGCACTCGTTGATGCCGCCCGGGCCCATCAGCGCCTCGAGCCGCTCATCGGCGTTCAGCTTGCCCGTGGGATGGGCGTTGAAGAGCCGCACCTGGGAGATCGGGGCCGGTCCGACAAACTCGGTCCCCTCGTTGTAGTTCGGGCAGGCCTCCATGCAGCAGCCGCAGGTCATGCAGGTGGAGAGGGTGTACATCCACTCCTGATCCGCCGGGGACTGCCGCGGGCCGGGGCCCAGATCGTGGGTGCCGTCGATGGGGATCCACGCCTTCACCCGCTTCAGCGCCTCGAACATCCGGCTCCGGTCGACCATCAGGTCACGGATGATCGGGAAGGACTTCATCGGCTCCAGGATGATGGGCTGGGTGAAGTTATCCACCAGGGAGGAGCAGGACTGGCGGGCCTTGCCGTTGATCACCATGGTGCAGGCGCCGCAGACCTCTTCCAGGCAGTTGGACTCCCAGGCCACCGGGGTGGTCTTCTTGCCATCCGCGGTGATCGGGTTGCGCTGAATCTCCATCAAGCAGGAGATGATATTGGCGTTGGCGCGATACGGGAGCTTGAACTCCTCCCAGTAGGCGGGCTTGCCCGGACCCTCCTGACGCTTGATGCGCAGTTCGATGAACTTCTGTTCAGCCATGGTCCCGTTAGCCCCCCTTTACTTCTTGCTGTAGTCGCGCTTACGCGGCTGAATGTGCGTAATGTCGACCGGCTCGTAGGTGATGACCGGGCCATCGGGCGAGTGGGTCGCGATGGTGGTCTTGAGGAAGTTCTCGTCGTCCCGCTCAGGGAAGTCCGGCTTGTAGTGAGCGCCGCGGGACTCGTTCCGGAGCAGGGCGCCCTTGGTGATCACCTCGGCCAGCGTCAGCATGCCGTCGAGCCAGCGGGTGAAGACGGCGGGCTGGTTGGAGTGGCTGCCCGTGTCAGGCACGCCGATCTTCTTATACCGCTCCTTCAGCTCGGCGATCTTCTCGAGCGTCGCCTCCAGGCGGTCGTTGTACCGGACGACGGTGACGTTGTCGGTCATCCACTTGCCCAGCTCATCGGCCAGGATGTACGGGTTCTCGGTACCATCCATGGCCAGGATGCGGTTGTACTGCTCCTCCTGCTGCTTGACCGCCGCCTCGAAGATCGAGTCGGGCATCTCCTCGGCATGGGTGCCCTTCAGCCCCTGCATGTAGTTGACGGCGGCGGGACCGGTGATCATGCCCTCGAAGATGCAGGAGACGAGGGAGTTGGCACCCAGGCGGTTGGCGCCGTGGTACTGGTGAGAGGCCTCGCCGATGGCGTAGAGGCCCGGGATGTTGGTCATGTGAGTCTTCGGGCTGGAGGGATCCAGATCCCCGTTGGCCTTCTTCTCGTAGCCGACCCAGATGCCGCCCATGGTATAATGCATGCCCGGGAAGATCTTCATCGGCACCTTGGTGGCGTCGTCACCGATGAACTTGTGGTAGATATCGAGCACGGCGCCCAGCTTCCGCTTGGCCACATCCGCCGGGATGTGGGTGATGTCCAGGTAGACCTGGTTCTTGCCGTCGACGCCCAGGCCCTGGCGGACGCAGACGTCGAAGATCTCCCGGGTCGCGATGTCGCGCGGCACCAGGTTGCCGTACTTCGGATACTTCTCCTCGAGGAAGTACCAGGGCTTCCCGTCCTTGTAGGTCCAGACGCGGCCGCCCTCGCCGCGGATCGACTCCGACATCAGCCGGAGCTTGTCGTCGCCCGGAATGGCGGTCGGGTGGACCTGGATGAACTCGCCGTTGGCGTAGCGGGCGCCCTGCTTATAGACAATGGCCGCCGCCGAACCGGTGTTGATCACCGAGTTGGTGGACTTGCCGAAGATCATGCCGATACCGCCGGTGGCCATGATGACCACATCGGACTTGAAGGCCTTGAACTCCATGGTATGCAGGTTCTGGGCGGTGCAGCCGACCACCCGGTCCTCGTGCATCACCAGGCCGGTGAAGTCCCAGCCCTCGTACTTGGTGACCAGGCCGGCCACCTCGTGGCGGCGGACCTGCTCATCCAGGGCGTAGAGCAGCTGCTGGCCGGTGGAGGCGCCCGAGAAGGCGGTCCGGTTGTGGAGGGTGCCACCGAAGCGGCGGAAGTCAATCAGGCCCTCCGGGGTGCGGTTGAAGGGCACGCCCATGCGGTCCAGCAGGTAGATGATGCCCGGGGCGGCCTCGCACATCGCCTTGATCAGGGGCTGATCGCCGAGGAAGTCGCCGCCGTAGACGGTATCGTCGAAGTGCTGCCAGGGGGAGTCGCCCTCGCCCTTGGTGTTGACGGCGCCGTTGATGCCGCCCTGCGCACAGACGGAGTGGGAACGCTTCACGGGGACCAGGGAGAGGAGATCGACGTGGTAACCGGCTTCCGCAGCCTTGATGGTGGCCATGAGACCAGCCAGGCCGCCACCGACAACAATGATATTAGGCATGAACTGATCCCTCCTTTAGCGGAACGCGGACAGGGCGGCCAGGCCCATCGCGGAGATGCCGACGAACGCGAGGTTGGTAAGCAGGTTGGAGACACGCTGGCTCTTGGCACCGATGGTGATGCCCCAGGTGATCAGGAAGGTGTAGATGCCGTTGGCCAGGTGATAGCTCGAAGCGATGATGCCAATCGCGTAGACAGCGGCCACTACGTTGTTGGAGAGGGCCTCTGCCACCACGTTGTAGTCGGGAAGCCCCGGCAGGGCCGTTCCGGTCTCATAGGCGCCCAGCGCCTTCTGGACGCGGAAGTGCCAGATGTGATAGGTGACGAAGAACAGGGTGATGATACCCGTGAGGCGCTGAAAGAAGAAGGCCCAGTTGCGACCGTAGCCATAGTTGGTCAGGTTGTGCTTGGAGTCAGCGGCGATGTAAATTCCGTAGATCGCATGGAAGTAAAGTGGGAGGAAAATCACAAAGATCTCCAGTAGAAGCACGAAGGGCATTGAGTTGATCGCAAGGATCGTCTTGTTGTACGCTTCCGGACCCTGAAGCGCCTTGGAGTTCTCCCAGAAGTGAAACAGCAGGAAGCCACCTACTGGAACGATGCCCGTCAGCGAGTGGAGCCTGCGCAGGAGAAAATGGTTTTGCCTGAGGAAATCTCGCATGCCCATGGTTCGCTCCTTCCCCGAGTCGACTTGTCACAACCGATCCGCAGACGCATACTGAGACGCTAACCGGCGCCTGGAGTGCTCCACCCCCCATGTGCCAGGGCGGACGTACTAGGGCCAAGAACGCACTCATTGTAGCCCCGTGTCATAAGCAATGTCAACGTTCCGTAGGGTGATCAGTTCTTCTGATTCCTTCTATAAGCAACCCTTATACATGGCCAACACCCTACTAATTGCAGGGGTTCTGGCGTGTTATAACTGACTTTGATCGGCAAACTGCATACCCCGTTGGGTATCAAAATGGCACATTGTTATTAGTGCTGGTTATTGGATGCAAAATCTATTTTCATACGAGGAGGAGACCCTTTGCGCCATGTACTAACCGTATCCACCGTTGGTGGAACTACACATACGGTACCAATGGATCGCCTGCACTCCCTTCAATCTCTCATCAGTGAGTTCGGTGCGGAGACCTACCCGCTCTTTCTGCGGCTGGGCGCCGTCAGAGCCCTGGAGCTTCAGCCGGTCACGGCGCGCGCCCTGCTGGGGGAGGTGGAGCGGTTCCAGCCGCTCCTGGGGGGGCGCCGGATTCCGGGCCTCTCCTTCCTCGACGCCCGGGGCCAGGAGATCGGGGGTATCTACGGCGGCCCCGACAGCGCCGAAATCGCCGCCACCGATGAGGCCAGCCTGGCCGTGACCGCCGATGGGATCCGGGTCGTGCTGAGACAGCTTCCGCCGCCGGTTGGCTTTCGTTCCAGCCCAGCGCTGGAGACCGGCTGGTATGAGTGCTACTTCGAGTCGATCCAGTTTGGTCCGCCCGGTCCAACGGGTCGGCGCACCCCCGACATGGGGGGTTCCGGGGCCCCGGTCGCCCTCCCCGACCTCCCCCCGCTCCCGCCCCTCACCCGCTGGCACTTCGCCCGCACCGCCAACACGGCCCAGATCGCGGCCATCGTATTCACGGAAACGCCGGCGGAAGCGGTCTTCCGGGATCTCCTGCACGCTCTGACCGCCGCCTGCACCGAGTCGCTGCGGCTGCGCCGCCCGCTGCGCCTGGCCCGCGATTGAAAACGGACCCGAGGGGAGCAGCCCTCGGGTCCGTCCTGTGGATGGGCCTGTCTACACGGTCGGCGGTTCGTCTCCACCGGGCGGCTGGTAGATCGGCGGTCTGGGTCTGCCGGAGCCGCCACCCCTGCGGCGGTTGACCAGGCGGATCAGACCCCACAGGATCAGGCCTACCACGGCCAGGTAGAGCAGGGCCGGGATCGCCGAGACGATGAAGATCGCCAGTTCCGCCGTGAAGTTGACCACGCCGTTCCAGGAGGAGATAAAGCCGTGCTGCATCCGCTCCCAGACGGTCTGCGGCGGCTTGATCGGGGTCGGCACACCCGGCTCGTACAGCCCGATCACAATGGTGCTGTAGGCCACCTGATTCGACAGGAAGTTGAACCGTCCCTTGATCGACTCCAGCTCCGCGGTGACCCGGGCGATCTCCTGCTCGAGCTCCATCAACTCCTTGATGGTGCCCCCCTTGGCATAGAGCTTCCGCAGCTGCTCCAGGTGGGTCTCCTTGGTGCGAATCCGTGCGTCGAGATCAAGGTACTCCTCGGTCACGTCGTTGATCCACTCGCGCCGGTTGGTCACCTCGCCCAGCCCCGTCACCAGATCCAGCAGTGAGCCATAAGCGCCCGCGGGAACCCGGACCGTCATGTGAACCCGCCGCCCGCTCTGACGGGTCCCCTCCACCCGGTTCTCCTGCACGTAGCCGCCGGCAGCCCGCACGTTCTGCCCGATGGTGGCGATGGCCTCGTCGGCCTCCTTCACCTTCACGTCGAGCTGGGCGTTCTGGATGATCTTTCGGTCCACGATCGGGGCGCCCGCGGGACCGCCCTGGCCGGACGAACCGGTCGGACTCCCCGCAGGCTTGGCCGCTGGAGCCTCCGCAGCCATATCCCTGGCAGGGGCGCCAGAGGAAGCCGATTCCTTCTGAGCAGCACCACCGCCACCAGCACCACAGCCGTACAGCGCAACCGACAGGAGGACCAGGAGCGCCAGCCAGAATGCGGTTCGTTTCATCGCGTTAACCCCTCTCTGTGGTTCTCTCTCTGCACAGATAGACGGTAGAGGGTCGCTCTTCGATTCAGAAGACGCCTCCCTTTCTCCTGCAAGGTGATAGGAGCCCGCCCGCACAGGGGCAAGAAAGGACCAGCCCCGCCGGACTGGTCCTTCGCTCTGTCATGGGGTTAGCGCTTGAAGACCGCGGTGGCAGCCATGGCGGCAGCCCCCCGCTCACACCGGAACCCCTGCTCGGTGAGCGCCATCTCCAGGTTGTTCAGCAGGGTGACCACCGGCTGCATGGCGGCGTTCACACCCATGAGGCCCACCCGCCAGGTCTTGCCCGCCAGGGGGCCGAAGCCGCCGGCGATCTCGATGTTCATCTCCAGCAGGCGACGGCGCACGGCCATGTCGTCGATCCCCTCGGGGATATTGACCACGTTCAGCATCGGCAGGCGCGGGCCCTTGGTGAAGAGGGAGAGCCCCATCGCCTCAAGGCCGGCAACAAAGGCCTCGTGCGCCTTCTGGTGGCGGGCAAAGCGGGCCTCCAGCCCCTCCTCCAACACGATCCGCAGCGCCTCGCGCATGGCGTAGATCATGGAGACCGGGCCGGTGTGGTGGAAGACACGGGTGTTGGCCTTCCCGTCGCCCCAATAGGCGAAGAGCAGCGACAGGTCCAGGTACCAGGACTGGCACTTGCTCTTCCGCTTCGCCACCGCCTCCATGGCCCGGGGGCCAAAGGTGACGGGCGAGAGCCCTGGCGGGGCGCCCAGGCACTTCTGGGAGCAGGAGGCCGCTGCGTCAATGCCCCACTCGTCGATCTTGACCGGCATGCCGCCCAGGGAGGTGACGCAGTCGACGGCGATCAGCGCCCCGTAGCGGTGGGCGATCTCGGCCACCTCGGCGATGGGCTGGTGCGCCCCCGTGGAGGTCTCAGCATGGACCAGCGCCACCAGCTTGGCCGGCTTCTTCTTCAGCTCCTCCTCAAACCGCTCGGGGGCGATCACCTCGCCGAAGGGGGCCTCGATCACCCGGACGTTGGCACCCGTGCGGGAGGCCACATCCGCCAGCCGCTGCCCGAAGTAGCCGATGATGCCGACAATCGCCTCATCCCCCGGCTCCAGCAGGTTGACCAGCATCGTCTCAATGCCGGCCGACCCCGTGGCGGAGATCGGTACCGTGTGGTGGTTGGTGGTCTGGTACACCTGGCGGAGCCAACCCATGGTCTCGTCCATGATCCCCAGGAAGGCGGGGTCGAGGTGCCCGATCACGGGGGTGGCCATCGCCCGGAGCACCCGGGGATCGGCGTTGGAGGGGCCCGGCCCCATAAGTAAGCGGACAGGCGGATTGAGTTCGGGCAGGCGCTGGTTCATCTGGACTTCCTCCTCTGCTGCATCGAAATGGCAATAGCGCACCCGCCCCGGCGGGCGGGTGGTATGTCGCAGGTTCAGCCTTCCACCCGGTCCTCGGCCGGCCCCGCCTTCTTGACGGGATCCGCCACATCGTGGGCCAGCCGGATCAGGTCCCGCATGACAGCCGAGGCTGCCACGTGGGGGTTGGAGGCGCCCCCGGAGAGGGTGACACGCCCGACGTTGGGGCTCTCCAGGGTAATCGCCTGGGCGGCACCGGTCACCCGGGCCAGCGGGTGCTCCAGCGGCAGGATCTTCGGCTCTACCTGGGCGAAGACCTTCCCGTTCTGCTTCTTGGCCCAGCCCACCAGCTTCAATGCCCCGCCCTGGCGGCGGGCCAGGGTGAGATCCAGCGGGCTGATCTCGGTAATCCCCCGGACGTGGACCTGGGCCATGGTCAGCTCTGCCCCCAGCAGGGCGTTGGCCAGGATCACCGTCTTGGCGGCGGTGTCCCAACCCTCCACGTCGAGCCGCACGTCCCGCTCGGCGATACCGAGGGCGCGGGTCAGGTTGAGCGAGGCCTGGTAGTCCAGACCGTCGGACTCCATCCGGCTCAGAATGTGGTTCGGGGTCGCCCCCAGCACCCCCTCGAAGCCGGAGATCTCCTCTGCGACAAAGCCGCGGGCGGTGTCAAGCACCGGCAGACCACCGCAGATCGCCGCGCTGAACAGCAACTTCAGGTTGGACTGCTGCGCCTGACGGGTCAGTCCGCCGTAGTCCAGGGCCATCGGACCCTTGTTTCCCGTGATCACATGCCGGCCCAGGGCCAGGGCCCATCGAATCCGGTCCAGCGAGGGCTGGGCCGTCTGC
Source organism: Bacillota bacterium (assembly GCA_049324875.1). Lineage (GTDB taxonomy): Bacteria > Bacillota > Sulfobacillia > Symbiobacteriales > Symbiobacteriaceae > JAWLHU01. The sequence continues at coordinate 200,359 of JBMONC010000084.1, forward strand.
AGGTTGGTGGGGCCCAACTCCACGAGACAATCCGCCTGGGCGAGGAACTCCTCCAGCGACCAGGCCCGGTGCGCGTCGGCCAGCTGCCCGAGGCTTCGGTCCGGCGTCTTCCAGTCCAGCAGGTTGCCCAGCATCGACTGGTCGTTCACGTAGACGGCGCCCGAGGAGTCCGCGATAGCGGTGAACCTTACCTCCACCCCTGTCCGCTGAGCGATCTCCTCGCCCTGCTCGAAGATCATCCGAGCAACTTCCTTACCCACAGCGCCGAACCCGATCATCGCAATGTGCAGCTGACGCACAGTCCTCTCCGCCTCCTTGGGACGTCACCCTCCATCAGTGCAGGATGTTGTCGTCCTCTTCGTCGTCCTCATCCTCAGTCCCATCTTCTTCGACATCGTCCAGGGAATCCTCTTCGTCAATACCGGCCCTCTCCAGCACCTCGGGGGTGGCAAAGATCGGCGCCCCCGTCCGGAGCGCCAGGGCAATGGCGTCACTGGGCCGGGCGTCGACCAGCACCTCGCTGCCATCAGCGGTACGCAGGTCCAGGTTCGCAAAAAAGGTCTTGTCCCGGAAGTCGTGAATGACAACCTGGGAGAGCGTGGCGTTCAGCGCTTCCAACAGCCGGTGGGCCAGCTCGTGGGTCAGCGGCCGGGGCGTCTTGACCCCCTCCGCCTCGATGGCGATGGCCCGGCCCTCCAGCAGGCCGACCTCCATCACCAGCAGCCGGCCCTGGTCCGGGGCCCGCAGCACCAGGATCACACTCGCGGTCTCTTCCACCATCCCGACGCTGAGGAGGCTCAGGCGTATCATGGCAGAGACCCCCTTTCTCCGTTTAGTATACTCTTTCACCTTTCTGGAGGGAAGCAACGATGGGCCTAGGGTGGGGAACCTGGGTAGGTTCAAAGCAAACGAGCCAAAGTGTTCACTGGAGTCCATCTACGCAGGTGTAATGGACGGAGGGATGTGGACTAGACTATACTTGACTCAATCAGAAGGTTCCCTGCCAGCGGACCGGGATCGTGCTCCGGGGCTGGTATGCAAGGAGGTTCGCACTTGGTTACGGTCAAGCTGTTTGCCGCCGCCGCCGATGCCGCCGGGCGCCGTCTGCTGGAAGGCGATTGGGCCGGCCTGACGCCCCCCCAGCTGGTGGAAGCGCTCCAGCAGGAGTATCCCGGCTTGGCCAGGCTCGCACCGGTCCTCGCGATCGCCGTCAACCGGGAGTACGCCACGCCCGATCACGTGCTGCAGGACGGCGACGAGGTCGCCCTGATTCCCCCGGTCAGCGGCGGCGCCCCCGACGAGCAGGAGCGCCCCCGCTTTGAGATCACCGAGGAGCCCCTGTCTGCCGATGAGGTTGCCTCGCGCGTCACCAACCCATACTCCGGAGCGACCCTGGTCTTTGTCGGCACCGTGCGGGAGTGGACCAAGGGTAGGCGGACCACCTACCTGCACTACGAGGCCTACCCCGAGATGGCGGTGGAGCAGATGAAGGTGATCGACCGGGAGATCAGCCAGCGGTGGCCGGGTGCCCAGGTGGCCATCGTCCACCGGGTCGGCAAGCTGGAGGTGACCGAGCCCAGCGTGATCATCGCCGTCGCCACGCCCCACCGGGCCGATGCCTTCGAGGCCTGCCGCCACGCCATCGAGCGGCTGAAGCAGATCGTGCCGATCTGGAAGAAGGAGATCTGGGAGGATGGCGAGGAGTGGGTCGGCAGTCAGCTCGGCCCTGACTGGATGCACGAGAAGCCGAAGTCTTAAGTGGAGAAGACAAGCCCGCAGCGCTGGAGTGCTGCGGGCTTCTCTATCAGTCGTAGCGCCCTTCCTCGAAGTAGTGGCGGACCTGGCTGGGGTCGTGGGTCGCCCCCAGGGCCAGCATCAGCTTGATCCGCGCCTTCTGGCTGTTCAGGTGGTCGGCGAAGATCACACCCATCTGCCGGAGCCGTTTCCCGGCGCCCTCGTAGCCGTACGTGTCCAGAACACGCCCCCGCGAGGCCCGGGAGGTGAGCACCACCGGCAGCCCCTGCGAGAGGGCGTAGGCGATCCCCGGCACCACCGCCGGGGGCACGTTGCCCCTGCCCAGCGCCTCGATCACCAGCCCCTGCGATCCCGAATCCACCGCGTAGCGGATGAACCGGTCATCCGCCCCGGTGTACATCTTGAACAGGTCGACCGGCCCCTCCAGCCGGACGGCGGGGATCGTCTGTCGCAGCACGGGCCGCCGGTAGAAGAGCACCCGCCCCGTGTCCACAATGCCCAGGGGCCCGAAGTTGGGGCTCTGGAAGGTCCCCTGCTCCTCCGTGTGGGTCTTGGTCGCCTCGGCAGCGGCCAGGATCTGCTCATTCAGGCAGACCAGCACCCCCATCTCCCGGGCGGCGGGCGAGGCGGCTACCAGGATGGCATCCCGCAGGTTCGAAGGGCCATCAAACCCCAGTTCCGAAGCGTTTCGCATCGCCCCCGTGAAGACCACCGGCTTCTCCGTCTCCAGCAGCAGATCCATGAAATAGGCGGTCTCCTCCAGGGTGTCGGTCCCGTGGGTGACCACCACCCCATCCACCTCCGGCTGGCTGAGGAACTGCCGGATCACCCCCGCGAGGTCCCACATCACCTGCGGGGTGACGTGCGGCCCGGGCAGTTGGCCATAGTCGAACGAGCGACAGGTGATGTGATCATCCAGGTGGGTGACAGTCGAGAGGATCTGCTGGCCGGAGAGCGCGGGAACCGCGGCGCCAAGCTGGGGATCGATCTGCATGGAGATGGTGCCGCCGGTAAAGATCAACTGAATCGTCTTGGCCTCAGCCGGTTCCGGCATGCGATTCACCCTTTAGCGATACTGCAGCTTCCACCCGTTGCTATAGCCATACAATACACAGGCAACCCGGTTCTCGCAGGCCAGGACCCCCTCCGCCGTGAACTGGGCAGAGAGCCGTTCGGGGCTTCCCACGATCCGGATGCCATGGATCGGTCGGGTCTCACCGGGCACGTGGTAGACCGTGGCGGACTCCTGGAGGATCTTCGAGACCTTCTCATCCAGGGCGTCGACCGCCACCCATCGGGTGCCGTCCCACTGGAAGGCCATCACCATGGCGCCCTTCTCCGAGGTGCCAAGAACCAGCAGCCGCTGCTGATTGCCCCCCTGGTAGACCCGGGCGCCCTCCCAGCGGGTGACAAAGCCGTCGTAGGCCTTGACCACCAGGGCCTGATCCTTGGTGTGGATCAAAGCCATGCGGAGGCCCGTCGGGTTCGCCGGCATGGTGACCAGGCGGGTGCCGCTTCCCGCCTCGAAGACCTGAATCTTCAGCGCCCCGTTCGGGTCAAGGAGACTGGTCAACTGGCCCGGGGTCACCTTGGTCGGGTCCAGCCCCGCCAGGAACTCAGCCACCTGCGCCACCCGCCAGACAAGCTGGTCCTCCGGCAGCGCCTGGGTCGCCTCCGACAGCTGGGCGAAGAGAATGCTCAGGGCATGCAGCTTGCCGCCCACCCAGGTCAGCCTGTGGCAGCGGGTGGGGAACTGGCAGATGGCGACAGCGGGCTCCGCCCCGGTCTCCAGGGAGACGCTCATGCTCGGCCCCCTGGTCGACTCCCATTCCACCAGCACCCCGTTGGGGCTGGCGCCGGTCAGGTTCCAGTGCGGGGCGTTGGGAACGGAACCGACCCAGTTCTCAGCGGGCACCCAGTCGTTGCCGGCGTTGAGCCGCAGCAGGTGCAGGCCCCTGGTGCGCACGCTGCTCTTGGCATCCTTCGTCTGGTCCACCATCAGGAAGAGGGCCGGGAGCCCCTCGTGGCTCATCACCCGGTAGCTGTCCACCGGTCCGGGCAGGTCCAGCGTGCGGGCTGTGGGAAGGCCGCCGCCGGACCGGAACTGCACGGCGGTGTAGGCCGGGGGGCTGATCCCCTCGGGGGCAGGCACCGTCAGGAGCCGGGTCGAGAGATCCCGCCCCTGCTCCCGCATGGAGCGGGAACCCTCCGGCAGCTTGCCGGTGAAGTCGTCGGCCCAGCTCTTCTCATCCTGCAGCAGGGCTGTCATCTTGCGGGTGGCCTGCTCCCAGGCGGCCTTGGCCACCTCCTTCGGCGCCGTCTTCGCCTTGGCCAACAGCGCCTCGGGGCAGTTCTCCGGCCCCTTGCAGCGAGCCGGGTTCAGGGCGATCTGGAAGAGGGCGAAGGCATCGAACCGCGAGTCGTCCACCAGAACGAATTTCTGCTTCCAGTCCAGGGTCAGGTCCGGAGCAAGGACCAGCCGCAGGGGCTGCTTCGGGTCGAAGGCCGGCCGCCAGCCCCCCGCCTCCTCGCTGCTGACCATCAGGTAGCCGTCCTTCACGGAGAGGGTGAGGCTGCCGTACCTCCCGGACAGGCCCGAGAAGGCGCTTCCCGCCAGCTGGAACTCCCCCTCCTTCCCCATCTGGAAGTGGGCCACATACCCACCGCCGGCGTTGAGGCTGAGGGCCAGCGTGAGCATCTGATTCGATCCGTCCCTCAGCATCCGGGCCTCCAGCAGCCGGCTGTCGGGCAGCAGGGGCAGCTCCACCGCCCTCGGGTCACTGCCGGTGCGGCGCACCTGCACCGCGACTCGCTCCCGGGTCTCCACCAGGCTGGCCCCCGGGAGGGCCAGGGCATAGAGATGAACGCCTCCATCCAACTCGATGTGGCGCACCATCGCACCCACCCCCGGCCGGGGGGATTCGGCCCATTCCTTCTCAGGGATGGCGGTGGAGTCGGGCTGTCCCAGCAGGGCCAGCAGCAGCCGCATCGCCTCATCGGCCGCGGCCCGGCGCTGAGCGCTGGAGATGGTGCCGTCAAAGGCCGAGGCCGCCTGCTTTCGAATGGCTTCGACCGTCACCGACTGCGTGACCGGTGGCTCTGACTTCTGCCCACAGGCGGTCAGTGTCACCAACATCACCAGCAGCAGCGCCACCGTTCGGCGTACATTGCGCATGGAGGGACCTCCAGTCCGTGGAATTAACATCTCCTGTATACTTAGACTCCCAATGAGCCTCTCCCTCTTCGCGAAAACGGGTGGGAGTTACCGGAAACGGGAGAACCTGAGCAGGCGCCGTCCCTGCGGAAGGGCGGCGCCTGCTTCCCTACACCCTGCTCACGGGAAAGTTCTTCTCGTATACCCTTCGGATGCCCTCCAGGGTGAGATGGGGGTCCACCAGCTCGATGGTCCGGCTCTGTGCGGCCACCAGGTGGGCGAGGCCCCCGGTTGCCACCACCATCGGCTTCGGCCCTGTGGGCGCAATCTCCTCGGTCAGCCGCCGGACCAGGCCGTCCGCCTGCCCGGCAAAGCCGTAGATGATGCCCGACTGGAGGCTGGCCACGATATTCTTGCCGATCACCGACCGGGGCTTCTGCAGCTCCACCCGCTGCAGGCGGGCCGCCCGCCGGGTGAGCGCCTCCGTGGAGATGCCGATGCCCGGAGCGATGCAGCCGCCCAGGTACTCCCCCTGGGCGCTCACGCACTCCAGTTTGGTGGCCGTCCCGAAGTCGACCACGATCACGGGACGCCCCTGGGGCTCCCCGTAGACCTCCCAGGCCGCCACGGCGTTGACCAGCCGGTCGGTACCGAGGGCCGAAGGGTTTTCGTAGTAGACCGCCGGCAGCGTCTTCAGCGAGCTGGTCAGCTCCACCAGCTCCAGGTTCAGGTACCGCTCGACCGCTCGGCTCAGCACCACGTTCATCGGCGGGACCACCGAGGCCATCGCCGCATGTGTGATGTCGCTGGGTGTATGTCCATCCCGACGCAGCAGGTGCGTGAACTCCAGACCCAGCTCATCCCAGGTGCGGGCTCGGTTGGAGGCGATGCGCCATGTGGTGATCAGCTCGCTCTCCAGGAAGAGCCCCATGGTGATATTGGTATTGCCGACATCCAGCACCAGCAGCATGGCTACCGCTCCCCCCTGTGCGCCTGGTTGCGCTCGTAGATGATGCGGAGCCCCTCCAGCGCCAGATAGGGCTCGACGTGATGGATGTTCTTACACTCGTTGGCCAGCAGCTCTGCCTGATCCCCTGTGACCACAACCTTGCAGCCCACCCCGCCCGGGCCCAGCTCGGCGATCATCCGCTCTACCAGGTCATCGACCAGGCCGGCAAAGCCGAAGATCACGCCTGACTGCATCGAGTGGATGGTGTTGCGGGCCAGGACGCTCTTCGGCCGGACCAGCTCAATGCGGGGGAGCTTCGCGGCGAACTGGAAGAGCGCCTCCACCGAGATGGAGATGCCCGGGGCGATCGCCCCGCCCAGGTATTCGCCGTCCCGCGAGACCACATCGAAGATCATCGCCGTACCGAAGTCGACGATGATCAGCGGACCGCCATACTTCTCGTAGGCCGCGACCGCGCTGACAATCCGGTCCGCACCCACCTCCCGGGGGTTGTCGTACCGGATCACCATGCCCGTCTTGACGCCGGGCCCGATCACCAGTGGCTTCAGCCTGAAATACTTCTGGCACATCCACTCCAGGGTGGGAATCACCGGCGGCACCGAAGAGGAGATCGCGATCGCAGTGATCTCAGAGGGGTCGAAACCCAGGTGCTCAATCAGATTGATGAAGAGGAGGCCGAACTCATCCATCGTCTTCCCGCGGTCGGTGTTGATCGTCCACTCCGCCCGCAGGTTCTTGCCCTCGTAGATGCCCAGGACCATGACGGTATTGCCCACGTCCACAGCCAGCAGCAAAGGAAAGACCTCCCAGGTGGCCGGCCTCCATGGGTCCAGCCCCTCGAACTGCATGAATCCTGGACGATTATACCACAAAAAAGGGGATGCGGCCCGAGCAATCGACTCGGGCCGCACGCGGAGCGCTATGCAGTTCGGAGTCGATAACCCCAGCACCTCCATGTCGAAGGCTCGGTCAGTTCCTCTGCCTCTGGCAGTTGTAGTGAACCGGTCTCTGCGGGAAAGGCCCGCCACCTGCTTGCCTGAGGTATCGGTTCCTGCCTGCATCTCTATTATACCAAACCGTCTGACAATGCGTATAGGGCGCGCGGCGGATTCGCCCGATAACAATCATCTATCCCAAAGGAGACTGGACAGATCCAGGGCCCCTGCAGGCCTACACCTGGACCTCCAGACTCAGGTCCAGCGCCTTGGCCGAGTGGGTGAGGGCGCCCATCGAGATGATGTCCACGCCGGTCTTGGCCACCTCCGCCAGGTTGGCTGCGGTGATGCCGCCCGACGCCTCCACAATCGCCTTCCCGGCCACCAGCTCAACCGCCTTCTTCATCATCTCCACATCCATATTGTCGAGGAGGATGATGTCCGCCCCGGCATCCAGCGCCTCCCGCACCTGGTCCAGCGTCTCGACCTCCACCTCCACCCGGGAGGTGTGCGAGGCGACCTTCCGGGCAGCGACCACCGCCTCCCGGACCCCGCCGGCCACGGCGATGTGGTTATCCTTGATCAGGATGGCGTCGTGCAGCCCGTAGCGGTGGTTCAGACCGCCGCCCACCCGGACGGCATATTTCTCCACCATGCGCAGGCCGGGGGTGGTCTTCCGGGTCTCCACCAGCCGTGCATGGTAGTACTTGATCGACTCGGCCAGCTTCCGGGTGGTGGTGGCGATGCCGCTCATCCGCTGGAGGAAGTTGAGCGCCACCCGCTCCGCCGACAGGACCGAACGGGCGCTGCCCGCAATGCGGGCCACCCCCTGCCCCGGCGTGATCTCGCTGCCCTCGGGTACCAGCACCTCGTAGGTGAGGCGCGGGTCGACCGCCCGGAAGGTTGCCTCGGCCACCTGGTGGCCGCAGAGGATCCCCGCCTCCTTGGCGATGATGACCGCCGTGCAGCTCTTCTCTGCCGGAATGGTCGCCTCGGTGGTGATGTCACCCGGGCCGATATCCTCCAAAAGCGCCCGCCGCACCAGTTCGTCCAGGGCGATGGGGTTGAGCGTCATGGCTCTGACCTCCTCAGCGTCACGTGTCGGTTCCAGTGTTGGTCGTCACGGGTCGGATAGTCCATGCGGTAGTGCCCGCCCCGGCTCTCCTGCCGGATCAGCGCCGCCTGGGCCACCAGGTGGGCCACCGTGGCCAGGTTGGCCACCTGGAAGCCCTCCCGGGTCTGCAGCGCTCCGGCGAGCGAGGCGTTGATCTGCGCCAGCCGCTCGGTCGCGCCCACCAGCCCCGCCTCCTCCCGGATGATCCCCACCCGGTCCCACATCAGCTGCTGCACCTCCGCCCAGAGCAGGTTGAGCGGCCGGTCCGGGATCGCCGGCGCCATGCGCACGCCGAAGTTTCGCACCTCCGGGGGCGGCGGCAGCTCCTTCTTCAGCGCCAGCGCGATCCGGCGCCCAAAGACCAGCCCCTCCAGCAGCGAGTTGGAGGCCAGCCGGTTCGCTCCGTGAATCCCTGTGCAGGCCACCTCACCGCAGGCGTAGAGCCCCGGTACGCTGGTCCGGCCGTCATGGTCAGTCTTGACGCCCCCCATGATATAATGCGCGGCCGGCGCCACCGGAATCAGGTCGTGGGTGATGTCGATCCCCCGCTTCAGGCAGGCCCCGTAAATGGTCGGGAAGCGCTCCTTCACGTTAGGGATGTGCCTGGCGTCCTCATAGACGCAGGGGTGGTGCGTCTCCCGCATCTGCTGGACAATCGCCCGGGCCACCACATCGCGCGGCGCCAGCTCCGCCCGCGGGTGCATCTCCAGCATGAAGCGCTCCCCGTTCTTGTTCAGCAGGTAGGCGCCCTCGCCCCGCACCGCCTCCGAGATCAGGAACTTCGGGCTGCCCTCGCCATAGAGCGCCGTGGGGTGGAACTGGACGAACTCCACATCCTCCACCTCGGCCCCCGCCCGCCAGGCGATGGCGATGCCGTCGCCCGTAGCCACCTCCGGGTTGGTGGAGTTGATGTAGAGCTGCCCCGCCCCGCCGGTGGCCAGGATGGTCGCCCTGGCAATGTATGCGGTCAGCCGGTCGTGGTCATCCAGGGCCAGCACCCCGATGCAGCGCCCGTCCACCGTCAGCACATCCACGATGTAGTGGTTCTCGTAGACGACGATGCCCTCCGCGTAGACCTTCTGTTGCAGGGCCCGGCGGATCTCGTCGCCGGTGGCGTCGCCCCGGGCGTGCAGGATGCGCCGCTCCGAGTGGGCCCCCTCCCGGGTGAGCGCCAGCTCCCCCTCCTCGTTCGTGTCGAACTGCGTGCCGATGGCGATCAGCTCCCGGACGCAGTCCGGCCCCTCCTCCACCAGCACCTGAACCGCATCCTCGCGGCAGAGCCCAGCCCCCGCCTCCAGGGTGTCCAGGAGGTGGAGCCGGGGGGAATCCTTGTCGCCAATGGCAGCCGCAATGCCACCCTGGGCATACTCCGTGTTCGACTCCTCCAGCTTCCGCTTGGTCAGCACGATCACCCGGCCCATCTCCCGCACCTTCAGGGCGGTGTACAGACCGGCGATGCCCGTGCCCACCACCAGGACGTCGCAGAACACCTGGGGAAGCTTGGCCAGGTCGAAGTTGGTCAGGTAGCGGGTACCCAAAGAAACGCCTCCCTGAAATCGACCCGATTGGCTTTATTCTACCCCTTGGATCAGCCGATGGAAAGAGGAGCCATCCAGATGGAGGCGGACCCCCTGGTCCGGCAGGGCGCTGAGCCAGCGGCGGACCTCCTCCCGCTCCGGCGCCACCTCCAGCAGCGGGATCAGCACAAAGGCCCGGTCTGCCATGCGCGGGTGGGGAATCTCCAACTCCGGCCGTGAGATCACCTGGTCACCGAAGAGCAGGATATCGATGTCGATGGTGCGCGGCCCCCACCGCTCCCTGCGCTCTCGCCCCATCGCCCGCTCCACCCCGTGGATCCCCTCCAGCAGGGCCAGCGGGCTGAGCTCCGTCTCCAGCAGCGCTGCGCAGTTGAGGAAGTCCGGCTGGTCGGTCTTGCCCTGGGGCGCCGTCTCATAGACCCCGCTGACCGCCGCCAGCCGGGCGCCCGGGAGCCGGTCCAGCAGCCGGAGCGCCTCGGCCAGCTGCCCCAGCCTGTCCCCCAGGTTGGCCCCCAGCGAGAGGTAGGCGCGGCTCATTCGCTCCGCCCTCGCCGGATCTCCACCGTCACCCCGTCGATCGGGCCCGGAATCGGCGCCTTGGGTTTGTGGATCCGCACCACCACCTCGCGGGCGTTCCGGTGCTTCAACACCTCTTTGGCCACCTGCTCGGCCAGCGCCTCAATCAGCCGGAAGGGCCGGCCCTCCACGATCCCCTTCACCGTCTGGTAGATCTTCCCGTAGTCCACGGTGTGCCGGATCTCGTCGTGCTCCCCCGCCTCCCGCAGGTCCAGGTAGAGCTCCACATCCACCAGGAAGGCCTGTCCCAGCTTGGCCTCCTCCTCGTAGACCCCGTGGTAGCCGTAAAACCGCATCCCGGTCAGCATGATCCGATCCACGCCGTCACCTACCCCTCAAAGCCGCCCCGGCCCGGACGGAGAATGGCATCCGTCATGACGGCGACCCGCTTCATTTCCAGCACATCGTGCACCCGGACAATCTCCGCTCCAAAGGCGATCCCCAGGGCGACCGTGGCGGCCGTCCCCTCCACCCGCTCCTCGGGGGGCAGGCCCCCCAGCACCTTCCCGATGGTCGACTTCCGGCTGGTCCCCAGCAGGATCGGACGGCCCAGCACCTTCAGCTCCGCCAGCCGCTGGAGCACCTCCAGGTTCTGCAGCGGCGTCTTGCCAAACCCGATGCCCGGGTCGATGATCACCAACTCCTCGGGAAGCCCCGCCTGCCGTCCCAACTCCACCGACCGCTGGAAGAAGGCGATCATGTCGCCGAGCAGCTCCCGGTACTCGGTCCCGTGCTGGTTGTGCATCAACACAACCGGCGCCCGGTGCCGGGCGGCCACCCGGGCCATGGCCGGGTCCCGCTGCATCCCCCAGACATCGTTCAGGATGTCTGCCCCTGCCTCCAGCGCCGCCTCGGCCACCTCGGCCTTGTAGCTGTCGATGGAGATCAGCACATCCGGGGCCGCCTGCCGGACCGCACGGATCACCGGCAGGACCCGCCGCTTCTCCTCCTCCGCATCCACCGGAAGGTGTCCGGGCCGGGTCGACTCGCCGCCGATGTCGATGATGTCGGCCCCCTCGCCGATCATCCGCAGGGCGTGGGCCACCGCACGCTCCACGCTGAGGTATCGCCCACCGTCGGAGAAGGAGTCCGGCGTCACGTTCAGGATCCCCATGATCTGCGTCCGGCGCCCCAGTTCCAAGGTCCGCGGCCCGCAGGGGATGCTCCACATTGTTCCTTCACCTCATCCATTACAATGCCAAAAGGCCGGGGGAGGAATTCGCCCCGGCCCTCGCATCCACCTTCTTTAGCTCATCGAACCCGAGATGATCAAGCCAATCGCAATCGCGATGCCGAACATCACCTTGCCCGCCGCGGTGGAGCCCTTGGCGATGGACTCGCTCAGCGACCACTTCGGGGTGAGCAACTCCCAGGCGAAGTAGCCGGCGTAGTTGAGCACGATCCCCAACACCCCGTAGACCAGGGCCTGCAGGAAGACCATGTGCATCGCGAAGGCGTTCCCCAGGATGATCCCGGTGGAGATCAGGAAGCCGGCAGCCAGCCAGGAGACCGCCTCATTCCCCTGCTCAACCTCCTTGAAGAGCTTGAAGGGAACCAGCAGGTCGTAGATGAAGAGCCCGAGGAACATCAGGATCAGGCCGGCCCCGGTGAAGAGCATCGTCCAGCCCAGGTTGGCCCAGGTAATCTCCATTGGGAACCCCCCTAGTCAGTGAGGATGGCGATCTCGCGCTGCAGGTCCGTATTCACCCAGATCCCCAGGGTGGTGCCCGAAGGGTCATCCACCTTTACGAAGATCCACTTGCCGTCCACCCGCTCCACAACGCCGTGGAAGCCGGCATCCGCCCCCTGAGCGTCACGCATGATCCAAACCTTCTTACCCTGAAGCATCATCATCAGCGATTGCGCCTCCTCTTGGCGATGATCGAGCTCAGCACACCCAGCAGAATCCAGATGAGCACCAGCCCCACGGCGATGGAGACCCAGCTGAGGGCCCACCCGCCCGAGGCGGTGTAGTAGGGCCGGTGCCAGACCCGCCAGTACCAGGGTCGGCCGTAGTAGTAGTCGTGGTACCAGGTGGGATCGTAGAGGGTGGGACCGGCCACGATCACGGGCGGATAGGTCGGATAGCGGGTCCGGCTGGTGTCGTAGTTCACCCTCGGCGCCGTGGTCACGTTCGGGGCCGTGCTGGTGCTGGTCCCGGAGGGCTTCTGGTTAGAGAAGGATCCCCCCGAGCTGGAGAAGGACCGGCTCCCGCTGGAGAAGCTCTTGGAGTCCGGTGAGGTAAAGGACTTGGAATCGGTCGAGGTGGAGGATGGTGGTTTGGTGGAGAAGGACCGAGACGGCGACGTCGAGGGCGTGGTCGTCTTCGGCGCCGATGAGAAGGAGCGGGAGGGTGATGTCGCCTTCGGCGCCGAGATCTTGGGCGCTGAGAAGGACCGGCTGCCCGAGCTGAAGCCTCTCGACCCGCCGGAGAACCCCCGGGACTTCGCCAGAGCTGGCACAGCGAAGATTCCGAGCGCAAAGACGACCATCACCACGAGGGCCAGGATGCGTCTGACCCAGGTCCAAGGACGCATGGTACCACATCCCTCGGGTTGTTTTGCCAGCGAGAACTTCCTCATGGGTACGGGTCAATTCCTGCCGGCTTTCATCAGAAATGAGTAAATGGCGGGAGCAGAAGGTTCGCGAAGGGCGCGAAAAAGCCTTCCCCGACCGGTCTGCCCGGGGGGAAGGCTTTGGTCTGCCTACTTGCGGTTCTTGGTGCGCTCGGGCTTTGAGGCCATCTCTGCCGGGGCCGGGAGCAGTTCGGGGTGGTAGAGGGTGACCCGGTTGCGCCCGGTGTTCTTGGAGTGGTAGAGCGCAGCGTCCGCCGCCTTCATCAGGTCCATCATCTCCATCCCCTGCTCCCACTGGGCGACGCCCACCGAGACGGTGACGCGGAACTTCGCATCCTCCTCCGGGTCTTCGACTACCTGCTCCGAGACCTTCAGCCGCAGCCGCTCGGCGAATTCCTGGGCCCCGGCCAGCCCGGTGTGGGGCAGGATGACAGCGATCTCCTCGCCGCCGTAGCGGCAGACCACGTCGGTGTTGCGGGACATGCCGGTCACCCACTTGGCCATCAGCTTGAGGACCAGGTCGCCGGTGGCGTGGCCGTATGTGTCATTGACCCGCTTGAAGAAGTCGATGTCGAAGAGGACGAGGGAGGTCTGCTGGCGGTACCGCCTGGCCTTGGCCACCTCCTCCTCGAGCCGCTGCTTGAAGTATTTGTGGTTGTAGATGCCCATCAGCCCATCGGTGACGGCGCTCTTCTCGAAGGTGGAGGCGAATTTGTAGGAGGCAACCCCCCCAAGGGAAACAACCAGCAGGATAACTCCGAGTATGCCCATCGCAATAGCTTCAAGTGCCGACTTAACTTGGGTGACATCCGTGGAGACCATTACCATTCCGACAATCTCGCCGTCATGGGTTATCGGCTTCCAGGCGGCCATGTAGAAACCTGGGCGTTCTGAGTGAATAGGCGAGTAACCTGCGGACGTTTCTTGATAGATGAAAGTCGAGTAGTAATCGTGATGTGCACCAGGCGGTCGGTAGTAGGGGTCGTCCTCTGGCATATAAGTGACCATTTGAGCAATTGAGTCCCTGCGATTCAACCGAACAATCGCTGCAGACGCTAAGGTGTGAGACTGAATAAGTGTGGTTAGTAAAGAAACCGTCCTCCGGTATTCAGCACTGGTAATGTCTATCGTCTCTCCGAGACTAGCGAGCCATTTGGTGTCCGTCGTCGCGGCAATTACTTCGGCTGCAGTTCTTGCACCAACCCCGCTGGACTCGCTTAGTACGCTGTCGAGGCCCGTATAAGCAAAGTGACCGAAGGCTGAGGAGGCAGTTCCAAGGACGATAATCACGACGAGCGTTATCTTGAACCGAAGAGAGAGTCTCGTCCACATGCGAATTCACCACCTAACACAACAGATCAATCCATATTATAGCACATATCCCCGTAACTGGGAACCATAACTGGTATTCGAACCAACCACTTCCAGAACTCGTATTAATCAATGAGTTTCCAGAAAAAGGGGGGATTGCTGTGTTGAGGCGCCGATCCAAACAGAAACTCCTTGGTGTGATGGCCATCATCGGAGTCGTGTTCGTGGTCTTTGTGAGCGGAGCTGGTGCTTTCTTTGGGGGAAAAGGCCGATGGGGAACCTTGGCAGAGTCCATCTGGGCCTGGATATCCAAGTAACCGCGGCAGCCGGAATGACGCCCCAGCTGTTGGACCAGAGGGACTGTGATCGTGGAAAAGTGAGGCAGGGGGGCACCCTGCCTCACTTTCTGTTTAGCTATCTCCAAGTTGGACAGTCCCCGCTGTGCCGTCCACCAGCACCTCCTGCCCGTCCTCGATGCGGGAGAGCGCGCCCCGCACCCCCATCACCGCCGGAATCCCATACTCCCGCGCCACGATCGCTGCGTGACTCCCCGCCCCGCCGGTCTCGGTCACCACCGCCGCCGCCGAGACGAAGAGCGGGGTCCAGGCCGGGTTGGTGTACCGGCAGACCATCACCTCGCCCGGCTGCATCCTGTGGAACTGGCTCTCATCCC
>JBMONC010000085.1:0-17009 GCA_049324875.1 Bacillota bacterium
GATAAAACAAATACATCACAACAATGTGGGGTGGTGCCCTTTTCATCCGGGGTGCTGGTGCGAAGCACCGCACCATGGTGGTTACACGCATGACACGGATGGAGACAAAACATACCATTATGAGGGTTGGTACCCCAAGGATTCTATTTATTTCATGTATTATCAGTGTAATCCGTGTAATCCGTGGCAATACAAAGGACCCCTACATGCTGCGCAGCGCCTGGTCCAGGTCCTCCATCAGGTCGGCGGGATCCTCCAGGCCCACGTGAATCCGGACCAGCCCCGGGTTGGGCCACTCGCTCTCCGGCTTCTCCCGCCGGTAGGCGATCAGCGGCAGGAAGGCCAGCGACTCGTAGCCGCCCCAGGAGACCCCCAGGCCGAAGTAGCGCAGGGCGTTGGTGAAGCGCTTGATCTGCTCCGGATCCCGGGTGTCCAGCTCGAAGGAGAGCAGGCTGGAGGCGCCCTTCATCTGCCGCAGCGCCAGGTCGTACTGGGGATGGGAGGGATGCCCCGGGTAGTAAATCCGGGAGACGCGGCTGTGGCCGGCCAGGAACTCGGCCACCTTGGCGGCGCTGATCTGGTGCTGCCGCATCCGCACCGGCAGGGTCCGCAGCCCCCGGCCGATCAGCCAGGCCTCGAAGGGGCCGATGATCCCGCCCAGGAGCTGCAGTTCCTCGCCGGCGATGGGCCGGAGCAGCTCCGCCCGCCCCACTACCGCACCGGCCACCACATCGGAGTGGCCGCCCAGGTACTTGGTGGCCGAGTAGACGCAGAGGTCGATCCCCAGCTCCAGCGGGCGCTGCAGCAGCATGGTGCTGTTGGAGTTGTCCACGATCGTCCGAATCCCGTGCCCCTTGGCCAGCGCCGCGACCGCCGCCAGGTCCTGCAGCCTCATCACCATGGAGGAGGGCGACTCCAGGTAGAAGAGGGCGGTGTTGGGCCGGATCGCCGCCGCCCACTCCGCCGGGTCATCCCCCTCCACCAGGGTGACGGTGATGCCGAACCGGGCCAGGTACTGGGTCATGAACTTGTGGGCCGGCCCGTAGACCGTACGGATGCTGACGATGTGGTCGCCGGCCCTGACGGAGGAGAGGATGGCCGAGGAGATGGCCGCCATGCCGGAGCCGAAGAGCCGGCAGGACTCGGCCCCCTCCAGCGCCGCGATCTTCTCCTCGGTCACCCGGACCGTCGGGTTGGTGCCACGGGTGTAGAGGCAGTGCTCCCCCATCCTGGCGAAGGCCTCCTCCAGGTCCTCGAACCGCTCGAAGACAAAGGTGGAGGTTTCAAAGATGGGCGGTGAGACGGCTCCCAGGAAGCGGAAGGGGTCGTCGCCGGCGTGGGCGGCCAGGGTATCGATGCGGTGGCTGTGGGGGCGGCGCTTTCCGGAATCGAGCTGCGACAACGCGATCGCCTCTTTCCTTGCTGCCGATCTTCTAAGGTATGAAGGAGTTTGACGGCGGGCGCGCGGGTTCCTCTACAACCGGGCATCCTAGGAGTGGCTCCAGCAGAAGGGAGGTGCTGTCGTTGCCGATGAACCTGCCGCCGGAAGTCCGGGAGAAGTTCGACGAGTGGGAGAAGAGGCAGCTGTACCATCCGATGGAGACGGAGCGGGTGGAGGGGAACCTGCGGATGACCAAGATCCGCCGGACCGTCCCGATCACGGCCCACTACTACTCCAACTTCAACGGCCGGGAGCAGCCCAACCGGTAGTCGGGGCCACGGCTCCAGCGACCGGCGCCCACCGGCGTGGGAAGTCACGCCGCGGGCGCCGTTTCCCTTCCTCCCGGCATAGGCTGGGCTGAGGTGGTCCCCGTGAACCTGATCCCGGTCTACCGCGACGTGCTGATCAGCCTGGAGGCGGCCCGCCAGGGCTCCCCGCTCTGGGCGGCCTTCCACAACATCGCCTACCGGCCGCATCGCCCCTATTATGACGGGCTGATCGAGACCTACGGCCCCGACCTCTTCGGCCCCCGGGGGCTGGAGGGGGCCATTGCCACGCTGGCCCCGCACCTCCACCGGGCGCTTACCCCCGCCCCCGCCTACCGGATGGAGGAGCGGGCGGCGGCGATCCTGGAGGCGACCCGGCCCCACCTGCCGGGCCGGATGCCCGACCTCTACCTGGCCCCCCTCTTCTTCCTGGCACCCGCCGCCACCATCGCCGTCGGGGGGCGGCCGGCCATCGTGCTCGGGCTGGACCGCTTCAGTCCCGTCCCCCCGGACGGGCCCAAGTACTGGTACCACCCCGACGAGGCGGTGGAGATGCTCCCCCACGAGGCGGCCCACGCTGTGCGGATGGAGGCGCTGGACCTGCCGCCCACCCCCCGGCGCCTCTCCCTCCTCGAGATGGTGATGCTGGAGGGGACGGCGCTGCTCTTCACCGACCTGCTGACCGGCAGGGAGACGCTGGCCACCTTCATGGACCCGGCGCGGCTGGCCTGGCACAAGGCGAACGACCCCTGGGTGGTGAGCGCCGTCGCCCGGGAGTTCCCGGCCGTGGGCATGGAGGTCTTCGCCCGGTACTTTTCCACCGAGTCCCCGATCAGCGGCTACTATGCCGGCTACTCCCTCTGCCGGCGCTACCTGGAGCAACACGGACAGGGGGCGATGCGGGAACTGCTGACCCTGCCCTCCCACGAGATCCTGCGGCGGCTGGCCTAGAGCCCCTTGCCCGCCACCACCCGCTCCTGCCCAAAGCCCATCCGCGCAAAGAGGGCGAGGGAGGCCTGGTTGTGCAGGGCGATCTGGGCCACCAGTCCCCGGGCGCTGATGGAGCGGGCATACCGCTCCGCCTCCTCGACCAGGGCAGAGCCGATCTTCCGCCCCCGCAGCCCCGGGTGGACCCAGATATCCATCACCACCACCTCCCGGATACCTGTAAAGGGGCTGGCCTGGGGCATCAGCAGCAGATGGCCGGCCGGACCGGGTTCCGGAAGCTCCCACCCCTCTGCCACCAGCAGGGCGGAGCCCGGCGTCGCCAGCACGACACGGTACATCTCCTGCAGCTGCCGGGCGACTCGATCGGGACTGGCCAGGGGAACCTCCCGGGCCGACAGCTGCTCCCGGGCCGAAGCCATGGCACGCTGCAGGATCAGGGGCAGCTCATCGGCGCGATGGGGCCGGATCGGACGCATCATCATCCCCCCCGTTTCTTCGGTCCATCCTTATGCCGGAACCGGGTTGAGAAGCCATGGGGGGAACGCTATACTGGTAGCGAAAGGGGGCCTGGCTGTGGGGAGCAACCGCTGGCAGGGCGCCACCACAGAGCGCGGAAAGCCACGGATCTACATTCAGCAATACCTGGATCTGAAGCTGCCCGATGAGCAGTACACACGAATCTGCAAGGAGCTGGGACTGGAGAAGCCCTTCGAGGAAGAATCAGCCGCCACCGTCATGGAGGCCTTTCTGGAGGAGCAGGGGGACGGCGCCCAGTGCGAGTCGGTCCACCTGCAGCGGGGGGACGGTCTGGTGATCCTGATGACCGTCGTCTCCTATCCCTACAAGCAGGCGACCTTCGACCAGCTGATGGCCGCCCACATGGCGAAGAAGGCGATGGGGCAGGGCAAATAGGGTTCCCGGATCCGCGTCATCCGCAGCTGAATACCTACCTCAGGAGGCGCCCCGGCAGCGGGGCGCCTCCGCCGTCCGCGGCAAAAGGGCGCCCCGCGCCGCTGCTTTTAGTACTAATGTGCTATACCACATTGAACCAGAGGATAGAGGATCGTGGCATCCAGAGGCCGAAGTACCCGCTTAGCAGTGGTCTGACCACCATACCATCAATCCTCTTGATGTGTGGGATGGAGGAATCTCCCGTGCCAGGCTTCCACCCGATCCGAACCGAGCGAATCTATCAGAAGATCGTGGACCAGATCCGTGAGATGCTCAACTCCGGTCAGCTCCACCCGGGCGACCGGCTTCCGTCGGAGCGGGAGATTGCCGACCAGCTTCAGGTGAGCCGGCCCGCCGTGCGGGAGGCGTTTTCCGCCCTGGAGATGATGGGGCTGATCGAGGTCCGCCCCGGCGAGGGGACCTTCGTCAAGAGCGGGGATTTGATCACCCCCTTCGCCCTCCTCCTCTCCATGGAAGGGGACACCACCCAGGCCCGTGAGATGATGGAGATCCGGATCCCGCTGGAGGGCCAGGCGGCCTACCTGGCGGCGCTGCGCGCCACCGCCCAGGACCTGGTCAAGATCGAACACTGCCTGCTGCGGATGGAGCGCGACCTGAAGGAGGATGACCTGGGTCAGGGGGCGGACTGGGAGTTCCACATGGCCGTGGCCATGGCCTCCCACAACTCGCTGCTCACCCGGGTGATGTACCACCTGCAGGACGCCCTGAAGGTCGCTGTTGAGACGGCCCGACACCGTCTCTTCCGGATCCGGGGGATGCCGGAGCGGCTGCTGATGGAACACCGGGAGGTGTATGAGGCGATCCGGGCCCGCGACCCGGAGCGGGCACGAACGGCGATGATGCACCACATCACCCAGGCGATGAATAACTCGGACCTCTAATCGAGCTCACAGGGAAGGAAGATCGCGTCATGTTACACCCCGAGGTCCTGGCGGAACTGAAGGCCATCGTGGGCGAGGAGTGGTGCCTGACCAGCAAGGCTGATCTGCTCACCTACTCCTACGATGCCACCCCCCTCTACCAGCGCCTCCCCGATGCTGCGCTCCTGCCGCGCACCACGGCGGAGGTCGCCGCGATCATGAAGGTGGCCCACACCCACAGGCTGCCGGTCCACACCCGTGGCGCCGGTACCAACCTGTCAGCCGGGACCGTACCGGTGGAGGGCGGGATCGTGCTCTCGCTGAACCGGATGAACACGATCAAGGAGATCGACCAGGAGAACCTGACCGCCACGGTGGAGCCCGGTGTGATCACCGCGAAGCTGCACCAGGCGGTGGAGGCCCTGGGGCTTTTCTACCCGCCTGACCCGGGTTCGATGAACACCTCCACCATCGGGGGCAACATGGCCGAGTCGGCCGGCGGCCTCCGGGGACTGAAGTACGGCGTCACCAAGGACTACGTGATGGCGGTGGAGGCGGTCACCGCCGACGGCCGGATCTTCCGGGCCGGCGGCAAGAATGTGAAGGATGTGGCCGGCTACGACCTGGTCAAGCTGCTCTGCGGCTCGGAGGGCACCCTGGCGGTGGTGACCGAGCTGACCCTGAAGCTGCTGCCGATGCCGGAGGCGAAGCGGACCCTGACCGCTGCCTTCCACGACATGGAGGCGGCCGCCCGCACCGTCAGCCACATCATCGCCGCCCGCATCATCCCCTGCACCCTGGAGTTCATGGACAACGGCACCATCCGGACCGTGGAGGACTTCGCCAAGATCGGGCTGCCGGTAGAGGCGGAGGCGCTGCTGCTGGTGCAGCAGGACGGCCCGGTGGAGGTCTGTGAGCGGGATATCCGCAAGATCGAGGCGATCTGCCGCGAAGAGGGCGCCTTCGAGATCAAGATGGCGAAGGATGCCACCGAGGAGGCCTGCCTGATGGCGGCCCGGCGGACGGCGCTCTCGGCGCTGGCCCGGCGCAAGCCCACCACCATCCTGGAGGACGCCACGGTCCCCCGGTCCAAGATCGCCCCCATGGTGCGGGAGATCAACCGGGTGGCCGCCAAGTACAACCTGGAGATCTGCACCTTCGGCCACGCCGGCGACGGCAACCTGCACCCCACCTGCATGACCGACGAGCGGAACCACGAGGAGCTGCACCGGGTGGAGGAGGCCTTTGAGGAGATCTTCGAGGCGGCCCTGGAGCTGGGCGGCACCATCACCGGCGAGCACGGGGTGGGCGAGGCCAAGTCGGCCTTCCTGGAGTGGAAGGTGGGGCCGGTGGGCATCGAGGTGATGAAGGCGATCAAGCAGGCCTTTGATCCCAACAACATCCTGAACCCGGGCAAGATCTTCGCCAAGGAGAGCCGGAAGCGGGTGGTGGTGCGGTCGTGAGCCATCCCGTGCTGAAGGCGGAACTCTCCGAGGATCTGATCCTCAACTGTATGCGCTGCGGCTTCTGCCTCCCGGCCTGTCCCACCTACCGGGAGAAGGAGGTCGAGTCAGCCAGCCCCCGCGGCCGCATCGCCCTGATGCGGGCGGTGATGGAGGGGAAGCTGGAGGTCCTGGATATCGCCGATAAGCTGGACGCCTGTCTGGGCTGCCGGGCCTGTGAGCCCGCCTGCCCGGCCGGGGTCACCTACGGCCCGATCCTGGAGCAGGGGCGGGCGCTGGTGACCGAGGCCCGACCCCATCCGTGGCCTGTCCGGTTCGCCTACCGCTACCTGCTGGGCACCCCGCTGGGGATCAAGCTCTCGGGCTGGGGGCTCTGGCTCTACCAGGTGCTCGGCCTGCGCCGGCTGGCCCACGCCCTCAACCTGGTGGAGAAGGTGGGCGGCAAGGGGCTGGCCGACATGGAGTCCGCCATCCCGCCCGCTGCCTCGCCGCTGCGCCGGGCGGCCATGAAGCGGCTGAACTACGCCGTGGGCCCCCGCCGCCACCGGGTCGGCTTCTTCAAGGGCTGCGTCTCGGATATCGTCTTCTTTGAGACCAACATGAGCGCCATCGAGGTCCTGACCAGGCTGGGCTGCGAGGTCGAGGTGGTGGAGAAGCAGGGCTGCTGCGGCGCCGTCCATGGCCATGCCGGCGAGCACGCGATGGCGGTGGAACAGGCGAAGCGGAACATCGCCGCCTTCGAGGCGCAGGAACTGGACTTCATCGTCAACACCGCCGGCGGCTGCGGCGCCGCCATGCGGGAGTATGGCCGGCTCCTGGCGGATGACCCCGCCTGGGCGCAGCGGGCGGCCAGGTTCAGCGCCGCCTGCCGGGACTTCTCGGAGCTGGTGGACAAGCTGGGCCCGGTCCCCATGGGCGAGATGGAGGGCACCTTCACCTACCAGGACTCCTGCCACCTGCGGAACGTCCAGAAGGTGGCCAACCCGCCCCGGAACCTGCTGAAGGCGATGCCGGGGGCGCGGTTCGTGGAGCTGCCCGAGTCCGACCGCTGCTGCGGGGCGGCGGGCACCTACGCCATCACCCAGGCGCTGCTCTCCGACCAGATCCTGGACAAGAAGAGCCAGCACGTCAAGGGCACCGGGGCCTCCACCCTGGTGGTGGCCAACCCGCCCTGCCATCTGGAGATGCAGGAGGGGATCACCCGGGCCGGGCTGGGCGAGAAGGTGAAGGTCCGGCACATCGCCGACGTGATCGCCGAGGCGATGCGGAAGAAGCGGTAAGCGTGAAGGGGCGTGAGACCTGTGAAAGGTCCCACGCCCCTGTTCTTGGGCGATCGGTCGGTCACGGGAGCGCTGCCTGCCAGACCATCAGCCCCACCGGGAGGTCGATCAGGGCGTGGATCACCAGGAAGTAGGGGAGCAGGCGGGGCCGCCAGTGGACAGCCCAGGCCAGGAGCAGCGCAAAGGGCAGGAAGGAGCCCAGCCGCCAGAGCATGAAGCGGCCGTCGAAGAGCAGGGGCAGGGTCAGGTGCTGGGCGCCCAGCCAGAAGGCGCAGATCAGGATCGCCTTCCACGGGCTCTGCCAGCGGAGCGCAAGCCGGGGCATGGCGTAGCCGAAGTAGGTGGGCAGCTCGCCGATCGATTGGGTCAGCGGGAAGAGGAAGGCGCTGGCGAGGGCGACCCCCATGGGGAGGGGCTGGATGAAGAGGGCGACGCCCCCTTCCATGTCGCCGAAGAGGAGCTGAGCGAGGCCGAAATTGGGAACCATGGCCACCGGCCCGCAGAGGAGCAGGATGCCCGCCAGGGCCAGCAGATCCTTGCCCAGGACCTCCCGCCGGAGGTCCAGGTTGATCAGGGCGGACCAGCTGATCCCCTCCCGCCGGATCAGCCAGCCCAGCAGGAAGAAGCAGATCAGGTTGGTCAGGGTGGCGTGTATGGGCCACCAGGCAGCTGCCGCCTGCCAGGGGGTCCCCTCCCCCGCCAGGACCAACAGCAGGGCTGTGATCGCCTGGAGGGCAAGGAAGAGGCCGAAGCGGAGCACGAGGGCGATGGTGGGCCAACCGAAACCAGGATCGGGCTGCGTATCCCTGCGGTCGACGATCGGGTTCTGCATGGGTGCTCCGCTCTCCCTTGTGTGGCATCTGCCCGTCTCCGGGGCTGTCAAAGCATTCCACCCGCTGCCTGCCGTCTCCTCCAGGCCCCCGTCCCCCGCACACCGAAAGAGCTGCGCGCCCTGGGCCGGCATGCAGCTCTTCTCCTTCTATCTATTCGGTCTCCGACTCCGTTTCCTGCAGCAGCTCCTCGGGAATGGGCTTGCGCCCCATCATCCCCTCGTAGAGCCCGTGGTACCAGCGGACCGCCGTCTCACCGGGCTTCCAACAGAGCAGGACATCCTTGCCGTCCAGGCGGGCCGGGAAGTCCACAAGGTAGCCGCCCTTCACCTCGCCGCCCAGCTCCCGGACACGGTCAAACTGGCCCTGGGCCAGGATGCGCAGGAAGTCGAGCTCGGCTTCATCCTTCAGGAAGGTGTAGGCGTCGACCTTGTCGTCCCGGCGGTGGGCCTCAACCTTGGCCTGCTTCAACCGCCAGTCCTTCTCCTGGATCTCGCCGTCCAGCTGTCTCAGGTACGCGATAATCCGCTCCAGTTCCGGGATCAGGCGGTTCACCTCGGCGGGGGTGAAATGCTGCCCTGCCACGCCCACAACCTCCTCCCCTTCTGGTATGGCCTGTTTACCGCGCATTATACGGCCTCACCGGTCGAAAGTCAAACAGGCATAAACCCGGTTTATGGGCCGGCCCAGTACCAACCCCGGCGGTTCCACCGTCCTAAGCTACGGTAACCAAAACTCGCCCTCCGCCGCCAATCCTGCTACAATGGACAGGCTGGTACCCCCCGGGACCGGCGGGCGAGGGAATCAACCGAAAGGCGGTGGCCGACATGGCCATGGATAAGGAGAAGATCAAGCAGGCGGTCCGGATGATCCTGGAGGCGGTCGGGGAAGACCCGGACCGGGAGGGGCTGCTGGACACCCCTCGCCGGGTGGCCGACTTCTACGAGGAGGTCTTTGCCGGCCTGCACCGGGATCCGGCTGACCGGCTCTCGGCCATCTTCAGCGAGGATCACGACGAGATGGTGATCGTCCGGGACATCTCCTTCGAATCGATGTGCGAACACCACCTGGTGCCCTTCGTCGGCAAGGCGCACGTGGTTTACATCCCGAACCGGGGCCGGGTGGTCGGCCTCTCCAAGCTGGCCCGGATCGTGGAGGACTACTCCCGCCGCCCCCAGCTGCAGGAGCGGCTCACCTCCCAGATCGCCGACCTGCTGATGAAGAAGCTGGAGCCCCAGGGCGTGATGGTGGTCTGCGAGGCGGAGCACATGTGCATGACAATGCGGGGCGTGCGCAAGCCCGGCTCCTCCACGGTCACCTCCGCCGTTCGGGGCGTCTTCGAGACCAACATTGCCTCCCGGGCCGAGGCCATGTCCCTGATCAAGGGCTTCCCCCGGTAGCAGAACAGCGAACAGGCCAGGCGGCAAGCCTGGCCTTGTTATCTGTGCCACGGATTACACGGATTACACGGATAAAACAAATATATTAGAAAAATGTGGGTAGTGCTCTTTTCATTAGAGGTGCTGGTGCAAAGCACCGCACCATGGTGGTGACACGGATGACGTGGTGGTCACATGGATGTGGGAGCCCCCTTCAGATGAACTCCATTATAATGAATAATTGTATATAAAATCCGTGTAATCCGTGTAATCCGTGGCAGAAAAACGGGCCCGACTTCCCTGCCTGACCATCCGGAACAAAACTCCCTACCCCGGTCGGAACTGAACAATGCCGGTCGTCGTCCAATCAAATAAGGATTGTCTATGCCCAAAGAGGTGACGGCCTTGCGACTGCGGATGAAGCTGGTGGGCCTCCTCCTCTCGGTCTCCCTCCTGGGGGCGGCGATGCCTGCCTCCAGTGCCGAGCCCGCCCCGCTGAGCCTCTACGTGAACGGGCGGGAGCTCTTCATGCCCACGCCGCCGGTGATCCGGGAGAGCCGGGTCCTGGTGCCGATGCGGGCCTACCTGGAGGCGCTGGGGGCCACGGTGGACTGGCAGCCGCCCGATACGGTCACCGCCCGGATGAAGGGGCGGTCGGTTCAGCTGAAGATCGGCTCCACCACCGCCCTGGTGGATGGCCAGCCGCATCAACTGGACGTGCCGGCCCAGCTGATCGAGGACCGGACCTACCTGCCGCTCCGCTTCCTCTCGGAGGGGCTGGGTGCGCAGGTCGACTATGACGGCAAATCCGTCCGCGTCACCAACGGGGGGCCGCCCAGCCTGATCGTCTTTGACGGACCGCTTAACGTCCGGCTGGGGCCCTCTACCCTTACCACCGTCCTGACCACGGTGCCCACCGGCACGGTGCTGGAGGTGATCCGGCAGGAGGGGAGCTGGACCCTGGTGCGCCTGCCCCGGGGCGCCTCGGGCTGGGTGGCCAACCAGTTTACCCGTCCGGTTCAGGCGAAGCCACTGGTGGAGCCCTTTGAGCCGCTGCTGGCCCAGGCGGAGGGCTTCGTCCAGGTGGGCAGCCGGTGCCTGGGCGCCTCCCCGGTGATCAACGACCGGCTCCACGTGCCGCTGAAGCAGACGGTGGAAGGGCTCGGCGGTCAGGTGACAACGCTGGGCAACCTGGTGGAGGTCCGGCTGGGCGGCCACCGGGTGATGCTGATCCCGGGGGAGAGGGCGGCGGCGCGCAACGGCCAGCCGATCACCCTCGGCACGCCCCCGGTGGTGGTGGGCGGGCAGGTGCTGATGGGGGCGCGGGATCTGGCGGACAGCCTGGGCCTCCCCCTGGGCTGGAGCGACCAGCTGCGCACCGCCAGCCTCGGCGTGGCCGGGCCGCAGCCGGTCTGCAACCCCCAGCTCTCCTCCCGGGCCTATCTGATCATGGACGCCGCCACCGGCGCCGTCCTCAGCGAGTACCGCTCCCGGGTCCGGCTCCCCATCGCCAGCACCACCAAGATCATGACCGCCCTGCTGGCGGTGGAGCGGGGCAACCCCAACAGCCTGGTGACGGTCAGCGTCAACGCCGCCAATCAGCCCGGAACCAGCGTCTACCTGCGGGCCGGCGAGAAGCGGACCCTGCGGGAGCTGCTCTTCGGCCTGATGCTGGTCTCGGGCAACGACGCCGCCACCGCCATAGCCGAGCACCTGAGCGGGAGCGAGGCCGCCTTCGCCCGGCTGATGACCCAGCGGGCCACGGAGCTGGGGGCGCATGACACCCTCTTCCTGACCGCCTCGGGGCTGGACGACTGGATCAACCCGTACAGCACGGCGCGGGACCTGGCGGTGATCACCCGCCACGCCCTGAAGCACCCGGAGTTCCGGATCTACATGAGCCAGGCGGAGCAGCGGATCCCCGGTCCGAGCGGGACCCGGCTGCTGAAGAACCGGAACGACTTCGTCGTGAAGTACCCCGGCGCCACCGGGGTGAAGAACGGCTGGACGGAGAAGGCGAACCACACCCTGGTCGCCTCCGCCTTCCGGGGGGATCAGGAGCTGATCGTAGTGCTCCTGGGCGCCCCCTCCCGCACCGCCCTCTACAAGGAGGCCGCCGTCCTGATGGACCACGGCTTCCGCCTGGCCGAACAGAGCTGGCTGCTCCGGCCCGATCCGTGAAACGAGGAGGGACCTCTGCTTTCGGGCAGAGGTCCCGGGTTTTGTGTGCCACGGATTACACGGACTCCCCTGAAAATGATGGCCACGGATTACACGGATTCCCCTGAAAATGACGGCCACGGATTACACGGATTACACGGATGAAGACACGAAAACTTACAATGATGGGGTTCGTGCCCTTTTCATCAGGGGTGCTGGTGCGAAGCACCGCACCATGGTGGTTACACGGATAAAATACACGTCACAGAAATGTAGGCGGTGCCCTTTTCGTCAGTGGTGCTGGTGCGAAGCACCGCACCATGGTGGTTACACGGATATGACCGTGAAAATCACTGCACCATGATGTTGGACGGATCCAACAGATAACTATAGACACCCTCTCCTATTGTTATGTATTTGTCTATTTAATCCGTGTAATCCGTGTAATCCGTGGCAAAAAAGACCGCCCCACGACCTACATTTTCATGGACACCCGCGTCCCGGATTGGCGACGATGCGGATGCGGACCGCCCCGTCGGGGTAGGTGGAGAGGAGTTGGCCGCTGCGCTGATCGAAGAGCCAGGAGAGGCTGGTACCGTCGGCGAGGCGGTGCTCGGCCCGGCCGGCCCGGCTCTCCAGCTGAAGGATCAGCCGCCGGGCCAGGGAGAGCCATTCCTCCGCCTTTAGCTGGGGGGCCCAGGCGGCAAGGTCAGCGGTGAGCGCCTCCAGAAGGCGGTGCATCAGGCCAGCGCCTCCTCTCCCGGCAGTTCGGTGGTCTCGACCATCAGCCGGCAACAGCCGGGCCCGTCCACCTGGACCAGGTAGGAGGTCAGGCAGGGCCGGTGGTTGATCACCGACTGGACGCTTACCTCCAGCAGGCCCCGGAAGAATGGGTGGTCCCAGCTGAACTCACCGGCGGCCCGGAGCGGGTCGCAGGGGGTCTGGATATGCGCCCTGGCAAGCCGGCGGGTTGGGGTGAGACGCTCAAAGTAGATCATGCCGATACCTCCTCCTCAACGGGCCGGGGAAGGGGCGCGAAAAAGGAGAGCCTGCAAGCCAGCTCCCCGTTCAAGGCTGTGCTCGCATCCCAGCGGCCCGGCTGCCGTGGCTCCAGCAGGAGCGGTAGGCCCGTGGCTTTGCGTCCCCGGCTTTCACCGGGTTTGCCTTTGATAGGAAACGATCCGCGATCATTGTACAAGGGTTCCCGCATCTCCGACAAGAGTACCGCCCACGAATGAGTCTCCGGTCCTATATCCGGGCCCTTGGTCCCATAGCTGAAGGAAATGGCAGCCCCCGCCTCGAACACCCATCTCCTCAAAGGGGGCCTATGCCACGTGTCGACTCATCTTCGCGGCCATCTCTCCGTCACCGGCGCCGCCCTGCTCTGGGGTATCTCGGGGGCGCTGGCCAAGTACCTCTTCGCCAACAAATCCGTCGACCCGTTCCTCCTGGTTCAGATCCGCCTGGGCCTCTCCTTCCTCCTGCTGGCCCTGGTGCTCGCCGTTCTGGCGCCCCGTCTGCTGCGGGTCGGCCGGGGCGACCTCTCCTTCCTCGCCATCTGGGGGGTGGTGGGGATGGCGGCGGTCCAGTACACCTACCTCTTCACGATCTCGGAGACCAACGTGGCCACCGCCATCTTCCTGCAGTACCTGGCGCCGATTATCACCGCTCTCTACGCCTGGCTCTTCGAGCGGCAGCGGATGGGCCCCGTCCTGGTGGGGGCGCTGGCCCTGGCGGTGACCGGCTCCTACCTGCTGGTCTTCGGCACCACCGCCCGGCTGCTGGTCAGCCCGCTGGGTCTGGCATCGGGCCTCGCCTCGGCAGCCGCCCTCTCCTTCTACACGATCTACGGGTCGAAGCGGGTGGGCCGCCTCTCGCCCTGGACCTTGCTCTGCTATGGGCTGGGCATCGGCTTCCTCTTCTGGCTGCTGGTCGATCTGGGGCTGCTGGCGGTAGGCCGGGTCCCGGTCAACCTGGCCCCCCTCTCGGACAGCTCCCTCTGGCTCTTCTTCGCCTACATCGCCAGCCTGGCCACGGTGGTCCCCTTCGGCCTCTACCTGGTGGGCCTCCGGTGGATCAGCCCGACCCACGCCACCCTCACCGGGATGCTGGAGCCGGTGATGGGCGGCCTCGCCGCCTTCCTCTTCCTGGGCGAGCGGCTCCAGGCGATCCAGGTCCTCGGGGGCGGGCTGATCGTGGGCGCCGTGGTCCTGCTGCAGACAGTTCAGCAGAAGCAGAGGGCGTAGCGTTAGAGTATGCGAACATTGTCCTCACGTCCAACACAAGCTTCGCCGAATGGAGCGAGGTCTTTGGCGACAGGTGCGGGCCCCCTAAGGGGGGCCTCCAAAGCTAAGCCGACTTCAACGGGCAAAACAAAACCGGCATTGAAAGTAACGCCCCCTTAAGGCTCGTCTAGGTACTAGGTCGACATCAGTTCAGCTAAACTGCTGCTATTGCCCCCGGACACAGTCCGGGGGTTAATAGTTCAACGGCGGCCTCACCGCCCTCCTTGGGGGGCACTCTAGCGGGCAAGTCGTTAAGCAGGAACCTGATGGGGAGTGAGTGGTTTATTGGGATGACGAAAGGGAGGTCCCGCAAGAAGAGAGAATAATAGCGCACGACATTTAAGGATCCGACCGTCTTGGGAGGCGAAAAGCGAATGTCAGCCAAGGTGCTGTGGAAGGAACGGTTGCTTCTCTACGAGCTCGGACAGTACTGGGTAAACCAACTCCCGCTTGCCTTGAGTCAGGTCGGGGAAAGAGTGGGTCGGCGCTTGGATAGGACCCTGGACGAACTCGGCGAGCTGGTCGCTAGGCTTGATCCATCTCTGCAGGCATGGTACCGGGAGCACCTCCAGGAATGTCTGGAGGCTTACGTGGAGCGGAGAAAGGGGCTCGAGGCCGCCCTGGACCAGAGAGGCGACAGACTGTTGGGGGACGTTGAGGGCCTGTGGAAGGACTGGTTGGTACCAAACCAGGCTACACGGTACGACGAGTTTTACATTCTCCTTCGGAGTCGAGACCAGGAACTAGAGGCAGGGCTGGCGGCCCTCCCTGCCGGGCCTGCCAAGGCCCGGGAGGCCTTGCAAGCGTATGTAGAGTGGGATGTGAGGCAATCGGACCAAGTCTACGACGCGATGGTTCTGCTGGAGGGCTCCCTTCCTCCAATGACCGTCGAGAAAGAGGTGGCAGACTGGAAGCAGCAGTTGCGCGCCCATGAGGCGGATCTGCGGAGGGACACGCACGGGAGTGCAGCTATCTTCTGGCGCAGTAGGGATAACAATGAAATCATCGACGCGATTTCACGTTATCGCTTTATGGAGCACTTTCAGATCGGCGAGTTCCCTACGGTAATGCGAGAGATTGAGTATACGGTGGGATCAGCTCTGCTAAACGGGCTGTCCGGATTCGAGGCGCTCAGTGTAGCGATTAACGGTGACCGGCATCTGTTGCCAAGTACGACTGCCTTGTTCCTGGCCAGTCGTTCGGCAGGTCTTTGTGCCCGTATACGTCACTTTATAGAGATAGCCTTGGTCCGACTAGCACATCAGCAGTTCTTGAACGGAGATTATACGGACTATGTTCACACCATAAAGGAAGGCGGGAGGACCGTTGGAGCGTCGAGCACGTATCTGACGGCGATGGCAGCCGTATGTCTCCTACGCTTGGCCCGGCAGCAGTGGCAACGCGAATGTGGAGTCAAAGCGGTCAAATGGCTTGTGCGTCAGCAACGCGGAGAAGGGTACTGGGTGGCGATTGAGGACGGTCAGGAACGACCGCCAGACCTGATGACGACGGTCCTAGCGCTCGAAGCTATTAAGTTGAGCGGAGACAAAGGGTTGTCTCACTCTCAGACCCTGGGTGAAAGGTGGTTGACAAGCGCGCAACGACCGACTGGGGAGTGGGGTGGTACCGACAACTGGCCGCCCTACCCGTTTGAGACGGTCTTGGTTCTCGAGTACCTGAGTCGGAAAGCTATCCTGCCGGACGCGGTGAACAACTATCTGAAGGTAGCCAGGGGGTTTCTCGGGCGTGCGTCAGAACTGGCTTTGGAAGATGATCTGAACGCATGGCGCCTATCACTTGTGATTGGCTACCAGGCCCTGGAGGCCTTCCTGTACGGCATACTCACACAGCCGTCGATCAACGCAGAGGTGTTCCGGAACAAGGACCAGACCATCGGTGGGAGAAAGGCACTAGACACCCTAGAGGAATACCTGAAGCGATCTGGCATCCTACCTCAACACGACCAGCTTCCGTGCCGGAGTGACCTCAATCGACTGGCCCACCTACGGGATGAGGTAATCCACAAGGCGGTTGGGATCCCTGCGGAGGAGTGCCAGGAACTCCTCGCCTCCTTGCGCACATTTGTCCGACAGATATCGGTTACTATCCTCGGAGAATCCCTGGTGTGAGGAGTCTCTACCGGCAGGTGAACCGAGGTCCAGTTACGTACAGCTCACCCACGGTTCTCGGTAGGCTTCAACTCTCATGGGAGTGGTGATCAAGGCTATATGACTGCAGAGTTGGTTTGGTGCTGTGGGAGAGTGGGTTGGAGCCTATGCGTCTATCATTGCCGTGACCGTGGCTATCAACCTATCGAACCAGGCAGGGAGGCGAGCCGAGAAGTCGGAGCGTGAGGCCCTGGAACTGCGTGATCGGTACGAACGCGCTGCAGTCCAGCCCGAATGGGTGTGGCACCCGCTGTCTTGGGGAGGGACGGTAGAGGAACGGCAGTTGAAAACAGCTCTCTTCGATGTTGGGCGTGAGCCAGCGCACGACGTAGTGGTCGAGGTCGTCAAAACCGACGTTGGACTCCTTAAGGACAGGAAGGCAATTAGGCGACACCTCGCTTGTTCCCCTACAGGCAAGACGGAGCCTCTGACTGGCGGACGGGCGTGGCGGTTTGATGTGCAGTTTCCTTTAGAGCCCCATTGGAGTACCGTCCTGTCAGGTCTGGACCGATACGTCTGTCTTGTAAGGACAGGCTTGGGAATTCCGGGTCGGTAGAGCGGCAGTCTATTACTAACGAGGACAGCTCTGTGTCCTGGGTCGATTAAGCGGCTACGCTGAAGACCCCTGACTGAAACCTATAAATACCTCTACTCAGGCGCTGAATGGATGGCAACGGTAGCGTGCATAGGCCCCGGCAACACGCTGATTCGGCTCGGTCATATGTTCCGACGAACCCACGCTAATGCTCATGAATCCTCCGCTCCCATAGCAGTCGATAACGGGTCCGTTCTCTTATTTTCTCACTCACATCACGTTTCATGATGGTTCTTGGGGCGGATAGTGATCAGCCACGCCTGTCTCTGTTCAAGAGAGTTTTCTTACAATTTCTGGGATCGCCACCGCGCATGGGCTGCGGCACATGGGCGCAACATGGGCGCAACATGGGCGCAACATGG